>JAPOSC010000086.1 GCA_026709935.1 Thiotrichales bacterium
AACCGCTCGAACATCTGGAACAGACTGACTGTTACGCCGTCATTCAGTGCCATTTCCCCGTCCTCACGTCTGACTGTGGGACGATCCTACCCTAATGGACAGGTGGAGTAAAGTAGATAATTCCCAAAATTTCCGGGGGAAGGCAGGACATCACCGAACGCTGCCGATTCCGGTGACAATCAATTCTCGGTATGGGGGCGGGGGCAAATCGCCCGCCGGGCCGTTCACCCGCGCTCGAGACCGTCGAGCTGCGTCGCCTCCAGCAGGAATACGCCTTCCCCGCCCCGTTCGAGATCGAGCCAGGTAAACGGAACCGCCGGGTATGCGCCCTCGAGCGCCTGGCGCGACGCACCCACTTCGCACACCAGCACCCCGCCGGATCGGAAGTGAGCACTCGCTCCGGCCAGAATCCGGCGCACGCAGTCGAGACCGTCGGCGCCCGCCTCCAGGCCGATTCGGGGCTCGTGCCGGTACTCCGCATCAAGCGTCGCCATCGTCGGGGCATCGACATAGGGCGGATTGCTGACGATCAGGTCATAGCGATCGCTCACTCCCGCATACACGTCGGACTCCAGGAGCCTGACCCGATCGCTGACACCGTGTGCGGCGCAGTTCTCCCGGGCCAGTTCGAGTGCGGCGCCGCTCACGTCGACCGCGTCGACGGTCGCATTCGGAAACGCCGCCGCGCAGGCGATGGCGATGGCGCCGCCGCCGGTGCCGATCTCCAGCACCCGCTCGACCACATCCGGATCGAGCCAGGGCTCGAAGCCTCGCTCGATCCATTCCGCAATGGGGGAACGCGGCACGAGGGCACGCGCGTCGCAGGCGAACTCCAGGCCCGCGAACCAGGCGCGGCCGGTCAGGTAGGGAGCGGGGATGCGCTCGCGGATGCGGCGCACGATCAGATCGACCGCCGCACGGCGCTCCGGAGTGGCAAGTCGCGAAGCGAACAGTGATTCCGGAGCGCCGGGACGCAGGCCGGCCGCGGGCAGCACGAGCGCGATCGCCTCGTCCACCGCGTTGTCGGCGCCATGACCGAACACGACGCGGGCCTCGTCGAGCCGGGCCGCCCCCCAGCGCACGAGGTCGGTGACGGTGCGCAGCTCCGCGACCGCCATGCGCGCATGGTCGTCGAGGTCATCGGGCGGCGCGGACACGTCGATCACTCCCCCCACCGCATCAGTCTCGGGTCGGGCTCTGCTCCGCGCTATCCGGTGCCGTCTCCTCTCCGGCGGGTGGGTTCGAAGCGCCTGCCGTCTTCCTCCCGGCCCCCGCGGTCTTCTTCGTCGCGGCCTTCTTCGTGGTGGTCTTCTTCGTCGCGGTTTTCTTCGCCGGCCGGCGCCGCGTCGGTGCCGGGCCGGCGCCCTCAGCCAGATCGACGATGAGCGTATTCATGCGCCGCACGAACGCAGCCGCATCCTCCAGACGGCCCCCTTCGCTGAGCAGCGCCTGATCGAAGATCAGATGCGCCCAGTCCGTCTGACGCGACGCCTCGGTCTCCGCCGCGAGCCGGGTGACCATGGGGTGATCGGGGTTGATCTCCAGGATGGGTCTGGCCGAATCGACCGACTGGCCCGCAGCGTCGAGGATCCGCTCCAGATGGCGGCTCATCTCGAACTCCTCGCTGACGAGGCAGGCGGGCGAGGTCGAGAGGCGGCGGGTCACCCGAACATCCTTGATGCGCCCCGAAAGGGCTTCCCGGAACCGCTCCAGCACCGGCGCATGATCTCCGTCCGCCTCCTCCTTCGGCGCATCGTCCCCGGAGGCGATTTCGCCGAGGTCCAGCTCGCCCTTCATCACCGACACCAGAGGTTTGTCCTCGTACTCGGTGAGGTGCATGACCAGCCACTCGTCGATCGGGTCGGCGAGCAGCAGAACCTCCAGGCCATGCTTGTCGAACACTTCCAGGTGAGGGCTGTGGCGCGCAGTGCGGTAGCTGTCGGCGGTGATGTAGTAGATCCCCTTCTGCCCTTCCTTCATCCGCGACACGTAGTCGTCGAGAGAAACGCTCTGCGCGTCGTCGGCGCCATGGGTGGATGCGAACCGCAGCAGCTTCGCGACCTGCTCGCGGTTGCGGCCATCTTCGACCACCCCCTCCTTGAGCACCCGGCCGAAGTGCTCCCAGAACTTCGCGTACTTTTCGGAGTCGTCCTTCGCCATTCCCCCGAGCAGATCGAGCACCCGTTTCACCGCGCCGGTGCGGATCGACTGGATTCGGCGGTTCTCCTGCAGGATCTCGCGCGAGATGTTGAGCGGCAGATCCGCCGAATCGATCACGCCGCGCACGAACCGCAGGTACGCCGGCATCAGGTGCTCGGCGTCGTCCATGATGAAGATCCGCCGCACGTAGAGCTTCACCCCGCGGCGGACATTGCGGTCCCAGAGATCGAACGGGGCGCGGGCGGGGATGAACAGCAGCAGGCTGTACTCCAGGGTGCCCTCGACCCGGCTGTGGATCCAGGCAAGGGGATCCTCGAAGTCGTGGGCGACGTGCTTGTAGAAACCGTTGTAGTCGTCGTCGCCGAGCTCGCTCTTGTTGCGGGTCCACAGCGCGGTGGCGGCGTTGATGGTCTCCTCGTCCTTCGTCTCGACCTCGCCGGTGTTGCTGTCGGCGTCGTCATCGTCGGCTTCGGCGTCGGCCTTGCCCTCGCCCGGCATCAGGATCGGGATCGAGACGTGGTCGGAGTACTTGCGCACGATATTGCGCAGGCGCCAGCGGTCGAGGAATTCATCCTCGCCATCACGCAAGTGCAGCACCACCTCGGTGCCGCGCGGCTCCACATCGGCGGTCTCGACGGTGAACTCGCCCTCGCCGCTCGACTCCCAGCGCACCCCCTCGGAGGCCGGGCGGCCGGCGCGGCGCGAGGTCACGACCACGCGATCGGCCACGATGAAGCTCGAGTAGAACCCGACGCCGAACTGGCCGATGAGCTGGGTGTCCTTCGCGGCGTCGCCGGTCAACGCTTCGAAAAACTGGCGGGTACCGGAGCGGGCGATGGTGCCGAGGTTGGAGGCGATCTCCTCGCGGGTCATGCCGATACCATTGTCGCGCACGCTGACGGTGCGGGAATCGGCATCGAACGAGATGCGCACCCCGAGTTCGCCGTCGCCTTCGTAGAGCGCATCATCGGACAGGGCCTCGAAGCGGAGTTTGTCCGCCGCGTCCGATGCGTTGGAGATCAGCTCCCGGAGAAAGATCTCCTTGTTGCTGTAGAGCGAGTGGATCATCAGGTCCAGCAACTTCCGGACCTCGGTCTGGAACCCGTGGGTCTCCTTCGACTGCACTTCGGCCATCACACAACCTCCCTCGTGCACTGGTCTCCGACTCTCCGAGGCGCGGATATGGGGCTTCATGGCACCGCTTCCAAGCCTTGCCGGGCCGGATGGGGCAGGTACACCGGATAGCGCGTCTCGCCACATCGTGGGATGCTTCCCTGCCCGCAGCCTTCTCCGACGCCTGCCCCTCACCCGTGACCTCCGCCGCCGCCCCGCCCGGAAACACGCCCGTCATCGCGCAGTATCTGCGCATCAAGGCCGAGCACCCCGACACCCTGCTCTTCTACCGGATGGGGGACTTCTACGAGCTGTTCTTCGATGATGCCCGCCGGGCCTCGAAGCTGCTGGACATCGCGCTCACCGCCCGCGGGCGCTCCGGCGGGGTCCCGATCCCCATGGCCGGCGTGCCGGCACACTCGGTCGAGTCGTACCTGGCGAAGCTGGTGCGCAAGGGCGAGTCGGCCGCGATCTGCGAGCAGATCGGCGACCCCGCGGCCTCCCGCGGCCCGGTGGAGCGGCAGGTCACGCGTATCGTCACCCCCGGGACGCTGACCGAGGAGCATTTTCTGGAGGCGCGCCGCGACAACCTGCTCGCGGCGGTCCATTGCGTCGCCGGACGCTGGGGTATCGCAGCTCTCGAGCTCTCCAGCGGACGGTTCACCTGCACGGAGGTCGAAGACACCGAAAGCGCCCAGGCCGAGATCGAGCGGCTCGATCCCGCGGAGGTACTTGTCCCGGAGGACGCGCCGGATCTCGGCTCGGGGGGCGAGCACCAGGCGCTGCGACGGCTTCCGCCGTGGCACTTCGAACCGGAATCGGCCCGGCGCATTCTCGTCGAACAGCTCGGAACCCGTGATCTCGCGCCGTTCGAGATCGAGGACCGGCCGCTCGCGACCGGGACCGCGGGAGCGCTGATCGTCTATGCCCGGGACACCCAGCGCGGCGCGCTCCCGCACATTCGCACTCTGCGCTTCGAACGCCGGGAGGATGCACTCATTCTGGATGCGGTCACGCAGCGCAATCTGGAGATCACCCACGCGCTGTCGGACAACGACTCCGCCACCCTCGTCGCGGTCCTGGATCGGGCCGAGACCCCGATGGGAAGTCGGCTCCTGCGCCGCTGGCTGACCCGCCCCGTGCGCGATCACGAGACACTCGCCAAACGTCTGCACGCGGTCGGCGCCCTCATCGAGCGAGGCGTGCACGGGCCCATCCGCGCGCTGCTCGCCGATGTTGGGGATCTGGAGCGTATCGTGTCCCGGATCGGCCTCGGGACTGCACGGCCGCGCGACCTCGCACAGCTTCGCACCGCACTGCATACGATACCGCGGCTGCGCGATGCACTCGCCGACACCGACAGTCCGCGCATCCGGGAGCTGACCGGCGTGCACCAGGCGCTCCCGGATATGGCGGCGCTGCTCGACCGCGCGGTGGTGGACGCCCCGCCGGTGCTCGTCCGCGACGGCGGAGTCATCGCCGGCGGCTATGACGCCGAGCTCGACGAGCTGCGGCGTCTGTCCACCGACGCCCACGCCTTTCTCGAAGCCCTGGAGGCCCGCGAACGCGAACGGACCGGGGTGGCGAACCTGAAGGTGGGGTACAACCGCGTGCACGGGTACTACATCGAACTCTCGAAGGCGCAGAGCGGGCACGCGCCGCCCGACTACGTCCGACGCCAGACGTTGAAGGGCGCCGAACGCTACATCACCGCCGAGCTCAAGCAGTTCGAAGATTGCGTGCTCGGGGCGCGCGAGCGGGCCCTCGGGCGCGAGCGGGCGCTCTACGACGAACTGGTGGCACAGCTCGCGGCGGGCCTCGGCGCGCTTCAGCGCTGCGCTGCGGGCGTCGCCGAGCTCGATGTACTCGGCAACTTCGCCGAGCGCGCGGAATCGCTCGACTACCGCGCGCCGCAGCTCGACGACCAGCCCGGCCTTCACATCGAGGGAGGCCGCCACCCCGTGGTCGAACGGATGTCGCCGCAGCCGTTCATCCCCAACGACGTGGTGCTCGACGATTCCCGGCGCATGCTCGTGGTCACGGGACCGAACATGGGCGGCAAGTCGACCATCATGCGCCAGACCGCGCTCATCGCCGTGCTTGCGCACGCGGGGAGCTATGTTCCGGCCGCAGCGGCGCGTATCGGCCCCATCGATCGCATCTTCACGCGGATCGGCGCCGGTGACGATCTCGCCGGAGGCCGCTCCACCTTCATGGTGGAGATGACCGAGATGGCGCGGATCCTCAACAACGCCACCGAACGCAGCCTGGTGCTCGTCGACGAGATCGGCCGCGGCACCAGCACCTACGACGGGCTCGCGCTTGCCTGGGCGTGCGCACGCGAACTTGCGCACCGAACCCGCTCGTTCACGCTCTTCGCGACCCACTACTTCGAGCTCACCGAGCTGCCGCATCACGCGGAGGGCGTGGCCAATGTCCACCTCGACGCCATCGAGCACGGCCGGAAGATCGTCTTCATGCACCGCGTGAAGGACGGACCGGCGAGCCGGAGCTACGGCCTTGCCGTAGCGGCGCTCGCCGGGCTCCCGGACGACGTGATCGCCCGGGCGCGCGCGATTCTCGAAACGCTCGAGCGCGCCCCTCGCGCGAGCGCCTCCGAACCGCCTTCCGCGCAGCTCGGGCTGTTCGATGCGCCGCCGCCCGCCCCGGACAAGACCGTGCTCCGAGAGGCGCTCGAGGCCGTCGATCCCAACGCCCTCTCCCCCCGGGAAGCCCTCGACATCCTCTACCGACTGAAATCCATCGCACGCCCCTGAGGCCCGCCGCGCTCGGGCCCCGAACCGCCGCCGCGCACACGATTTCGTTGCAGGCCATGACGCCGTCCCGCCGACTTTCGCCGAACTCCCGGCTCGACCACCGGCGCATCCGGGCACCACGCGGGCAGGCATCGCCGCCCACCCGCCGCACCGTTTTCCCCCTCGAAATACAGACCATCGCAACGTATCATGCGCGGCTGGTCAAGCCGTGGATCGAGGTCCGAGGAATCATGACGTTCGTTGTCATCGACAAATGCATCCGGTGCAAGTACACGGACTGCGTGGAGGTATGCCCCGTCGATTGCTTCCACGAGGGCCCCAACATGCTGGTCATCGATCCGGAGGAGTGCATCGACTGCACGCTGTGCGAGCCCGAGTGTCCGGTGGAGGCGATCCTGTCCGAAGACGACCTCACCGACGATCAGCAGGAATGGCTCGCGCTGAACGTGGAGCTTTCGCGGGAGTGGCCCGTGATCACCGAGATGAAACCCGCTCCCGAGGACGCCGAGCAGTGGGAGAACGTCGACGGCAAGGCACAGTACCTGGAGCGCTGATCGCCCCGTGCCGGGCGGGCACCATGTCAGGTCCGGTACTCGGCGTTGATGGTGACGTACTGGTGGGAGAAGTCGCAGGTCCAGACGCGGTCGCACGCCTCGCCGCGACCGAGCGCGACGCGGATTTCGATCTCGTCGCGTGAGACCGCCTCGGCGCCGGCCTCCTCCGTATAAGCGGTGTCACGCTCGCCACCGCTCACGATACACACCCCGTTGAGCCGGATCCCGACCCGGGACAGATCGAGATCGGCAAGTCCGGCCCGACCCACCGCGGCCAGGATGCGTCCCCAGTTCGCATCGCTCGCGTAGAGCGTGGTCTTCACAAGCGGCGAGTGGGCGATGGTATATGCGACGGCGAGACACTCTTCGCCACTGGCCCCCTCTTCGACCTCCACGGTGATGAACTTCGTCGCGCCTTCACCATCGCGCACGATGGCGTGGGCGAGCTCCAGGGCGACGGCGCCGACCGCCTCGGCCAGCGCACGATACTCCGGCGACCCCTCGCCGATGAGCGCATTGCCGAGCGCTCCGGTCGCGACGAGGACGCAGGCGTCGTTGGTCGACGTGTCTCCGTCGACAGTGATGCGGTTGAAGCTCGCCTCGACTGCGTCGCGCACCATGGATTGCAGTGCGTCCGGCGCGACGGCGGCGTCGGTGGCGATGAACGCCAGCATGGTCGCCATGTCCGGGCGCATCATCCCCGAGCCCTTGGCGATCCCGGTCACCACCACGGCGCGCCCGCCAAGGTCGACGGTGCGGGACACGCCCTTGGGAATGATGTCGGTGGTGGCAATGGCGGAAGCAGCATCAAGCCACCCGTTCTCGTGCAACCGCCCCGCCGCAACGGGAACCGCGTGCTCGAACCGCTCGACGGGTAGCGGCTCGCCGATGACACCGGTCGAGAACGGAAGGACGCTGTCGGCCGGCGCCCCGGTGGCCTCGGCCACGATCGCACAGCACCGCTTCGCGTCGGCGATGCCACGCGCCCCGGTCCCCGCGTTCGCGTTCCCGGCGTTGACGAGCAGGTAGCGCGGGGCCTCCCCGGCGAGGTGCTCGTGCGCGACCGTCACCGGGGCGGCGCGAAAGGCGTTGCGCGTCAATGTCACTGCGCACGTGGCGCCGGACGCGATCTCGAACAGGGTGAGGTCGTCGCGCGGCGTGCTGCGACCACCGAGCGCGGCGGTGGCGATACGCACGCCCGCCACCGGGGCGAGTGACGACGGGGGTGTCAGTCCAACGGGCATCGGGGGATTCTCCTCGAGATGGTGACGAGCATTGCCTTGCTACGTGTCGATTGCGCTATCCCGCAGATGCAGGCTCTGCGAAGGTTCAGTCGGTAACCTCATCAGGAACCATCGCCCTCACTTCAGATCGTCCTCACTTCAGGCGGCCGCAACATTGCTTGAACTTCTTGCCCGAACCGCACGGACAGAGTTCGTTGCGCCCGATCTTGCGCCCGCCGCGCACGTAGGGAGACCGGTTCTCGGCCCCGGCCCGACGCGGCCCGGCGCTGCCGGCCCCCAGCGACCGAGCCGGGACCGGAGCGGAACCCGATTGTCCCGGGAGTCCGCGCGCCATTCCCCCGGCCGCAGCTCTCATCGGCTCCATCGCCTTGCCCGCCGCGGCTCGCTCCGGCTCCGCCGCGTCGCTGGCGGCGGACGCTTCGTCCACCGGCTCGGGGGGCGCGGCGTGGATGGCCTGAACCGGCGCGTTGCGGCGCCGTCGCGCCTCCACCGCCTCGACGTCCTCCTCGGCCCGCACCTGCACCTTCGAAAGCAGCCCGACGACCTCGGACTTGATGCGAGCGGTGAGGGCCTGAAACATCTCGAACGCCTCGCGCTTGTACTCCTGCTTCGGGTCCTTCTGCGCGTATCCCCGCAGCCCGATGCTCTGGCGGAGGTAGTCCATCGACGCGAGGTGCTCCTTCCAGCACTGATCGAGGATCTGAAGGGTGACCGCCTTCTCGAAGTGCCGCATCACCCGAGCGCCGGCGTACTCCTCCTTGGTCTTGTACTGCGTGACGATCGCCTCGAGGATGCGGGCGCGCAGTGGCTCCTCGTGCAGCTCGTCGTCCTCCTCGAGCCACTGGGCCACGGGTAGATTCACCGCGAACTCGTTCGTGAGCGCCGCCTCCAGCCCCGGAATGTCCCACAACTCGTCGAGGCTCTCGGGAGGAATGAACGCATTGATCACTTCGTTCACGACATCCGCGCGCAGCGCTTCGAGCTGGTCCGAGACGTCGTCCGTCTCCATGAGCTCGTTGCGCAGGGTGTAGATCTCCCGACGCTGATCGTTGGCGACGTCGTCGTACTCCAGAAGCTGCTTGCGGATGTCGAAGTTGAAAGCCTCGACCTTGCGCTGGGCGTTCTCGATCGCCTTTGTCACCCAGCGGTGCTCGATGGCCTCGCCGTGCTCCATGCCGAGCTTCTGCATGATCCCGCCGACACGGTCGGAGGCGAATCGCCGCATCAGATCGTCCTGCAACGAGAGGTAGAAGCGGCTCGACCCGGGGTCGCCCTGACGCCCGGAACGGCCGCGGAGCTGATTGTCGATACGCCGCGACTCGTGACGCTCGGTGCCTACGATGTGGAGTCCGCCAGCGGCGACCACTGTGTCGTGGCGCTCGCGCCACGACGCCCGCACCGTTTCGAGCTCCGGCTCGTCCGCGCCGCCCTGCGAAAGCTCCTCCAGCTCCGCGACGAGACTGCCTCCGAGCACGATGTCGGTCCCACGACCGGCCATGTTGGTCGCGATGGTCACAGCGCCGGGCCGCCCCGCCTGGGCGACGATGACGGCCTCGCGCGCATGCTGTTTCGCGTTCAGCACCTCGTGCGCGACTCCCGTGTCCCGAAGCTTTCCCGAGAGCAGCTCGGAGGTCTCGATCGAAGTCGTGCCGACCAGGACCGGCTGGCCCCGCGCCTTGCAATCACGGATATCCTCCAGCACCGCGTCGAACTTCTCCTCCTGCGTGAGGAACACCAGATCGGCCATGTCGTCGCGGATCATTTCCAGGTGGGTCGGGACGACGGCGACTTCGAGTCCGTAGATCTGCTGGAACTCCGCGGCCTCGGTGTCCGCGGTGCCCGTCATCCCCGCGAGCTTGTCGTAGAGCCGGAAGTAATTCTGGAACGTGATGGATGCGAGCGTCTGGTTCTCGCTCTGGATCGCCACCCCTTCCTTGGCCTCGATCGCCTGGTGCAGACCCTCCGACCAGCGCCGGCCCGGCATCGTGCGGCCGGTGAACTCGTCGACGATCACGATCTGCCCGTCGCGGACGATGTACTCGACGTTGCGATGGAACAACGCGTGCGCACGAAGCGCGGCGTTCAGGTGGTGCACCAGGACGATGTTCGTCGGGTCGTAGAGACTCTGACCTTCGGGAAGGATGCCCGCTTCGACGAGGACCGCCTCGACCTTCTCGTGGCCTTCTTCAGTCAGGTGGACCTGTCTCGCCTTCTCGTCGACGGAGAAGTCGCCGGGGCCGTCCTCCTCGACCTGACGCTCGAGGCTGGGAATGACCCGGTTGACGCGAACATAAAGCTCGGATGTCTCGTCCGTCGGGCCCGAGATGATGAGCGGGGTGCGGGCCTCGTCGATGAGAATGGAGTCCACTTCGTCGACGACTGCAAAAGCGAGTTCGCGCTGCACCTTGTCGGCATTGCCGAACGCCATGTTGTCGCGCAGGTAGTCGAAGCCGAGCTCGTTGTTCGTCGCGTAGATGACGTCCGCCGCATAGGCGTCGCGCTTGTCCCGCGGATGCAGGCCCGGCACGACGACGCCCGTGCGCATGCCCAGAAACTCGTAGATCGCCCCCATCCACTGCGCGTCGCGTCTCGCGAGGTAGTCGTTGACGGTCACGATGTGCACGGCACGACCGGTCAACGCGTTCAGGTAGGCGGGCAGGGTAGCCACCAGCGTCTTGCCCTCTCCGGTGCGCATCTCGGCGATCCGGCCTTCATGAAGCGTGATACCACCGAGGAGCTGGACATCGAAATGGCGCATTTCGAGCACGCGGCGGCCTGCCTCGCGCACCACCGCGAATGCCTCGGGGAGCACATCTTCGAGCGACTCTCCCTGTCCGACCCTGCCGCGGAGCGTGTCGGTCTTCACACGCAGGTCCGCGTCGGCGAGTGCGGTGATCTCCGGCTCCAGCGCGTTGATGCGCTCGACGGATCGGTGCATCCGCCGTAACTGTCGGTCGTTGCGAGTGCCGACGACCTTGCTGAAAAGATTCCTGATCATCCTGCGACTGACCCCGTGAACGACGAATTGCGACGAGAGGACAATAACTGTGAAGATCGACGCCGCTCAAGGCGTCCAGGACCATTGCTGCGGTGTCCCGCTCCGAACCCACCCGTCCGTGGAAGACGATCCGCTCCGTCCTCGCCGGGGACAAGTCCGTTCTGGGAGCACTGACAAGGCGAACCGACGAACTGCGGCGATGCGAGGAATCGCTCAAAGGCTACCTCGACCTGCCCGGAGCGGAAAGTCTCCGAGTCGCAGCGATCGAAGGTGGAGCCCTGATCGTCATTGTCGACTCTGCGGCCCGCGGCGCGCGCCTGCGGTTCCTGGCGCCGCAAATCGTCGCGCGCGCCTCCCGTTCGCTGGGCCGCACGGACCTCGATCGGCTCGAGATCCGGATCCGTCCGGAGCGCTGACCCGGAAATTTCACCGAAGGGGGACTGTTCGCGGAACGGTTCCCGAGATTGGGGGGACTGCCGGCGGAACGACGCCCGGGATCGATGATTCGTGATGGTGATGGCGCTGGCGACAGCCGTACGACCGACCGGATGCCGCTTGGGAGAAGCGGCTCCGATGACGCCTGCGCCGGGGGGGCCGGCCGGAATCAGGCCGCCGTGACCGGCTGCATGTAGATGATGGGCACGTCGACCTGATCGTCGAACGTGGCGATCTCCCACGCGCTCTGATCGGCCACCAACGCCTTCAGCAATCTGTTGTTGAGCTTGTGACCCGACTTGTGGCCGTCGAAGTAGCCGATGAGGCTGTGGCCGAGCAGGTACAGGTCGCCGATGGCATCCAGCACCTTGTGCTTGACGAACTCGTCCTCGTACCGCAATCCGTCCTCGTTCAGCACCCGGTATTCGTCGACGATGATGGCATTGTCCAGGTTGCCGCCCAGAGCGAGGTTGTTCTCGCGAAGGCGCTCCAGGTCGCGCATGAATCCGAAGGTGCGGGCCCGGCTGACTTCCTTCACGAACGAGGTCGTGGAGAAGTCCACCGTCGCCCGGCTGACTCTCTGGTGAAAGGCGGGGTGATCGAACTCGATGGAGAACGAGACCTTGAATCCCTCGAAGGGCTCGAAGCGCGCCCACTTGTTCCCGTCCTCCACCGCGACCGGCTTCTTGATGCGGATGAACTGCTTGGGTGCGTTCTGCTGCTCGATGCCCGCCGACTGGATCAGGAAGACGAACGGGCCCGCGCTGCCGTCCATGATCGGCACTTCCGGAGCGCTCACGTCCACGTAGGCGTTGTCGATCCCGAGCCCCGCCATCGCCGAGAGCAGGTGCTCGACGGTGGAAACACAAACCTCTCCGCGACTCAGCGTGGTGGACAGCGTCGTGTCTCCGACATTCTCGGGACACGCCTTGATCTCCACCACATCGTCCAGATCGACGCGGCGGAAGATGATCCCGCTGTTCACCGGAGCGGGTCTCAGCGAGAGGTAGACCTTCCGGCCACTATGGAGTCCGACTCCGGACGCCCTGATGACGTTCTTCAACGTGCACTGCCTGATCATCGTGTCCGCCTTCCCGCTTCCGATTCGATTGCAACGAAGTTCCTCTCAACGCCTCGGCATCTCATCCCGCTCCGCCGGGATGCGCGACGGGGTGAAGCTCACAATGGACACCAGTCCCTTGCAGCGCTCGACACCACCATGAATCCCGCTCCGGAATAGCCACCCGCCGGACAAACGGGCGCCGAGGTCGCGGTTTCCGTTTCGCATTGGACAGGGCGTTCAGTCCAGTTGCTTGCGCAAGAATACCGGAATTTTCTGGTAGTCGCTGTCCTCCTCGAACATCTGCAGGTGCTCCTGTCGCTCCGGTTGCTTGCGGATGATGGTCGGCACCTCGTAGCGGCGATAGTCGCTTCCCGAGGTGCCGCCGAGCGCCGGATTCTCGGGGGCGGGCGCCGGGGCCGGCTCCGGGGCCGGCTCCGGCTCGGCGGGGACGAGTCGCACCGGCTGAACGGGCGCCGGCCGCGCACTGTCTCCGAGTCCGGTCGCGACCACGGTGACCCGAACCTCGTCGCCGACCGACTCGTCGAGCGCAGTCCCCATCACGACCAAAGCGTTCTCCGAGGCGAATTCCCCGATCGAGTCGCCGACCGCGTGAAGCTCGTGCATGCCGAGACTCGAACTCCCGGTGATGTTGACGAGAATCCCGCGCGCGCCGCTCAGGTTGATGTTCTCGAGCAGGGGGCAGCGCATGGCGGTCTCGGCCGCCTTCTGGGCTCCATCCTCGCCCGATCCCCGGCCCGTTCCCATCATCGCCCGACCCTTCTCCGACATCACCGTACGCACGTCGGCGAAGTCGACGTTGATCATCCCGGGACGGGTGATGAGCTCGGCGATTCCCTGCACGGCTCCGAGCAGGACATCATTCGCCGCCGCGAACGCTTCCTTGAGCGTGACTCGTTCACCCAGCACGCTCAGCAGCTTCTCGTTGGGGATGGTAATGAGAGAGTCGACATGCTCGCTCAGCTCGGTGATCCCTTCCTGCGCGATGGTCATCCGACGCCTGAGTTCGAACGGAAACGGCCTGGTGACCACGGCAACCGTCAGGATCCCCATCTCGCGCGCAATCTGCGCGATGACCGGCGATGCGCCGGTGCCGGTGCCGCCCCCCATGCCGGCGGTAATGAACACCATGTCGGATCCTTCCAGGAGATCGACCAGACGCTCGCGATCCTCCAGAGCCGCCTGGCGGCCAATCTCGGGGTTGGCGCCGGCGCCGAGGCCCTTGGTGACGTTGGTCCCGAGCTGCAGGACGGTGCGCACGGCGTTGTTCTTCAGCGCCTGGGCATCGGTATTCACGCAGACGAACTCGACGCCCTCGACATCGTTCGCCACCATGTGCTCGACGGCGTTGCCTCCGCCGCCACCGACGCCGATCACCCGTATCACCGCATTGTTTGAGTTTTCGACCAGCTCGAACATTTCAGTCCCTCCTTGTGGGTACCGTGACTGACGATGCACCGGGACGTCGCCGGGACCCGGCTCCTCCCCCAGCCCTAATAGCTACCATCGAACCAGCTCTTCATGCGCCTGAAGACCGCTCCGACCCCCCTGCCGTCCGAATCCACCGAAATCCGGCGGACACCGTGCCGGTGGCCGAACTGCAAAAGGCCCACGCCGGTGGAGTGGATGGGGTTTCGAACCATGTCGGTCAACCCGGAGACCGAGTGAGGCACACCGAGCCGCACGGGCATGTGCAGGATCTCCTCGGCCAGTCCAATCAGTCCTTCCATCTTCGAGCTGCCCCCGGTCAGCACCATGCCGGCCGCAACCAGGTCCTCGAACCCGCTGCGGCGAAGCTCGGCCTGAATCAGGACGAGCAGCTCTTCGTAACGAGGCTCGACAACTTCGCCCAAAACCTGACGGGCCAGTCGGCGCGGCGGCCGATCGCCCACGCTCGGAACCTCGATGGTCTCGTCCGGCGCCGCCAGCTTCGCGAGCGCGCACGCGTGCCGAACCTTGATCTCTTCCGCGTACTGCGTCGGAGTGCGCAACGCCACCGCGATGTCGTTGGTGACATGGTCCCCGGCAACGGGGATGACGGCGGTATGGCGGATCGCGCCATCGCTGAACACGGCGATGTCGGTCGTCCCCCCACCGATGTCGACGAGGCACACGCCGAGATCCTTCTCGTCGTCGAGCAACACCGCCTCGCTCGAGGCGAGCTGCTCGAGGATGATGTCGTCGACCTCCAGGCCACAGTGACGCACGCACTTGGTGATGTTCTGCGCCGCGCTGACCGCTCCGGTGACCATGTGGACCTTCGACTCCAGGCGCACCCCCGACATTCCGGTGGGCTCCCTGATCCCTTCCTGGCCGTCGATGACGTATTCCTGCGGGATGGTGTGGAGGATCTGCTGATCCGACGGGATCGCGACCGTCCGCGCCGCGTCGATGACCCGGCTCACGTCACCCGGAGCCACTTCCCGGTCGCGGATCGGCACCACACCGTGGGAATTCAGGCTGCGGATGTGACTGCCCGCGATGCCGGTGAACACCGAGTGAATCTGGCATCCCGCCATCAGTTCCGCCTCCTCCACCGCGCGTCGAATCGACTGCACGGTGGACTCGATGTTCACCACCACGCCCTTCTTCAGTCCGCGCGAGGGGTGGATGCCCATCCCGACGACCTCGATCCCGGCGCCGTCCACGATCTCGCCGACAATGGCGGACACCTTCGACGTCCCGATGTCGAGACCGACGATCAGGTTCTTGTCCGCCCGCTTCATGACTGCGCCCCGGCCGCGGCGGCGCCCGGTCTCATGCGCACCGCGAAGCCACCGGGGTAGCGGAAATCGACACGCTCGACTTCATGGAGACGTCCGACCATGACTCCGGCCAGCACCTTCGCCCAGGTCCTCGCAGCGCTTGCGACCGTCTCGGGCCGCATGACCAGGCGCGCTCCGCCTTCGAGCGTCGCATACAGCACGCCCCGCGGGGTGAGCTCGGTGGCGACCGACGTCATGCCGAGCGGGACGAGGATCCGGTCGAGCGCGAGGTGCAGATCGAGCACCCGCTGCTCGGAGCCCTCGGGGCCGGTGAGCAGCGGCAGCGCTCCGGCGGGCCCGTCGCCGGCCATCGGGTAGAAGTGCGTGCCATCGACTTCGATGAGACCTCCGCGCGCCCAGCGCGCGATTGCCACCCGCTCGATCACGAAGATCTCGACACGGTCCGGCCACACGCGCCGGACCGTCGCCTCGCGCACGCCGGGCACCGCAAGCGCGGCGCGCCGCAACGCCTCGATGTCGACGCGGAGCAGCCCGGAGACGAGCAGGGGCACCACTGCGCGCTCGATATCCGCTTCCGACACCCGAAAGAACTCGCCACTGATCTGCACCGACCGCACCGGCAAGGTGACGACACCGGCGGCGATCGGCACCGCGACGCCGAGCGCGACCACGACCGCGAACACGGACACCGCGCGGCGGACGCGGGGGACGGGACGCGGAAGCACGCGTTCGTCCGGGACGCGCTCGGGGGCCGGGACGCTCATTGGAGACTGGTCTCCAGAATCCGCCACACCAGATCGTCATAACCGATCCCCACCGCCTGCGCCGCCATCGGCACTAGGGAGTGGCCGGTCATGCCGGGCGCAGTGTTCACGTCGAGGAACTGGGGGGTTCCGGCACCGTCGCAGATGAAGTCGACCCGCCCCCACCCCGACGCTCCGAGCACGTCGAACGCCGACCTCGCGAGCCGCTTGAACTCGGCTTCGGCATGTTCGTCGAGGCCGCATGGGCAGTGGTACTGCGTCCCGGCGCCTTCGGCGTACTTCGCCTCGTAGTCGTAGAGCTCGTTCGGGGTCCCGAGCCGAATCAGCGGGAGCTCGGTGTCGCCCAGAATCGCCGCGGTGTACTCGGGGCCGCTCACGAACGGTTCCGCGATCACCTGGTCGTCGTAGCGCAATGCCTCGAACCAGCCCCGGTGCAGCGATTCGTCGTCATGGACCTTCGAAATCCCGATGGTGGAGCCCTCGTGCACGGGCTTCACGACCAGCGGCCAGCCGAGCGCTTCGCCGGCACCGGCAAGCCGCCGTTCGCCGTCGAGCATGACGAACTCGGGGGTCGGGATCCCGCAGGCGCGCCATACGAGCTTCGCGCGATGCTTGTCCATCGCCAGCGACGACCCGAGCACGCCACTTCCGGTATACGGAATCCGCAGCATGTCGAGGGCACCCTGGATCGTCCCATCCTCGCCTCCGCGCCCGTGCAGGGCGATGAAGATGCGATCGAAAGCGCCCCGCACGATCCGATCGAGAACGTCATCGCCGCAATCGATACCATCGGCGTCCACGCCAAGACGTTCCAGCGCCCCGAGCACCCCGGCGCCGCTCACCAGCGACACCTCGCGCTCGGCCGACGCCCCGCCGTAGAGCACCGCGACCCGACCGAACGCCGAAGGCTGCGACAAGCGCCGGGGAGCGAGGCTCGACCGAGGCAGGGTGTTCATCGCACCGCGCCCTCGCTGGCTGGTTCTCCGACGATGCGCACCTCGGGTTCGAGACGTACGCCCTGGCATCGTTCGACCTCCACCGTCACCGTCGCGATGAGCGCTTCCACATCTGCCGCCCGGGCACCCGCGTCGTTGATGATGAAGTTCGCGTGCTTTTCGGAGATCACGGCGCCGCCGATACGGCGGCCCTTGAGTCCGCTGGCCTCGATGAGGCGCCCCGCGTAGTCGCCGGGCGGGTTGCGGAACACCGAACCGCAGCTTCGCGCGCCGGTCGGCTGGGCCGCGGCGCGCTCGGCGAGCAACTGGCGAATACGGGCTCCGGCCCGTCGCTGCACATCCGGTTCGAGCACGAGACGGCAGGACACGAACCACTCGTGGCGAGGACCGTCCACGAGCCGGTATCCGTAGCGGTAGTCCGAAGCGGGCCGCCACCGCCGCTCGCCGGTCGCGTCGACGGTCTCGACTTCGCTCACCGCGGGCCATGTCTGCGTGCCGAAAGCACCGGCATTCATTGCGAGCGCCCCCCCCATCGAGCCGGGGATGCCGGCCAGGAACTCGCATCCGGTCAGTCCGCGCCGCGCCGCGATCCTGGCCACGCGGGGGCCGGCGGCGCCGGCTTGCACCTGGAGCGTCGTCGGGCCGAGGGGCTCGACCGCACGCAACCGGATGGTCGAGATCACGGTGCCGCGCACCCCGCCATCCCGCACCAGCAGATTGCTGCCGAGCCCGATCCACAGCAGGGGCTCGTCCTGGGGGAGCCCGGCAAGGAAGGTCTCCAGTGCGTGAATGTCGGCCGGCTCGAAATACCGATCCGCGAGGCCGCCGATCCCCCACAAGGTGTGCCGGGCGAGGGATTCACGGTAACGCAGCGTCCCGGCGGGACCGGCCATCGCCGGGCCATTCGCGACGCCGTACGCGACGTCGTCGACGCTCGGGGGAGCCCCGGCGCCATCGCGTCCGCCTCTGGATGAACTCGCACCGACCTGCATCATCACGACACCGCCTCCAGGCGAGCCGGCGCAAGCGCCCGACAGATCACTTCCGGGGCCGAGCCGATGTCGCCGGCGCCGAGCGTGAGGACCACGTCTCGGGGGCGCACCAGGTCCGCGGCCAGCGCCTCGATGTCCGAAACTCTCTCCGCGAACAGGGGTTCGACCCTTCCCCGGGCCCGGATTGCCCGGCACAGCGCCCGGCCGTCGGCGGCGGGAAGCGGCGCCTCGCCGGCCGAATACACCTCGAGGACCACGAGAACGTCCTGACCGGACAGCACCGCCGCGAAGTCGTCCATGAGATCTCTGGTGCGCGAGTACCGATGGGGCTGGAAGAACACCAGCAACCGGCGCCCGCTCCAGCCCGCCCGCACCGCTTCCAGCGTTGCCTCGATCTCGCGCGGATGATGAGCGTAGTCGTCGATGACGGTGACCGGCCCTCCTGCGTATTCGAAGTTCGCGACCACCTGGAGGCGCCGGCCGATCCCCTGGAACGACTCGAACGCGTGCGCGATGTCGGCTTCGGAGACCTCCAGTTCCCGGGCGACCGCGATTGCCGCGAGCGCATTGAGGACGTTGTGGCGGCCGGGGAGATTGAGGGTCAGCTCCATCGGAGCGGAGAAACCCGCTCCAGCGACCGTGAACCGGGTACGCGGGCCCTCGGCGACGATCCCGGTCGCCACAAGGTCCGCGTCGTTGTCGATCCCGTAGGTCACGATCGATCGGGCCACCGAGGGCAGAGACTCGCGGACATGTCGATCGTCGATGCAGAGCACCGCAAGCCCGTAGAAGGGCAGTCGGTGGAGAAATTCGAGGTACGCGCCGCGCAGCCGCTCGAAGTCCCCCCCATAGGTCGACATGTGATCGGCGTCGATGTTGGTGACCACGGCCATGATGGGGTGAAGCAACAGGAACGAGGCATCGCTCTCGTCGGCCTCGGCCACGAGATAGTCGCCCGCGCCCAGTCTCGCGTTCGTGCCGGATCCGAGCAGGCGACCTCCGATGACGAACGTGGGATCGAGTCCCCCGGCGGCAAGCAGGCTGGCCACGAGGCTCGTGGTAGTGGTCTTTCCGTGGGCTCCCGCCACCGCGATGCTGTAGCGGAACCGCATGAGCTCGGCCAGCATCTGCGCGCGCGACACCACCGGGATGTGCCGGCGCCGCGCCTCGACCACCTCCGGGTTGTCCGAACCGATTGCGGCCGAGACCACCACCGCGTTGGCGTCCGCAACGTGGGCCGGGTCATGGCCGATGTTCACATGCACTCCGAGATCGCGCAGACGTGCGGTCATCGCGCCTGCGACCTGATCGGATCCGGTGACCTCCAGGCCCACGGTGTGCAGCACCTCCGCAATGCCCCCCATTCCCGCCCCGCCGATGCCGACGAAGTGGATGCGGCGCGCGCGCCGCATGGCGGTTCGGCGAGCGGCGAGCTGTGCCCGGTAAAAAGCCCGCTCAACCACGGGCCACCTCCAGACAGTGATCCGCCACCCGCTGGGTTGCGTCGCGCACCGCGGTGTCATAAGCGGCTCGCGCCATCGCTTCGACCCGCTCCCGATCCCCGTGCAGATCATCGAGGATCGCAGCCAGTGATCCCGCGTCCAGGCGATCCTCGGGAAGAAGGAGTGCACCGGCGCGATCAGCGAGCCAGCGCGCGTTGCGATGCTGGTGATCGTCGGTGGCGTACGGAAACGGCACGAGGATGGAAGCGACACCGACCGCCGCGAGCTCCGCCACGGTCATCGCGCCGGCCCGACAGACCGCCACGTCGGTCCATGCGTAGGCGGCGCCCATGTCCTCGATGTATCCGGTCACCTCCGCGTCGACTCCAAGCGCAGCATAGGCGTCGCGGGCCGCGTCCACGTGGGCCGGACCGCACTGATGTCGGACCACGACCCTCGTGGCGAGCGAATCGATCGCGAGGGCGCGAGGGACCACTTCGTTCAGGACACGAGCGCCCTGGCTCCCGCCGATCACCAGCACCCGGAGACGATCCTCGCGGCGCGCGAGACGCGCCCCCGGCGCCGGCGCGTGCACGAGCGCTTCGCGCACCGGATTGCCGGTGTGGATCGCACGCCTTGCCGGAGCGAAGCTCGTGGGAAACGCTTCGAGGACCCGAGTCGCGAACCGGGCCAGAATCCGGTTCGTCAGGCCCGGCACCGCATTCTGCTCGTGAATGACGAGCGGAATCCCGATCATCCGGGCCACCAGGCCTCCGGGTCCGGCGCCGTAGCCCCCCATGCCGAGCACCACTTGAGGCCGCACCCGCGCCAGCACCGCCACCGAGCGCAGCGCCGAGCGCAGAAGCAGGAGTGGCGCGGCCAGCCACCGCGCGGCCCCCTTCCCGCGCAGCCCCGCCACCTTCGAGACGTGGAACGGAAATCCGGCGGCCGGCACCAGGCGGGATTCGATGCCCACTGCGGTGCCGAGCCACGAGACGTCGACCCCCATCGAGCGCAGCCGCTCGGCAACCGCCAAGGCCGGATAGACGTGCCCGCCGGTGCCGGCGGCGACCACCAGCAGCCTCGTCATGACGCTGCCTCGCTTCGCGCCGTTCTGCGCTCGTGGTCGATTCGAATCAGGATGCCGATGCCCACCGCGCTCGCCAGCAGGTTCGAACCGCCGTAGCTCATCAACGGCAGGGTGAGGCCCTTGGTCGGCAACGCGCCGATGTTCACCCCGATGTTGACGAACGCGTGCAGCCCGAGCAGCAACCCGATGCCGTATGCCAGGGACGCCGCGAACGGCGACTGCGCGGCCCCGGCCCGGCCGCCGATCGCAAGTGCGCGCAGCACGACGAACGTATAGAGCCCCACGATGGTCAGCATGCCGACCAGGCCGAATTCCTCCGCCAGCACCGCGAAGAGGAAATCGGTGTGCGCCTCCGGCAGATAGAACAGCTTCTGCACGCTTTCGCCCAGCCCCACTCCGAACCACCCTCCCCGTCCGATCGCGATCAGCGACTGGGTGAGCTGGAATCCACTGCCGAACGGGTCGGCGAAGGGGTCGATGAAAGACGTGAGCCGAAGGAGCACATATTCCTTGTGGAGAAGGACCGCGGCCGCCAGCGCAAGCACGACCGCGCCCGCCAGGACCGTGTAGCGATTCAGGGCAACCCCCGCCAGGAACAGCATGGCGAACACGGTGCCGCACAGGACGAAGATCGCGCCGTGATCCGGTTCCAGCAACAGCAGCACGGAAACCACCCCCAGCACTGCCAGCGGCTTGATCGCGCCGATCGGCGTGACCCGAATCGCTTCCGCCCGCCGCACGACCTCGCGCGCGAACCAGAGGACGAAGGCCAGCTTCGCGAACTCGGACGGCTGGATGTTGAACCCGCCGACCCCGAGCCATCGGGTGGCGCCGTTGACCGTGCGCCCGATACCGGGCACCAGCACCAGGACCAGCAGGGCGACCGCGACGATCAGCAAGGTCGGCGCGGCACGCTCCCAGAACCGGACCGGAAGCCGCGCGGCGAACACCAACGCGGCCGCCGCCACGGCAACGTGCATCGACTGGCGCCAGAAGTAGTGGAGCGGGTCGCCATGCGCCCGGGCCGCGATCGACGTGGACGTGGATGCGACCATGGCCAGGCCGATTCCGACCAGCGCGGCCACCACGAGAACGAGCGCGAGGTCGTAACGCCAGGCGAACGCCGTGCGGTCGACCGCCAGGGCCCGCGGCAACGCCTGTGGTCCGTGCGTCTCGCTCACCGGGCGCTCCTTCCCGGCACAAGACGCCGAAACGCGTCCCCACGGGCCTCGAAATCCTCGAACATGTCGAAGCTTGCACAGGCGGGGGAGAACAGAACGCTGTCACCAGCGCTGGCGACTGCCGCCGCGATGTCCACCGCGTCCGGCAGGTCCTTTGCATGCCTGACTTCGGTACCCCCCCCGAGGGCCGCCGCCAGACCGGGAGCATCGCGTCCGATGAGCACCGCGCAGCGCACGTAGCGTCCCGCCGGCTCGCCGAGCGGCGCGAAGTCCGCTCCCTTGCCAATCCCGCCGGCGATCAGCACCACGGGTCCCTGCGCCCCGATCCCTTCAATCGCCGCCACTGCCGCCCCGACGTTCGTTCCCTTGGAATCGTTGATCCAGCGAATCCCCCGGTGCACGGCGACCGTCTCGCACCGGTGCGGCAAACCCGTGAACCCTTCCACCGCACCCACCATGGCGCGGACCCGGAGCCCGATTGCATCGCCCAGAGCGAACGCGGCGAGCACGTTGGCGACGTTGTGCATGCCCGCCAACGGCACCGCCCCGACCAACATGACGGGCTCGCCGTGCCGCACGATCCTCGCCGTGTCCCCATGTCCTTCGACATACCAGTGCGCACCGGGACGGTGGCTCACGCTGAATCCGATCCTCCGGCACCGATCGCCGCCAAGCTGCGCCGCCAGCGGATCATCGAGATTCGTAATCACCACCGTGTCGCCTTCGAGCGCGCGGCTTTTCGCCGCGACATAGGCGTCCAGGTTCTCGTAGCGATCCATGTGATCGGCGCTGACGTTCAACACCGTGGCCGCCACCGGGCGCAGGGCGCCGGTCGTCTCGAGCTGGAAGCTCGAAAGCTCGAGAACGTAGAGTTCGTGTCCGCGTCCGAGCAGGGTGAGCGCCGGCGGACCGAGGTTGCCGCCACTGCCCACCCGGACCCCGTCGCTCCGCGCCATGGCCGCGACCAGCGACGTCACCGTGCTCTTCCCGTTCGAACCGGTGATCGCAACCACCGGCGCGTCGGCCGCGCGCGCGAACAGCTCGATGTCGCCGACGATTGGAACGCCGTGCGCCGCCGCCGACTGCAATGCGGGCTCCCGTACCGATACACCGGGACTCACGACGATCTCGGCCGCGGTGTCGAACGCTGGCGCTTCGAAGTCACCGCAGCGGATCTCGACCTCGGGGAATTCCGATTCGACCTCAGCCCGACATGGCGGATGCCGACGCGAATCCACCGCGACGATCCTCCGCCCCGGATCGCTCGCGCCATCCGGGCGACCGGGGCGGGCGAGGTGGCGCACGCACGACAGCCCGGTCGCTCCCAGTCCGACCACCAGTACGTGTCCGGCCGGCGACCCGGCGCGCGCCCGGTCGGAGGGGCCGGTGTCGATGGTGTGGTACGCATTCATGCCGCCATCACCGAATCTTGAGACTCGACAGCCCGACCAGGACGAGCACCACGGTGATGACCCAGAACCGGACGATCACCCGCGGCTCGGGCCAACCCTTCAGTTCGAAGTGGTGGTGCAGCGGCGCCATGCGAAAAATCCTTTTCCCGGTCAGCTTGAACGACGCGACCTGGAGGATGACCGACACCGTCTCCATCACGAACACGCCGCCCATGATCAGCAGCACGAGCTCCTGACGGACAAGGACCGCGACGATCCCCAGCGCGGCCCCGAGCGCGAGAGCGCCGACATCGCCCATGAAGACCTGCGCGGGGTAGGTGTTGAACCAGAGGAAGCCGAGCCCGGCCCCCACGATCGATCCGCACAGGACGACGATTTCGCCGACACCGGGGATGTGGGGAAATCCGAGGTAGCCCGAGAAGTTCGCGTGACCGGTCACGTACGCGAAGATCCCGAGCGCGCCGGCGACCATCACGGTGGGAAGGATGGCGAGTCCGTCGAGTCCGTCCGTGAGGTTGACCGCGTTGCTGGAACCGACGATGACGAAGTACGCGAGCACCATGTATCCCCAGCCCAGATCGAGCACGAAGTTCTTGAAGAACGGGACGATGAGCTGGGTTTCGACGGGAAGCTGGGCGGTGTGGTAGACAAAGACGGCACATCCGAGGCCGACCGCGGACTGCCAGAAGTACTTCTGCCGCGCCGGCAGCCCTCCGGGATCACCGCGTACCAGCTTTCGGTAATCATCGACCCACCCGATCGCCCCGAACAGGAGGGTGACCAGCAGCACTACCCACACGAATCGATTGCCCAGATCGGCCCACAGCAAGGTGCTGGCGGCCACCGCAACCAGAATGAGCGCTCCGCCCATCGTCGGCGTGCCGGTCTTGGCGAGGTGGGACTGTGGTCCGTCGTCGCGCACGGTCTGGCCGATGTGGGATCGGGTGAGCCGACGAATCAGGAACGGACCCATGATGAGAGAAATCGCGAGTGCGGTCAGGGCTCCCAGAATCCCGCGCAGCGTGAGGTACTGGAAGACACTGAAGCCGCTGTGCGTCGAGGCCAGCCATTCGGTCAGGGAGAGCAGCATCAGCCCGCCTCTCGCGCGATGGCCTCGACCACGCGCTCCATCGCCATCGAGCGCGACCCCTTGACCAGCACCGTCGCGCCGTCCGGCAGTTCGTGGCGGAGCCGGTCCGTCAGCGCGGCGCAGTGCGGGAAATGGGTCGCGCCGGCGCCGAACGTGCGCACGGTCTCGGTGCTCAGCGCCCCGACGGCAAGCAGGCGTTCCACGCCATGGCGCCGCGCGTCGCGCCCCGCTTGCGCGTGCAGGCTCGCGCCGTCGGAGCCGAGCTCCGCCATGTCGCCGAGCACCAGCCACCGCGGCGCAGGCTTCGCGCCGAGGACTTGGAGTCCGGCCAGGAGCGAGGCGGGGTTGGCGTTGTAGGTGTCGTCGATGATCTCCGCGCTCCGGAGACCGCGCTTCGACTCCAGACGCCCCTTCGCCGGCCGCACCGAGGCAAGCCCCTCGCGGATCGCGTCCAGGCCTGCACCGGCGGCAATCGCCGCCGCCGCCGCCGCACCCGCGTTGAGCGCGTTGTGAGTGCCGGCCAGAGCGAGGTCGATCTCCACGCTCCCCACCGGGGTATCGAGCGAGACATGCGTTCGCCCCGCGTCGGAACGCGCGCGCACCCGCACGTCCGCGGCCGCGCCGGCGCCGAACGAAATACAGCGGCGCGACCCCACCAGCCCGCGCCACAGATCCGCCCAGGGGTCATCGGTATTGATGACCGCCACCGCGCCTTCGGGCAGACCCTCGAACAGCTCCCCCTTCGCGCGAGCGACGCCTTCAATGCTCCCGAACCCCTCCAGATGCGCGGGCGCGCACTGCGTGATCACCCCCACCGACGGACGGGCGAGCGCGGTAAGCGACGCGATCTCGCCCCGGTGGTTCGCCCCGAGCTCGACCACCGCGCTGCGATGCCCGGCATTGATGCAGCAGAGCGTGAGCGGGACACCAATCTCGTTGTTGAGGTTGCCGCGAGTCGCCAGGACCGGGCCCAGAGTCCCGAGGATCGCGGCCACCATCTCCTTGACCGTCGTCTTGCCATTGCTGCCGGTGATGCCGACCAAGACGAGGTCGCGCCAGCGGCTTCTCCATGCTGCGGCAAGCTCGCCCAGGGCGCGCACGGAATCACGCGCAAGAATGAACGGTATCGTCGTCGATGCGTCCGGCGCGCGTTCGACGAGTGCCGCCGCCGCGCCGCGCATCGCCGCCGCACCGACGAAGTCGTGCCCGTCGAATCTCGGTCCGCGCACCGCCACAAACAGCGCTCCCGCCGGCGTGGTGCGCGAATCGGTGCTGACGCCGCCAAACGCCACATCCTCCCCCGTGGCACGGAGCCCGAGGGTGGCGGCCGCCTCGCCGAGACGCATGCGGATCACCCTCGGACCCCCAGCGCATGCCGCGCCGACGCCACGTCACTGAACGGCAGCCTGACGCCCTCGCGCTCCTGGGTGGTCTCATGCCCCTTGCCGGCGAGCAGGACCACGTCGCGGGGGTGCGCTGCGGTCACCGCATCGTGGATCGCCCGGGCGCGATCCCGCTCGATATGTACCGCGCCCGGTCGGGCGAATCCTTCCAGGATATCGGCGACGATCGCGTCTGCGTTCTCGCCGCGGGGATTGTCGTCGGTGACGATGACCCGGTCGGCCCCCTGCTCCGCCGCCTGCGCCATCTGGGGCCGCTTGCCCCGGTCCCGCTCGCCACCGCAACCGAACACGCACCACAGCGTCCCTCGGCACCGCGGCCGGAGTGCGGCCAGTGCGTTGCGCAACGCGTCCGGGGTATGGGAGTAGTCGACCACGACGAGAGGACTTGAGCCGCCGCCCAGACACTGCATCCGACCCGCGAGCGGCTCCACGCCCTCAAGCCGCCGGAGCACCGCGTCGAGCCCGTGCCCGTGCAGGCACGCGACCGCGGCCGCTGCCAGCAGGTTGTATGCGTTGAAGCGACCGAGAAGACAGGTCTCCAGCGTTCCGCTCCCCCAGGGCGTTGCGACGTGCAGCGAAAGCCCCGGTTGTTCCGCGACGATGCGGCCCGTCACGATCGGGGCGGTGGCTGTCGCGGGGCGCGCCCCGGCGAGCGTCAGTTCGACGGATTCGATACCGGCCGTCATGGTGCCGATGAGTTCGCGCCCGAATCGATCATCGACGTTGATCACCGCGTGGACGAGATCCGGCACCTCGAACAGGGACGCCTTCGCACGCGCATAGGCATCCCTGTCCCGGTGGTAGTCGAGGTGATCGCGCCCGAGGTTGGTGAATACCGCAGTATCGACGCGAACCCCCTCGATGCGGCGCTGGTCGAGGGCATGTGACGAGACTTCCATGGCGAGCATGTCGACGCCGGCGTCGCGCATCTGCGCGAGCCGGCGATGAATCTCGATCGGACCCGGGGTGGTGAGAGCCACCGCTTCGAGCCGTCCCAGAGGGCCGGCGCCCAGCGTGCCCATCACCGCGGACCGTTCTTCGCCGCAGGCCCGGGCCGCGAGATGCGTGACGCTCGTCTTTCCGTTGGTTCCGGTTACCGCCGCGACGGAGAGGTGCCGCGACGGATCCGCGAAGAAACGCGACGCGGCCTGCCCGAGCGCACCGGCGATATCGGACACGGTGACGACCACCGCCCCGCCATCGAGACGCACCGGGGCCGGTGCATCCTCGGTGACGACCGCCACGGCGCCGCCAGCAACCGCGCGGGCGGCGAACCGGCAGCCGTCCGCCCGAAGGCCCCGACGGGCGAAGAACACCGCTCCGGGGGTGACGACGCGACTGTCGTCGCACACGGCGGTGACGATCCTGTCGAGTCCGGAGGGGATCGACGCGTAATCCTCCAGGAGCGCGCCCAGACTCGGACCGGACGAGGCTTCGCGGGCCGGCACGGTCATGGGGTCCTCTCCACCGCCGGCTGCGACGCCGCGGCGGCGATGCTGATCGCGGGACTTCGGATCGTCTCCGGGTCATCGGGAGCGATGCCGAGAATGCGCAACGCCCCGTCCACGATTTCGGAGAACACCGGGGCCGCAACCGCTCCACCGTAATACGCGTCGCCCCCGGGCTCGTCGATGACCACCACCACCGAGAGTCTCGGATCGCTCATCGGCGCCAGACCGGCGAACGCCGAGTGATAGCGATTCTCGCTGTAGCCGCCCGCTTCCGACTTCTTGGTCGTGCCCGTCTTGCCACCCACGCGATAGCCGGCCACCTGCGCGCGGCTTCCGGTGCCGCCCGGCTCGATCACCAGTTCCAGCATCTCCAGGAGCTCGGCGGCGACGGGGGCGGGCATCGCCTGTGAAGTGACCGGCGCCCCATCGGCTCTGACGAAGCTCACGTCCGGCAGCGCGCCGCCGTTGCCGAACGCCGCGTAGGCGCGGGCGATCTGCAGCGGGGTGGCGGCGAGTCCGTACCCGTACGACAGGGTGACCCGGTGAATCTCGCCCCAGTCGATGGAGTCGGTCAGCGTGCCTTCCCGCTCTCCGGGAAAGCCGCTGCCGGTCAGGCTCCCGAACCCGACCCGGTGGAACATCTCCCAGAGGCGGGCGGGATCGAGTTCCAGCGCGAGCTTTCCGGCCCCCACGTTGCTCGACTTCTTGATGACCTTCCTGACATCGATGACGCCATAGTTGCGGATATCCCACACGGTGTGCCGGCCGACCTTCAGGAAACCGGGCCGCGTGTCGAGGATCGTGTCCGGACGGACGATCCCCGCCTGAAGTGCCGCGGCGACCGTGAAGGGCTTGATGGTGGAGCCCGGCTCCAGCAGATCGGTGAGGGCGCGGTTGCGGAAACGCCCGCTCGACCGATCGCCCCGATCGTTCGGGTTGAACGAAGGCAGATTGGCGATTGCCAGCACCTCGCCGGTACGCACGTCCATCACCACTGCGGAGCCGGCGCGAGCCCGGTGGAGCCGCACCCCCTGCCTCAGCGCCCGCCAGGTGAGCGACTGGATCCGCCGGTCGATGCTCAGGACGATGTCGCTTCCCGGCCGTGCGGGCCTCAAGCGCTCCAGGTTTTCCACGATCCTGCCGAGACGGTCCTTGACGACCCTTCTCGCGCCGCCCTCGCCGGACAGGGTCTCCTCGAACGCGAGCTCGAGTCCCTCCTGGCCGGTGTCGTCGATGCCGGTAAATCCGAGGACATGGCTGGCCGCCGCCCCCATCGGGTAGTAGCGACGGTACTCGGGCTTCAGATGTACCCCCTGCATTTCCAGCGCGTCGACGGCTTCGGCGACAGAGGGCTCGACGTGGCGGCGCAGGTAGACGAACTCCCGCTCACCACGGGCCTCCGTCATCTGCTCGAGGAGACCCGGTTCGAGGGTGAGCGCAGCCTCGAGCTCCGGCCACTTCGGACGGGAAGCTTCGAGCTTCCTGGGGTTCACCCACACCGACGCGAGCGGAGTGCTGACTGCGAGCGGCTCGCCATTGCGATCAAGGAGCATTCCGCGATGGGCGGGGATCTTCTCGATGCGCAGATGGCGGGCGTCACCCTCCTCGGTGAGGAACGCGTTGTGGTTGAGCTGAAGATCGACGACGCGCCAGATCAGCCCGGCCGCCAACGCGACGACGCACATCGCGACGATACGTCGCCGATGCGGGAACGTCCTGGCGATTGCCTGGCCCAATGATGGACTGTGCATCATTCGACCCCCTCACTCGGCGGCGACGAGCACGGTTGCGCCGGCGCGCGACAGGTGGAGGTTCAGCTTCTGCGAGGCGATCCTTTCGATTCGATCGCTCGCGGCCCATGTGCTCTGCTCGATCTGGAGCCGACCCCATTCGACCTGGAGCCGATCCCGCTGAGCTTCGGCCTCGTCGAGTTCGACGATCAGGCTCCGCCGCACATGGTGCGTCTGCACGACTGCCACCGCGCTCGCGACCACTGCGACCAGAAGGACGGAGACGGCGATCGCAGCTCGCATTACCGGCTCCGCTCGGCTACCCGCAGCACCGCGCTGCGAGCCCGAGGATTGGTTGCGACCTCGTTCGCACCCGGTCGCCGGGACGGCATGATGGGGGTCATGGGGCCGCAAGGGCGGGCGCTATGGGTGACCGGAAGGCCGCGTGGGAGAACGGGGACCGTGCCGTCGCCCCGCATGAACCGCTTGACCATGCGGTCCTCGATGGAATGGAAGCTGAGCACGACGAGCCGCCCGCCCGGAGCAAGCACCTCCGGCATCGCCGCGAGCCCGCGCTCGAGATCGCCCGGCTCGTCATTGACATGCATCCGGATGGCCTGGAAGGTGCGAGTGGCGGGGTGCAATCGGGTGCGCGGCCCGCCGCCGCGCACGACGCCCGCGACGACGGCCGCCAGCCGCCCGGTGGTCGCGATCGGAGCGCCGCGAGTGCGCTCGGCCACCACCGCCCGGGCGATGCGCCGCGCTGCACGCTCTTCGCCGAAATCGCGCAACACCCGCGCGATCTCCCGCTCCGAAGCGCTCGCGAGCCATTGGGCCGCGGTCACACCGACGCCCGGATCCATTCGCATGTCCAGCGGACCATCGCCCAGGAAACTGAACCCGCGCTCCGGCTGGACGAGTTGAGGAGAGGAGACCCCGAGGTCGATGAGCACCGCGTCAACCCGCCCCGCAAGCCCGGCGGCGTCCACAACCTCCGCGACGGTGCCGAAGCGGGCATGTACAGCCGTGAGCCGCGGGTCGCAGCGGGCGAGCTCGCGGGCGACAGCGACCGCCTGCGGATCCCGATCCATCGCCAGCACCCGGCCCTCGGAACCGATGCGGGCGAGTACCGCCCGAGAGTGTCCGCCACGACCGAACGTGCAGTCGACGTAGATCCCGCCGGAACGCGGCGCGACCGCCTCGACGACTTCGTCGAGCATGACCGGAACGTGCTCCGGCCCATGACCGCCCGTGGTGTGCCGCACCGGCCCGTGCCGGCGGCCGGAGCACGACGCGTCGCGCCCGGAGACCGGTCCCGTGAAAATGCGCCCGGGGCGTTCCGCGGTCGGCGCGCATTCCACGGCGCCCGGAGTCATCCCGAACCCCCGCGATCGATCGCCCGAACCCATCGTTGCGCAGCCACCCCACCGGTAGGTCCCATGCCCTCTACTCCATCGCCGAACCCTTTCCCTGCCTCCGGCGATCAGCTCAATGCGCCTTCGATACGGCCGAGTCGGATACCTCTCTGTCGACAGCCCCCTCCTCGCCCTCCCCATCGGCCGTTCGGTGCCGACTCCATGTCCTCTCGTCCCACAGCTCGAACACCCTGCTTCGACCGATGACTCTCACGTGCCTCTTGAGATCGGCGTCTCGTCGGAGATGCGGCGGAACGAGCACCCGCCCCTGCGAGTCGATGGTGCAGTCTTCGGCCTTGCCGAAGAGCTCACGCTCCAGCTCTTCCGCCTCCCTTGCCGCTTCTCTCCCGGCTCCCGGCTTCAGACCGGGGTGCTGTGCCATGTCGTCGGCCAGGCTCTCCCACTCCTTCAGGGGATACACGACCAGACAGTGCGCATTCGGATTCTTCGTCGCGATCACCCGAGGCTTCGGACTGGAGCCTTCCGGACAGAGCCAGGGGCGATACTTCCTCGGCACCGCGAGCCGGCCCTTTTCGTCCAGAGTGAGCAGGTAGTTGCCGAGAAACATGAAACTCAGCTCGGGTTTCCGTGGAGAGGCTATTCCACTACGTTCCACTTTACCCCATATAGGTAACAAATCAATAGTTTTACAGGCATTTTCGCCCCACATTCAGGGGATTGGATCCACGGCAGCCGGAGGTGAAAAAGCCACAAGATATGGTGACCAGCCTCCCCTAAAGACCCGCGCTCAACCCTACATCTTGTGATTCGATCCGCACCTTATTCGCCATCGGTATGGGGCCTTGCGCCACTGCCGACACGCGCCCCGGAGCCACGAAAGATCGGCCGACACGATCGGGCATCCTTGAGCGGAGAAGGAGTCGGCGAAAGGAACGGATCCGAGAGCCTGCCTCGAAACCCCGGCTCAACGGGCCGCGTGCTCCGGGCGTGGCGCCGTTCGAATGCCGGCGCTGCTCAAGGGGTGTGAAGGAAGCGGGAGCCGACCTGTAAGCCGGGTTCTGTCGAAGGCAGTCATTCATCTGCGACGTACGTCACCGCACGCCTGTAGCGACCTACCCGGGAGCGGCGCGGGCCACGCCTCGTCGCCGATTGGCGACGCGCTCCTCTATTTGGTCTTGCTCCGGGTGGGGTTTACCCTGCCACCGGTGTCACCACCGGCGCGGTGCGCTCTTACCGCACCTTTTCACCCTTACCTCGCGACCTACTGCGCAAGCCGCAGCCGCGCGAACACGAGGCGGTCTGTTTTCTGTGGCACTTTCCGTGGGCTCACGCCCCCCAGGCGTTACCTGGCACCCTGCCCTTCGGAGCCCGGACTTTCCTCCGCCCCGTGTGGAGGCGGCGACTGCCCGGTCGACTCCCGCCGGACACAGTGTGACACGCGAGCGTCGTGTTTCAAGCACACGTCCCGGCACACGACTCTGGCCGAGCCGCCGCCAGCTCCAGCGCCCGGCGATACAGCACGTTCCGCGACCCACCGGTCAACCGCGCCACGGCCGCCGCCGTCTGCCGCACCGTGACCCCTTCGTCGAGCATCGCCCGGAGGATCGAATCCGCCATGTCCCCATCGGCCGTCCCGGTCCCGCAACCGCGCACGACCACCACGATCTCGCCCTTGGCCGGGATGGCGCCGGTGCGGCTCCGATCCAGCAGTTCGTCGAGGCGTCCCGTGGCGACAGACTCGAACCGCTTGGTGAGCTCGCGGGCGACTGCCGCCTCGCGATCGCTGCCGAACACCGCGCACAGATCGGCCAGAGCGTCCACGATTCGGTGTGGCGCCTCGTAGAACACCATGGTCCTCTTCTCCCCCGCCAATGCGCCCAACACGTTCAGCCGCCGCGCGCGGCGGGCCGGGAGGAACCCCTCGAAGGCGAACCGGTCGGTGGGAAGTCCGGACACGCTGAGCGCCGCGGTGACCGCGCTCGGGCCCGGAACGCAGTGCACGGGAACGTGATGCGCACGTGCTTCGCGCACCAGCACGAATCCCGGATCGCTCACCAGTGGCGTCCCCGAGTCGCACACGAGAGCGAGGCGCTCTCCCTGCTGCAGCCGGGAGAGAATTCGCGGCGTCTCCAGGCGTTCGTTGTGTTCGTGAAAGGCTCGGGCCGGCGTCGCGATGGCATGACGATCGAACAGCTTCCTCGTCCGCCGGGTATCCTCCGCGAGCACCGCGTCGACCTCGCGCAGCACCGTGCATGCGCGCGCCGACAGATCGTCGAGGTTGCCGATCGGGGTCGCCACTACGTAGAGTGCACCGTGCGTCCCGCGCGCCGTCACGTCCGGAGTCTCCACCGCGAGCGATGGCGCAGTGTAGCGTAGCCGTCCGGAGAGCCGGCGTTTTCCCACAGATCGCGAATTCGCGGAGAGCGGACACCCGCGCGAGCCGAACCGTCCGATGAAGTCCATTCTTCTCGTCACGATATCCCTCGGCGTGCTCGTGGCGTGCGGCACGCAGCAGCCACGCGAGACGGACGAGGCCGTGGTGAGCGAGGCCGCGGCCCTCCGCCTCGTCGAGGACGGCCACTACGGGGAAGCGGCGCGCGAATACGTGGCGCTGGCGCGCGACACCGAAGGAGCGCTCGCCCACGACCTGATGCTGAGGGCGGTCGCGCTCCTTCTGGAGATCGGGCGAACGGACGATGCATCCGCCCTGCTCGACGAGCTCTCCGAACAGACTCTCGCCGAAGATCTGGCGCCCCGGCGCAATCTCCTGGCGGCGGATCTGGCACTGCGGCAGCGTGAACCGGACCGAACCATCGAGCTGCTGTCGGCGTTCCCCGCCGAGCGGTTCGGGCCGGAATCCGTCGCGAAGCTCCATCTGCTCCGGGCGCGTGCGTACGAGGACACCGGACGGCTCATGGACGCGGCGCAGGCGCGCGTCAGGCTCGATGCCGCGCTCTCCGGCGCGACCCGGCGGGCCGCGAACCACAGTGCTCTGTGGGAGGCGCTGATCCATACGGATCGCACCGAACGGGAACGGGCACTGGCGGTCGCGACCGGCCCGCTGATCGGTTGGCTTCGACTTGCCGAGGTGCTCGATGAGCATCGGTCGACTCCCGTCGCACTCGGGCGCACGCTGTCTCGCTGGCGGGGGGAGTTCCCCGACCACCCGGCAAACGCCGAAATCGTGACCGCGATGCTCGCGGCGCTGCGCACGAGCGTCCGCCGACCGACACGGATTGCGCTGCTGCTGCCCTTTCACGGTGACTTCGCCGACGCGGCCGACGCGACCCGGGACGGTTTTCTGGCCGCCTGGTATGCGGATGCGGCCAATGTGCAGCGGCCGGCCATCGCGGTGCACGACACGTCGTTCGAAGCGATCGATGTCGTCTACACGCGCGCGGTCGAAGCGGGCGCGGACTTCGTCGTGGGTCCACTTCGTCGCGGGTCGGTCACCTCGTTGGCGTGCGGCGACACCCCCCTCGTCACCACCCTGGCGCTGAACGAGATCGACGACCTTCCCGCCTCCGAAGACGAACCAGATGATCGCTGCGGACCCGATCGCACCGTGCCGGCGCTCTACCACTTCACACTGCTTCCCGAAGCGGAAGCGCGCCAGGTCGCCGAGCGCGCGTGGATCGGCGGGCACTCCAAGGCAGTTGCGTTCGCCCGTGAAGGGCCGTGGGGAACGCGGGTCTACCGCGCCTTCGTCGACGAATGGGAGCGGCTCGGCGGAACCCTGCTTGATGGCCGTGTGCTGGCCCGCGACGCCACCGACACCGGCCAGGTGGCCGCAGGGGCACTCGGGATCCTCGGCAGCCGTGAGCGCGCGCGCGAACTGGGACGTATCGTCGGACGCAAGCTGGAATTCGAGCCACGCCGCCGACAGGACATCGACATCGTGTTCATGGCCGCATTCCCCGCCGACGCCCGACAGCTCATGCCGCACCTTGCGTTCCACCACGGCGCGGACCTGCCGGTCCATGCCACCTCGCACGTGTGGTCCGGCGTGCCTGACCCGGCCAACGACCGCGACCTCGACGGCGTGGTATTCGGTGACATGCCCTGGCTGGCCGCACCGACCGAAAGTGATCGCCGCCTGAGAGAACAGATCGAGACCGCGCTCGGCGGGGGCGACCTGACCCTGCGGCGGCTGTACGCCTTTGGCGCCGACGCGTACCGACTCGCGACAAGGTTGTGGCGTCTCACCGACGAACGGCTCGCGAGCGTCGATGGCCGCACCGGTCGACTGGCCATGGCCGCCAATCACCGAATCTCGCGCAGGCTCACGTGGGCGCGATTCGTCGACGGGATTCCCGTGCCCCGGGAACCGGAAGGCGTGAACGTTGGTCGATCGAAGCCATCGCCGATCCGATAGGCCCGCCACGATCGGGCACGACGCCGAAGCGCTGGCCGAGAAATTTCTCTCCCGGCATGGCCTTCTGCCCGTCACGCGGAACTACCGGTGCCGGCGTGGCGAGATCGATCTCGTGATGCGTGACGCCGATACTCTGGTATTCGTCGAGGTGCGGCGGAGATCGAGTCGGACATTCGGCGGGGGAGTGGAAAGCGTGAGTGCCACCAAGCGGGCGCGTCTCGTCGCGGCAGCAGAGCACTACCTCATGATGCACCGAATCGGCGATGATCGGCCGTGCAGGTTCGACGTGGTAGCCATCGACGGGCCACCTCTGCACACCACGATCGACTGGGTTCACGACGCATTCGATACCTGATGGACTGACGCTCTCGAATTGGCCATCGAACCGGCCGTCGAATTGATGGATCCAGGTGCTCCATCAGCACAGATGCGCGGATCCCGGTGCGAGCCATTGATCAATCAGCGTTGAGTCGTCGGTGTTGAATCGTCGGTGGAGAATTGTCGAGCCACCAGCCCGAAGCGCGTCGCGCGGCAGCACAGAGCTCGAACCCGGAGGACCGGAATCATGAAATCCCGCAAGACGACTGCCGCTGCACTTGTGGTCTCGCTGATCTGCGTCGCGACGCTCCCGGGCTGCATCGGTGTGGCGGCGACCGGAGCAGCGGTCGGCGGGGTAGTCGCCCAGGAGCGGCGCACACCCGGCAACCTTGTCGACGACGGATACATCGAGCTGAAGGTGCGCGCCGCGATACGGAAAGACAAAGCCATGGCAAGTCAGATCCACATCAACGCCACGAGTTTCAACGGCCTAGTGCTGCTGACCGGCGAAGCTCCCGGAAAGTCGCTGCGCGATCGCATTGTGGAGATCACTCGAGGTACGCCGGGTGTCCGGGCCGTGCAGAACGAGATCGCGCTTCAGGCGCCAAGCACGCTCGTGGCGCGTACCAGCGATACGCTGGTGACCGGTCGGGTGAAACTCGCGTTGCTGGGGGAAAAAGGACTCGAAGCGACGCGGGTCAAGGTGGTTACCGAGCGGGGAATCGTCTACCTCATGGGCCTTCTGAAACAACACGAGGCCGATGGGGCAACGGAGACGGTGCGACGCGTGCCAGGAGTTCAGCGCGTCGTGAAGGTCATCGAATACATCGAGTGACGCGGAGGAGCGGGCCAAGTCACTTGACGATCCTCAGATTGGGTCTCTTCTGCGTCTGCGGCGGCGGGCGGCGGTCGCTCTGCGATTCGGGGAACGACATTCCCGTGCCGTTTTCGCGGGCCACGATCGCAAGCACCGCGTGCACTGGCACGGCCACATCGAAGGGAGTACCGCCGAAGCGGGCGCTGAATTCCACCCACTCGTTGCCGAGGGCCAGATCTCGAACCGCGGTGGGGGAGATGTTGAGCACGATCCTCCCTTCCCGAATGTACGCGCCCGGAACCCGGACCTCGTCAAGCTGCGCATCGACGACAATCTGTGGAGTCAGGCCGTTGTCGGTGATCCACTCGTGCACGGCCCGTAGCAGATACGGACGGCTCGACGTCATCACCGGCGCTTCCGTGGTCATGAGTAGCGGGCTCAACCGCTTCGGAGTTCGTGCTCCGCCTCGGTGAGGCTTTGCGCGAACGCCTCGCGCTCGAAGATCCGGTCCGCGAACTTCTGCAGCGCCTTCGCTTGCGCGGGAAGGCGCACTCCGTAAGCGGGTAGCCGCCACAGAATCGGGGCAAGATAGCAGTCGACGAGCGAATAGTCGTCGGACATGAAATAGGTTTTCTGCGCGAAGATCGGCGCGAGGGTGGACAGGTGATCCCGCAGGCATTTCCTGGCGGCGCTCGCTACGCCCTTGTCGCCGTTCTCCACATCATCGACGAGGGCGTAGAAGTCGCGCTGCACGCGATAGCGATACAACCGGTTGCTGGCTCGTGCCACCGGGTCGACGGGCATCAGGGGAGGATGCGGAAAACGCTCGTCGAGGTACTCCATGATGATCTGAGGTTCGTACAGGACCAGATCGCGATCAACAAGGGTGAGGATTGCGCTGTACGGATTCAGATCGTTCAGGTCCTCCGGCTTGTTGTCTATCGTCACATGGTGGATTTCAACGTTGATCGCCTTCTCGGCCAGGACGAAACGCACCGCGTGACTCGACGGATCCGTCGGGTCGGAGTACAGCGACATGACCGAGCGACGATTGGCCAGCAGAGCAGAGTCAAGATCCTTCATGAATCATCCGCGTCAATGGACATCTCTCCAGTATTCCTTGTAGAGCGCCCGAAAAATCAGCGCGAGCACGATCAGGAACAGCACAACCCAGAACCCCATGGCTTGCCGGTCGAGGCGCGACGGCTCACCGACGTAGACGAGGAAATTCACGAGGTCCCGCATCGCCTTGCGGTACTCGCCCGGGCGCAACTCGCCAGGCTCGGTCACCGTCAACCGGTCTACCACCGGCACATGGCTCCCGTCCGACATCGTCGCGCTCTTTTGAACGAGGATGTCGCCGCCGTTCACGGCGAGGCCGAGCGCATGCACTTCCCGCGCATCCGCCGGCACCTCTCCCCGCACGTACTCCTGCCGGCCCTGCAGCGGAGCGAGGACATGCGGCATGGCGACATCCGAAAACACGACGTTGTTGACTCCGAACGGCCGTGAGGGATTCGGGTCTGCATGGAATGTCGTCAAGTACGAATAGAGCCAGTCGGGACCTCGCGAACGAGAAATCACGGAGAGGTCCGGCGGCGTAACCCCGAACCAGTTGCGGGCAGCCTCCGGACGCATCGAGATATCCATGGGCGCGGTTACCTTGTCGGCCGCAAACAGCAGATTCTCACTGACCTGATCGTTGGTCAGACCGAGGTCGCGTCCCATGCGGTCATATCGCATGAAGGACAGCGCATGGCACCCCAGGCAGTAGTTCACGTAAAGCCCGGCGCCGCGCTGCAGCGATGCGGTGTCTTCGAGATTGACTTTCGCGTCGAGAAGATCGATAGCGCTGCCCGCGCTCCAGCCCGTCGGCGCCCAGACCGAGAACAGGAGGATCGTCGCGATGCGCTTCACGAGGTCACCCTCTCGGGCACGGCATGCGATTCGTTGAGGCGCGTATGCACCGGCAACAGCAGGAACACGATGAAGTACCCCAGCGGCAGCAGTGCACTCCACATCATCAGCGCCTGCTTCGATTCGTCGTAGCGGATCGAGTCGAAGATCATCAACAGGACCACCAGCGCGAGGAACAGCCCGTAGCTGAATGCGGCCGTGCGTTCCTTCGAGTAGACCCAGAGCATGAGGAAGAATGCGAAGTACAGCTCACCGAGGCGCAGACCAAGCTCGGATTTGCCGGGCGTGGGCGCCTCCACACCGAGCCAGCCGAGCACGAGGAACGTCACTGCGAAGACGATCAGCAACAGCCTGAACAGCTTCGAGCGGTAGCGCACCGACTTCACCGGGTGCCGATCGAGCCACGGGACGACGAAGAAGACCAGCACCGCCGCGAACATCGCGATCACGCCGGTGAGCTTGTCGGGGATGGCCCGCAGGATCGCGTAGTACGGGGTGAAGTACCACACCGGCAGGATGTGCTCGGGCGTCTGCAGCGAATTGGCGGGCACGAAGTTCGCACTTTCGAGGAACCACCCGCCGAACTCCGGCGCGTAGAAGACCACGATCGCGAAGAGCACCAGGAAGACGCCTATCCCCCAGAGATCCTTGACCGTGTAGTAGGGGTGGAACGGAATTCCGTCCATCGGGATGCCGTTCGCGTCCTTGTGCTTCTTGATCTCCACCCCGTCCGGGTTGTTCGAGCCGACCTCGTGCAGGGCGATGATGTGAGCGGCGATCAGCCCCAGGAGCACCAGCGGGATCCCGACCACATGCAACGAGAAGAACCGGTTCAGCGTGGCGTCCGAGACGACGTAATCTCCCCGGATCCACAGCGCCAGAGCCTCGCCGACGCCGAACGGCAACGCGCCGAACAACGAGATGATCACCTGCGCCCCCCAGTAGGACATCTGCCCCCAGGGCAGCAGGTAGCCGAAGAACGCCTCCGCCATGAGACAGAGGTAGATGAGCACTCCGATCAGCCAGAGGAGTTCTCGCGGCGCCTTGTAAGAGCCGTAGAGCAGCGCCCGGAACATGTGCAGGTAGACAACGATGAAGAAGGCGGACGCGCCCGTCGAGTGCATGTACCGAATGAGCCAGCCCCATTCGACGTCGCGCATGATGTACTCGACCGACCCGAAGGCGAGCTCCGCGTCCGGCTTGTAGAACATCGCGAGCCAGATGCCGGTGGTGAGCTGAATGATCAGCACCACGAGCGCCAGGGATCCGAAGAAGTACCAGAAGTTGAAGTTCTTCGGCGCGTAGTAACGGGCCAGATGCTCGTTCCAGAGCTTGGTGGCGGGAAACCGGGCGTCGGTCCACTCCAGGAGACCGGTCAGCAGAGCTTTCATCAGGCCGTCTCCCCATCCTCGCCGATGCGGATCCGGCTGTCGCTCAGATACCTGTGAGGCGGCACCTCGAGGTTCAGCGGGGCCGGCACCCCCTGGTAAACCCTCCCCGCGTAATCGAACCGGGAGCCATGACACGGACAGAAGAAGCCCCCCTTCCAGTCCGCACCGAGGCCCCCCTCCCCGGCCTTGACATAGGACGGCGCACAACCGAGATGCGTACACAGCCCCACCAGCACCAGAAATTCAGGGTTGATCGAGCGGTGCGGATTGCGGGCGTATTCAGGTTGCTGCGGCTCGTCGGAAGCCGGATCGCGCACCGTCGCATCGAGCGCGGGCAGAGTGGCAAGGGCACCCTCGCCGCGCCGCACGACCCAGACCGGCTTGCCGCGCCACTGCACCGTCAGCCGGGCCCCCGGTTCGAGCTTGGCAATATCGACCTCGACCGGCGCCCCGATGGCTCTGGCGCGTTCACTCGGCTGCCAGGCCGAGGCGAACGGCCATGCGGCGCAGGCGGCACCCGCCCCGCCGACGACGGTCGCCGCTCCGGTGAGGAAGCGACGCCTTGCGGTGTCCAGCCCATTACTCATGCGTCATGCCGCCCCCGACGGCGCGACCTGCCCCGTGCGCGGATGCAAGGCCGATTGCAAACACTCCCGCCGCATCGCGCCGTGAGGCCGAGCTTCGGCCCACGATTCTCGTTGCGAGCCAGGCGACGGGAATTCTCTGGTGGAGGAAATCTGTTGCGGAGCCCGCCAAGAATCCTACAGGCACCCCCGGAGGTCAAGAACCCGCAACAGAACCCACGAAACAGAACCCGGCGAAACAGCCATTCTCATTCTGGCCTCATTCCAGCCTTTGGGGGACCGCAGCGACGCACTAGTGATGCGTCCTTGGCGGCCTCGGTCCGAATGATGAAGTGTCGACGGTGATGGCCTTGCGAACACGCCTGCTCACGAGCACCGATGCGGTGGCAAACGCCTTCTCCGACTCCCGTTCGCACCAGTCCCAGTCCGCCGGGCTGCCGCCCACCAGAGCCCGCCAGTGAGCGACGACGAAGACCTCGCCGATCTTCAACTCGACTGTCCAGTCGTGCCACGTGGTGTCCTCCGGCGCCTCCTCCTCCACGTACTCCTGCTCCACGTAGCGGCAGTAGTTGTCGCCGTTGTCCTCGTGCGCGACGGTGTCCATGATGACGAGCTTCGAGTCGATACAGGACTCGTATCCCGTGTGGACCGCGTCGGCGTTCCAGAACACGCATTCAATGATGGCTCTAGGAGTCACCTGCAAGCCGATGGGGGCGTCCCATTCGGGCTCCATGGCGGTTTCGTAGTCTGACATTTGCTCTCCGACTGTCCTCTTGCGGCTTGGGGGATGGATGACCATATCCTGCAATATTCGCCGATTCCCGGCCGCGCTGCCGGCGCCGAGGCTTCCTCCCCCCGGACTGGCAGTCGAACCTCGACCCGATCGGGATCCCCGGGGAGGTTCGTGCTCCACCGACACCGGAACCACGCGGTCAGTTCCGCAGCGGGTGTCCCCGGTCCAGCATGTGCGCGATACGCGCGGCGGTCGCCGGGATCCGCGCCAGGGTCAGGAACGCCTCGCGTTCGAGGGCGAACAGCGCTTCGTCGCCGACGACCTCTCCCGTCCCTGAATCCCCGCCAGCGAGGACCCGCGCCAGACACCTGGAAACGACCACATCGTGAGGAAGCGCGATCCCCTTCCCCGCAAGGTCGTCCAGCATCGTACACATGGCATCGTATGCGGGGGCTCCACCCGCCCGTATCGCCGGTGGGACAGGAGATTCGTAGCGGTCGGCGCACTCCAGAGCGCTCGCCTTCGCGTCGGCGAGCAGCCGATCGCGATTCATCGTGGTGCGGTCCTCCGCCCGCAGCAACCGCAACGGCCGCGCCAGTTCCGGCGAGGTGGCGGTCCTGCTCATCCCGATCATCTCGAACACGCGCAACGCGCCCGCCGTCCGCGCCGCCTCGTCCGGGGCACCGCACGTCCAGCGCTGCAGCATCTCCTTGCAACCGCCCCCGGAAGGCACCAGACCGACGAGCGGCTCGACAAGCCCGACCACGACATTCGCGTGCGCCTGCACGAGATCGCTGCCGAGCAACACCTCGAAACCGCCTCCGAGGGCCATTCCACCCGGCGCGGAGACGACCGGAAACGGGGCCTGCCGGGCCGCCCGACAGGTGTGCTGAAACTCGACCAGCGCAGCGTCGAGCCGCCGCCACCCCTGCTCCGCGATGCACGCACGGACGAATTCCAGGTTGAAGCCGACCGAAAAGTGCGGCGCGTCGGAGTGAATCACGAGGGCCACGTGACGCTCCGCCACCTTGTCGAGCGACCGGCGCATCAATGCCATCGACTCCGGACCGAGGGCGTTGGCCTTGGTGTGGAATTCCAGGCAGGCGACGCCGTCGCCGATATCCCACAGACTCGCCGCGGGGCTGGAGAGCATCGGTGTGGCGAGGGCCCTGAAGTCGGCGACGCGCAGCACTCCGGACGGACGGACGAGCGGCCGATGGCCGAACCCCATGACGAAGTGGACCGCACAACCGTCATCCACCCGATGGAACGCCGAGTCGCCGAGCGCATCCAGCACCGGTGGAACGGGAAGGGCCTCGGCTTCGAGAAGATCCCGAAACCGGCCGGCGCCGAGCGCATCGATCATCTCGAACGGCCCGTGCGACCAGCCGTAGCCGAGCTTCATCGCCTCATCGATGGGCACCACCTCGTCGGACACGTCCGGCACGAGCGACGCCGCATACCCGAGCGCACGCGCGAGCACCCGACGCGCGAAGCGCCCGGCCAGACTCGGGTGCTCGACCAGCGCCCGCAGTCCGTCCCGCCCCCCCGCCTGCGCCGCCTCGACCGATGCCCTGCGCAGCGGGCGATACGCCCCGGATTGCAGGTCCACGACTTCCCGCGCATCCGGGGCGCCCCGGTAGAAGCCGCCGGCGCCCTTGTCGCCCGTGCATCCCGCGGAGACGAGCGCACGTACCAGCGGAATGCCGTCCGCCACGCGCTGAAACGGGTCGCCGGGAGGGAGCGCCATCGCGAGGCTCGCGGCGACATCGAGCATCAGGTCCAGTCCGATCAGATCGTAGAGGCCGAACAGCCCGGTCTTGGGAATCCCCATCGGTCGGCCCATCACCGCATCCGCCTCCTCGACCGTGACCCCCTGCGCCACCGCCTCGACCAGACCGGCCTGAAGAGCGTGGACGCCGACCCGGTTGGCAAGGAAGCCGGGCGTGTCGCGGCAGTGCACCACCCCTTTCCCGAGCGCCCGATCGGAGAACTCGGCCAGCGTCTCGATCGCCTCGGGCCGCGTGCCCGGGCCGCGGACCAGCTCCAGCAGCCGCATGAAGCGCACCGGGTTGAAAAAATGCGTGATGCAGAAATCGCCCCGCATCGCGGGCGACATGCGCTCCGTCAACAGCGCGAGGGGCAGCGTCGACGTGTTGGACGAGACGATGGAGCCGGGTCGGCGTATCGCATCGAGCGCGTCGTAGAGACCGCGCTTCACCTCGATGCGCTCGACGATCGCCTCCACGATCCAGTCGCAGTCGCTCACGCGGTGGAGATGGTCCTTGATGTTTCCGGTCGTGATGCGCGCGGCGCGGTCGGGGTGCATGAACGGGGGCGGAACCTGCGACCGCATGCGCTCCAGCGCACTGCGAGCGGGCGCGCTCCGATCCGGTTCCGGGCCCGCCACATCGAGCAGCACGACTTCCACCCCGGCATTGGCGAGATGGCCGGCGATGCCCGAACCCATGGTTCCGGCGCCGATGACCGCGGCCCGTCGAATGGTCATGGGATTTCCTCGCTTGCGTCCGCCAACGACCGCCATCCGTCCCGATGGACCTCGCGCGCCTTCAGCGTCGCCGCGATCTCGTGACAGCTCCGGATCGGCCCCCTGTGCCCGCGACCAGAGGCCGCCGCACCCGCGACCAGAGGCCGACCCGCGCCCCGCCCCGTTCCCGCGCCATCGACCCCGATATGCGGAGCGATTCGCATGCGGCACTCTCGCTGGACATCGGTCTCCGAACCGCCGGCAACGAGGCGCCGGAGTCAGCGGGGAAACATAGCATGTCCGACGCCGAACGCTCCCCCCAGTAGCGCCTCAGTTCGACTTCTGCGCTTCTTGGAACGCCCACGCATGCGCGCTGGAGACAACCGGCGGAATGTCGAACCGAGACACTACCTCCCCACCCGCACCTGGGTCCTGCCGGGATCATTCCTTCGTATACTTGCCGCAACACGGCAATCGCAGCCCCCGACCATGGATTCCAGCGCTCGGCCATACCGTCCCGAGATGACCCGGGCGGGACTCGCCCCCACCCACGCGGTCCGCGCCGTCGACGAGTACGGTGACACCCGCGATCTGCGCGTGGCCGGGGAGTTCCCGCTCACCATCAAGGTCGACGACCGGGAGGTCGTGACCCTGATGACGCTGGGCACCTGGCCCGAAGCCCTCGCCCTCGGCTACCTCCGCAACCAGCGGCTCGTCGAGGACATCGAGGACATCCGGTCGGTGGAAGTCGACTGGGACCGCGAGCAGGTCGCCGTGTCCACCTTCGAGGGCCGGGGCATCACCGATTGGGAGCAGAAGCTCTCCAAGCGCACCGTGACCACCGGCTGCGGCCAGGGAACGGTGTTCAGTTGCACCCTGGACAAGCTCTACGAGATGCGGCTCCCGGAGGTGCGCCTCACCCAGTCGAGCATTTACGGACTGCTGAAGTCGATCACCTCGTACAACGAGATCTACCGGCAAGCCGGTGCGGTACATGGTTGCGCGCTGTGTCGCGGCACCGAGATCATCACCTTCATCGAGGACGTCGGACGCCACAATGCGGCCGACGCGATCTCGGGGCTGATGTGGCTCGACCGCGTGACCGGCGCCGACAAGATCTTCTACACCACCGGGCGGCTCACCTCCGAGATCGTGATGAAGGCGGCGCACATGGGGATCCCCGCGATCCTCTCGCGCTCCGGGGTGACGCACATGGGGCTGGAGCTCGCCGAGGATCTGGGAGTCATCATGATCGCACGCGCCAAGGGCCGGCACTTCCTGGTCTACAACGGCGCCGATCGGATCGAGTTCGATGCGATTCCCGAGCGACGTCCGACGCCGGCGGACCGGTCCACACCGATCTCGTCGCCCGCATCGGCTCTGTCCCCCACATCGCCGGCGCCTTCCTCCGAGACGCCCCTTCAGGCGTGAACGAAAGAGCGCCCGCGTTCCACGACGGGACACTGCCCACCCCGGCGCCCGGCGCCCGCCTCCCGGAACGGCGAGCCATGATCGACATCTGCGGCGTCAACCACCGCTTCGGCGCGCACCATGTGCTGAGAGACCTCGACCTGGCCATCGCCGAGCACCGGATCGGCGTGATCGGGGCCAACGGTTCCGGCAAGAGTACGTTCGCGCGGCTGCTGAACGGGCTGCTGATCCCCGACGCAGGCACGGTGACGGTCGACGGTTTCGACACCCGCAAGGACGTGAAGACGGTACGCCGCCGGGTGGGGTTCGTGTTCCAGAACCCCGACAACATCATTCGCGAGATCGAGCAGCCCGTGGTGCTGATGACCCACGACCTCGACCATCTGCGAGACTTCGATCGGGTGATCGTGTTCGACGAGGGCCGCGTCGCCGCCGATGGCTCCCCGGATGCGGCGATCGACGCCTACCTGCGGATGATGGCAGTGGCTGCCGACCGCCCCGGGCATGTGCCCGGAATCGCTCCGACGGGGCGCTGCGAAGACCGGAATTTCGCCGGAACCGCGGCGCGGAACAGTCTCTCGGGGCGCGGGCGGGAATGACCGGGACGATGACCTGATGCTGTCGCTCTACCTGCCGGGAGACTCGGTCGTCCACCGGCTGCCGGCGGGGACGAAGCTCCTGGTGCTGTTCGGCGCGAGCGTGGCGTTGTTCGCAGTGTCCGGAGTCGCGGTTCACGCCGGAGAGCTTCTGGTGGTCGCCGGTCTGTTCCACCTGGCCCGCGTGCCCTGGCGAGACACCTTCCATCAGCTCCGTCCGGCCCTGCTCTTCCTGGTGCCGATCTTCCTCTTCCACGTCTTCCTGACCGACTGGGTGCTCGGCCTCGAAACCGTGCTCAGGATCGTGATACTGCTCCTGCTCGCGGTGCTGGCGTTCGTCGCGCTGTTCACCGCGTTGACCGCGGCCTGCGCGGTGTTTCCGCCCCTGCAGACGCCGCTGCCCGCGCCGATCATCGTGCAGAACATCGGCGTCATGCTGGCGGACGTTGCGAGGAGAGCGTCAGTCGAGGGCAATGGTGCCGTCGACGTCTAGTTCGACCCCCAGGTCCGGGAGCCGGAGAGTCACCGAGGCGCGCACCTTCTCGTCCCCGCGCAATGCTCCCGACTCCATCGCCTCGCGCACCGCCTTCTCGATCTCGCGCTGCGAGGTGACTCCGACCTTCTTCAGGAACTTGCGGATCTGCAGGTTGAATGCGTCTTCGTTCATCGCTTTGCTCGCGCGCGCCCCCAGTGGAGCCGCGATGCTACCACCGATCGATCACCGCCCGACGGTTCGCGAGACTCCGCGATTATCATGAGGCCCTCAGCCATTCCCGCCAGCGCTCTGGGAGGCCGTCTCGTGGCGCGATTCCGGCGAAATTGCGCCCTCTGCAGCGCCCAATCGGGCGATTCCGAAGGAATGTATCTGCCCGACGGGAATGGCTGCGAGGCCCCGGACATGCCCTCGCGGCTGATGCTTCGTCAGACCCGCATCTGCTGAATCTGCGCCGAGAGCCCTCCGTCCAGGACCCAGAGCTGTCCCGACGCATAGCGCGCCTCGTCGCCGGCCAGCCAGTTGACCAGGTTCGCCATGTCTTCCGGCGTGCCGTACCGGCGCATCGGATGCACCCGGCGGGCCTCCTCGCGCAGGCGTTCGGCGTCGCCCATGGAGTCGAAGAAGCTCTTGAGCATCGGCGTGTCCACGTAGCCGGGGCAGATCGCATTGACCCGGATGTTGTCCGGCCCGTGGTCGCAGGCCATGGCGCGGGTCAGCGCGTGCACCGCACCCTTGGTCGCACAGTAGGCAGCGAGGTTTGGGTCGGCAATGAAGCCGTCGTAGGACCCGAAATTGACGATGGAGCCGCCGCCGGCCTTCCGCATCAGGGGCAGCGCATGCTTCGAGGTCAGGAAGGTGCCGGTCACGTTGACGGCAAAGATGCGGTCCCATTCCTCGCGCGAGGTCTGCTCCACCGTCTTCTCGATCTCGATACCGGCCGCGTTGACGAGCACGTCGAGGCGGCCGTGCTCGCCCTCGATCCGGCCCATCAGCGCGATGGTGCTCTCCTCCCGGGTCACGTCGTGGCGCTGGAAAACGAGGCCGGACGCGAGCCCGCCGGCGGGCTCCGCAAGGCCCGTGGCGTAGACCGCCGCACCTTCCGCGGCGAACCGCGCACAGACGGCGGCGCCGATGCCGCCGCAGCCGCCGGTGACGACCGCGACCTTGCCCGCCAGGTACCCCTCGCGCACCGCGCTCATGACGCGACCGCCCGGCGATAGGCGTCGAGCACCAGCCCGTGGAAGTGATGCACTGCGTGCTCGCTCAGACCCGAACCGTCCGGGTCCACCAGGTAGCGACCGCGCTCGAACGCGGGCGTGCGCATGCCGCGCTGCACACTTTCCACCAGGCCGATGTCCTCGGGCTGAAGCACTTCGTCGATGAACCGGATCGCCTCCATCTCCTGCTCCGTCGGCGGCGCACTCTCGAAAAAGAAGTCGAACTCCTCGTACGTTTCCTCGGGACCGACCGGAATGAACCGCCACACCATGAAGTTGCCGCGCCCGGGATAGCGCATGAGGGTCGTGTTGGGCCAGAGGTACCAGACCGCATGGTCGGTCACGCTCGCCTCGGCGACCCCGTAGGCCCGGTTCTCCTGCCGCCCCGCCCGGGCCATGTGACTGGACCAGATGCCGTGAGTGGTGACCCGGTAGGTATCCATCTCCACCAGGGAGACGAAGTCCCGGTGCGCGACGGGACAGTGGTAACACTCCAGGAAATTGTCCACCACCGCCTTCCAGTTGGCGCGCACGGTGTAGGTCAGGCGATGCGCCAAGGTGAGGGTGCCAAGGTCGGGCGCGTACCCCGCCACCTCGCCGGCAAGGTCGTCTGCCTGCGCGGCGAGCGGCGGCGCCTGGGGGTCGAGGTTCACGAACACGAGGTGGCAGAACACCTCCACCCGCACGGGGGTGAGCAGGACTCGGCCCGGATCGAAATGCTCGATCAACTCCGAACGGCGCGCTCGATGCAGTCGGCCTTCGAGATCGTAGACCCATGCATGGTACGGACAGGTGATGCGCGCCGTCGTGCCGGCTCCGCTCAGCAGCTCGTGCCCTCGGTGCTGGCACACGTTGTAGAAGGCGCGTAGCGCGCCGTCCTCGCCGCGCACCGCGAAGATGCCGCGATCCTGAATCCGGCCGGTGACGTAGCGGCCCGGTTCGCGCAGCGTCTCCTCGTGGCAGAGGTACTGCCAGCTCCGCCGGAAGATCTGCTCGCACTCGGCGTCGAGGTAACCCTGATCGATGTAGCAATCTGCACCGATCGAGGCGGACCGGGCGGCCACCGGGTCGTAGCCCGCGCCCGCGTGGTCCAGTTGCCGTGGTGTCAGTCCTGCCGTCATGACGTTCCGTCTCCGATGGGAATGCTCCGAAAGCGGCTTCGGGGGCACCGAACTTCTACAGGATGCCAGAGTGCCGCCGCGTTGTGGCGTGGTGGTCATTCGTGACGGAATCGCTCACCATTCCTTCGACAGAAACGGTCGGACGAGGATCGGGACGATGCTGGCGAGGCCTCGCCCGGAACCGACGAGACACGAATGGGAGCGCGGGCGTCCCGCTCGCCGGAACGTCGGTGGGCCGGCGGCGGACCGTCCACGGCGGCCCCCCGGCGGGCCGTCCATGGCAGGCCTCCGGCCGGGCGGGCGGGACGCTCGCGCTCCCGAGCATCGGACACCGTGACGACCTATCCCCGAAGAAACATCACCGCGGTCGTGCTCGCGGGCGGCCGGGCGCGGCGCATGGGCGGCGAGGACAAGGGGCTCGTCGAAGTCGCCGGCCGCCCGATGGTCGCACACACCGTCGATGCGCTCCGTCCGCAGAGCGCGGAGGTCATCGTGAACGCGAACCGCAGCTCCGCCGCGTACCGCGCCGCCACCGGATGCCGCGTCATCGCCGATACCGTCGGCGGTTTCGCCGGTCCGCTGGCGGGGATGGCGAGCGCGCTGGAGGCGTCGGCGACCTCGCTCCTGCTCACCGCACCGTGCGATTCGCCACTCGTCGCCGAAGCGCTCGGACCGCGGCTGCATGCAGCGATGATCCACCACGGGGCCGAGATCGCAGTGGCCCATGACGGCGAGCGCATGCAGCCGGTGTTCGCCCTGCTCGCGCGCGGCCTGTTGTCCGATCTGCTGACCTTCCTCGCGGCAGGTGAGCGCAAGATCGACGCCTGGTACGCGACCCGTCACGCAGTGACCGCGGACTTCTCCGACCTCCCCGACACCTTTCTGAACGTGAACACGCCCGAGGAGCGCGACCGCCTGGAACAACGGCTCGCGCCGCGTGACCCGCAATCCGGGTGAGTGCGGGTTGCCCGACATGGTCCCGTCTTCCATGCTGACCAATGCGCACATTCCGATCCTCGGCTTTGCGGCCTGGAGCGGGACCGGCAAGACGACGCTTCTGCGCCGGCTCCTGCCGATTCTCGCCGGGCGCGGGATTCGGGTCGGGGTGGTCAAGCACGCCCACCACGACTTCGAAGTCGACACCCCCGGCAAGGACAGCTACGAGCTGCGCAAGGCGGGGGCGGCGCAGATGCTCATCGCGTCGCGCCGCCGCTGGGCGCTGATGGTGGAACGGCCCGCGGCCCGCGAACCGACGCTCGACGAGGTGCTGCTGGAGCTCGGTCAGGGGTTGCTCGATCTCATTCTGGTCGAGGGGTTCAAGCACGAGAAGTTCCCGAAGATCGAGCTGCATCGCCCGAGCTTCGGGCGCCCGCTGCTCCACCCCGGCGACGAAACCATCGTCGCCGTCGCCACCGACACCCCGCTCCATACGCCGGTGGTGCTGCCCATGCTCGATCTGAACTCGCCGGAGGAGATCGCAAGTTTCGTCATCGACACGATGCTGAACGGCGTCTTGCGGGGCGGCACCGGGTAGTCGGCCCGGCGCGTCGACGGTCCAGCGATGCGGGCGAACGGTAGTGTCTCACCTTGACTCCTGAACTCTCGGGAAAGCTCGTGCATGCAGGCCGGAGTCACCAGGCAGAATTTCAAAGTGAGGCACCACCGGGCGAACGACACCGAGCATGGCGTGGCCGCGGAGCGAGGGGCTGACACATGGCACCAACGAAGATGCCCCAGCCGTCCTCACCCGAAGCACCCCCGGCGCGACGACCGGCGGGACGGCTTGACGCTGCCGCGGCATCGCGAGAATGTGCGGCGCATGAACGCGCCCGAGCCGCTCCCCGACTGTTACGAGGGCGATCCGGATCTCCTGCCGCCGGACGAGGCAATGCGCCGGATTCGGGCGCACGTCCGTGCGGTGAGAGAGACCGGGACGATCCCGGTCATCGACGCGCTCGGGCGGGTCGTCGCCCGCGACATCATCTCGCCGATGAACGTGCCCGGGCATACCAACTCGGCCATGGACGGCTACGCCTGCGCCGGCGGTGCGCTCCCGGACGATGCGCCTCGCTGGTACGCGGTACCGGGGACGGCGTACGCGGGCAAGCCGTTCCCCGGCCCGGTCGGACCCTCACAGGCGGTGCGCATCATGACCGGCGCGGCCATGCCCGAAGGCACCGACACCGTGGTCATGCAGGAGCATGTCGAGATCGACGGCGACCGGGTGCGGATACCGCCCGGCAACCGCGCGGGCCAGCATGTGCGCCAAGCCGGCGAGGACCTCAGGGCCGGAGCGGTCGTGGTCCCGCGCGGGCGGCGCATCATGCCGGCCGAGATGGGCCTGCTCGCGTCCCTCGGGGTCGCCGGCGTCGACGTGTACCGCCGGCTGCGGGTCGCGTACTTCTCCACCGGCGACGAGATCCGCCCCCCCGGCACCCCCTTTGCGCCGGGGCTCGTTTACGACAGCAACCGCTTCACCATGCACGGCATGCTCGGCCGGCTCGGGGTGGAGATGGTCGATCTGGGCATCGTGTCGGACCGCCGCGACGCGGTGCGCAGCGCGTTCATCGAAGCGGCCGCCGACGCCGATGTCGTATTGTCCTCCGGCGGCGCATCCACCGGCGAAGCCGACCACGTCAAGGCAGTCCTCTCCGAGCTCGGCCAGGTCGGATTCTGGCGCATCGCAATCCGCCCCGGGCGCCCGCTGGCGTTCGGCTTCGTTGGGGATTCGGTCTTCTTCGGGCTGCCGGGCAACCCGGTCGCGGTGATGGTGACCTTCTACCAGTTCGTGGCCCCGGCGCTCCGGGCCGCGGCGGGCGAGATCGACTTCGGAACAATACTGCCCGCGGTGGAAGCGCGCTGCGTCTCGCGGCTGCGCAAGAAGCCGGGTCGGGTGGAGTACTACCGCGCCGTCCTGGAACGTGACGACTCGGGCGCCCTGGTGGTCCGCAGCACCGGCAAATCCGGCTCCGGCCTCCTGCACACGATGAGCGACGCAAACTGCTTCATCGTCCTCCCCGAACACGGCACCACGGTGGAGCCGGGCGCAACGGTCGCCGTCCAGCCCTTCTTCGGCCTGATGTGAAGAGCGAGCCATGAACCAACCGACTCCCGCCCGCGCCGAGCGCGCCTTCATCCCGCTCTCGATCTGCGTGCTCACCGTCTCCGACACGCGCACCGAGGCCACCGACACCTCCGGCCGGCTCCTCGCGGACCGGCTGGTCGCGGCCGGCCACTCCCTGCACGATAAGCGGATCGTCCCGGACGATATCTACCGCATTCGCGCCGCAGTCTCGGCCTGGATCGCGGACCCCGAGGTCAACGCGATCGTCACCACCGGAGGCACCGGAGTCACCGGCCGCGACGGGACCCCCGAGGCGGTGAGCCCCCTCCTCGACAAGACCATCGATGGCTTCGGCGAGATCTTCAGGATGATCTCCTGGGACGAGATCCGCACCTCGACCATCCAGTCCCGGGCGCTGGCCGGGGTCGCCAACGCCACCTACCTCTTCTGCCTGCCCGGCTCATCTGGCGCCTGCCGCACCGCATGGGACAAGCTCATCGTCGACCAGCTCGACTACCGCACGCGACCGTGCAACCTGGTGGAACTGATGCCGCGGCTGCTGGAGAGGTAGGTGTCATGCGCCCCGCGTGGCCTGGTGCAGCTCGGCGTCCCCGAACAGGCGGATGGTACCGTACACCCCGTCGTAGCCCGCATTCCGGATCACC
>JAPOSC010000025.1 GCA_026709935.1 Thiotrichales bacterium
GCGGGCTTCGGCGCGTATCGCTTCACGGTCGGCGCTGGCTTCAACCCGCATCGCCTGGCGGTCGGCACGAGCTCCGGCCCGATCAGCGCGCGCCTCGGCGCGGACGGCCTGAATCTCGGTCCGGAGAGATTGAATCTCGCCGCGTACGCCGGTGATGGTGGTCAGGATCAGAGCGGCGACGGCGACAGTTGCGCCGATGATGGCGAGCGTTTCCTGGCTGAGTCTGGACATGCCGGAGCCGCCATAACGAGCGGTTGCGATTGGGTGAGACGTATCTTACCGCGCAGTCCACTGGCGGGAATCAGACAGGGTGCCGATGTCGTGCGGCCTGGGACGCTTTCCGTGTAGGCCGTCGTCTCGTTCGGTGTGCGACACAAGTGCCAAGCGGGTAACGCGCGGCTATATCGCGGATGCGCCGAGGCCGACGGTTCGGCCGGGGCAGTGCATTCCGAGCCTCCGGGAATCACCCTCCGGCGGCAAGCTGGTCGCGGATGATTTCGATCTGTCCGCCGAGTTCGCCCTGTTGCTCGGTGAGCCGGAGGATCTGTTCCTGGAAGACCTGGCGGTCGGCGCGGGCCTCAGCGCGCATCGCTTCGCGGTCAGCGCGGGCTTCGGCGCGTATCGCTTCGCGGTCGGCACTGGCTTCAGTCCGCATCGCCTGGCGGTCGGCGCGCGCCTCGGCGCGGACGGCCTGAATCTCGGTACGGAGAGATTGAATCTCGCCGCGCACGCCGGTGATGCTGGTGAGGATCAGAGCGACGACGGCGATGGTGGCGCCGATGATGGCGAGCGTTTCCTGGCTGAGTCTGGACATGTCGGAGCCGCCATGACGAGCGGTTGCGATTGCACGGAGTGCATTCTACTGCGTTGTCCACTGGCGGGAATCTGACATGGTGCCGACATCGTGTGGATTCGGGACACCTTCCGTGTAGGCCCAGGTCTCGTTCAGTTTTTGGGAAGGTGGCGGACGCATAACGCGCGGCCGTACCGCGGGGATGCACCGGGGCCGGCAGTCCGGCTGAAGCTCTGCGTCCCGAGCCTCCGGGAATCACCCTCCGGCGGCAAGCTGGTCGCGGATGATTTCGATCTGTCCGCCGAGTTCGCCCTGTTGCTCGGTGAGCCGGAGGATCTGCTCCTGGAAGGCTTGGCGGTCAGCACGGGCCTCGGCCCGCATCGCTTGACGGACGGCCCGGGCTTCGGTTCGGACGTCCCGCAGTTCGTCACGGACAGCCCGGATCTCGCCGCGCACGCCGGCAATGCTGGTGAGGGTGAGCGCGGCCAAAGCGACGCCCACACCGAGAATAGCGAGAGTTTCCTGGCTGAGTCTGGACATGTCGGGGTGCGCCATGACGAGCGGTTGCGATTGGGCGAGGTGCATTCTACCGCGTTGTCTACCGGTGGGAATCAGACATAGCGCCGACATCGTGTGGATTCGGGGCACCTTTGGTGTAGGCCGAGGTCTCGCTCAGGGTGTGGACGCGGAGCTGTGGGCGGCGTTGCGTACCATTTCGAGTGGCAGCGGTGCGCACGTAGCGATTCGTCGGGTAAGACGGGAAGGCAGGTGGGTTCGGTGGCGAGGTGGGGAGGGCGATGGCGGGGAGTTGTACGGCTTCTGTGTTCGCGACGCACAAATAAAACGGGGCACCTCGTAGGGTGCCCCGTAATCACAAGCTCAGGTCTCTCGCGAAGAGAGCGATGCCATCGTCAGAAGTCGACTTTTAGCACCAAACCCGACGTGTTATCCGTGAGTCGTGACTTGCTGGTCTCGTTGTACTCTTCTTTCACGCGATGCACCAAGTTGACCGTGACGGCCTTCGAGGCATAGTACGAATACCCCAAAGTCCAATAGTCAAGATCCCTTTCCTCGGCATATTTATCGGCAGAATCAAGTTGCCCGTACTGCAGAAAGGCGTTCCCGCCGCCAGGTCCTTCACCCACCAGATAGCTCAGTCCGAATCCGTACCTGTCCTCGTCGCAGCTTTCCTTATCCATCCCTGGCGCGAGCCTAGTATATGGAGACGGTTCCCTCACATCGAGGACCACGGAATCTTCGGTTCCAGCCTTGCACGTAACGTCACTGGCAGACTCATACCCCACCTTCAGGGTAATATTTGCCGCACTGCCGCTCACCGTTCCTCCGATGCGTTCGCTACCGTCGTACTGTTCCATGTAACCACCGCCGAAGCTGACGGGTCCGGTGGCCAGTGTGCCGGAAACTTCTACATGATCCGCACCCTCTTTTTTGGCATCATCTCCAGCGAAAACCTTGAAGTCGAACGGTCCGCCGAGAGCGCTGGCGAAGCTCACGCCGTCGATCTTGTCGGGGACATCGGTAACGCCGCCGAGATGGGCAGCGTTGTCCCATGTCGTAGCGCCATAGTATCCCGAGGCATGCCGTCCAGCCGTAATTGTTCCGAAAGCGCCTGAAAGGGAGACGTTGTGGAACCTCTTGCCAAGGTCGTCGCCGATGCCTCTCTCGATCTGGAAGCCCGCCGTCAGGCCTGCCCCGGCGTCTACGGAACCCTTTATGCCGAATCGGCTGCCGTAGTTCGCACCGATCTCCCAACCGGTACTGGAGCCGGATACACCGTCGTCGGTCATCGTTGCCCCATAACGAAGACTTCCGTAGACGGTCGCGCTGTGTCCGTGCAGCTCCGAGTGCGGGTGCGACTCGTGCTCATGGGCATGAGGCGGTGACATCGAGCCGTCTCCCATTTCGTGCTCATGCTGGTACGTCGCCGAATGGGAGTGGGGCTCGACATTCATTTCGTCAGCCTGCACCTGAGCTGCCATCGGCAGAGCTACGGCACTCGACGCGACGATGCCGAGAAGTCGTCTGGTCATGCGTTTCATCAGGATCTCCTTTTCTCTACCGGCCGCGGCCGGCCGACAAGTTCGTGAAACCCCTCGTGAAGCACGCTGGCAGAACCGTGCCGCCGCGCCGGGGGCGTGGCGGTGGTCGAACCGGCTGGGGATGCTCCGAGCTACCGAATTCCTGCCCTCCTCCGCCCGACCGGGCGACGGAAGCCGCTCCCGAACCATCGATGCGGGCCGCAGGCTGCGGGGAAAGTGAGCCACCATCACGGCTCGGGCGATATCACGTCCGACGGCGGGCACGGGCAAAGTCGCCGCGAGCGTGGGAAAGCGGGAAGCGCCCAGGGCATTGGGCTCGTACTGGTCTTCGTTACAAAATGCCGACCCGCCGGCCTGCTCCGGGATTCACGTTGCCCGGACGGGTCGCTTTCGATGTAATGCCGGCCATCGGCACGGATTGGCCCGCCCCCGGAAGCGAAGACGATGGCCTGGATCGGAAAACTCCTCGGTGGCGCCGTCGGCTTCGCGCTCGGCGGACCGCTCGGTGCGCTCGTGGGCGTCGCGCTCGGGCACAACATCGACCGCTCCTCCCGAGCGGCGCGTGGGCGCGGCTGGGCGGACTCCGATCTCCTCGGCGCCGACGATGCCGCGGACTTCTTCGGCGCCCCCGACCATCACCCGGACCCTCCCGAAACCCTCGACCCGCGCGAACGGACCCAGACCGCGTTCTTCACCGCCACGTTCGCGGTGATGGGCCATCTCGCGAAGGCGGACGGCCGTGTCACCCGTGACGAGATCCGGCTCGCGTCGCGGGTCATGGACGAGATGCGGCTCTCCGCCACCCACCGCCGGCTCGCTGAACGGCTCTTTCGTGAAGGGCGGTCCCCCGACTTCCCCGTCGGCGAAGTCCTCGACCAGTTCCGGCGCGAATGCCGCTACAGCACCCACCTCGTCACCATGTTCGTCGAGATCCTGCTCCACGCGGCGTATGCCGACGGCGCGTTGCACCCGGAGGAACGGGCACTGCTGGAGTCGGTCTGCGGGCGGCTGCGCCTGCCCGCCGGGGAGCTGGAGCGCCTGGAGTCCATGGTGCGAGCGGAGCACCACGCCCGGAGCGGCAAGCCTTCGGACGCCCTCTCCGCCGCCGACGCCTGTGCCATCCTCGGCGTGGACGAGACCTGCTCGGACGCGGAGCTGAAGCGCGCTTACCGCCGGATGATGAACCGGCACCACCCCGACAAGCTGGTGGCCAAGGGACTGCCCGAGGAAATGATGCAGGTCGCGACCGAAAAGACGCGCGAGATCAAGGCCGCATACGATCGGCTCAAGGAAGTACGGGGACTCTGAGCCCGGCACCACGCCGGCGAGGACACGACACCAATGGACATCCAATCGGCGATCCGCGCCGTCACCGAGCGGCGCGATCTCGACGGCGCGCAGATGGCGGGCGTCATGCATGCCATCATGACCGGCGAGTGCACGCCCGCGCAGGTCGGGGGGTTCCTGGTGGGCCTGCGCATGAAGGGCGAGACGGTCGAGGAGATCGCGGCCGCGGCGGCGGTGATGCGACGGCTCGCCACCCGGGTGGCGGTGGACACGACGCATCTTGTCGACACCTGCGGCACCGGCGGGGACGCGAGCGGCACCTTCAATATCTCCACCGCGAGCGCGCTGGTCGCGGCGGGGGCCGGGGTGCGGGTCGCGAAGCACGGCAACCGTTCGGTTTCCGGACGGTCCGGGAGCGCCGACGTGCTGGAGGCGGCCGGAGTCCGGCTCGACCTCTCCCCGGAGCGGGCGGCGCGCTGCATCGACGAGGCCGGCGTGGGGTTCCTGTTCGCACCCGCCCACCACGGGGCGATGAAGCACGCCATCGGCCCGCGCCGCGAGATGGCGGTGCGCACCATCTTCAACGTGCTCGGCCCCCTCACCAACCCGGCCGGAGCGCTTCGTCAGGTCATCGGGGTCTTCGAATCGGCCCTCGTCGAGCCACTCGCCCGCGTGCTCGGTGAGCTCGGCAGCGAGCACGTGATGGTGGCGCACTCCGAGGACGGGCTCGACGAGCTGAGCCTCGGTGCGCCGACCCGCGTGGCGGAGCTTCGCGACGGCGCGGTGCGCACGTTCACGCTCGATGCCCGCAATCTCGGGTTTGCCCGCGCCCCGATCGAGTCCATCGCCGTCGACTCGCCCGCCGCGAGCCTCGACGTGATCCGCGCGGTGCTGGCCGGCGAATCAGGACCGGCCGCGGACATCACCGTCCTCAATGCCGCCGCGGCCGTCTACGTGAGCGGCATCGCGTCGAGCCTGGAGGACGGGATCGAGCGCGCGCGGGAAAGCATCGATTCCGGCCGGGCCGCAGCCGCTCTGGAACGACTGGTGACCATCAGCAATGGGTAGTGACGGCGCGCGGGAACGCCCGGACGTGCTGCTCCGCATCATTCGCCACAAGGCGCGCGAGGTGGCCGAACGGGCTGAACGCACGCCGCTCCGGGTGCTGGCCGAGCAAATCGAGGCGCAGGCGCCGCCCCGCGGGTTCGCCGCGGCGCTCCGATCCCGCATCGCGACCGGAGAGCCCGCGGTCATCGCGGAGATCAAGAAGGCATCGCCGAGCAAGGGCGTGCTGCGCGAAGACTTCGACCCGGAGACGATCGCGCGCGACTACGCGGCGGGCGGCGCGGCAACGCTGTCGGTGCTCACCGACGAGACGTTCTTCCAGGGCGCCGACCGCCACCTGATCGCGGCGCGCACCGCGAGCGGCCTGCCGGTGCTGCGCAAGGACTTCGTGATCGACGCCTGGCAGGTCCACGAAGCGCGCGCACTCGGCGCAGACTGCATCCTGCTCATCGTCGCCGCCCTCGGCGACGCGCAGCTCAACGAGCTGGCGGCGCTCGCCACCCATCTCGGCATGGACGTGCTGGTAGAGGTGCACGATGCGGCGGAGCTGGAACGCGCCGCCCACCTGGAGCTCCCGCTGCTCGGCATCAACAACCGCAATCTGCGCACGTTCGAGACCACGCTGGACACCACTCTCGATCTGCTCGGCCGCATCCCCGACGGCCGTACCGTCATCACCGAAAGCGGCATCCACACCCGCACCGACATCACCCGCATGCGCGCGGCCGGGGTCCACGGGTTCCTGGTCGGGGAGGCGTTCATGCGCGCCGAGCACCCGGGCGCGAAGCTGCGGGAGCTGTTCTTCGGTGGGTAACGCGGGCGCGCGAAGGCCGAGCCGGTGCTCACCGGCGCGCTCGCGGCGCGGGTCGGGCAACGCGTACGCCCGGGCGCCGGGCCGAACTGCCGGACCTCGCGGCGGTGGTCCAGCGGGTCACGCGTACGCCCGGGCGCCGGACTCCGGCGAGTGAAGCCGCGGCGCGACGAGCCCGCCGTCCCGCACAAAACGAGGGAGAAGCCCGTGCGTGCAACCGTGAAGTGGCTCGATGGCGTCGCCTTCGTCGGCGAAACCGGCAGCGGCCATGCCGTCGTGCTCGACGGCGCTCCCGCGTCGGGGGGACGCAACATCGGACCGCGTCCCATGGAGACCATCCTCATCGGGCTCGGCGCGTGCAGCGCCTTCGACGTGGTGTCCATCCTGCGCAAGGCGCGCCAGACGGTGACCGACTGCCGGGTGGAACTGGAAGCGGAGCGGGCGGACGCGGTACCCGCGGTGTTCACCCGCATCCGCATGGTGTTCGTGGTGAGCGGGAAGGATCTGCGCGAGAGCGCGGTACGTCGCGCAGTGGACCTCTCGGCGGAGAAGTACTGCTCGGCGACGGCGATGCTGCGACCGAGCGTGGAGATCAACCACGAGTACCGGATCGAGCCGGCGTGAGGCGCCCGGTATCTTCTACACGGGCAGGGGACTCTCGAAGACTCCGACCACGAATGCCGATACCACGTAGAGCATCACCAGGAACATGCTTCTCAGCGGCCCCCGCGCCACCTGCCGGCCGCTCACGTCGCCGCTCTGCAAGATACCGCTGACCGACCCGGCCAGTACCGCGTAGAAGACAAGCGCAAGCGCGCCGGCTGCAAGCTTCATCGTGGGTAGAAGATCCATGCTCACGCGGAACTCGGTCCCGAAGAGCCCGAATCCGAGGGTACCGGTCGCGATAGCCAGCACCGTGACAGCGTGATTCCGGAAGTGACGTGTTTCCTCGCGCTCGCTCATGAACTTCGCTCGCTGCTGCCGCGCGAGTTCCCTTCACCTTCAAGCTTGCCCGGTGGCTCGCCGCCTCCGACGAACAGTGAAACCAGAACCGTGCCGCAGGTCAGCGTCCCACCAACGAGCAGCGCCAGCGCGAAACCGACAGCCGGCGGATAGGCAGTGTCTCTCGCGACGAAGACGAGCAGTATCGTGATCACGATGCCGGCCACCAGATTGAAGCCGGCGAGCAGGAGGCTGTTTCTGTCGACGGAAAGAAAGCGTCTGATCATGACGGCGATCGGAAGCCTGATCCCGATGCGGTCCGCGGAGCCAAACCAGCTTTCACCTTCGGTCGCCGGCGCTCAGTCGACGGGCAGGTGCCGCTCCGGCTTCCCACCACACTGCGTCCAGATCATGCGCAGGGTGTCGTTTTGCCGACGGAGGATCTCATCGTGTCTGCGCAGCGTTTCCTTATGCTCGTGCAGCATTTCCTTCTGCTCGCGCAGCATCTCGTCCTGCCTTGCGAGGCGCGGCTCCATCCGCTTCTCCGCTGCCTCGACTGACGCGTCGAAGCACTCCTGCAACGCCGCCGCGAGTCCCTGGATGGCGCGCGTGCGGCGCCCGTTCGTTTTGCCCATGGTCTCGTTCCCCCTGTCCCGATCCTTCACTGCAAACGTGGCGCAATCATGCCATGACCCTACCGTGCTCGCATGCGACCTGCGCCCATTCCTTCGTAGGCGCGAGGCGCTGCCGATGTCGTCCCGGGTCCGCCCCCGATGCCGGCGTCAGTCCGCCTTGTACGGGTCCGCCGCGTCGCGCAGGCCGTCGCCGAGGAAGTTGAAGGCGAGCACCGTGATCACCACCGGGACCACCGGGAACATCAGCCAGGGATAGAGCGCGACGGCGTTGATGTTCTGCGCCTCGGTGAGCAGCACGCCCCAGCTCGTCACCGGCGGGCGCAGGCCGAGCCCGAGGAAGCTGAGCGCGGTCTCGCCGAGGATCATCGCGGGGATCGAGAGCGTCGCCGACGCGATGATGTGGCTCATGAAGTTGGGCAGGAGGTGGCGCGCAATCACCCGCCCCGGACGCGCCCCCATCAGCACTGCGGCGGTGGTGAAGTCCTCCTCGCGCAGCGCCAGCAGCTTGGAGCGCACCGCCCGGGCGAGCCCTGTCCAGTCGATGAGACCAAGGATGATGGTGATGCCGAAGAACACCCCGATGGGGCTCCAAGTCACCGGCAGCGCGGCCGAGAGCGCCATCCACAGCGGCAGTTCCGGGAACGAGCGGATGATCTCGATGAGCCGCTGGACCACGCTGTCCACCCAGCCGCCGTAGTAGCCGGCGAGCCCCCCGAGCACGAGCCCGACCAGAAAGCTCACCGCGATCCCGATCAGGCCGATGGTGAGCGAGATGCGCGCCCCGTGAACCATGCGCGAAAGCACGTCGCGCCCGAGCCGGTCGGTGCCGAGCAGGAAGAGCGTACCCCCGTCCTCGACGCACAACAGGTGGAAGCTCGCCTCGATCTGCCCCCAGAACCGGTAGGGGTCGCCCGAGCACAGGAACCGCAGCCGGTAGCGCCGCTCCCGATCCTCGCTGTACTCCCGCTTCAGATTCTCCATGTCGAGCCGGTAGTCGAGGCCGTACACGAACGGCCCGACGAGCTCGCCATCGTGAAAGAGCCGCACCGACTGCGGCGGCGCGTAGATGAAGTCGCTGTGCCGCGTGTGCAGGTCGTAGGGGGCGATGATCTCGCTCACCAGCACCGAGAAATACAGCAGCGCGAGCACCGCGCCAGAGATGACCGCGAGGTGGTGGCGCCGGAACCGCCACCACATCATCCGCCACTGCGAAGCGAGAAAGAACCGCTCCTGCTCCGGGGTGAGGGCCTCGATCGAATGCGGATCGAACGGCTCGGGGGAGACGTAATGCTCGAGCCGGCCGCCGGGGCTGGCCTGCATCATCGCCGGGTTCCTCCGTCCAGCCGGATTCTCGGGTCGAGCGCCGCCAGGGCAAGGTCCGACAGGAACATCCCCACCACCGTGAGCACCGCGAGGAACATGAGGAAGGAGCCGGCCAGATACATGTCCTGGCTCTGCAACGCCCGCACCAGCATCGGGCCGGTGGTGGGGAGCGAGAGCACCACCGAGACGATGGCGGCGCCGGAGACCACCTGCGGCAGCAGGTTGCCGATGTCCGCGATGAACGGGTTGAGCGACATCCGCAGCGGGTACTTCACCAGCAGCCGGAACGGCGGCAGCCCCTTGGCGCGACCGGTCACCACGTACTGCTTCTGCAACTCGTCCAGGAGGTTCGCGCGGAGCCTGCGGATCATCCCCGCGGTCCCTGCGGTCCCGATGACCACCACCGGGATCCACAGGTGCTCCAGCACGGAGACGAACTTCGGCCAGCTCATGGGTTGATCGACGAACTCGGGCTCCATCAACCCGCCGATGGAGGTGCCGAACACCACGTTCGCGAAGTAGAGCAGCACCAGCGCGAGGAGAAAGTTCGGGGTCGCGAGCCCCAGAAAGCCGATGAGCGTCAGGCCGTGGTCCCCCCAACTGTACTGGTGGGTGGCGGAGTACACCCCGATGGGGAACGAGACCACCCACGTGAAGATGATGGTCGAGAACGAGAGCAGAAAGGTCAGGAACAGCCGATCTCCCACCACCTCGTTCACCGGAAGGTCGTGTTCGAACGAGTAGCCGAAGTCTCCCTGGAGCATCCCCAGCACCCAGGTGGCGTACTGCTCGACGACGGGGCGGTCGAGCCCGTAGTGGGCGCGCAGGAACTCGACCTTCTCCTGCGACACCTTCTCGCCGGTCGCCTCCAGCTCGGCGATGTAGGAGGTGAGGTAATCCCCCTCGGGGAGCTGGATGATGATGAACACCAGGGCACTGATGATCGCCAGGGTGGGGATCATCACGAAGAGGCGCCGGACGGTGTACTGGAGCATGGCCCGCTCAGTCTTCGAACCAGAAGGTGTCGGGGCGGTAGATGCCGAAGTGGGCGCCCGGGTCCCAGTTGTAGATCCCCTGCGCGGGGACGTTCCGCAGCCGCGCATCCACCACCACCGGCTGCGGCACGCCGGAGACGATGCCGATGCTGAACGCGTTGTCGGCCCGGATCCGAAGCATCCGCTCCCAGATCGCCCGGCGGGCGTCCGTGTCCGGGGCCGAGAGCCACCGGCGGTTCAGCTCCGCCAGCTCGCGCGCCGGGGCAAGCGCCGGGGCTTCGCCCGATTCCCCCGCCGTTTCGTAGAACTGCCCCCACCGCGGCCACTGGTACTGGTCGTGGCGGGTGGGGGCGAGGTCGCGCGGGCTCATGTCGGGGAGCGGCAGCCCGTTCTCCAGTCCGCCCCACACCGAGATCACCGTCTGCCCGGAGGCGATGCGGTTCCTGAACACCTCGCGCTGCAACGGCTTCGAGAACAGCTTGATCCCGGCCTCCTTCCACGTCCAGCCAATCAGCTCCAGCACGTCGGTCTGCTCGGTATCCTCGCCCGCGGTCTCCACGATGATCTCGAGCGGACGGCCGTCCGGCATGCGCCGGATGCCTGCGTCGTCGCGCTCGACGAGCCCCATCTCGTCGAGGAGCGCATTGGCGGCGTCGAGGTCGAACCGCGCCCAGCGCGTGCGGTAGTCCTCCTCGTACAGCGGTCCCTTCGCGTGGACGGTATCGTTGCCTTCGGTCGCGAGCCCGAAGTAGATCACCTGGTTGATCTCGTGGCGGTCGATGGCAAGCGAGAGGGCGCGGCGGAACCGCACGTCGCGCAGGAGCGCCCGCCAGCCCGCATCCTCGACGTTGAGGTTCGGATAGAGCGCGACGTGCGCCCCCCGCGTGGTCTCCCACAGCCGCACCCGCTTCGCGTTGCGCGCCTCGCCCTGCTTGAGGAACGTGTAGTCGTTGAAGGTGAGATGGCGGGCCTGGAGGTCCGACTCCCCCGCCCCGGTCTTGGCGGGGACGAGCTTGCCATCGGCGATGTTCACGACCACCCGGTCGATGTAGGGCAACTGTCGCCCGTTCGTATCCACTCGATGGAAGTACGGGTTGCGGACGGAGACAAAGCGCTGGGAGGGGGGCGCCGTGGTGTTGACCCAGGGCTGGAGCGAGGGCAGGTCGGGGTTCGTGTTCTTGTAGGGCCGGAACCGGTTGGTATGGACCGGAGCCCAGTTGCGCTTGCCCTCCTCCTTCGCCAGCCGGTTCAGCGCCGTCTCGTCGGCGTAGCGGGCGTGGAACGCCCGGAGATAGTGGGCGGGCGCGTACAGCGGCTCGGGCCGCGCCCCGGCGAGCGCCGGCAGGAAGAAGGGATTCGGCCGCGCCCACGTGTAGCGCACGGTGTGCGCATCGAGCACCTCGAAGTGCGGCGGCTCGCCCTCGACGAGATAGGCGCGAGGCGGACCGAAGGGCGCCAACGACTCGTTGGTGGCGATGTCCTCCCAGTAGTAGCGGAAGTCCTCGGCGGTGAACGGATGCCCGTCCGACCACCGGTGGCCGGGCCGGAGCCGCAGGGTGAAGATTCGTCCCTCTTCGACTTCCAGGTCTTCGAGAATGTCGGGAACGAGCCGATACACCCGGTCGTAGCCGACGAGCCGCGCGTAGCCGTACACGACCATCAGCCGCACATCCTTGGCGCGCCCCATCAGCAGCCGCAGCTCGCCGCCGTGCCGGCCCGGCGCCAGATCGTCACCGGCGAACGCGACCACGCTCGGACGCGCCGGCAGACGCCGCTCGACGGCGGGAAGCGCGCCGCTCGCGACCCGATCGGCCAGCGAGGGCGTCTCGACGTAGGGCGCTCCGGCCGCACCGTGGCTGGCGAACGCAACGAGGAGCGCCACGAACCCGGCGAGTCGGAAACGTTTCGCGAACTCTCGCATGGAGTGGGGCGTGAAATCAGGCGTTGACATTTGTCGGGTTCATGCCGATTCCCGTGCGCGTGGATCTCCCACCGCCCGCACCGCATGCCCCGGCGCGATCTCCACGAGCTCGGGCCGCTGATCACCGCCGTCGGTGAAGGGCGCCGGCCAGTCCGCCGGATTCGACACCCTGCCCTCCATCAGCGCGCCGAGGTCGAGGCGAGCCGACGGGTCGGTGCGGGGCACCGCGGCGAGGAGGGCGCGAGTGTAGGGGTGGATCGGATTCTCGAACAGCCGCTCGCGCGGCGCGACCTCCACCAGCCGGCCCGCGCACATCACCGCGATGCGGTCCGCCATGTAGTCGACCACCGCGAGGTTGTGCGAGACGAAGAGATAGGTGAGGCCCAGCTCCGACTGGAGGTCCTTCAGCAGGTTCAGCACCTGCGCCTGCACCGAGACGTCGAGGGCGGAGACCGGTTCGTCGCAGATGATGAGCTCGGGGTTCAGGGCCAGCGCACGGGCGATACCGATGCGCTGCCGCTGCCCGCCGGAGAAGCTGTGCGGATAGCGCGAGAGGAAGCGCGGGTCGAGGCCCACATGGCCCATCAGTTCCTGCACGATCGCGGCGCGCTCGCCGCGGTCTCCGATCCCGTGGATGGCGAGCGGCTCGCTGATGATGTCGAACACCGTCATGCGCGGGTTGAGCGAACTCACCGGATCCTGGAACACGTACTGCGCCCGGCGGCGGAACGCGGTGAGGGCCTCGCCTTCGAGGTCGAACAGGGAGAAATGGCCGACGGCCTCATGATACGTCGCCTCCCCGGTGTCCGGCGCCACCACGCGCATCAGGATCCGACTTACGGTGGTCTTGCCGCACCCGCTCTCGCCGACGAGCCCCAGGCATTCGCCGCGGCGGATGTCGAAACTCACGCCGTCGAGGGCGCGGACCGGCGCCTCGGCTTTCGCACCGAGCCACCCCGACTTCCGGACCCCGTACGTCTTGGTCAGGTTGCGCACCGCGAGCAGCGGCTCGCCCATGGCGACCGCCCCCGAGCCACCGTCTCTTTCGGTCCGCACGTACCCCTGCGCGGCGCGCTCCACCTCACGGATGGGAGTGAGGCGCTCGCCGCGGTCGAGGCCGATCCGCGGCACCGCGCGCATCAGCGCCTTGAGGTACGGATGGCGCGGGTCCGCGTAGATGTCCTCCAGCACCCCGCGCTCCATGAGCCGCCCGTGGTAGACCACCACCACTTCGTCGGCCATGTTCGCCACCACCCCGAGATCATGGGTGATGAGGAGCACCGCCATGCGCAGCTCCGCCTGCAGGTCGCGGATGAGCTTCAGTATCTGGGCCTGGATGGTCACGTCGAGCGCGGTGGTCGGCTCGTCCGCGATGAGCAGGGCGGGGCGACACACCAGCGCCATCGCGATCATCGCCCGCTGACGCAAACCGCCGGAGAGCTCGAACGGGTAGCGGTCAAGCGCCTCGACCGGACGGGGAAATCCGACCCGGTCGAGCATCTCGCCGGCGAGAGCGCGGGCTTCCGCCCGGGTCACGTCGCGGTGCAGTTGCACCGCCTCGCCGATTTGATCCCCCACGGTGTGCAGCGGCGAGAGCGAGGTCATCGGCTCCTGGAAGATCATCGAGATGCGCCCGCCACGGATGGCCCGCATCGTGGTGCTGTCGGGCGCCAGCGCGGCGATGTCGACCGCCTCGGCGTCTCCGGGGTCGGCCCGGAAGCGGATCTCGCCCCCGGCGATCTGCGCCACGGACGGCAGGATCCCCATCACCGACTGCGAGATCACGGACTTCCCGGAGCCGGACTCGCCGACGAGGGCCACCGTCTTCCCGTGCGGGACGCGGAACGACACCCCGTCGACCGCGCGCAGCATCCCCTGGCCGTGCAGGCGGAAGTCCACCCGCAGATCGGAGATCTCGAGGACGTTGCCGCTCACGTCCGGCCGCCCGGGCCGGGCTCGCCGGCCGTCATCCCCAGGGCTTCGAGGTTCTTCAGGGTCGTGAGGTCGAGCTCCACTCCGCAATGCGACGCGGCGTGCCACGTGCGAGCGACCAGCTCGTCGAACCGCTCCAGCCTCGAGTCCACGCGAAGCGTCGCGGCAGGGCTTGCCACCTTGAGTTCCATCCAGCCACGGGCACCGTCGCGCCGGGTGGAGAAATAGGAGAGCCCGAACCGGGTGATCTCGTCCCAAGCGATGCGTCGGCGAGGCGGCGAGAAGCGCAGGCCCTCCTCGTCGGTCTCGACCCGGGTCCGTTGCCGGCGCATCACCCCGAGCCCGTGCATCGCGAAACAGGCGCTCAACAGGCCGAGGATCCAGACCGTGGGGGACGGCAGGTCGAACATCACGAGCGGCGGCGCCGTCAGGGCGAGCCCGCCCCCGGACACCAGGTAGTCCGAAGCCATTGCGGAGGGGGGATAGCGGTGTCGGGTCATTTGGAGCGGGGGAAGGAGGACGCTGCGATGGTATCAGTCCAAGCATCGGATGATCTTCTGACGGATGATCCTCTTTCGGCGCCGTCGGCAGCCGATGACCCGAGGCAGGCGGCGCGGGCGACGCGCTCCGGCCTTCCACGGCTATCATCCGCCCTCCATGACGACGGCTCCCCCACCCGCAGCCCGCGTTCGATTCCACTCGATCGTCTGGCCTCTCGCGATCGCGGAGACGATCGTGTGGGCCGCCATGTACTACAGCTTCCCGGCCCTGCTCTCGACCTGGGAGCGCGACCTCGGCTGGTCGAAGGCCGAACTCTCGTTCGCCTTCACCTGTGCGGTTCTGGTGTCCGCGTCGCTGGCGCCGGCGGCGGGGCGCCTGATCGACCGCGGTCTGGCCCGCGCCGTGTTCACTGGCGGCGCCGTGCTCGGCGCGGTGCTCCTGGCGCTGCTGTCCATGGTCACCGAGCCGTGGCAGTTCTTCTGCGTCTGGATCGGGCTCGGCGTCGCGATGTCCGGCACCCTCTACGAAGCGTGCTTCGCGGTGCTGGTCCGCTCGACCGGAGACCGGGCGCGGCGCGCGATCACCATCGTCACCGTCATCGCGGGGTTCGCGGGGACGGTGGCGTTTCCGAGCGCGCACCTGCTGGCCGGGGCGTTCGGCTGGCGGAGCGCGGTGCTGGTGTTCGCGGCGGTGGTCGGCGCGGTCGCAGCGCCGCTGGTATGGAGCGCATGCCGCCACGCCGAGGTCCAGGCCACCATGCACGCCCCGGAACCGAGCGCGAGCGCGGGCCAGGCGCTCGCGGTGGCGAGAAGCCCCATCTTCTGGCTGCTCGGGAGTGCGGTCTTCCTCGCCGCGCTGGACCACGGGATGCTCATCTCGCATGTGCTGCCGATCCTCGACGACCGCGGAATCGACGCCGGGCTCGCAGTGCTCGCGGCATCGTTCATCGGTCCCATGCAGGTCGCGGGGCGACTCGCGCTCATGGCCACGGATCGGTTCGCATCCATCGCCGCCGTGTCCGCCGGCTGCTTCGCGATGATGGCGATGGCCGGGATCTGCCTGCTCCACGCCGGTACGGTGCCGGCGCTTCTCATCGGGTTCGTGGTGCTGCAGGGCGCGGGCATCGGCATCGCCGGCGTGATGCGCCCGGTGGTCACTGCGGAGCTGCTCGGCCGGAAGAACTTCGGGGTGATATCGGGGCTCGTGGGGCTCATGCACATGAGCGGCTATGCACTCGGGCCCTCGGTGGCGGCGATGGTATGGGCGGGGGGCGGATATGATCGGGTCATCGTTCTCGCCATCGGAGCCGCCTTCGTGGCGACGGCGGCGCTGCTCGCGGCCTGGAGTCGACGATGACCGAGTTTCACCGCGGGGCGGGTGGCGTCAGGGAACATTCAGGTTCACTCTTGCCCGTCTCGCCCGGTACATCGCGAGCAAACCTTGTGGCGGCAACCATCCATCAAGATCAGGAGTCGAAGATGACGGACATCAGAACGGAAGCCCTGACCTACACCGCAGGCGATACCACATGCAAGGGATACATCGCCGGCGCCGCGGCCGGCGCGCCGCGTCCCGGCGTGCTGGTCGTGCACGAGTGGTGGGGGCTGGGCGACTACATACGGGGTCGCGCCCGCATGCTGGCGGAACTCGGCTACACGGCGCTGGCGGTCGACATGTACGGGGACGGGCGAACCGCCGCCGACCCCGAAGGGGCGGGCGCCCTGATGCACTCCGTGCTGAGCGACATGGACGCCGGCACCGCGCGGCTCGGGGCAGCGTTCGACGCCCTTTCCGGGCATGCCATGGTCGATGCGGACCGTATCGCCGCGATCGGCTACTGCTTCGGCGGCGCCATGGTGCTGCACGGCGCGCGCATCGGCATGGATCTCAAGGGGGTGGTGAGCTTCCACGGCGCGCTCGGCTCGTTCCACAAGCCGGCAAGGGGCGAGGTGAAGGCGAAAGTGCTCGTCTGTCACGGCGCCGCCGACAGCCTGGTCTCCGATGCGGACATCACCGGCATCAAGGAGGAGATGGCCGCCGCCGGGGTCGACTTCCGGTTCGTGGCCTACGAGGGCGCCCGGCACGGGTTCACCAATCCCGCGGCGACCGCCAACGGTGAGAAATACGGCCTCCCGCTCCGGTACGACGAGGCAGTCGACAGGCGATCGTGGGACGACATGAAGGCGCTGTTCGCGGAGATCTTCCAAGCATGACCGCGGCCCGAAGGGATGGAAAGAACGGACACGAAGCCGCACGCCCACGCACCCCCTTGCATGTGAATGCACCGCGCCGCAGAGGATCCGAACGATGACGATGTCCACGATTCCCGAATGTGAAGCCTGCCGCCCGGACGCGCAGAAGCTGACCGGCGAAGAGATTGCGCGTTACGCACGGGAGTTGCCGCAGTGGCGGGTCGAGACGGTCGACGACGTCCCCCAGCTTCACCGCTCGTACAAGGTCCGCAATTTCGCCGATGCCCTGGCGTTCACCAACCGCATCGGAGCGCTCGCCGAGTCCATCGGCCATCATCCGGCACTCGTGACCGAGTGGGGCCGGGTCACGGTCCAGTGGTGGAGCCACAAGATCAGGGGTCTGCACGAACTCGACTTCGCGCTGGCCAAGCGGTGTGATTCGCTGTTCGAGGGCTGAGGGCGGAGCGTCATATCTCCCGCAGTCTCGAACCCTTCTTCGGTGTCCCGCCGGCTACGCTCTCAGACGTTGCTCCCACAGCCAGCGGTAATGCGGCTCGCACTCGCGCGCGAGCGGCTCCAGGTGAGCGGGAAGCGGCTCCGACTTCGCGACGTACGGCTGGAATCCGCTCGATCGGTGCACGGAACGGTACCAGTGCTTCGCCCACACGCCGTCGCTCTCGCGCGGCCCGGGGGGCCATGCAAGCATCCGGTCCGTGAAGTCGATCCCGATCCGGCCGCACAGGGCGCCGAGCACTCCGCGCGGGTTCTCCAGCACATCGCGTGTGTCGAGCACCACCGGCGGGTTCGCGCTGCGCGCCTGCACGTAGTCGAAGATCTCCGTCTGCTGCGGCACGCCCACATCTTCGACCGTCACCGTCGAGCGCATCCGCGCGTACGACGCGAGAACCTCGCGGGGGTCGCGAATGAGGAAGCAGTTGACCACTTCGTCCATCCACCCCCGGTCGATCTCCGGCAGCAGATGGTGCGTCATGTGCTTCTGGAAGAAGACCGGACGCCCCCCCGGCACTGCTCCCAGAAGCTGCTCCACCACGCGCCGCCAGTCGGTCTCGCCGGCCGCGATCACCTCGGAATCGACCGGATGCGCGATGCCCGTCGACTTCAGGTAGAAGGCGTAGAACGGTTCGTCCCACACCGCGGTGTCGCCACGGTTCTCCCATGCGCGCATCATCGCGGTCGAGATGTTCCTCGGACCGGACCACATCGCCACCCGCACCGGCGACGCGGCGGCACTCATTGCGGGCACTCCCGGTCGATGAGGTCGAGATAGAGCCACTGCAGGCGCTCCGTCACGGGGCCGCGTTCGCCCGCGCCGATGGTCCGACCGTCGATCTCCGACACCGGCGCGACCCCCGCGAACGTGCCGGTGACGAAGGACTCCTCGGCGCCGTAGACGTCGGTCAGGCTGAAGTTGCGCTCGTGCACCGGAATGGCGTTCTCACGGCAGAGCCGGATGACGTTCCCGCGGGTGATCCCGCCCAGACAGTAGTCACCGGACGAGGTCCACACCTCTCCCCGCCGGACGATGAAGAAGTGGGTGGAGTTGCAGGTGGCGACGAACCCCTGCGGGTCGAGCATCAGCGCTTCGTCGGCGCCCGCCTTCGTCGCCTGGATGCAGGCGAGGATGCAGTTGAGCTTGGAGTGGCTGTTGAGCTTCGGGTCCTGCATGTCGGACGGCCCCCGGCGCACGTGCACGGTGAACAGGCGAATTCCGCGCGCCGCCACCGACGGATCCGGCACCTTGTACTCGGGAATGATCACGATGGTGGCGGGTCCGACGGTGACCCGGGGGTCCTGGTACGGAGTGGCCTTCACGCCGCGCGAGACCATGAGGCGAATGTGCACGTCGTCGGACATTCGGTTCACCCGCAGGGTCTCGCGGAGCGCCGCGGCCATCGCCGCGCGGTCGAGCCCGATGTCGAGGTCGAGCGCCTTCGCTCCTTCGTAGAGCCGGTCGAGATGGGCGTCGAGGAACGCGATCCGCCCCCGGTGCACCCGCAACCCTTCCCATACCCCGTCCCCGAGCACGAACCCGCTGTCGAAGACCGACACCTTCGCCTCGGCGCGCGGCACGTGCTCGCCGTTGACGTAGATCAGGATCTCTTCGTTGCGAGGGTCGGAACGGTATTCGTGGGTGCCCGTGCTCATCAGGCGGTCTCCTTCGCGCGGGCGCACTACCGCCGCCGGTGCGTCGCGGCCCCGGCGCGGGTCGCGAGCAGCCACAGCCCGAACAGGGCGAAGGCGATGAAGGCGATCAGGGTCCACTCGGGGATGGAAAGGGCGAGGAACGTCCAGTGCACTTCGGCACACTCGCCGGAGCCGCGCAGGACCATCCCGATCACGTCGGTGAGGGGAAAGGCGCCGAGCATGTACTCCAGCCCCGGGCCGCACTCGGGTGCCTCGCCCGGAGGCAGACTCTGGAGCCACACGTGGCGGCCCGCCACCCCGGCCCCCGCGATCCCGGCGACCGTGATCAGCGCGCCATAGATGCGGCGTCCCGTCGCCCCCGGGTCGTGGAGCGCGCCGGCCAGCATGATCACGCCAAGCACGATGACCGCCCCGCGCTGCAGCACGCACAGCGGACACGGCTCCAGCCCTTCGACATGCTGGAGCCAGAGCGCCATTGCCATCAGCACGACACAGGTCGCGAATCCGCCTGCGAGAAGCAGCCTCTGAGCCGACATCGTCCCTCCCCGCCGCGTTCCCGGACGCGAATGAATGTTTGCAGCATCGAAACGAAGAGAGTGCCACGCCCTCGGGGCGCGTGCATGAGCAATTCCCGCCAGACACCAGCGGGAAGGTGGCACTCCCGAGCCATTGTCGCGTGATTTCGGCCCTCGTGTGTCCGATGGAGGGGATTTCGAGGGCATGCCCACGGCCGAACGGGAATTGCCACATCGGCCACGTTGCGCATGACAGGCCGGCCGGCCGGTCCCTACAATATGCGGACGCTCCGTCCACATCGAAGAGAGGGCCTCCCGGTGCTGCTGCAACTCTCCACCTGGCAGGAAATCGACGCGTACCTCGAACGGTCCCGCGGCATCATCGTCCCCATCGGCTCGACGGAGCAGCATGGACCCAACGGGTTCATCGGCACCGACGCCCTGTGTCCCGAACTCGTCGCCCGCGGCATGAGCGAGAAGATCGACGTCGTCGTCGCGCCGACCCTGAGCATCGGCATGGCCCAGCACCACCTCGCGTTCTCCGGCTCCATCACCCTGCGGCCCAGCACCCTGATGGCCGTGGTGCGCGATGTTGTCCGCTCGCTCGTCCGGCACGGGTTCGAGCGGTGTTACTTCCTCAACGGCCACGGCGGCAACGTCGCCACCGTGAGGGCCGCGTTCTCCGAGGTCTACGCGGACACGAGCTTCAACCGACACGCGGGCAACGAGCCCGAGGTACGGTGCCAGCTCGGCAACTGGTACGACGGACAACGAGTCCGCGCGCTGTCGAAGACGCTCTTCGGCGGCGCGGAAGGCAGCCACGCCACGCCGTCGGAGGTGTCGCTCACGTACTACGGCTGGCCCGACGCGATGCCGGAGGCAATCCGGAACACGCCGATGGCTCCGCGGATTGCGCCCACCGGCCCCATCCTGGATGCAGCGGACTATCGCCGCCGGTTCCCCGACGGCCGCATCGGCTCGGACCCGTCGCTGGCAACCCCGGAGGCGGGGGAGAAGCTGTTCCACGCGGCGGTCGAGGATGCGATCGAGGACTACCAGCGGTTCCTTGCGGCCGCTTGAGCGATTTCCTTCACGTCCCTGAGCACGGTGCAGCATGGCAAAGAAGCGGGTCTATCGAATCGTCTTCCACAGCCACGGGAAGGTTTACGAGCTTTACGCCCGCAGCGTGAGCCACGGCGATCTCTACGGTTTCGTCGAGATTGGCGAAATCATCTTCGGAGAACGCACCGCCATCCTGGTCGATCCTTCCGAAGAGAAGCTCAAGGCGGAATTCGAGGGGGTGCAGCGCACCTACGTCCCGTTCCATGCCGTGATCCGCATCGACGAGGTCCGGCGCGAGGGGGCGAACAAGATCATCGAAACAGGTGATGGGAGCAACGTCACCCCGTTCCCGCTCCCGATGTATCCGAGCAGCGGCGGCGACAAAACCTGACCCGCCGGACGGCGCGGCCCGCGGATTCCTGACGCTCGGTAGTAGGTCACTTCGACTCCCGAATTCTCGGGAAAGCCCGTGCATACAGGCCGGCTATTCGGCCCACCGCGAATACGGGTGCTCGGCAAGCCGCTGGTTGTAGTAGCGCGCATCACCCGACACGTCCTCCCCGGCCCATGCCGGGAGGGCGAACGCCTCGTCTTCCGCCTCCAGCTCGACCTCCGCCACGATCAGGCCCGCGTTGTCTCCCTCGAAGACGTCGATCTCCCAGGAGTGTCCATGGTGCTCGACGACGAAGCGGGTCTTCTCGATCAGCGGCTTCGAGCAGAGTTCCTCCAGGATTGCGTGGGCATCCTTCGTGGGGATCTCGTACTCGTACTCGCGGCGGGTCAGGCCCACGACCGCGCTCTTGATGGTGAGCCAGGCCCTCTCCCCGGACACCCTCACCCGCACCGTGCTCCCCGAGTCGGTCCCGAGGTAGCCCTGCCGGTACCTGATTCCAGCCGGCACCGCCTCGCGCCAGGAGTCGTCGACCACGAGGAACTTCCGTTCGATTTCGACTCCCACGAGCCGACTCAGATCCGGTAGGCGGTGCGGGTCATGACCTTCGAGGCGGCGCGCATTGCCCTGCGGACGACGAAAGGCAGTGGCGCCCCCCCGGCGGCGTGCGCCCGGGTGGCGTGACTCTGCTCGTCGGCCTGCATCCGTTCCAGAACCGCACGGCTTCGACGATCACCATCCGGAAGCCGCGCCAGGTGATCGTCGAGGTGCTCGACCACCTGGCGTTCGGTCTCGACCACGAATCCCAGGCTCCACCGGTCACCGGCGAGTCCGGCGGCGGCGCCGATGGCGAGGGAGCCGGCGTACCAGAGAGGATCGAGGAGGCTCGGGGCGGCATCGAGTTCTTCCAGCCGCGCGCGGCACCAGGCAAGGTGGTCGCTCTCTTCGCGGGCCGCCTGTTCCATCGCCGCCCGGGTCTGCGGGTCGCGCGCCACCAGCGACTGCCCCCGGTACAGCGCCTGGGCTGCAACTTCGCCCGCGTGGTTGATTCGCATCAGACCCACCGAGTGGCGACGCTCGCCGTCGTTCAGCGCATCGTCCTCGATGTCTCCGGCCGGGCCCTCCGGCGCGGGACCGGCATCGGTTCGGGCAAGACCGCGGAGCGCACGGTCGAAAACGATGATGATACGGTCCAGCCGATCGATGTCGCGGTCTTGTGGGCCAAGCATGGGAATGCACCGGCATGTGCTCCCGGGCAGTCTACCGAATATCGCCGGGCGCCGGTTCGTCGAACCCCCATGTCTAACGCCCACGCCCGCCGCGCGCCCTCCTTCGTCAGCGGTTCACTTCGGATCCTCCCGACACCTCGGATGCTCCGGATTCCCCGGATGGATCGTGCCTCACTCCGAAATCCTGCCCGGTGTCTCCGACCTGTATGTACGGGCTTTCCCGAGAGTTCAGGAGTCAAAGTGAGACACATGCCCCCCGAGCGTTCCAAATTGACAGCTCACCGGGTGCCGGATAGGATCCGCCGCCTTTTTGCAGGCACCAATGCAGCGTTGAGGGCGTTGGCCGGACATGGGCACTTTTTCCGCCAAGAAGCATGAAGTCGAGCGCAAGTGGTTCGTCGTCGACGCGGCCGGGCAGCCTCTCGGTCGCCTTGCGAGCCGCATCGCGCACAGGCTCCGGGGCAAGCACAAGGCCGTGTTCACCCCCCACGTCGACACCGGCGACTTCATCATCGTCATCAACGCGGAGAAGGTCGGACTCACTGGCAACAAGCGCGCCCAGAAAACCTACTATCGGCATACCGGCTACCCCGGCGGCATCCGCAGCACGCCGTTCGAGAAGATGATTGCGGAGAAACCGGCGCGGGTCATCGAGATAGCGGTCAAGGGCATGCTGCCCAAGGGTCCGCTCGGACGAGACATGTACCGCAAGCTCCACGTGTACGCGGGCCCCGAGCACCGGCACGCGGCGCAACAGCCGGTTCCCCTCACCTTCTCGTGAATCGGCGCGAGCCGGCGGACGCAAGCACCATGGCAGACCATATCCACTACGGCACCGGAAGGCGCAAGACCTCGACCGCACGGGTGTTTCTCGCTCCGGGGGCCGGGCGGATCACGATCAACCGCCGTCCTCTGGACACCTACTTCGGCCGCGAGACAGCGCGCATGATCGTGCGTCAACCGCTGGAGACCATCGGCATGGTCGATCGCTTCGACATCCGGATCACGGTGCGGGGCGGGGGCGGCAGCGGACAGGCAGGCGCCATCCGGCACGGGATCACGCGGGCGCTCATCCGCTACGACGAGAGCTGGCGGGCTCCATTGCGCCGCGCCGGCTTCGTGACCCGGGATGCCCGCGAGGTCGAGCGCAAGAAGATCGGACTGCACAAGGCGCGCAAGCGGCCTCAGTACTCCAAGCGTTAGCGCGACGTACCACTGGGGGATCGTCTAATGGCAGGACAGCGGACTCTGACTCCGCCAGTCTAGGTTCGAATCCTAGTCCCCCAGCCAACCCCTCCGATCGAACCCCGATCAACCCCCCCAACCAACCCCTGACACCCCCCAGTCAATCCTTTCACTTTCGACCGCGCCGTCGCGACCTGCGGGCGCGTTCGGTCGCAGTCGGTGAAGGTGATGGTTCGCGCCGCGTCACCGCCAGGGTCGCGAAAATCGCACCCGCCGCGATCATCGGCAGCGTGAGCGCCTGACCCATGGTGACCCATCCGAAGGCGAGATATCCGAGATGCGCGTCGGGGACCCGCACGAACTCCACCAGGGTCCGTGCGACGCCGTAGCCGATCAGGAACACGCCCGAAGCCGCCATCGCCGGTCGCGGGCGCCGGGTGAACCACCACAGCACCGCGAACAGGACCAGCCCTTCGAGCAGCGCCTCGTAGAGCTGTGACGGGTGACGGGCCACGTCTCCGGCGCGGGGGTCCGGGAACACCATCGCCCACGGGAGGTCCGACGGCGTGCCCCACAGCCGACCGTTGATGAAGTTCCCGAACCGTCCCGCCGCGATACCGAGCGGCACCAGCGGGGCGATGAAGTCCGCGACGTCGAAGAACCCGCGGCCGCGTGAGCGGGCGAACCACCACATCGCGATCAGCACTCCGATCAAGCCGCCGTGAAAGGACATTCCTCCCTGCCATACCTTCACCAGCGACAGGGGATCGGCGAGGAGGCGCTCGAAGTCGTAGAAGAACATGTAGCCGAGCCGGCCACCCGCGATCACACCGAGCGCGACCCAGAAGAGCACGTCGCCCACGTCGTCGCGACTCCAGCCGCGCCAGGCGTCCCGGGCCCGCACCCGTCCGAGCCACCACCCGAGCGCGAACGCGATCAGGTACATCAGGCCGTACCAGTGGACCTTGACGGGTCCGATGGCGAAGGCCACGGGGTCGAAGTTCGGGTGCATCAGCATGGGCGCGATCATATCCGACGACTCCGCTCCTTTCCGTCGTCATGGAGCCGGTGGTCGCCTCGCTCGGTGTTGCCCATCGGACACCTCACCATCGAACGCATCACCACTGAATGTCTCGTCACCGGATGCCTCACCCCCCGGACGCCTCACCCCCCGGACGCCTCACCCCCCGGACGCCTCACGCGCTGAACGCCTCACCCCGGACGCCCATCCCCCGAACCCGGTGAAACTCCTGCACGCCACGGCCCGGGACGCTACGGGGCTATACTGCCGGCCCCTCCGCGGAGTAACCCGATCCATGGCCGACCCCGCCCGCACCAATGCGCTCGCGAACGAGACCAGCCCGTACCTGCTGCAGCATGCGGACAACCCCGTCGACTGGCAGCCGTGGGGCCTGGAGGCGCTCGACCGGGCCCGGCGCGAAGACCGACCGATCCTGCTCTCCATCGGCTATTCCGCCTGTCACTGGTGCCACGTCATGGCGCACGAATCGTTCGAGGACGAGGACACCGCGCGGCTGATGAACGACCTGTACGTCAACATCAAGGTCGATCGCGAGGAGCGGCCCGACATCGACAAGATCTATCAGACCGCCCATCAGCTTCTCGCCCGGCGCCCCGGGGGGTGGCCGCTGACGGTCATGCTGACCCCCGACGACCACGCGCCCTTCTTCGCCGGCACCTACTTCCCCGATGCCCCGCGCCACGGCATGCCGTCGTTCCGCCAGGTGCTCACCGGAGTGGAGCGGTTCTACCGCGAGCGACGCGACGACGTGCGCAAGCAGAACGCATCGCTCATCAACGCGCTCGCGGGCCTCGACCCCGGTGTCGGCCCCGACGGCGCTGCGCCGACCCGGGCCGCGCTCGACGCCGCGCGCACGGCGCTCATGCAGTCGTACGACGCGCGGGACGGCGGCTTCGGCGACGCGCCGAAGTTCCCGCATCCGACGAGCCTGGAACGACTGATGCGCGATCATGCGGCGCGTCCGACGAGTGCGGATGGCACCACCGGGCTCGCCGCCGCCACGTTCACCTTCCGCAAGATGGGCGGCGGCGGACTGTACGACCATGTCGGCGGCGGGTTCTGCCGCTACTCGGTGGACGCCGAGTGGATGATCCCCCACTTCGAGAAGATGCTCTACGACAACGGCCCGCTGCTCGCGGTGGCGGCGGAACTGCACCAGATCTCCGGCGACCCCGCGTTCGCCCGCATCGCCCGCGAGACCGCGGTCTGGGTCATGCGCGAGATGCAGTCGCCCGAAGGCGGGTACTACTCCACCCTGGACGCCGACTCCGAGGGCGAGGAAGGGAAGTTCTACGTCTGGACCCCCGACGAGGTGCGCGGCCTCGTCCCGGAGGACGAATACGTTGCGCTCGCGTCCAGGTTCGGGCTCGACCGCCCGCCCAACTTCGAAGGCTCGCACTGGCACCTGCACGCATTTCGCGAGGTCTCCGACGTGGCGCGCGACGTCGGCGCCTCGGAGCGCGAAACCGCGGAGCGAATCGACCGCGCCCTCGCCACGCTCTTCGAGGCCCGATCCCACCGCATCCGGCCGGGGCGGGACGAGAAGGTCATCACCTCGTGGAATGGGTTGATGATCAAGGGGATGGCGACGGCCGGGCGCATTCTCGGCGCGCCGGAGATCGTCGCGTCGGCGGAGCGCGCGGTGGAGTTCATCCGCACCTCGATGTGGCGCGACGGCCGGCTGCACGCCACGTACAAGGACGGCCGGGCGCGGTTCAACGGCTATCTCGACGACTACGCCTGCCTCGCCGACGGGCTCCTCGCGCTGCTCGCATCGCGGTGGTCCACCCGCGACCTCGAATTCGCCGTCGCCCTGGCGGACGCGATGCTGGAGCATTTCGAGGACCGCGAGCACGGCGGCTTCTTCTTCACCGCCAACGACCATGAGCGTCTCATCCACCGCCCCAAGCCGATGACCGACGATTCGATCCCGTCCGGCAACGGCGTCGCGGCAACGGTACTCGGCCGACTCGGCCACCTGCTCGGCGAGACCCGATATCTGCGCGCGGCGGAGCGTGTGCTGCACGTCGCCCGGGAGGGGCTCGAACGGTTCCCGCACGCGCATACCGCCCTGCTCGTCGCGCTGGAGGAGCATCTCGAACCACCCGAGATCGTGATCATCCGGGCCGAGCCGGACGCGCTCGAATCCTGGCGGGCCCGGGCGAACGCCGGCTACGCCCCGCGCCGGGTCGTCATGGCCATCCCGAACGATGCGACCGATCTGCCGGCTCTGCTCGCGGAACGGGTGCCGCGCGGTGCCCCGGTGGCCTACGTCTGCGAAGGGCACGTCTGCGACGCGCCTATGACGGAGTTCGCTGCCTTCCACGCCCGTCTCGCCACGCGCGAGGTTGCGCCGCAGTTGCCGGCCCAGTCGTCGGCCCAAACATCGACCTGAACGTCGATCCGGGCGGCGACCCGGGCGCCGCAATCCGGTTGAAGGACCAGTTCGGAGACTCGCCACCAACCCGGATTTCTCGCCAGTGCTCGGCCAGGACCGGGGGAGACCGCTCAGGCTTGGATGACTCCGGTTCGAGTCCGGCCGACCCGCCGGAGCGCATGAGGAAACTCCATGACCGCACGCATTCAACGCGCCGCATGCATCGGCGGCGGAGTCATCGGCCGCGGATGGGCGGCCCGCTTCGCGCTGAACGGGGTCCACGTCTCGATCTTCGACCCGGACCCGGAGACCGCACGCAAGGCGGGCGAGGTGCTCGACAACGCCGAACGCGCATTCGACCGCCTGTTCGGCGACGCGCGTCCGGCGCGCGGGACGCTCCGGGTTGCGACCGGCATCGCCGAGGCGATCGACGGTGCGGAGTTCATCCAGGAGAGCGTGCCGGAGCGGCTCGATCTCAAGCGCATGGTCCTCGCCGAAATCGATGCCGCGGCGCCCCCGGAGGCCGTCATCGCATCGTCCACCTCCGGACTCCGGCCGAGCGACATGCAGCGCGACCTCGCGCATCCCGGAAGGATGCTGGTCGGGCATCCGTTCAATCCCGTCTACCTCCTCCCCCTCGTCGAGATCGTCGGCGGGCAGGCCACCGACGCCGCCGCGGTGGAACGGGCGGACGCGGTGTACCAATCCATCGGCATGAAACCGGTGGTGGTGAGGCAGGAGATCGACGCATTCATCGGCGACCGGCTCCAGGAGGCGCTGTGGCGCGAGGCGCTGTGGCTCGTGCACGATGGCGTCGCCACGGTCGAGGAAATCGACGACGTCATCCGCTACTCGTTCGGCCTGCGCTGGGCGCAGATGGGCGTCTTCCAGGTGTACCGGGTGGCGGGGGGCGAGGCGGGCATGCGCCACTTCATGGAGCAGTTCGGACCGTGCCTGAAGTGGCCATGGACGAAGCTCACCGACGTGCCCGATCTCGACGAGGCGCTCGTCGACAGGATCGCCGCGCAGTCCGATGCGCAGGCCGCCGGGCTTTCAATCCGTGCACTGGAACGCATCCGCGACGACAACCTGATCGGAATCATGGAGGCGCTGGAGCGCACCGGCGATGCCGGCTGGGGCGCCGGGGCCCGGCTGCGGGAGGCGAGAGATGCGATGCGCGAGCGGACGCAGCGACAACGCACCACCGGCCGCAGGATGGACGGGAGGGACTGACCATGGACTTCGGACTCACGACCGAGCAGCAGATGGTGGTCGACACCGTGCGGGGCTTCGTCGAGAAGGAGCTCTATCCGCACGAGGAAGAGGTCGAGCGCACCGGACGGGTGCCGCCGGAGCTCGGAGAGGACATCAGGCGCAAAGTCATCGACCTCGGCTTCCATGCGCCGAACCTGCCGGTGGAGGTCGGCGGCGGCGGTCTCGACAACCTCACCTTCGCCCTGCTGGAACGCGAGCTCGGCCGGACCTCCATGGCGCTCAGCGTGTTCTGGGGCCGGCCGTCCGGGATCCTGATGGGCGGCAACGAAGACCAGCGCACGCGCTACCTCTACCCGGCCGCGCTGGGTGAGCGAATCGATGCGCTGGCGATGACCGAGCCCGGCGCCGGCTCCGATGTGCGCGGAATGCAGTGCACCGCCCGCCCCGACGGCGACGACTGGATCGTGAACGGCACCAAGCACTTCATCTCGCACGCGGATCTCGCCGACTTCGTCATCGTGTTCATCGCCACCGGAGAGGAGGAGACCGCGCGCGGGCCGAAAAAGCGCATCACCTGCTTTCTCGTCGACCGCGGCACCCCCGGCTTCGAAATCCGGCCGGGCTACGAATCGGTCTCGCACCGCGGCTACCACAACTGCATCCTCACCTTCGACGACTGCCGGCTGCCGTCGGCGCAGATCCTCGGCGAGGTCCACCGCGGGTTCGAACTCGCCAACGAGTGGCTCTACGCGACGCGGATCACGGTGGCCGCGATGTGCGTGGGGCGGGCGCGCCGGGTGTTCGACCTCGCGCTCGCGCACGCGGCCGAACGCCGGCAGTTCGGCCAGCCGATCGGCCGGTTCCAGGGGGTGTCGTTCAAGCTCGCGGACATGATCACCGAAATCGACGCGGCGGACTGGCTGACGCTCGCCGCCGCGTGGCGCCTCGACCAGGGGCTTCCGGCGGACCGCGAGATCGCGTCGGCCAAGGTCTACGCCTCGGAGATGCTGGCTCGGGTGACCGACGAGGCGATCCAGATCCACGGCGGCATGGGCCTGATGAGCGACCTCCCGCTCGCGCGATTCTGGCGCGACGCCCGGGTCGAACGCATCTGGGACGGCACCTCCGAGATCCAGCGCCATATCATCGGGCGGGATTTGCTGCGACCGCTCGGCGCCTGAACGAACTCGCAACCGCGCGGCGCCGGATGCGGCCGCTCTCGCGATCCTCGCCGAGGTCGCTACGGGACCCCGTGGCCGCGCGCCCTGCGGGCTGGTGGCTCGTGCGTCAGGCTCGCGTCACCCGCTTCCAGATCCGACGGCGTCCATTCGTCCCCGACGAGTTCGGGCGCATCGTACGCAAGAAGTCCCTGCCAGTGCGCACGGATGTCTTCGGTATAGAGGGTAGCGGCGATCGACCGCGCCAGCACTCGCGCCCCGTCCGACACGGCGGGGATGTCTCCGCTCACCTTGCCGAGGCTCGCGGTGGCGCCGTGGTTGAAGCAGTACACGTTCTTCAGCCACGGCGCGACGCCCGGCGTCCGCCCCCGGAACGTGAAGTCCGCCCCGAGGTACGGGAACCGTCCCAACTCGGGGCATTCCTCACCCGGGGGCGGTTTGTAAACATCCTCCCACAGCAGGATGTCACCGGCGGAATCGCCGAATTCGGTCCGCGCCATCGGGTCGATGGTGAACCCGGTTCCGAGGAGCAGGAAATCCGTTTCAAGTTCCGTGCGGTCCGTGAACGCGAGGTGCACCGCTCCTTCTCGCGCCTCGGCCGCGACCACGGTCTTCCCGAAATGAAAGTGAGCATGCGCGTGACGGCTGACACGCAGGACGGACTCATGGGGCGCCGGGGTCTGCGTGGCGGTGGAATACTGCATGAAGCGCCAGCGCCACTCGCGAGACAGCTCGGGAAAGCCACAGGTAAAGCCATGGCTTCCAATCCCCATGAGCTTGTTGATCGTCGGCATCTCCTGCCGCCGGATCAGATGCCTGACCTCGGAGGCACCGTGCTCCAGCGCTTCCCCGGCATTGTCCACCGCCGACGCGCCCACGCCGACGACCGCCACGCGCTTGCCGCGCAGGGCGTCGAAGTCGATCTCGTCACTGCTGTGCGCCCAGAGGTGATCCGGCAGGTGTGTCACGAACCCGGGGATATTGGGCTTGCCCACGCCATCGCGACCGGTTGCGAAGACCAGCTTGCGGGTGACCACGGCGCCCGTCCGCGCCCCCGAAAGGCTGAGTCGCAGCCGGTCTCCCTCGGGCTCCACCCGATCGACGGAGACCCCGTTTTCCACCGGAATGCGGAGGACGCGGCGATACCAGCGGAGGTAGTCCATCCACATCCGGCGCGGGATCTTGCCGAGCCGATCCCAGCCCGAAGCTCCGAATTGCGCGCGATACCACGCCTGAAACGTCAGCGGGCCGAGGCCGTAGGCCGGGCCGGTCAACTGCTTGGGCGAACGCAGGGTTTCCATGCGCGCGTACGTGACCCATGGCCCTTCCTTGCCCGCGGGGCTTCGGTCGAATACCCGCAGGCTCGACACGCCACCCATCGTCAGGGCAAACCACGCGACCATCCCGCACATCCCGCCACCGATGATGACGACATCGGTGGCGCCCGGCGTCGGCGGCACCCAGGGCTTGCCCGGATAGCCGAGGAATTCCAGCTCCTCCTTCAGGTGCGATTCCAGAGCCGCAAGGCCCCGGCCATCGATTCGGGACTGGTGGTCTTCGGGCATCTCGTGCATTTCAGGCATCTCGTGCATTCCGGCCGTGATCCGGCCCGAAAATTTCACCGATTCGCGAAGCGAGGGCGCGTGGATGGTCAGTCAGATTCGCGCCCGCAGCCGTGAATCGGTGAGAAATGCGCGTCAAGGCGTACGTGAAGAAGACGAGCATTCGGTCGCATTTCTCACAGGTCCTCGAATCGGAGCCGTCCGGGCCTGAACGATTCACCGATCTTGCCGAGAATCGGTGAATTTTTCGGGCCAGGAGTCGCTCGGATCGGATCTTCACCGCGGTGCTTTCGGAAGTCCTGTCCAATCGCATCAATCGCGCAGGATGGCCATGGCGTTGAGGTCCCAGCCGGCCCAGACCGTATCGCGGCCGACGTTCTCGGCGGTGGCACCGTCGACATAGGCCCTGAGCATCGCATCCCCTGCCCCTTCGACGAGAATGTCCAGGGTCACGCGACTGCCCAGGAAAGTCCGCTCCACCACGCGGCCGCACACCGCATTGTCCGTCGACGGCCGTTCGCGGTGGATTCCGAGCGCTTCGAGCCGCACCGACGCGGTGACCTCATGGCCCGGTCCGGGGGTGCCGCCGGAGGCATGTCCGCGAAGGGCGTACCCACACCAGTCGAGCGCGACCATCCCGTCCCGGACGTCCGTCACCGTCCCGTCGAGCAGGTTCGTCTCCCCGATGAACTCGGCCACGAATCGACTCTGCGGGTGGAAGTAGAGCTCCTTCGGAGTGCCGTCCTGTTCGACCCGGCCCTCGTTCAGTACGACGATACGGTCGGACATCGTCAGCGCCTCGTCCTGGTCGTGGGTCACGAAGAGGAATGTCTTGTCCGTGCGGCGCTGAATGGACTTGAGTTCCTTCTGAACCTGACTGCGCAGCTTCGCGTCGAGCGCCCCGAGCGGCTCGTCGAGCAGCAGCAGGGCGGGATCCGGCGCCAGCGCGCGGGCAAGGGCCACCCGCTGGCGTTGTCCGCCGGAAAGCTGCCCCGGATACCGTTTGCCGTACTCCGCCAATTCGAGAAAAGCCATCAGTTCGTCCAGCCGCCGCTCGATGTCGCGCCGGCCCATGCCCTTCAGCTCCAGACCGAACGCCATGTTCTGGCGTACGTTCATGTGCGGAAACAGCGCGTAGTCCTGAAACACCATGTTCACGTTGCGCCGGTTCGGCGGCCGGTGGGTGACATCTTCGCCGTCGAGGATCACCCGCCCGGTATCGGGCGTTTCGAACCCGCCCAGGATGCGCAGGGTCGTGGTCTTTCCGCAGCCCGAAGGCCCGAGCAGAGTCACGAATTCTCCCGGCGCAATGTCCAGCTCCAGCGTCTCCAGAGCCACCGCCTCCCCGTAGCGCTTGGAGATGCCGTCGAGACGGACGATGGGATGGCGCCCCGTCATCGTTCGGGCGCCCGGTTCATGCGGCGGGTAAACCGCTCCGCCCACAACCCCAGGGCGGCCGTGAGCACGACCGCAAATGTCGCGATGGCGTTGATTTCCGGGGACATCCCCGAACGCAGCTCGGCGAATATGAGCACCGGAAGCGTGGGTTGGTAACCCCCGAGGAAGAAGGAGCGAACGAAGTCGTCGAAGCTCAGCAGCAGGCAGAAGATGCTCGCCCCCAGGATGGCCGGGAGCAGCCAGGGCACCGTGATCCGGAGGAACGTGACGAGCGGGTCGGCTCCGAGGTCGCGCGCGGCCTCGGTCTGGCTGCGCGGAAGGGTGGACAGGCGCGCCATGACGATGAGGGCGACGAACGGCACGTTGTGGATGGCGTGGGCCCATATGATCGCGAACATGCCGGGCTCGATTCCCAGCAGCCGGGCATAAATCCGGAACGCGATGGCCGATATGATTCCGGGGACCAGCGCCGGGAGGAGCGCCAGCCCGAACATGGCGGCGCGCCCGAAGAACTTGTGACCGTCGATCAACAGGGCGATCCAGGTGCCGACCACGATGGAGATCAGCGTGGACAGCACCGCGATGGCGACGGAGTAGCCGAAGGCGGACAGAATCCGGGCGTCCCCGAAGAGCCCGAGATACCAGTCGAGGGTCCAGGACTTGATGGGAAAGCCAATGAACTTCGAGTCCTTGAATCCCATGAGCATCATGAGCACGAGCGGAACGAAGACGTACACCACGAAGGCCCAGTAGCAGCACGAGAACGCGACCCGGACGCCGCGGCTCATCGCGTATCTCCCTTGCGCAACGACGTCATGAAGCGCTGGAAGACGAGGACCAGGACGAGCACCGTAGAGAACATGATGGTGGCGAACGCCGCTCCGGTGGGCCACTCGTCGCCGGCGACATGGAAAAACCCCGCGATCGTTTCGGCAAACACCGTCGTGGACGGCCCCCCCAGCAGGACCGGCGTACCGTAGAACCCCGTGGAAATGAGGAACACCAGGATGCAGCCGGACGCGATGCCTTCGAGAGTGAGCGGCAACGTGACTCTGCGAAACCGCGTGAACGGACCTGCCCCCAGGTCCGCCGCCGCTTCGCCATAGCTCCTCGGGAGCTTCTCCAGGGCGGAATAGAGCGGCAGGAGCATGTACAGCGCGGTGAGGTAGATGATGCCGACGCTGATCGAGAACCCCGTGTACATGAACGGTATCGGTCGCTCGATCAGGCCGAGCCACTTCAGCAGGAGGTTCACCGCCCCGTTGTTGCCGAGCAGGATCATGATCGCGAAGGTGCGCACGATCTCGCCCACCCAGAACGGTATCAACAATAGAAGAAGCATGAGCAACCGATTCCGGCGGCTGACGATCCGGGTCAGGAAGTACGCGACGGGGTAGGTGATGACGAGCGTGGCGAGGGTAAATGTCGTGGCGAACACGAGGGTCCGGTAGAACGGCACCCGGTAGAACGCTTCGTCGAAAAATCGCCGGTAGTTTTCCAGGGTGAGCCGGGGCTCGACGCCACTGGTCACCGGGTACGCATCGGTGAAGCTGACGTACAGCATCTGGACGATGGGCCCGAGATGCTGGCTCAGTACCCAAATGGCCGGAAAGGCAGCCAGCAGGAAGAACTGCCGCCGGGGCGACGCACAGACGAGAGCGACGAACGCCTGGTACGGGGCGAACCCGACAAGCTTCCCCCAGCCCGTGGCGCCACCCGCCGGGGGCTCGGCGCCGGCGCTCGCGTCACCACCGTCGCGCACGGATGCAGGGCTCTATTGCGCGCTTGTCACTTGGCCCGACGCGACAAGCCCCGCCCCGACGGCGGGTCGGAGCGGGGCGGTCGGCGGAGCGATCAGGCGGCCTTGATGGCTTCGACCGCCGGGTCGACCAGGCCGTACTTCATCTCGTTCGCTTCGGCCCGGAAGAACCTGAGCCCGGCGAGTTCCTCGTCGGTGAACGACGTGGACTTGCGTTCGATCTCGGTGAGATGCCTGGCCGCGTCCTTGTACGTCGAAATGAAGCCGGACGCGCGCGTCATCATCGCGCCGATCTCCGAAGAGGCGAGAATCGCATCCAGGAAGGTATAGGCATTGTCCGCGTTCGGTCCGTTGTTCGTGACGTTGTAGGTATAGACGAAGCCGTACGAGCCTTCTTTCGGAATCGTCATGTCCACCGGGAGACCGTCGTTGATCAGCGTCGCGATCGGGCCGTTCCAGGCGTGTCCGACGACAATGTCCTGGTTGATGAACATCTGCTGCACTTCCGCCCCGCCGTCGTAGTACTTGCGCACCAGCGGCTTCCGGTCGATCAGGTACTGCTTGGCCTCCTCGACGATCCTTGCCGCTTCCGCCGGGTCGTCGAGGTACGCGACCATGTTCCCGTCGTACCCCAGCTTGAGCATGATGATCGACATCATGTCCTGGATGATGTACGCGGTCTGCTTCGCATACTTGTCGGCGAACAGGACATCCCAGGACCTGGCCTCCTCGGCGCTGACCACGTCGGTGTTGTAAGCAAGCACCTCCATGCCCGACAGGATGGGCGCGCCCCACTTGTTGCCATTGATGGTCGCCCAGTCGGATTCCGAAAACGTGGGATTGATGTTGCCCCAGTGGGTGAGGCGGTCGGTGTCGAGCGGGGCGAGCAGATCACTGTCGATGAACTGAAGGAACCGGTGACCCGCCACGGTCACGATGTCGGCGGTGGGGTTGGGGGTTTCGGCGGCAAGCAGGTTGAACTGCTTGCCCTGATCGTCGACGAGACGGATGTTCACCTTGATCCCGGTTTCGGCCTCGAACTGCTCGCGGAAACTGTCCGGGACAAAGTTCGCATAAGTCCAGACGTTCACCTCGCCACCCTGTGCATGCGCCCGGCGCAGAATGGCCGGGGCGGACAGGGTGGCAGCGCCGGCGGCGGCGGTACCGAGAAAACGGCGTCGGGTATACCTTGGGGTGGTCATGTCGTGTCTCCTCTTTGCAGTCGATGCGTCGTCGTGTCCGTTGCCCGTATTGCCATGTATCGCCACGTATCGTGGGTCGGATGGCCTTTCGTTCATCGTTGCAGCAAGCCGGTGCGGGCGGCGCGCTGGAGATCGCCGATGTCGTGGCGTTGCAGGTTGAGCGCATTCAGCAGCTCGTTCTCCGCCGTGAAATCCCGTCCATACATCGCGGAGAAGATACGCGACCCGGCGTCGTGGAGCCTCGCCGGACACCCGACGAGCTCCCCCAGCACGGCGGTGACCACCAGCCCGTAGGGGACATCCTCGATGACGTACCGACTGTTCGCAGTCGCCGGGCCCGTCCCGCCGATGCCCCGTGCGTGCATGTACTGGTTCATCTCCGAGATCGAGGCGAGCGGTACGTGGTAGGACAAATGAAAGTGCTCGAATACCGTACGTACGTCAAGCGCCAGCGCGGAGGCGATGGCCAGTCGTTCCCGGTCGAGCGCTTCCAGCAGGCGGCCCACGTTCGGCGTCACATTCCCGCCCTGGCTCCAGGTTTCGCCGTGTTCCATGCGGGTCATGTTGCCAAGGGCGATGCCCATGTGGTTTTGCGGGTTGAGGTTGGAGAGCGAAATCGCGAGCAGCCCGTCGCGCGATTGGAACCGGTCGCCGAAGAGGCGCCGGCAGAGCGCAAGCCCTTCCTGCGTGCGGCGGTCGGGAACGGTGCACAGATCGACGAGCTTGCGCACGGTATTGATGCGCACTTCGCTCCCCGACTGGCGACGAGCCGTGACGACGGTCGTGCCCCAGGCCGTGATCGGGACTCCGACCCCGCGCCGATCGAGCAACTGCATCAGGTAGATGGCCCCGAAGGAGGCATGGGACGAGATGATGACCGGCTGATCCCGGCGCACATGGGGCGCCATCGCGTCCATGACCGTCTTGTGGCCGTAGGCGGGGAGCGCGAGCACCAGCACCTCGTTCTCCCGCACGAGCTCTTCCGCGCCCGCCGCCAGGCGCGGGCGGAACGCAGTATCGATGGCCCCGTGCGCGACCAGCGTCCCGCCCCCGGCAAGCGCAGCCGTCCCCTCACCCGATGGTGACCAGAGCATGGGATCGTGGCCGCGGTCATGCAGCAACGCCGCGGTTCCCATGGCCACGGAACCCGCACCGGCAATGCCCACCTTCACCGGGTCCGGCATCCGTAATCTCCTGAGCGGTACCATTGCTTCGTCCTGTCCCGCTTCCCCATACTCCCTCCCGCATTGTCCACCCCCACGACAGGAACACCAGCGATGGCCGGATCCCCGAACATTCTTTTCATCATGGCCGACCAGCTCGCGCCGCAGGTGCTGCCCGCGTACGGACACCGGGTGGTGCGCACTCCGAACCTGGACCGGCTGGCCGAAAGCGGCGTGGTGTTCGAGAACGCCTACTGCAACTTCCCCATATGCGCTCCCGCGCGGTTCTCGATGCTGAGCGGCCGGCTGCCTTCCCGGATCGGGGCGTTCGACAACGCCACCGAGCTGCCGGCCTCGGTGCCCACCGTGCACCACTATCTGCGCGCCGCCGGCTATCGCACCTGCCTTGCGGGCAAGATGCACTTCGTCGGCCCCGATCAGCTCCACGGCTACGAGGATCGCGTCACCACCGACGTCTACCCTGCGGATCTTCTGTGGTCGCCGGACTGGCGGCTCGACGACGAGAGCTGGCTCGAGTGGTACCACGGCATGGACGCGGTACTCGGAGCCGGGCCGCACCGGCGCAGCGTCAACGTCGCCTACGACGACGAAGCGGAGTTCGAGGCGGTGCGCTGGCTGCACGAACATGCGGACAGCGGCGACGACCGGCCGTTCGCGCTCACCGTCTCGTTCATCTCCCCGCACGACCCCTACCTCACACCGCCGCAGTGGTGGGAGCAGTACCGCGACGCCGAGATCGATCCCCCGCGCGTTGCCGACATCCCGCTCGCGGACCGCGACCCGCACAGCCGGCGGCACTGGTTCCTCACCGGTCGCCACCGCGAGGCGATCGGCGAGGCGGACGTGCTGCGCATGCGCCGCGCCTATTACGCGGTGACGAGCTATGTCGACGCGAAGGTGGGCAGGCTGCTGGAGACCCTGCGGGCAATCGGCGCGGCCGACAACACGCTGGTGGTGTTCACCTCCGATCACGGCGACTCGCTGGGCGAACGCGGCCTGTTCTTCAAGATGTCCTTCTTCGAGTGGTCGGTCCGGGTGCCGCTGATCGTGCACGCGCCGTTCGCATTCGCGCCGCGCCGGGTGCGCGAGAACGTCTCTCACCTCGACCTCTTCCCGACCCTGCTGGAAGCGGCGGGTGACGGCGTCCTCCCCGAGCTGGCCACGCCCGTCGATGGCCGTTCACTCGTCCCGCTCGCATCGGGCGAGGCGTCGGACTGGCCGGATCTCGTCCGTGCGGAGTACACCGCCGAAGGAGTGCGCTCTCCCCTCTTCATGGTCCGCCGGGGACGTCACAAGCTCATCGCGGGCGCCGGCGATCCGCCGATGCTCTTCGACCTCGCCGCCGACCCGGACGAGCGCGTGAACCTGGCCGCGAACCCGGCCGCCGCCGACGTGCGGAGCGCGCTCGAAACGATCCTCACCGAGACCTGGGACGTCGAAGCGCTCGATCGCGCGGTGCGCGAGAGCCAGGCGATCCGTCGCCTGTTGAGCAAGGCGCTCGACACCGGCGCCCGCACGTCCTGGGACCACCAACCGTACCGCGACGCCTCGCGCCTCTACTTCCGCGAGATGGGAGACATCCAGGACTCCTACTCGGGGTCTCTCCGATAGCCCGGCGCCCGCGCGGAAGTCGGCCGGGGCGACCCGCATGATGTTCAGTCGGCCATTCCTGCCCGCGCTCCGGGAGATCGGCTCGCGGTGCGATTCCGGCGAGATTTCGACCTCCGAAGCGTCCGGACGGGGTGATTTCGAGATCGTGTTTCGGCCCGGCGGGAACGGCTGATGTCCGGTACCGATTCGCCATCCGCCACCCGGATCGCCCGCCTCCTGCGGCCCCGCCGCATCGCCGTCATCGGGGGGCTGGCCGCGGCCCGGGTCGCCGAGCAGTGCGATCGGATGGGCTTCGACGGCGCGCTCTGGCCGGTGCACCCGAAGCGGGACCGCATCGCCGGGCGTGCGGTGTTCCGGTCCGTGGCCGACCTGCCGGGGGCGCCCGATGCCGCGTTCGTCGGTGTCAACCGGCACGCGACGGTGGAGGCGGTCTCGGCGCTGGCGCGGGCCGGCGCCGGCGGCGCGATCTGCTACGCCTCGGGCTTTCGTGAATCGGACGACGGCGCGGCCCTGCAACAGGCCCTGGTCGAGGCGGCCGGCGAGATGCCGATTCTCGGCCCGAACTGCTACGGCCTCCTCAATCTCCTCGACGGCGTTGCGCTGTGGCCGGATCAGCACGGCGGGCGGAGGCTCGAACCGGACGAGCGCGGCGTCGCCATCGTGAGCCAGTCGTCGAACCTCGCGATCAGCATGACCATGCAGCGGCGCGGGCTGCCCGTCGCCTACGTCGCGACCGCCGGCAATCAGGCGCAGCTCGGGCTCTCGCGCATCGCGCGCGCCCTGCTCGACGACAACCGGGTGAGCGCGCTCGGGCTGCACGTCGAAGGGTTCGATTCGGTGCGGGGGTTCGAAACCCTGGCGCGAGAGGCGCGCGCACGGAAGGTGCCGGTGGTAGTCATGAAGACCGGCCGCTCGGAGCGCGGGCGGGCGGCGAACCTCAGCCATACCGCGTCGATTGCCGGCTCCGACGCGGGGGCCGACGCATTCCTCCGCCGGCTCGGCTTCGCCCGCGCGCCCGGGATTCCGGAGTTTCTGGAGACGCTGAAGCTGTTCCACGTGCACGGCGCCCTCGGCGGCTCCCGGCTCGGGGTGATGTGCTGCTCCGGCGGCGAGGCGAGCGTGCTCTCCGACGCCGTCGCGGACACCGGACTGACCCTGCCCGAACCGACGCCGGACCACGCCGCCGCGGTGAAGGAGACTTTGCACCCGCTGGTCCCGGTGGCGAATCCGCTCGACTACCACACCTTCAGTTGGGGAGACGGACCCGCCCTCGCCCGCATCTTCACCGCCTTCGCCCGGGAAGCCTTCGACGCGGTCATGCTGGTGCTCGACTTCCCGCGCCCCGACCGTTGCGACGACGCCGAATGGGAGATCACCGCCGGCGCCTTCGACCGCGCCATGCGCGCAAGCGGCACGAAAGGGGTGATTGCGGTCACCCTCGGGGAGAATCTTCCCGAGGCGCGGGCGGCGCAGTTGACCAAGCTCGGCATCGCACCACTCGCCGGGGTGCGCGAGGCGCTCGCCGCCATCGAATGCGCGGCAAGGGTGGGGACGGCGTGGCGGGCGCCGCCGCGAGCACCGATCATCGTACATCCGGCTCCGGGTGATCCGGGGAGCGCGCCGGAGGACGGGCCGAGGAACGATTCGAAGGGCGCTCTGGAGAATGAACCAGGGAGCAAACCGGAGGGCGCGCGGGAGAGCGAGCCAAGGAGCGCACCGGGCAGCGCACCGATCCTGCTCGACGAGGCGGCGGCGAAGCGATGGCTCGCGGAGTTCGGGGTGCCGGTGCCGCCCGGATCGGTTGCGCACGATCTGGAGCGGGCGGTGGAGATTGCCGCATCGCTCGGTGGGCCCGTAGCGGTGAAGGCGCTCGGCGTCGCCCACAAGACCGAGCGGCAGGCGGTGCGGCTCGGGCTTCGCCAACCGGCCGAGATCCGAGATACGGCCCAAGCGCTCTTGGCGATCGGCTCCGCAGTGCTCGTCGAGCGGTTCGAGGCGGAGGTCGTCGCGGAGCTGATCGTGGGGCTGCACCGCGACCCCCAGCTCGGCCTGATGCTGGCGGTGGGCTCGGGGGGCACGCTGGTCGAGCTGGTCGCGGACAGCGTCACCCTGCTGCTGCCGGTGACCGAATCCGAAGTCCGGGATGCCCTGTCGGGATTGCGCTCCGCCCCGATGCTCCGGGGCTGGCGGGGCCGCGCGTCGGCCGATGTCGACGCCGCCGTCGCGTCGATCCTCGCCATCACCGACTTCGCGATCGCGAACGGCGACCGGATCGAGGAGCTCGACGTCAACCCGCTCGGAGTCTGCAGGCGGGGGAAGGGCGCGGTGGCACTCGACGCATTGATACGTACAAGGGAGAGCAGCGAATGAGCGAAGTCATCAAAACGCGGCGTGAAGGCGGCATCCTCGAAGTCACGCTCGACCGCCCCAAGGCCAACGCGATCGACCTCACGACCAGTCGCATCATGGGCGAGACGTTCAAGGCGTTCCGCGACGACCCCGAGCTGCGGGTCGCCATCGTCACCGGAGCGGGGGAGCGGTTCTTCAGCGCCGGCTGGGACCTGAAGGCGGCGGCGGGCGGAGACGCGGTGGACGGTGACTACGGCGCCGGCGGATTCGCCGGGCTGCAGGAGCTGCCGGGGCTGAACAAGCCAGTCATCGCCGCCATCAACGGCATGGCGGTGGGTGGCGGATTCGAGCTTGCGCTCGCGTGCGACATGATCCTCGCGTCGAGCACGGCATCCTTCGCCCTGCCGGAAATACGGGCCGGCACGCTCGCCGATGCCGCGACCATCAAGCTCCCGAAACGCATGCCCTTCCATATTGCCATGGAGCTGCTGTTCACCGGCCGGTGGATGGGCGCCGAGGAGGCGCACCGGTGGGGGGTGGTCAACGAGGTGCTGGAGCCCGCGAAACTGCGGGACCGCGCCTGGGAGCTCGCACGTCTGCTGGAGAGCGGCCCACCGCTGGTCTTCGCCGCCATCAAGGAGGTCGCGCGCGAGGCGGAGAACCTGCGCGCCAACGACGCACTCAGCCGCGTCGGCAAGCGCCAGTTCCCGACTGTCGACTGGCTCTACGACAGCGAGGACCAGATGGAAGGGTTCCGCGCCTTCGCGGAGAAACGCGACCCGGTGTGGCGGGGGCGGTAGTCCGCGTACCACCGACTGAGCCATGGTGGGCGGTCTGCCGGATGACCGGGCTCGGTCCGGGCACCTTCGTGCGGGTCGGCCCTGCCGGCGTGGTTGTCGCCGACGGCTATGTTGTTCTTTCGTCGGCCTCCAGCATCCGGCGCAACGCGCCGGTGACGACGGCGTTGAGGCTCATGCCCTGCCGGTGGGCGTAAAGCATGGCCCGACGGTGAAGCTCCCGCCCCGGGCGAACGTTGAAGCTGCCCTTGAGCGGAACGTCGGGCTCCCTCCCTTCCTGCTCACACAGACTGAGGTAGTCGTCCACAGCCTCGCGAAACGCATTCTTGAGGCTTCTCGCATCCTGGCCCTCATAGGTCACCAGGTCGCGAATGAACTCCAGACGTCCATGCAGAACCTCGTCCTCGTCGTTGTACAGGAGCGATCCCAGATAGCCGCGATACTCCAACATGTTGCTCATATCAGCTTCTCGTTGGTCAGGAGGCGCGACACGTCGTCAATGACGTATCTCTAGTGCTGTTGCCCTCAGCGCTCGCTGCGAACGGTGACCCCTCGATACAATGCCGGCCATGGATACGTCCCCCCAACCAATTTCCCCGCAAGCCGCCGCCCGGTACCGGGAACGCTGGGCAATCACCCGCGAGCGGCTCAACGAAGAGCTCCGGGCCACCTCCATGGAGACCAAACTTCATCAACTGGCCACCCTGATGCAGTCCGCCCGCGAGATGGGATGGTCCCAATCGCTCGACGACGAGGACGACATGGTGCGGGCGAGGTGGATGGCGCTTCGAAGGGCGATACTTGGCAAAGCGTAGATCAGCCGGTGGGCGACAAGACCCGCCGGTGCCGCTCGTCCAGGCCCTCGGCGCGGTGTCGGAATGGATCGAATCCGCCGCGGTCCCCGGCGCGATCATCGGCGGGGTCGCCGCCTCGGTGCTCGGACGACCACGGCTCACCCAGGACATCGACGTCCTCGTGACTCTCAACCGCCACGCATGGGCCCCATTTCTGGCCGCGGGTCGGGAATTCGGGTTCGTCCCCCGCATGAACGACGCCCTCGATTTCGCGGAGACAAGCCGCGTTCTGCTGGTCCTGCACCAGCCAAGCGGAATCCCGATCGATGTCGTGTTCGGCGCTCTGCCGTTGGAAGACGAGATCGTCCGGGGCGCCAGGGGCGTGGAGGTCGCTGGCGTCCGCCTGCCGCTCCCGACCCCGGAGTCGATCGTGGTCATGAAAGCGATCGCCCGGAGAGCCCGTGACATCGCCGACATCGAGGGGATTCTGGAAGTTCACGACCGACTCGACCTCGACTGGATTCGCACTCGGCTGAACGAATTCGCACAGGCGCTTGGCCAGAAGGAGCTGCTTGACGAATTCAACAGCCTCGTGGTCCGAACCCGCCGGCGGGCTGGCCCGGACGGTTCCGTCGAATGACGCGAGCCTGTGCGATTCCAGCGGGATTCCGGACCACCTGCCCGGGAAAGGAGACCGGTTCCTTGACTTTCGAGCCCGCGGCGGGCCGGCGCCGGAAGGAGACCGGTTCCGTGACCTTCGAGCCCGCGGCGGGCCGGCGCCGGAAGGAGGTTCGGCGATGAGCAGCGTCGTCGCGGCCGGCCATACGCTGACCACTGCCGCCGCGGAGGAGGTGCTCCGCGCGGGCGGCAACGCGTACGACGCGGTGATCGCCGCGCTCGCGACGAGCTTCGTGGCCGAGCCGGTGCTCTCTTCGCCCGGCGGAGGCGGCTTCCTGCTCGCGGCGCCGGCGGGCGAACGACCCCGAGTGTACGACTTCTTCGTGCAGACCCCGCGCCGTCGCCGCCCCGACGGCGACATCGAGTTCGGACCGGTGATGGCGGACTTCGGCCCCGCGCGGCAGGAGTTCCACATCGGCCGGGGCACGGTGGCGACGCCGGGCATGGTGCGGGGAATCGCGGAGATACACGCCGATCTCGGGACCGTGCCGCTGCGCGAGCTGGTGGCGCCGGCCTGCCGGCACGCGACCGAAGGGGTCGTGCTGAGCGCAATGCAGGCCTACCTGCAGGGCGTGGTGGAAGCGATCATCGTCGCCAGCGAGGCGTCGCGGTCGATCTTTTCGAGTGTCGAGGCGCCGGAGCGACTGGCGCGCGCCGGTGAGCGGCTGGTGAACCCGAAGCTCGCCGACGCTCTGGAAGCAATCGCCATCGAGGGCGCGGACCTGTTCTACCGGGGCGAGATCGCGGCGTCGCTCGCGGCCGACATGGCCTCCGGTGGCCACCTCGAAGCGGAAGACCTCGCCGGCTATCGGGTGGAGAAGCGCGCGCCCCTGGCGCTGGAGTATCGCGGAGTGCGAGTGCTCACCAACCCGCCGCCGTCGTCCGGCGGCGCCCTGATCGGATTCGGCCTCGACCTGCTCCGCGCCGAAGATCCCGGCGCTTGGGTTTTCGGCTCGGCTGCGCACCTCGGGTGCCTCGCGGCGGTGATGGAAGCGACGTCGGCGGCGCGCATCGAGCATTCCATCGAGTCTCTGGCGTCGCTCGATCCCGACGCCGTTGCCCGCTGGCGGGCGCAGGTCGCGGGGCGCGCCCGCGCCTTCCGGGGCACCACGCAGGTCAGTGTCATCGACGGGGCGGGCAACATCGCCAGCGCCACCGTCTCCAACGGCGAAGGGTCGGGCTATGTGATCCCGGGAACCGGCATCGTCATGAACAACATGCTGGGCGAGGACGACCTCAACCCGGAGGGGTTCCATCGATGGACGCCCGACGCGCGCATGACGTCGATGATGGCGCCCACCGCGCTCGCGTGGCGCGACGGGCGCCGGGTGGCGACCGGCTCCGGCGGCTCGAACCGCATCCGCACCGCGCTGCTTCAGGTGCTGGTCGGCCTCGTGGACTTCGCGATGAACGTGGAGGACGCAGTCGCCGCGCCACGGATCCATGTGGAGGACTCGTTCCTCAGCGTCGAAGGCGGGTTCGACCCCGAGCGCCTCGCCCCGGTGCTCGAAGCGTGGCCGGAGCACCAAGTCTGGGAGACAACAAACATGTTCTTCGGGGGCGCGCACACCGTCGCGTCGGGGCCGCGGGGTGTGGAAGGAGCCGGTGATCCGAGACGCGACGGGACGTGCGTGATCATTGCCTGAGACAACGAGGCGAATCACCCTCGGCGCCATCCCCGCTCGGTCACAGCCGGGGCGGCAGCTCTGCGGGCAGGTCGCCGCGGCGAAAGGTGAGGTCGCGCTGCGCGCGCATGGCCTGCTTCATGCTCTCGATGAACATGCCGGACGGTTCGAGCCGCGACCAGTCCGTCTCCGTGGCGGCGTAGCTCCCGTCCGTGTTGCGGTCCACGGTCCACACGTCGACGCCGATGCCCACCCCCATCGACTGGTACTCGATGTTCATCTGCACGGTCCAGTACGCGGCGAAGATCGCCTCCCGCAGCGGCGGAAGGTAGCCCGGATCGGGCCAGAACACGTCCCAGATGAACCGGATGAAGGGGTCGGCGTTGATCTTCCCGGAGCCGGCGGTGACGTAGGGCAGGTTCTCGTTCAGACAGTAGATGGAGCCGTCGTAGTCCACGTGGCACAGGCGAAGACCGTCCGCGAACGGGATGCACGCCAGCGAGCAGGCCAGCGCGTTGTTCTCGGCGCCGGGGATGACGTATCGCGCTTTCTCCGCCATCTGGAGTGATGGCGTGACGACGACGCGGATCGCCTGCTCGATCGCAGGCAGGTGCTCGGCGTAGGGGCGGGCCTTGAGTTCGGCGTGGTGCGTCTCGAACACCGTGCGAATCTTCTGCCCGAGCGCGAGGGAGCCGCTGGACGCGACCAGGCTGTCGCCACCGATGGGGGCAATCTTGAGCATCGGGAGCCCGACGTGCCCGACCGTGACCTGGCGATCGGCGGCAATCGCCGCGCCGTCGCTCGCCAGGATGCCGACGAGAACGGTCACGGCTCGCGGAACACGCTGTTCACCGCAAACTGCGGATACGCGGCGTAGACGCTGCGCAACAGCTCCGGAAACGGCTTTCCCCTGACCCACGTCACCACGCGGCCGAGGTACTCGGCAAGCCGCGGGTTGGCATCGCCCTCCCGCGCACGCAGGGCATTCCGGCCGGAGGCGGTGATCGTCCAGGTCTTCCAGCCTCGGTCCGGGTTCCACTCTCCTCTGACGTGACCCAGGCTCGCCATCTGGCGCAGATCGGCGTAGATCGCAGCATCGAACGGCCCGTAGTCGTAGGGCTGGAACGCGTAGAAGCCCGCGCCGACCCGGTCACCGGCTTCCTGACCGAACAGGAACATCGCCTTCTGGATCTGGACGGGAGTCATTGCGCCGGGAGACTTCGACAGCGCGAGCAGCAACCAGTCCTGACGTGCGAGCATCATGTGGCCCCCCTGAGCGGCGCCCCGGCAACGCAGGGCACCGCCACCATGACACTCGCCGCGGCCCGCGGTAAATCAGCCAAAGTCTCGGGGTTTGTAGGATTTCCGCCCATCGTGCCGTCGCCCTGGCGGCAGGGGGGCAATCGATGTGAGTCATGCCTTGCGGGGAGAGAGGGAGGGAGCGGTGGCTCCAAAGGTGGGGAGAGGTGGCCCAGCATGATGGGAGACACGCCGGTGCCGGTGCAATCACCACCAAGTGTCAGTCATGATGACCCCCTCCCATGAGGTCCGAGGTCACACGATGTCCGAGGCCACCGGAACGGCGGGGAGAAGGGGGGAGCGGTGCCGGTCGGAGTCGTCCCGAAGGGACCACCTGAGACCTCCCCGCGAGACACCGACACCGCTCCCTGTTCTGTACTTACTACTTCAGCCTGGACATCATTCTGCACAGTGCGCAAACCGAGAGCCATCACGGGCTCTAACAAGTCTGCACGAAAATCCTCCACTTCTGCACGCTGATATTGCGTCCGATTCTGCTAGAGATTATCGATATCCCCTCTCGCTCTGACAGAGGTAGGAAAGCGGGTTCCAATGAGTCCAACCGACTCACACTTGTCATTCGTCGAGTACGCTACCCCCTCGAAATATGGAAGTGCTCCCCGAACAGAGCCTTCCCGCGCTGGTCCAAGGCGGTGAACGCAGAGCCGACCAACCCGGTGACTGCCCTGTCCTTGACGCAATCGGTTGTCCCGGAAACCGCAGTGTCCGGACTCGCGAGCGCGCTGACACAGCCCTCCAGCGCGGAAGCGTGTACGGCCAGTGATTGGTATGCGCTACTCGCCTGACCGAACGCCACTCCCGACGAGAGTCCGAAAGTGAGCACCACCGCAGAGAACGAGCGCGTGATGGAGGAGGGCGGCGGCGCAGTCAGCCAACGAAAGGAACTTGCTTCAAGCACGGTACGTTTCATGCCTACTCCTCCTGTGCGTAGTGAGAGAGTTAGTCGTCGTCCTCAACTATGTACTCCCCAAGCAGAGCGCTCTCCGTGGTGCTCGCGCCGCGAGCCTGACTTCCACGCTCGCGAGTCGCGTCCCGACCTGACGGAGGAGAGCGTGCGTCTTCACCATCTCGGCCTTCCGCTCGTCGCGGTCGATCAGGAACTCCGCACACAGCTCGCTGACCGAGCGATACGTGTTGCACATGAGGGTAGCCAAGTCTGCAGGCTGGCCGGGAGGGATCTTCGGAGGGGTAGTCACGGGTACGGCGACTCCGTGAGTGTACTGCTGGTCTGAGGTAAGGTGGAGAAAGTAGCGACGCCGGGAGCGCCCTCGAAAGACTCTGAATCCTAGTGAGGCGACGAATCCTTATGAGGCGACGCCGCCACTCTCTCCGTAAACCGTCCATCCTGTACTTCCTGTGCCCCGTAGGGCCGTCCTGCGTCCCTCTAGGCGGTTCTAGTGCTGCTCCTCGCACCGCCTCAGTAGAGCTTCTGCAATCGCCAGCCGCACTACGTCGCTCTGGCTGTAGTGGCCGAGAGGCTTCCCGACATGCGGGAACCTCCGGCCCCTCAATCCTTCGTCGCTGTTCACCTGCGCCACCAGCGTATCGAGAGTCGCGCAATCTTCGCGGGAGAGCCGCATGTGCAGGAAGCGTTCGGTGGCCATTGGTGGGTTAGTCCGCCGCGAAGGCACCGGCGATAGAGACGATAGCGGGGTTCGATTCACTTACTGTCTGCGCATTAGCAGCAGCTCTCGCCCTGAACCACCCGGCGAAGCCAGCTACGTCGGCTGCACAGCCGGGATGCTGGTCGCACCCATGCCCTGGCGGTCTATCGGCAGGGGCGACGGTATTTCCGCCAAATGTATTAGGTACTCCGTAAAGGGATGCTCCCCAATTCCCCGACACCTGCACCCCGCTGATTTTGCTGGCGTCGTCAGTACCTTGGATTTCTCCGCCGGTTGTTACGCCAGAAGCAATTTCAGCAGCAGGAGCCGCACCGGTTCCTCTCAGCAACAGAGTCCAACCCGCAGTCGAAGTAGAATCCGCTTTGAAGTTCGTGATAGAGCCGGACACCATATCGGTGCTTTCAGTAAAGTCAGCATCTAGCGTAGCCGTCGCAGTAAACATGCCAAAGCGTGACACTCCAGTCTCGCCGGGTGTATTGATAGCGTACTGGCCGACTGCGGGACCCGCATACCTCGCCGTACCAGTGAGAGTTGATGTATCAGCAAGCACAGCAGATCCACCGTGAATCCAATTAAAACGTGGATCTTCCGTTGCGACCGTCGGCGTATTCATCCAGTAACCAAAGTAGAGGTACGTTTCGTCCTCAACGGCGCTATCGTGGCGAGCTGTAAGGCTGCCGGCCTCGAATTGCCAATCTCCTTCACTTGGAGATCCAGGTATCTTCTTGTCAGTAAGTTGGAAGCTCTTCCAAATCCAATCATCTGCGCCTTCATCGGTGTCAGCATCTCCATCGCAATCACCACCATCGCAGACAAGCCAGCCAGAAGTACCGCCGTATGTCGCGCGTACTCTAACTCCGTCGAAGGGATCTGACGCAGGAGTCCCCTTCTTTCTGAAGGGTGTTGCACTTGTGCCGTCAATTTGGATAGGCGTGGAGCTATGAGCTACATCGCCATTTGAGACGACAACATCCAAAGGGGCGATGCCATACACCTTCCAGAACTGCCTTCTCGCCCCGTCGGTCTTGGGGTCGTCGAGGTTGGTGTACAGGTAAGCCTTCTCTCCATAAGCGCCGGAAGCTGCGGAAAGCTCTATTCCCGCCCACCCATCAAGGGACGTAGACTTTGCGTTTCTAAGGCCGCTGATACGGATATCTTGATTCTGCCCTCGTTGGTGTCCGACGACTACCCCTGTCCGCGTCGGGGCGTTAGTGGCCAGTTCCGCCAGTACACTTACTAGATTCTCCGCCCGCGGCCCGTCCTGGGCACTGGCGAGCCGGTCCTGAAGCTGTTGGTTGTCCTGCTGAAGCTGTCGGTTCCGCTGCCGCTCTTGCTCAAGCGCGGTGTTCGTCTCAGTGGTCGCCGGCGGTGGCCGTTGCCCTGTCGCCGGCGGTGGCGGGGGTGGTTGCTGTGTCGCCGTCTGCGTCGGCTTGAACTCGACCTCCACGTCATCAACTGACGCCATGACGACTGATTGGCCGTTCCTCCGGGATACTGTGACGCTGCATCCGTCAGGGCATCCGGAGATAAGAATCTTCCCGCCATCAACATCAACCTCATGCGTCTTGCCCGGAGCTACTTCGTAGGTTTCCCCCTCGACCGCGACAAGGGCGGCTTCTAGCCCGTTTGACGATAGATCCTCTACGTTGAAGGAACCACCACCGCCGCCGTTATCACTCCCTCCTCCACACCCCGCGACTACCATCGCCGCGAGAGCCACCAAGCCAATATGAGCGTACTTCATGATTGAGTCTCCCTCGGGATGCGTCATGGGTACTGCGCTGTGAAGGGGTCGCTGTGCCGTCACGGGTGCGGCGACACAGCGACCGGGTTCGGCTGTGGTGTGGGGGCCGTTACTGCGCCGCAGCCGCCGGTGCTGGATCATCGGCAGTGCTGAGCGTTGCAGCGAAGGCACCTAGCATCCGGTGCCGTCCGTGGTGAGCCCGGAACGTTCCGCTGATTTCGTCGGGCGATTTGTCTAGATCTTCATCGGTTTGTAGAACAGTCGCGGCGGCTGCGCCCCTGTCAGTGGTATACAGGTGCGCCCAATAATCGCCCGTAGTCCCCCACTTATCATCGCCGATGGACCATGTAGTGCTGCCTTTGAATCTGTCGTCATCGTCAGCACCAGAGGTGTTGCTTTCTTCAAGGGTGCCCTTCCCCAAGGCGACCTTCCAATCCTTACCTGAATCAGTCTCCTCACCGCCGGACATCGTGGTGAAATTGTCGATAGAGCCGGAAACATAGTGGGGGGCTGAATTTCCATCAGAGTCACGGCTACCGGTATCGCCGAAGGTCGCCGTCAGCATTGCATCAGCCGTGAAATGTCCGGCCTCTGAATGTCCCGCAGGATCATACACAGCATAGTGACCAGCCGCGCCTTTCGCACGCTTGTATGTAGCCGTTCCTTGTAGGACGGAAGCGTTGCTGTTGCCAGAATCCTCTAAGTGCTGGCGCTGAACCGTCGTCAACGTGTTAGCACCACCACCATCGGAAAAGAGCACTGGCCCAACACGCCAAACATCCGCGCTGTTCTCGACTTGCCACCACCCATAAGACAGGTACGCGGTATCGGCAACTGTGACCCCCGCAGTTTCATCGTCAGGCTTGAAGGTCCACGAGCCGCCGGTGAGTGCTACGTCGCCATCTATCAGCTCAGCGGCGCAGCCCGACCCGTCACACGCATACGTCCCATCAATCCCGCCTAAGCTGCCCTCGAAAACGCGCTCATCGACCTTGTACGTCTTCTCTCCGGAACTCGTCGGGAAGTCATCAGCCTTGATGCTAGCGTGTGTGGGGGCACTTGTAGTAGCTGTTAGACTAGTCAAATCGCGGCCTGTTGCAGATACATGGAACGTAAACCTGCCGCCTTGGTAATATCCGAGCCGGGTCTGGCCTGGAAAATTAGCGATAGCAGCCCCTGGCAGATTAGTCGCGAAAGACTGGCCGGTCTTGTCCATCGCGGTTGTATAGACCCGCGCGGTATACGTGTCGCCACTGCTCGTGGCGCTATACATCGTTTTGTCGTCTTTATCCGGCTTCAGAGCGGGGATGTCCCGTTCCGATCCCGTTCCGCCATCTGCACGAACCGTCAACGTCTTGTTTGCACTCGTGCCTACAAATTCTTTAGTCAGGGTTTGCTTAGTGCCGATGACCTGAACTGAGTAATCTATCGTCTCGGCTCGACGCATCGCCTCCGTTCGGGCGGCAGCCTGATTCGCCGCTGCAAAATCGTCTTCCGCCTTCTTCTGCGCAGCCGCCGCGTCCTCGGCTGACTTGTTCGCAGCCGCGACTTGCTCCTCGGGAGTCGGACCTTGCGCCCCGTCATCACCATCCCCGTTATCGTTCGACCCGCCGCACCCGGCGAGGCCGAGGCTGGCCGCGATGGCCAAGCTCGCCCATAGGCTTGTTCGTGCTTTCATCATTTCGTGCGCTCCTGATATTTGAAGATTCACCGCCCGGCTGGCGGCGACTACCTCGGAGGGCCATGCGGCGGGTCGGCTCACACCGCCGCCCCGTGACTCCGCCATCACACCTCCGCTCCCGCATCGGCGTCGGCCCTGCGTCTCGGCCTGTGCCGGTCTCCCAAACGGTGAAGCAGCGGGGCTGTGCAAACCCCCTGCGCGTGTGCGTGTTCCTGGCCGTGGAGTGCGCATCCACCCGGCTGTTTGAGGACCGACCCCGGCGGGTCGAGTCAGGTACAGTGGGTGTGATTGGGGGGTCGCGTGTCCCCGGGGCCGTGGAGATGCCCGCTCAGGGCGACGCGCCAGAGACGGATAACGAGATAAAACAGGGGATTAAAGCCTATCCAACACAGATGCGAATGCTTCCCATCCGGTTCTAATCGAGCCGCTGCGCGTGTTACCCGCGTGTCCCCAGTTGTTACCCAATGTAGTAAATCAGACCCCCAGCGGTCCCGAGCGGAGTCTCCGCCGGAGGCGAATTCATGAGGAGGAGCGGGACGATTCCCGGATTTCGAGCGAACGCGTCGCTGCGCCCGCCAGTCATGGCTCCGCAGGCACCCCGCGCCCCACCCGAGTTGCGCCAACTACTTGTAAACGCAGGGAAAAAGACACACAACCCCGAAGAGAACCCGACGCCGAATGGCCGAACAGCTCACCGGCAGAAATGTCGTATTCAAGACATTCCTGTCGTTCAATGATATTTGACAACACGCCCGAAGCAGTATGCTTCCTCCCGCTCGTGTGTGGGTTTCTCCTGGCTGTGCGTCGGGCTATATGCAGTCACACCCACTGTACCTGA
>JAPOSC010000047.1 GCA_026709935.1 Thiotrichales bacterium
CCTCAATGAGCGAGGACAGCGGCGGCGCCAGCGGCTGGAGCATCGCCGACCTGCATCGGTTTCGGCAGAACGTGGCCGACGCCGCCTGGACCAACAACCTGGTGCGCTCCAGCCTCAAGCTGCGCATCAACGGCTCGGCGGTCACCCTCCCCACGGTCACCATCGCCCGCGTCGCCTCGCCGGTCACCGAAGGTGCGGCGGCCCGCTTCACCGTCAGCCGCACGGGCGCGACCACGGCGGCGTTGGCGGTGCAATTATCGGTGTCCGAGAACAGTGCTGGCGGGCGGAACTTCGTGGCGTCAACCAACGAAGGCGCTAAATCGGTCAGCATTCCTATGGGTTCCGCATCGGCGGTCTATTCCGTGGCGACCGTGGGCGATGCCATCGACGAGCCGGACGGCGCGGTGACGGTGACCGTGGCGAGCGGTTCGGGCTACACGGTCGGCAGCCCATCAACGGCCACCGTGACGGTCAACGACGACGACCTGCCGGTCGTCACCATTGTCCGCGATGCGTCGTCGGTGACGGAGGGCACTTCGGCGAGCTTCACGGTGACCCGCGCCGGCCTGACGACGGCGGCGCTGCCGGTGAGCCTCACAGTGGCGGATGCGGCGGGCAGCGACTTCGTGGCGTCGGAAGGCGAGGGCGCGGACACCGTGACGATCGCCGCGGGACAGGCCTCGGTGGCCTACCGCGTCGCGACTGTGGCCGACAACGTGGACGAACCCAACGGCGTCGTCACGGTGACGCTGACGGCCGGCACCGGCTACACGGTGGGCACCCAAGGCTCGGCCGGGGTGACGGTCAACGACGACGATGTGCCCGGCGTGCTCATCAACGGCTCCGGCAGCGACATCTCGGCATCGGTGGGTGAAAACGGCGGCAGCAGCACCTATGCCGTCCAACTTGCCACCCAGCCCAGCCACAACGTCACGCTCACGGTCAGCTCGGCCACCGCCAACGCCGCCACCGTGAACAAGGCGGGCGGATCGGCGGGCGGAACCCAGACGCTCACCTTCACCCCAAGCGGCGCCGGCGCGTGGAACGTGGCGCAAACCATCACGGTCACCGGCTACGACAACAGCCGCGACGACGCCAACAACCAACGCAGCTCGGTCATCACCCACACGGCGGCTTCGAGCGACACCGGCTACGAAGGTATCTCCGGCCCCCGGGTGACGGTGACGGTGATCGACGACGACACGCCCGAGCTGACCGTATCGGCGCAGGGCGGGGCGGTTCGCGTCAACGAGAACGCTGCCGCCACCATCGTCGTCACCTCCAGCATTCCCGTTGACGGCTCGATCGACCATGGCCAGCCCACGGTGTCCGCAGGCGGCAGCGTGAGCGCCTCGGCCACGACCATCGCCGGCGGCAGGGCCGTCAACAGCTACACCGTCACCGCAACCGACAACAACCAGGACGAGCCGGACTGGTCGGTCACCACCGGCATCGGCGCCGGTTCCGGCTACACCCTCGGCACGCCGAGTTCGATCACCCTCACCGTGCGCGACAACGATCCGACGATCGTGTCACTGGCCGGCGGCGGCACCCTGTTCGAGGGTGAAACGGCGGCGTTCACGGTCACCCTCGGCCGGGCGCTGGCTGCGGACGAGACCATCGACGTGCCGCTCGCCGTGTCCGGCGTCAACGTGTCCGTCGACGACTGGAATCTGGCCCTCGATTCCGGGCAAGGCCTCAATGCCGGTGTGTCGCTTGCCGGACCGAACACGGCCACGCCCCAAGTCTCGTTCACCAATGCCGGCGCCCGCACGGCAACGCTGTTGCTGACTGCGGCGGCGGGGAGCGGCGGCAAAACGCTGCGGGTGGAATTGGGCCCGGACGGGGCTGGCGCCAATGGCTTCGACCGGACGAGCCTCGCCACCAATGTCGGCGGCGGCGCAAATCCGCACCCGACCGCCCGTGCTTTCAGTCTGACGGTCACCGCCGACGCCGTCATCAACGACCGTGACTTCGTCGTGTTTTCGCCTCGGCAGGGCGCTGCCTCGGGGCCGGTGCTGCCCGAAGGCGAGCAGCGAACCCTCATCGTCCACCGGATCGCCTTCACGCCGGATCGCAGTGGCTTGCACATACCGAACGCATGGGGATTCCGGCTGTGCTTCACCGGCACCGCGACGCCCGGCGCGGACTATCAGGTGCGGCACAGCGGCGGTCCCGCAAGACTGGACCAGGAAGGCTGCACGCGCGCCAACAACGCGGCGGACGGCACCGCGGTCCCCGCAGGCTTGGATAGAGTCCCCTTCTATGTCGCACTCCTGCACGACGATTTGGACGAGGCGAAGGAGAGCGTGATCGCCACCTTGTCGAGAACGGTCAACACGGGCGTTTCCGGCGACGGATACAGCGAAACCCGCTTCACCATCGAAGAGCCGCCTCTGATTGACAAGGTCCGCCACTACACCACCGAGATCGCGCGCGGCTGGGACCATGTCCTGCGCTGGCGGCGCGCCCTGCATGCGCTGAGCGACGGAGCCGAGGGCGAGGGGCCGGCCATGACCGCAGCCGAAGCCCAGGGCTACGCCGACCAAGACGGGACGCGCTGGGCGCCGGTGGTGGCGGCGCTGACGAACTTGGAAGGCGCCGCACGGTCGCCGCAGCGGTCGGACAGCGAAGCGGCGGAAGGCAACGATTCTGCGGCAACGGCTTGCGCCGCGACTTCGGCGGATCTGGTGGAGACGGTGCGCGGCTACTATGAGTTGAACCGCAACCGCGCGGATCGCGGCTATGGCGAGAACTGGCTGCGCGTGCTGATCGCCTTCAGGGCGGAGACGCATGCGACGCTCATGCCCTACACGGCGGCTGAGGCACGGGCGAGCGAGCGGAAATGGCCGGGCTGGCGCCCGGTGCGGGAGGAGCTGGAGCGCCTGGAGGTCTGCAACGACCAACCGGGGGTGACGGTTGCCCGCGACGCGCCGCGGATTGGTTGGGACAGGTCGGAGGGTCTTCAGGAAGAGGCCGCCGACGCCGACTTCAACCTCAAGCTCACCAGCACCATCGCCCTGGCCGCGGACCTGACGGTCGCCTACCGCCTGTCGGGGACCGCCACCTGCGGGACGGACTACCGCATCGCCGGCGCCGACTGCGCCGCCGGGACGGGCCGCTTCGTCCTGCCGGCGGGTACGGCGGCCTCGGCGGGCGTTCTGTTTCCCATCACGGTGGTGAAAGACAGCGATGCCGACCATGACGAGACGATCATCCTGGCCCTGGAGGATGGGACACACCACGACCTCGGCGCGCACCCGATCTTCACGGGCACGCTCGTCGAGAGCACGGGGGAGGCGGCTTTCTCGCTGACCGGCGTGCCGGTCGTCGGCGGGACCCTGACGGTCGAGAAGATCGCCGACGACCCGGACGGCAACGGGACATTCAGCTACGAGTGGCAGTTCCGCGCCTCATCCGGGGAAACATGGAACGCGGCCGCAGCGGCCGCCAGAGGTTGCGGCTCCTCGGCCGTCTGCGCCCCCACGCACAGTGACCAGTCACCGACTCTCGGCGGAGGGTTCCGGGTCATGGTGAGCTACACCGACGGCCACAAGGTGGCCACGACGGTCGCCACCGACCCCGTCGGCCCGATGCAGTCGGCGGACACGCTCACGGTATCCATCGACGATGCAAAGGCGGCGGAGGGGGACGCCGTGGTCTTCACGGTGCGGCTGTCGAAGCCCGCACCGGACAGCGTCACGGTGGTCTGGCAGACGCGGGAGAGCGGCCCGGCTTCGGCGAGGAAGGGCGTGGACTACGAGGACCGGCAGCGAGGCGAGACCGTCTTCCGCAAGGGGCAGAGCGAGGGTCCGGCGCGGGTGCGCACGTTCGCGGACGCGCACGACGACGGCGGCGAGACCTTCGAGATGGTCATCACGTCGGCCTCCTCCGCAGGAAGGGACCGCAGCTTCACGATACTCATCGCCGACGGCGTGGCCATCGGCACCATCACCAATGACGACCCGCTGCCGGCGGCGTATCTGGCGCGGTTCGGGCGCACGGTGGCGGAGCAGGCGCTCGACGGCATCGCCGGACGGTTGGCGGCGCCACGCACGCCGGGGATGCAGGGCACGCTCGCGGGCTACGCGCTCGGTGCGGCCGCCGACCCGGGACCGCCGTTCGCCCCGGCCGCTCCCGACCGACCGACCCTGAACGATGTGGTCTCCGGTGCGTTCGGTCCGCCGCCGGACCCTCACGCGGCGCGCGCGTTGGCGGACATCGCCCGCGGGTTCGGGGGTCAGGTGTCATCCCCTGAATCGTCGTTCCCCGGAGCGTGGGATACCGACTCCTTCGGCGACCCCTTCGGCGGCTTCGACGACTCGCCGCCGGGGCCCTCCCCCACGATGACGGCGCAGGAGGCGTTGCTCGGGTCGCGCTTTGCACTCACCGCACCGAGCGACGCCACCGGCGGCAGCGCCGCGGTGTGGGGTCGGGCGAGCCAACACCGTTTCGACGGCGCCGAGCGGGGCGACGGCACCGCCATCACCCTCGACGGGGCGGTGACCACGGGGATGCTCGGGGCGGACTATGCGCGGGGCGACTGGCTCGTGGGCCTTGCGCTCACGCACAGCACCTCCGAGGGTGACTATGCCTCGGTCGGGGAGGACCGGTGTTCGGAGACGGACGGTGAGCGGTGCGACGGTGCGGTGCGCGCGGGCGACGGCACGGTGGACGCTTCGCTCACGGCGGCGGTGCCCTATGCCTCGCTGAAGGCGTCCGAGCGTCTGACGCTGTGGGGCGCGGCCGGCGTTGGCACGGGCGAGGTGACGGTGCGGACCGCGATGGACGCCCGCTACCGCGCCGACACGAACTGGACCATGGCGGCGGCAGGCATCCGGGGCGACCTGCTCGGAGCCCCGCGGGACGGTGCCCTCGAATCCAGGTCCGGGGCCAGCGGTTTCGCACTGGCGCTGACCTCCGATGCGCTCTGGGCGCGGACCGCCTCGGAGAAGACCCGCGGCCTGGCGGCGTCGGAGTCCGACGTGACCCGGGTGCGGTTCGGTCTGGAGGGACGCTGGCGCATCGCCATGGAGGACGATGGCCATCTCACGCCGACGCTGGAGTTGGGCGCCCGCCACGATGGGGGGGACGCGGAGACCGGGGTCGGGGTGGAGTTTGGCGGTGGCCTCGCCTGGAGCGCTCCGGCGCTTGGTCTCTCCCTCGACCTCTCGGGCCGCACGCTCATTGCCCACGAGGACGATGACCTGAAGGACCGGGGTTTCTCCGCCGCCTTCGCCTTCGACCCCGCCCCGGAGACCGAACGGGGGCCGTCGTTCAGCCTGCGCCAGGACTTCGGCGGGCAGGCCGAAGGCGGGCTGGATGCGCTGTTCACGTCCGCCCCGCTCGCAGACCGCACCGCCAGCGACGCCCCGGCGCGCTGGACGATGGAGGCGGCCTGGGGCGTGCCGGTCCTCAAAGGGCGTTTCACCGGCAGCCCGCATGCCGGCCTCGGGCTCGCCCCGGGGGCGCGCGACTACCGCCTCGGCTGGCGCCTCACGCCGCAAGCCGCCACCGCGCCGGACCTGTCGCTCGGCGTCACGGCTACCCACCGGGAGAGCGACACCACCGACCCCGAGCACCGGGTCGGAGTCGAGGCCACCATCCGCTGGTGACAGTGCGCGACGCTAGCCCGGAAATTCACCGATTCGCGAAGCGAGGGTGCGGAGATGGCTGTATTCGCAAGGCGAACGCGAGCCAGGGCGCGCAGGCGTACCTGTAAGGTACGGAGCGAGCTTGCGAAGCAAGCGGCATCGAGCACCCCGAGCCACACCTATGCCGTGTTCAACGCGGCGAAAGCAGTCAGATCCGTGCCCGCAGCCGTGAATCGGTGAAATTTCCGGGCTAGAATCCGACCCCTCCGACTTCCCAGGCGTTCAGGCGCTCGTTGCAGACGCCGCAGACGACTTCGGCCGTGAAGTCCTTTCCGCATCGCCTGTGGGTCAGGACCAGGGGCGGTCCCCGCTCCCCGGCGAGCCACCGGTCTCCCCACGCGATCATGGTGAGGTACGCACCGTAGAGATCGGCGCCCATCGGGGTTTGCCGGTACTCGTGGCGCCGCGGCTTCTCCCGATAGACCTCTCTTCTCAACAGCCCGTGGTCGACAAGGACTTGCAGGCGGTTGGAGAGCATGTTGGTGGCGACTCCGAGGTTGCGTTGAAACGCGTCGTACCGCCGGATGCCGAAAAAGGTTTCGCGCATGACCATGAAGGTCCAGCGATCCCCGATGATGTCCAGGGAGCGGCCGACGGAGCACCCCTGGTTCAGCCGGACGCCGAGGGGCTTTCCGGAGCGCCGATTTCGGGTCCGGGCCGGTTCGGCGTCCCAGCCCGCCCCCGGACCATCGCGATACGTGACCTCCCGAAGGTCGATTTCCTCACCGCATTCGGAGCAGACGATCCGGCACCGGGTCCAGTGTCCGCACTTCTTGTGAAACAATGTGAGCGGCGGCGATTCGTGGGGTTCGAGCAGCCAGTCGTCCCCCCACTTCAACAGCGCCAGCATGACGGGATAAAGTTCGACTCCCTGGCGGGTGAAGTGATACTCGAACCGCTTTCCGCTCCCGCCGTATACGGTTCTCTTGAGGAGACCGCCCTCCACGAGCCGCCTGAGTCGCTCGGCCAGAGTCGCCCGCGGGATTTCCAGGTTCCCTCTGAACCGCTCGAAGCGGTGAACGCCGAAGAACACCTCTCGCAGAATGAGGAACGTCCAGCCGTCCTCGATGATGTCCAGAGTGCGTGCGACCGAGCAGTTCCGGAACTTCGAAACCCCCGCGCGATCTCCGGGAACCATTCTGATGTCCTCCTGGCCGGTATCCCGATCGGTGATCGCGAAGGCCCGAACGTCCGGTCCGGGCACTGGTGATGTTGCATCCGGCCCCGGTCGTCGCCCGGGGTGTCCGCACCGGTCGCGGAGCGTTCGATACCGGCAAGGGGCGCGACGCGGCTGCCTATGTCGGGGTCGGGGTCGGGGTTGGTGTCGGCGTCGGGGTCGGGGTCGGGGTCGGCAGTATAGGGGGTCGGACGCCGCCCGGAGTATCCGGGCGCAGGACGACCGATCGAGGATTTGCTCGGGGTGTCGGGGGGTCGCCGACGATATTCCGGGTATGCTGAGTGCAGGCCCGGGTAATGTCTCGCCCTGACATTCTGACTGGTGTCTTCGGCCTGCATGTGCGGGCTTTCCCGAGAGCTCGGGAGTCGAAGTGGGACACTGCCTCGAACTGTAGCCATTCAGCGCGAGAGCAGTTCTCTGGTCCTTGCCGAGAATCGGTGAGAAATGCGGGTCAAGACGTATATGAAGAAGACGCGCATTCGGCCGCATTTCTCACAGACTCTCGAACCGGAGCCATTCAGGCTTGAGCGGTTCTTCGATCCTTGCCGAGAACTGATGGAATTTCCGGGCGAGGCCCGGACCGGGAGGAGAAAACACCGATGATCGAGCGCCCCCCGCCCCTGCTCTCGGTCCAGGATCTGCGCCTGGAGTTCGACACGTTCGACGGGGTGTACCGGGCCATCGACGGGGTGAGCTTCGACCTCGCGTCCGGCGAATCGCTCGGGATCGTCGGCGAGACCGGCTGCGGCAAGTCGGTGACCGCGAAGAGCATCCTCGGACTTGTGCCCTCGCCGCCGGCCCGTATCGGGTCCGGCCGGATCCTCTACGGAGACGAGGACCTCGTCGCGGTGGGGGAGGCGCGGCTGCGGGCGCTGCGCGGGGTGGAGATCGCGATGATCTTCCAGGACCCGATGACCTACTTGAACCCGGTCTTCACCATCGGCCAGCAGCTCGTGGACGTGATCATGGCTCACCAGCGGGTGCGGCCCGAGGGCGAGCGGCTCGGCCGGCGCGGGGCGCGCGAGCACGCGCTGGAGATGCTGCGCCGTGTCCGCCTGCCCAACCCCGAGCGCCAGATGGATGCGTACCCGTACCAGCTCTCCGGCGGCATGCGCCAGCGGGTGCTGATCGCGCAGGCGCTCTCCGGCAACCCCCGCCTGCTGATCGCGGACGAACCGACTACGGCGCTGGACGTGACGATCCAGGCGCAGATCCTCGACCTCATCGCGGAGCTGATGGAGGACCTGGACCTCTCGGTGATCATGATCTCGCACGATCTCGGCGTGGTCGCCAGCCTGTGCCGGCGGGTGATCGTGATGTACGCGGGGCAGGTGGTGGAGGATGCGACGGTCGCGCGGCTCTTCTCCGCGCCCGCGCATCCGTACACCCAGGGGCTGCTGAGGGCGGTGCCGCACCCCGGCCGGCGGGCCTCGGCGCTCGCCGGCATTCCCGGCGCCCTGCCCAACCTGTACGACCCGCCGCCGGGATGCCGCTTCCAGGACCGCTGCCCTCACACCATGCCGGGCTGCTCCCGGGGAGCCCCACTGGTCGAGATCGGACCGGGGCAGCGCGTCGCGTGCCTTCTGCACGCCCCGTCCGGTGCGCCGGGTTCTTCCGGGGTGACTCGGAGGGATGGCTGTGCTTGAGCTGCGCGATCTGCATGTTCACTTCGACGTGTCCGGACGCCGCGGGAGCCGGATCGTGGTGCGTGCGGTCAACGGTGTCAGCCTGAAGATTGCGCGGGGCGAGGCGGTCGGCCTCGTGGGGGAGTCGGGGTCCGGAAAATCGACGGTCGGCAAGGCGGCGCTGCGGCTGGTGGATGCCACCGGCGGCGCCGTGCTCCTCGACGGCGAGGACATCACCCGGCTCGGCCGCGCTGACCAGCGCCCACTGCGCCGCAAGGCCCAGATGGTGTTCCAGGACCCGCACTCGGCGCTCAATCCGCGCATGACGGTGCTGCGCAGCGTGGCCGAGCCGCTCATCCTGCACAGCGATGTCAGGGGGACGGCGCGGTGGCGGCGGGTGGCGGAGCTGCTGGAGATCGTGGGCCTGGAGCGCCAGTTCCTCTACCGCTATCCGCACGAGCTTTCGGGCGGACAGAAGCAGCGGGTGTGCATCGCGCGGGCGATCGCGCTCAACCCCGCCCTGCTGGTGCTGGACGAGCCCACCTCCGCCCTGGACGTATCCGTGCAGGCGCAGATCCTGGAGTTCCTGAAGGCGTTGCAGAAGGAGATGGGTCTCACCTTCCTGTTCATCTCGCACAACCTCGCGGTGGTGCGCTATCTCTGCGCGCGGGTCGCGGTGATGTACCTCGGGCGCATCGTGGAGGAGGGCGCGACGGAGGACGTGTTCAACGCCCCGCGCCATCCGTACACCGAGGCGCTGTTGAGCGCGGTGCCGTGGCCCGAAGCGGATCAGCCGGCCGGCCGCGCGCCACTGCACGGGGACGTGCCGAGTCCGGTGGATCTGCCGCCCGGTTGCAGCTTCCACGCCCGCTGTACCCGGCACATCGCGGGCACCTGCGACGCCCTGGCGCCCCCGGAGGTGGAGGTCGGTCCGATGCATCGGACCGCGTGCCATCTGTACACCCCCGCACCGGGTGGCGGGCAAGGCCCGGTGAGCGCCGGCTGAACGCCCCGACGATCTCGGCGATTTCGTCGGTGCTTGTCGCGTGCGCCCGTCGCCGAGCCGGATCTCGTGCGCGAGTGCCTCACTTCGACTCCCGAGCTATCGGCGGGAAAGCTCGTGCATACGGGCCGGGGACACGGAACAGAACTTGAAAGTGAGGCACTGTGTCCAGGGGCCTGACCTCGAACATGACCCACGCGCATCGAGGCCAGGGCAGGTCGGTCAATCCATGATGTCTACCCCGAAATCTGAAGGGGAACGCCCATGCCGCCGAGAGACCATCAGGCACCGCCCCATCCGGAGTGGGTACGCTCAGCGGCGGGCTCCCAAGCGTGCCTCCAGCTCCGCGAGCCGCGCCTCGGCGGTGCGGCGGGCGGCGGCTTCCTCCGCGGCACGCGCCTCGGCGGCATCAGCTCGGACGTTGGCGACATCGGCCTGGGCCTCGGCAGTGCGGCGCGCCGCGGCTTCTTCTCGCCGCGCCGCGTCCGTCTCGCCATGACTGAGCAGCGTCTCGCCCGTCGCCGGGTCGTGAAAACGAATCTCCTCGCCCTGTGTGCGGAGGTCGAGGTCCAGCACTTCGCTGTGCAACGTCAGCGTCCGGTCGATGGACTCCACCGCCGTCAGCCGCTCGTACTTCCCCGCCACCCACCGATACCCCCGCAGCCGTGGCGTGTAGTGCGCTCCCATCGGGTCGAACAGGAAGTATTCGCGGACTCCGAGACCCGCGTAGATGCCCGGCTTCCTCCTCACATCCTCGCGCCACGTGCTCGGCGACGCCACCTCCAGCACGAAGTCCGGACCCTTCCCCTCCTCCCACACCTTGTAGTTCATCCGTATCCGGTCCTCGACCCCGAACACCACGAAGGCATCGGGCGCCACCGACACCCGCGGATTGCCCTCCTCGTAGTACACCAGCAGGTCCCCCGAGACGTACACGTCCGGGCGGTCCCGGTAGTACACCCGTAGCGCGCCCACCGCGTAGAGGATGGCGTGGAGCTGGGGGTCGTTCTCGGCCAACGGCTTGCCGTCCGAGCTCGGGTAGTCAATCGCGGCCGGGGAGGCGGTGACAGGGGGGACAGGGGCATCGGCGACGGGAACGCTGGAGGCATCGGTGGAGGGAGCGATGGGTTGGGACATCGGAAGGACTCCCGGATCGGCGGGCCGGTGGCAGTGGCGAAAGGCTGAGTGTCGCGGATGACGGTACCACGGGCATGCTCCGGTCCCCAATGGCGGTGGTACAACGTGTTGGACGTACAACGGCGACCCGATAGCGCCCGTACAGTTGTGGCGGACGCGGGCCACGGATACGAAGGGACAGAGTGCACGGCGGCAGGCAGTCGCACTATGGCACCGAGGCACGACGCTTGTAGGCGATCGGCTCGGCGTGTCAGGTCCGGCGGCCGTGTGCTTGAGAGACATCGACCACTACCGCATCGGGCGGGACGGGGGCAGCGGGATCAACGACCCGAATGGCTGGTTCGAGGAGCCGCGCGATCCGATCGAGACGATTCACCGAATCGTGCAGGTCAGAGTGAAGACCGGGGCCGTCGCCGAAAATCTTCCCCGCCCGTTCCCCGAGTCCGAAGCCCACGGGAGGCACCCGTGACTTTCAGCGGCCATCGAGTGGCGACCCATCGTGCAAGGGTACGCTCAGCGGCGAGCTCCCAGACGCGCTTCCAACTCCGCGATTCGCGCCTCGGCGGCGCGCCGCGCCGCGTCCGTCTCCTCGTAGCTGAGCAGCGTCTCCCCCGTCGCCGGGTCGTGAAAACGAATCTCCTCGCCCTGTGTGCGCAGGTCGAGGTCCAGTACTTCGCTCCGCAACGTCAGCGTCCGGTCGATGGACTCCACCGCCGTCAGCCGCTCGTACTTCCC
>JAPOSC010000002.1 GCA_026709935.1 Thiotrichales bacterium
GGAGCCAGTTCTCTCCGTATCCGCGGTCGGCGCGGCTACGGTTCAATTCATAATAGCCCCGAACCTTCTCCACCAGGTCAGCCGAAGTCGCGGCGCATGACGTAGGCGGCGAGACATCGTCGTCCGTCACGGCCACGCTCGCTTCATCGTTCGGCGCTGGCCACAATGAATGGGGGTGGGGTTTCCCTCAGCGCCGTGCTGAAGTCCTTCGCTGGCTGCGTCGCCACCCCTGAGGAACCGCCCGTCGCACGCTTGGGCACGGCGCCCGGTCAGGATGTGTCGGACCGGACACCGCCGCGTTGATCGACCACGTGCTTCGGTCCCGGCGCCACCCCCAGCCGGCGTTCCGCTCCTGCCTCGGCATCTTGCGATGGAATCGGTGATCGGCATCACACCGCAATGGGTGATCGGAATCACTGGAATGCGCACAGCGTGTCAAGAGCACCTCGGGAGACCCCCTGGCACCCCGAAATACACCCGACAAGCGGTTCTCCGATCCTTGCCGAGAACTGGTGGGAAATCCAGGTCAGGGAGCCAGAAGCGCGGCGACGAGCGATACGGCGTCGGCGGGTCGGGGTGCGCATTCGCCGCGCAGAATTCCGCGCAGGGCAGCGAGGGCGTGCTCGAAGTCATCGTTGACCACCAGGTGGTCGAATTCATCCCAGTGTGCGATCTCCGCCCGTGCGGCCTGCATGCGGCGGGCGACGATCCCGGCCGAATCCTGTCTCCGGCCGACGAGGCGGGACCGGAGCGCGTCCATCGAAGGCGGCAGGAGGAAGACGGACACGGTGTTCGCGAATGCTTCCCGCACCTGGCGCGCGCCCTGCCAGTCGATGTCGAGGACGACGTGACGGCCCCCGGACAGCACCGAGCGCACCGCGGCCCACGAGGTTCCGTAGCGCCGGTCGAAGACTCGGGCGTGTTCGAGGAACGCTCCGGCCTCGACCATCGCCTCGAACTCGCGCTCGCTGACGAAGTGGTAGTGGACGCCGTCGATCTCGCCCGGCCGGGCCGTGCGTGTGGTGTGCGACACGCTCACCCCGACCGACGGGTCGGCCTCGACGAGCGCACGGGCAAGGCTCGACTTTCCGGCCCCCGAGGGTGCGCTCAGAACGAGCACCACCGGAGGGCGGGGCGGGTCGCCCGCGGGGTCCGGTGCCGATGCCGCGTCCTGGTCGTGTCTCACTTCGACTCCCGAACTCTCGGCAAGGCCCGTGCATACGGGCCGGGGACACCAGGCCGGTGGACACCGGGCAGAATGTCGAAGTGAGGCACCGCCGTGTCCTGCGTCACTCGACGTTCTGGATCTGTTCGCGCATCTGCTCGATCAGAACCTTGAGGTCGATCGACGCGCGCGAGGTGGTGACGGCGGCGGACTTGGAGCCGAGCGTGTTCGCTTCCCGGTTCAGCTCCTGCATGAGGAAGTCGAGCCGCCGTCCCGCCGGCTCGGGCCGGGCGAGAGCGCTGCGGATCTCGTGGACGTGCGCTTCGAGTCGGTCGAGTTCCTCGGCCACGTCCATGCGCTGCGCAATGAGGGCGATCTCCTGTTCCAGGCGGCCTTCGTCGAGGGTGGCATCGACCTCGGCCAGCCGCGCGCGCATGCGTTCGCCGAATCCCCGGACGATGGCGGGGAGGACCTCTCGCACCCGTGATACTTCCGTTTCCAGGTCGTCGAGGCGGCTCCGGATGACGGTCTCCATGCGGGCGCCCTCGCGTTCGCGCATCGCGACCAGGTCGGCGAGCACGCGGTCGAGTTCGCCGAGCACCAAGTGTTCCATCAGCTCCGGATCCGGCGCTGGTGCCTGCACCACGCCCGGCCAGCGCAGGACGTCGACGGGGTTGACCGGGGCGGCCTCCGGCAGGAGATCGGCCACGGCGCGGGCTGCCTGCGCGACTCGCGCCGCGAGTTCGTCGTCGACCGCGAGGCCGCTGGCAGCGGTGGGGCCGGGGAGCACCCGCAGCGTACAGTCGACCTTGCCTCGATTGAGGCGGGTGCCGATTCTCTCGCGGACTTTCGGGTCGAGTCGCCGGAAGTCCTCGGGCAGGCGCAGGTTCACGTCGAGGTAGCGGTGGTTGACGGAGCGGATCTCCCACTGGATTCCGCCCGCCTCGTGCAGCGACTCGATGCGGGCGAATGCGGTCATGCTGCGCAGCATGTCGGGCTCCGGTCGGGGTCGGGGTCGGGGGGCGGGCCGGTTTCTCCGAAGACGGCGTCGCGCCGGTTCGGCCGGTCCCGGTTCGATACGAGCGCGCAGGAAGCGACGGCGGATTGCTCGCAGCGGCCGGTACGCGCCCGCGAGTTTAATCGCAAACGGGGGCGCGCGTGATTCAAACGATCGGGTCGCGTTTCGCCATCCGGAGTGACGCCGCGGCTATACTCCGCGCCCCGTTCCGCCCCCTGCGGGGCATCGAGATCCGAATCATGCGACCGAGTGGCCGAGCCGCCGACGAGCTGCGCGAGGTGCGCATCGTGCGCGGCTATACCCGACACGCCGAAGGCTCCGCGCTCGTCGAGTTCGGCGATACCCGCGTGTTGTGCGCCGCGACCATCGAGACCCGTGTCCCGCCGTGGCTGAAGGGCCGGGGCCGCGGATGGGTGACCGCCGAATACGGCATGCTGCCACGTTCGACCGGTCAGCGTTCGCCGCGCGAGGCGGTGCGCGGTCGGCAGGGCGGTCGGACTCTGGAGATTCAGCGTCTCATCGGGCGGTCGTTGCGCGCGGTGGTCGACATGGAAGCACTCGGGGAGCGCACGATCATCGTTGACTGCGACGTCCTCCAGGCCGACGGGGGAACACGTACCGCCGCGATCACCGGCGGATACGTGGCGCTGGTGGACGCCGTCGCCGGCCTGCCGACGCCGGGGCATCCTCGCCGGGGCCCGCTGCACGGCGCCGTCGCCGCGGTCTCGGTCGGCATCTGGCGGGGCGAGCCGGTGCTGGATCTCGACTACGCGGAGGATTCCGAGGCCGAGACCGACATGAACGTGGTGATGAACGACGCCGGCGGGTTTATCGAGATCCAGGGCACGGCGGAAGGGCAAGCGTTCCGCCGCGCCGAGCTCGACGCGATGCTGGATCTTGCGCGCGACGGCATCGCGTCGCTCATCGCGCTGCAACGCACGGCTCTGGATACGACTCGGGATACGGTGCGGATCGACCCGGCGTGAAGGTCGTGCTCGCAAGCTCCAACCCCGGCAAGCTCGCCGAGTTGCGCGCGCGGCTGGAGCCGGCGGGAGTGCGCGTCGTCGCGCAGGATGCGTTCGGGGTCGAACCGCCGGAGGAGACCGGACTCACGTTCGTCGAGAACGCGCTCATCAAGGCCCGGGCCGCGTGCGCGGCGACCGGACTGCCGGCGCTCGCCGACGATTCGGGGGTGGTGGTCGATGCCCTTGGGGGCGCCCCCGGGGTGCGCTCGGCGCGCTACGCGGGCGACGGCGCAAGCGATGCGGACAACGTCGCAAGGCTCCTGGAGGCGCTCGCGGATGTCGGCCCGCCGGAGCGCGGCGCCGCGTTCGTCTGCACCCTCGTCTATCTTCGCCACCCGCACGACCCGTGCCCGATCATCTGCGAGGGGCATTGGCGGGGCCGGATCCTCGATGCGCCCCGGGGCGCCGCCGGCTTCGGCTACGACCCGGTATTTTTCCTCGACACCCTCGGCCGGACTGCGGCCGAACTCACGCGAACGGAGAAGAATGCGGTCAGCCACCGCGGGCAGGCGCTCGCGCAGTTGCTGGAACGGCGGGAGAGCATGGACACTCCGGTTGCGGCGTCGCAGACTCGGGATGACTGATACGCTGACAGCAGGCGAAGAGGAGGGCGGTTCGATGAGTGACTCCGTGGCCATGCCGGGTGCCACCACGTTCACCGGGCCCCTGGGCTCGACCATCCATTTCATCCGCGCCGATACCGGTACCGTGGCGGAGCTTGCGGCTATCGACTGGAACCGCCACTTCCACCCGGTCTGCCTCGATCCGGTGCGCGGGCTCATCACGTTGATGTCGCCGTCGCATCCCCATGAGGATCTGTCCACCATTCTCGACGATATCGTGAACGTCGCCGGGAGCATTTTTGCACGAGCGGCGAAGAAGCTCGGCAGTCTGCGGATTCGCGGGGAGGGTGAGCCGCCGGGTACCGGCATGGAGCCCGATTGCGCGTTCTATGTCGGTGCTCGCGCCCGGGACTACTTCAAGGCGCGCCGCGAGGGCCAGGCGGCGGCCGAAGCCTATGTCGAGCGTGTCGCCCCCGATCTGGTGGTCGAGGTCGAGGTCACCCACGCCGACGAAGGCAAGGCCGAGCGCTACCGGGACATCGGTGTACGGGAGCTGTGGCGGCTGCACGGGCGCAAGGGGACGACCGAGCTCCGCGTGGAGTTCCTCTCCCTCGACCCCGGGCACGCGCCGCGTACGCTCGACGGATCAGAGGTGCTCGAAGGGCTCACGCCGGACGATGTCTGCGAGGCGGTGGAAGGCGTGCGGTTCGGCGAAACCGACGACGAACGCAGGGAGGCGGTGGCCCGCATCGTGCGACGGAGGCAGCGCTTGAGCCGGCAGGTGCGGGAGGATCGGGAGGCGTACTCCGCTTAGGACTCTGGCCAAAACAACTTTTCCGTCCGATCCGCCTGCCCCTCTTGTCTGAAAGAGGACTGGAGTAGATGAGGTGGAAAATTGATTTCGGTCAGGATCCTTAGCTCCCTCGGTCGCCCGCTCAGTCCGGAAGAGCCGTGGCGTTCGAACTCCCGTTATCCGCTGTTTGCCTCGCTGCCGGTTCCGCGGCCCTCTCAGTCCCCGTTGCCGTTTCGCGCGCGTTCGCACGCTCTCCAGATGCGCTCGGGGGTCGCGGGCATGTCGAGGTGGGTGATGCCGAGCGGGGCGAGGGCGTCCGCGATCGCGTTCATCACCGCCGGACAGGCGGCGGTGCAGCCGGATTCCCCCACGCCCTTCACGCCCAGCGGATTGGTGCGTGCAGGCACGCACCGGTCCCTGAAGTCGATCGGGGGCAGGTCGCCGGCGCGAGGGATCGCGTAGTCCGTGAAGCTCCCGGAGAGGAGCTGGCCGGTGTCCGGATCGTAGACGGTGTGCTCCAGCAGTGCCTGCCCCAGGCCCTGCGCAACGCCGCCGTGGACCTGGCCTTCGAGCAGCAGCGGGTTGATGACCACCCCGTGGTCGTTGACCGCGGTGTAGCTCACGAGCGTCAGCGCGCCGGTCTGCGGGTCGATCTCGACCTCGCACACGTGGCATCCGCAGGGATAGTTGTACTGCCTCGCCCGGTAGTGGCTTGTGGCCTGGAGGCCGATCTCGTTCGAATCGGGAAAGGACTCGGGTCGGAACGACGCCGCCACCACGTCGCGCAGCGCGACGCTGCGGTCGGTGCCGGCGATGGTGTAGACGCCGCCGGTGAGAGTCCCGCCCGCGGGTGTGTCGGTGGAGAAGGCGAGGTCCTCCGCGCTCGCTTCCAGAAGTTCGGCCGCCACGCGCTTTCCCCGTTCGACGATGGCCTCGGCCGCGAGCGTCACCCCCATGCTCGCCACGGTGGCGGTGCGTGAGCCCCCGGAGCCGCTGCCGGGGCCGACGAGGTCGCTGTCGCCCTGGCGTACCTGCACGGACTCGAACGGGACCCCGAGCCGGTCGGAGGCGACCTGCGCGAACGTCGTCTCGTGACCGTGGCCGCCGGTCTGGCCGGTGAGGGTGACGGTGAGCTCACCGGAGGGCCGGAACACCAGCGTCACGCGATTGTCGAGGTATCCGTCCGGTTCCTGGAACAGCGCGAAGCCGAAGCCGCGCAGCATGCCGCGGGCCTGCGCTTCGGCCCGGCGCGCCCCGAACCCGGACCGGTCGGCCCGGGCCAGCGCGTCGTCCATGTTGGCTGCGAACTCGCCGCTGTCGAACTCGATGCCAGTGCCGGTGGAGTACGGCATCGTCTCCGGTGGCACCACGTTCAGGCGGCGAAGCTCGGCCGGATCGCGGCCGGTCTCTCGCGCGGCGGTGTCGGCGAGGCGCTCGATGATGTGGTTGTACTCGGGCTTTCCCGCCCCGCGGTAGGCGTGGACCGGCACCGTGTTGGTGAACGCCACCCGGGTCCGGGCGTGCCACGCCGGGATGCGGTAGACCCCGGTAATGCAGCGCGTGCCGCCGAGGGTGGGGATGGTGGGTGCCGCTGCCGTCGAGTACGCGCCCATGTTCGACACGGTGGCAGTGCGCACCGCGAGGAATCGTCCCTGTGCGTCGAGCGCGAGCGCCGCCTCGGTCACATGGTCTCGTCCCTGTCCGTCGCTCAGGAAGCTCTCGGAGCGTTCCGCGATCCACTTCACGGGATTTCCGATCCGCCGCGCTGCCCACGCGACGAGCACCTGCTCGGGATAGGGCGGGATCTTGATGCCGAACGCCCCGCCGACATCGTCGGTGATCACCCGCACCCGGGATTCCGCGACCCCGAGCGCCCGGGCCAGCGGCGCGATCAGGGAGCCGACCCCCTGCGAGGGCGTGCGGATCGTGTACCGGCCGTCCCGCGGCTCGTATTCCGCGATCGCCCCCCGGGTCTCCATCGGGGCGATGACCACGCGGTTGTTGACGATGACGAGCCGGGTGACGTGAGCGGCCCGCGTGAACGCGGCGTCCGTGGCGTTCGTGTCGCCGCCTTCCCAGTCGAGGGCGAGGTTGCCGGGCGCGGAGGGCCAGAGCTGCGGCGCGTCCGGTTCCAGGGCGGCGCATCCGTCGACCGCGATCTCGAGTTCTTCGTAATCGACGATCACCCGCTCGGCCGCTTCCTGCGCCTCCCGGCGAGTGCGCGCGACCACCATCGCCACCGGGTCCCCGACGTGCATCACCCGCTCGCCGGCGAGCAGCGGGTGGTCGACGTGGATGGTCTTCGCCCCGTTACGGCCGGTGACGCCATTCGGCTCGCCGAGCGGTGCGACGCCGTCCGCGGCCAGCTCGCGATGGGTGAGCACCGCGACCACTCCGGGCATCGTCGCCGCGTCCGCGGTGTCGATGGAGGTGATGCGCGCGTGCGCGAACGGCGAGCGCACGATCCAGGCCTGCGCCTGGCGCGCCCGATCGATGTCGTCGATGAAGCGGCCGCAGCCGGTGAGCAGGGCCGCGTCCTCGCGCCGCGGAACCCGGGCGCCGATTGAGGTGATCAAGACCTGGTTCGCTCCTCAGCTTGGGGATGCGGGATGCCGACGATCAGGCGCCGAGAAGCTATTGATCCGCGAAGCGCGGCCCGTCAGGTCGCGCTGCGTTCGCGTTCGACGAAGGCGCGGATCGCGGGCACCAGCGCTTCGGCGCCCTCGGTGAGGGGGGCGATCACGGGGATGCCGAGTGTCGTGCGGTACTCGGCGCGGAATCGGTCGAGTTCGTCCGGGGGGCAGCCCTTCGAGTTGAGCGTGACCGCGATTGTCTCGGCGCCGTAGAGTCGAATCAGATCGATCTCGGATTCGAGCGATGGAATCCGCAGGCCCATCGACTCGTACCCTTCGAAGAATTCGCGTCCCGGTGCGTGTTGCAGCACCACTCCCCGGGCTGCGGCCGAGAGCAGAAGCTCCGCCCCGCAGGGACCGCTCGGGTTGCGCAGCGACGACTGCCCCTCGATCACCATCAGATCCGGTTCCACGTCCCGGTCGCACCCCACGATCGCGTGCTCCAGCTCGCCGCATACGAAGTCGTTGACGATGGAGTCGAGCACAATCCCGTAGCGCGCGCCCTGCATCCAGCCGGTCTGGCCGGTGTAGATCATCTCGGTGCGCACCCCGACCCGGTTCATCGCCTCCACGATGAGCCGCGTGGTGGTGCGCTTGCCGAGCGCGCAGTCGGTGCCGAGCACCGCGAGTCGAGGGGCGCGCACGCGGTAGATGTCGCCCTCCCAGAAGTGCAGCGCGGGCCGGGGCTTCGACCGGCGCAGATCGATCAGCTCCACCCCGCGCCCCCGGGCTGCGGCCGCGACCTCCGCGTCGTCGGCGGTGGTGTCGTGCAGGCCGTTGACGATGCCGAGCCCCTTGTCCACCGCGTCGAGGATCAGGGTGTGCAGTTCGGGCAGGAGCCGCCCGCCGTGGGTCGCGACGCCCACGATGCACCACTTCGGCGCCGGACCTTCGAGCACCATCGCCTCGTCGAGGTCCGCGACGACGGGAATTCCCGCCGGCCGGCCGTCGAGCACTTCGCCCGCGTCGCGGCCGGCGACATCGGGGTCGACGATCGCGACCACCTTGAAACGACCGGAGCCCCGGACGAGGCCGTGGGCGGTCTTTCCGTTCGGAGTGTCGAACAAGTGGTTGGCGAGGACGATGGCCGGTTCTTTCAACATTGCATACTCAATCTTTCAACTCACGCCACATTTCGTATGCACTCACGACTTTCTCTTCGCCCGTGCGAATGCGGCCGAGATCGTATCGCAAACTCTGTCCAGATTACCTGCTGTCGCGGCCCGATTCCCGGATGGTAATTCATGCCGTGAGGATGCCGGCGATCGGTTTGCGGCAATCGGGGTACGGCAGGGTGGTTCCGGCGGTGCGTGCTACCATCCGCGCCGCTCCGACCGGGGCGCCCGTACATGTCGGGGCGCTTGCGTACCAGGCGCCGGGGCGCACATCACACAACGGACGGGACGATGGCAAGCTACCGCATCGCGGTGATCCCTGGCGACGGGATCGGCAGGGAAGTGGTGCCGGAAGGGATCCGGGTTCTGGAGGCGGCGGGCGGGCGGTACGGCGTCGCGTTCGAATTCGACGAGCTTCCCTGGAGCTGCGAGGTCTACGCGAAGACCGGCCGGATGATGCCCGAGGACGGACTCGAAACCATCCGCGGGCACGATGCCATCTTCCTCGGCGCAGTCGGGTTCCCCGGAGTGCCGGACCATGTTTCCCTGTGGGGCCTGCTGATCCCCATTCGCCGCGAGTTCGGGCAGTACGTCAACCTCCGTCCCGTGCGGCTCCTTGAGGGCGTGCAGTCTCCGTTGCGCGACCGCCCCGCGGCGGACATCGACTTTCTGGTGGTGCGCGAGAACAACGAGGGCGAGTACTCGGACATTGGCGGGCGCATCTACGGCGGCACTGAGCACGAGATGGTGACGCAGGAGAGCGTGTTCACCCGGCGCGGCACCGATCGCATCATCCGCTACGCGTTCGAACTCGCGTCCGGGCGCGCGGCCCGACACCTGACCTCGGCCACGAAGTCGAACGGTATCAAGCACACCATGCCCTACTGGGACGAGCGCTTCGCTGCGGTCGCCTCCGAGTACCCCGACATCCGCACCGACCAGTACCACATCGACATCCTGGCCGCGCACTTCGTCCTGCACCCGGACTGGTTCGACGTGGTGGTGGGCAGCAACCTTTTCGGCGACATCCTCTCCGACCTCGGGCCGGCGGTGGCGGGCACCATCGGGATCGCGCCGTCGGCGAACATCAACCCGGAGCGGCAGTTCCCGTCGATGTTCGAGCCGGTGCACGGGTCGGCTCCGGATATCACCGGGCGGGGCATCGCGAATCCCATCGGCCAGATCTGGTCGGGTGCGATGATGCTGGAGCATCTGGGGCATGCGGATGCGGCCCGAGCCATCGAGCGCGCGATCGAGACGGTGCTCGCGGATCCGGCCGTGCTCACCCCGGACATGGGTGGCCGCGCGACGACGCAGGCGCTGGGGGCGCGGATCGCGGCCGCGGTGGAGTAGATCGCGCAGGCGAGACACGGGGGTTCGCTGCTCCTCCCTCTCGCTTGCGTTGCGGTGGGAGGCCGTTCGCCGGTCGGGGATGCACGCTTCCGGGTTCGTAGTGCCCGGGGAGTCGGCGAGGGTGGAGCGATGTCCGTCGAAATCGCCGCGGTGGTCCTGGTCGCGGCGTTCGCGCATGCGGCGTGGAACGCGCTGGTCAAGGGCGACGATGACCGGCTCGTCACCCTCGGCGCGGTCAACGCGGCCCGGTTCCTGCTCTGCGTCCCGGTGGTGCTGGCGCTGCCCCTCCCGGACCGCGCGAGCTGGCCGTACCTGGCGACCTCCGCGGTTCTGCACGTCGGCTATTACACGTTTCTCCTCTCGGCCTACCGCTTTGGGGATCTGAGCAAGGTCTATCCGCTCGCGCGCGGCCTGTCGCCGCTGATCGTGGCCGCGGGGGCGTTCGCATTCGCCGGCGAGCGGCTGGGTCCGATGGCGCTGGCCGGGGTGGCGATCGCCGGCGCCGGCATCGCAAGTCTCTCCTTCGGCGACGCTGCGTCGCGGGCCGACGAGCACCGCCGCGGCGTCTTCTTCGCGGTCGGCACCGCGTTGTTCATCGCCGGGTACACGGTTACGGATGGGCTCGGGGTGCGCCTGTCGGGCCACGCGGTGAGCTACGTCGCCTGGCTCGCGATCCTCGACGGCCTGCCGATGCTGCTCGCGGCGGCGATGTTGCGTCGCGCCGCCTTCGCCCGTCATCTCGCCGCCCGGGCGTGGAAGTCCGCAGCCGGGGGTGCGCTCCAGCTCACTGCCTACGGGCTCGTGGTGTGGGCGCTCTCCGTCGCGCCCATGGCGGCGGTCTCGGCCCTGCGCGAGACGAGTGTGCTGTTCGCCGCGATCATCGGGGTGAAGCTCCTCGGCGAGCCGCTGGGTGTGCGCCGGATCGCGGCCGCGGCTCTGGTGGCGATGGGAGTGGCGATGATCGAGTGGGGATAGGCACCGAATCCGGCGGGCGGATCGTGTCCGGTCAGTGGCCTTTCTCGCCGAGCCTCGACTCCAACTCCGCGATGCGGGCTTCGGCCGCGGCGGCACGCGCCTCGGCGGCATCGACCCGGACTTCGGCCGCGCGACGTGCGGCGGCTTCTTCTCGCCGCGCCGCAGCCTCTTCCTCGTAGCTGAGCAGCGTCTCCCCCGTCGCCGGGTCGTGAAAACGAATCTCCTCGCCCTGTGTGCGCAGGTCGAGGTCCAGTACTTCGCTCCGCAACGTCAGCGTCCGGTCGATGGACTCCACCGCCGTCAGCCGCTCGTACTTCCC
>JAPOSC010000065.1 GCA_026709935.1 Thiotrichales bacterium
TCGGCTGGCGCCTCACGCCGCAAGCCGCCACCGCGCCGGACCTCACGCTCGGCGTCACGGCTACCCATCGGGAGCGCGAGTCGCAGGCGCCGGTGCATGCGATCGGAGTCGAGGCCACCGTGCGCTGGTGACAATCCGCCCCACGTTTCGGGCGGACAGCGGCGCATTGCTGCGGACACGCGGGCCGTGCGAGATTCCTGCGTACCGGACTGTTTCGCCCGAGGTCCCGGCACTCGTCCGTAGGGGTCAAGCTCATGAACATCAATCCGGACTGGATCACACTCGCCGGCATCGCGGCAATACTCGGGTTTCTGTGGAGTTTGCATCGTGACATGCGAAGCCTGTCCGATCGTGTGTCGCGGCTCGCAGGCACGGTCGAGTTGCTCGCGAAGGTGTTGCTTGACCGCGAGGTACGCTCTCCGATCGCGCGGGGATAGTCAGCCCGCCAGCGCCTCACCCTTGGCGCGTTTGACCTGCGGCCGATTGATCCGATCCAGGGGGTAGATGGGGCGGCGCACGCGCTGGTAACGCAGCACGTCGTTGTTCGAGGTGGTGACTCCGGTGCCGTCCAGGGTGAGGGTGAGTTTCGGCAGGTCGCCGAAGCCGGCGCGGTAGTGGATGCGGGACTTGAGCAGGATGTAGCGGTGGTGTTGCGGCTGGATCCCCATGGACGTGAACACCCCGAGGTCCCACGGCTCGTGGTGGCGGGAGACGATCACGATCTGCATGGTGCCGGTGTCGAGTACCGCGCTCGGACCCATGTCGACCCGCATGCCGGTGTACATCGGGCCGCGCACGATCCAGCGTCCGTCGGTGAGGACCCGGACGGTGCCGGAGACCCGGAGCGGCCGGCCCGCCTCGCCGATGCTCGGCATGTCGGTGCGGCCCCCGAGATCGAGTTCGATTCGGGCCCCCACTCCGGCCTCGCGCATCTTCGCCACCGCTTCCGGGTCCCAGACTGCACCGACGATCACGTCTTCGAGCCCGGCGCGCATCACCGCCCCGATGGCGGTCATGACGTCCTGGGTGGCGCCCGAGCCGCAGTTGTCCGCATGGTCGAGGAGGATGACCGGGCCACCCTCGAACGCGCACGCTTCGGCCAGCGCCTCTTCGATGGGCCGATGGCGGTAGACGAATGCCTCGCGATCGGCCCAGATGCGGTCGAGCAGCCGGTCACGGACTGTGTCGGCGAGGTCGCGGTCGCCGTTGGTGACCACCACCGCGGAGTTCCCGGCATCGGGGATGTCGGCGAGGGCGAAGCCGCCGAAGATGGTGGCGGCGAGCACCCCTTCCCGGGCCTCCGCGGCGCGGCACAGGGCGATGAGGGATCGCATCGGCTCATCGTCGGTGCCCTGGCACAGCGTCTGCGACAGCAGATCGACCCGACCCCATGACATTACCGGGTTCACTCTCCCGTCCACGGCGTCGAGCACCACCCGGCCGACCTGCTCCGCCACCTCGAACATGTCCACATGGGGATAGGTCTTGTAGCCGATGAGGGCGGTGCAGTGCTCGACCATCGCGGCGGTGAGGTTGCAGTGAAGATCGCAGGTGACCGCGACGGGCAGGTCGGGGGCGATGGCGCGCACCCGCCGTAGCAGCTCGCCTTCCCCGTCGAGCACGTGTTCGGCCACCATCGCGCCGTGGAGATCGAGCAGGGCCGCATCGCAGCCGGCGGCCACCGCGTCGCAGACGAGTCCCGCCATCCGCTCGTAGGCGTCCTCCCGCACCGGCCCGGAGGGCATCGCCTCCGCCGCGAGCGGGGTGACGATCTCTGCCCCCCGTTCGCGGGCGAGCGCCATGTAGGCGGCGATGGGCATACGCGTCGCTCCGAATATGCGCTGCACCGCCTCGCCGGTGTGCGCCCCCCACGCCTCGAAGCGCGCCCAGTCGGTGGCGATGGGCGAAAACGTGTTTGTCTCGTGCTTCATCATCGCGATCACGATGCGCATCACCGGCTTCTCCCGTTCGAAATCCGGCCCTGAACCGACGGCCCGAGCGCAGCCATTGCCTCGGGCAATGATGCCATCGATATGGCTCGGGAGAGTGCGTACGTGTGCGGTTCTCGTCATCCCGCGGGCCGGTGTCTACAATGCGCGCGCCCTCGGAGAGGCTTGATGGAGGCGGGTCGGCGCTGTCGGTCGACTCTTGGGATCGACTCTTGGGATCGACTCTCGGGGTGGGCTGGGGGTAGTGGTGATTCCAAGGTGCGGAAGGAGGAAGCAGATGGCGGAGTGCCCGGTGTGCGGAGCGGAGATCGAGCTGACGGCGGATGTGGTGGTGGGAGAACTCCTGGAGTGCCCCGACTGCGGCAGCGAGCTCGAGGTTCTGGAGGTGGACCCGCCGGAGCTTGGTGAGGCCCCCGAGACCGAGGAGGACTGGGGTCAGTGAGGGTCGGATTCCTCCATTCCCTGATCCGCAAGGAGGAGAAGCTCCTGCTTGACGCGCTGGCGAAGCGCAGCGAGGTCGAGGTCGTCATGCTCGACGACCGCAAGATGGTCTTCGACCTGGGGAGCGGCCCCGAGGTCGATGTGGTGCTGGAACGCTGCATCAACCACTCCCGGGCGCTGCACGGGCTGCGGTTGCTGGAGAACCGGAGGATCCGGTGCGTGAACAGCTACGAGGTCGCGAACGTCTGCGGCGACAAGCTGCTCACCTCGCTCGCGCTGGAGGAGGCGGGCGTTCCGCAGCCGGAGGTGCGAATCGCGTTCACCGAGGCGTCCGCGCTGGTAGCGCTCGACGACATCGGTTATCCCGCGGTGCTGAAGCCCGCCGTCGGCTCCTGGGGCCGGCTGCTCTCGAAGGTCAACGACCGCGACGCGGCGGAGTCGATCCTGGAGCACAAGACCATCCTCGGCAGCTATCACCACTCCATCTTCTACATTCAGGAGTACGTCGAGAAGCACGGGCGCGACATTCGCAGCTTCGTGATCGGCGACGAGTGCATCGCCGCCATCTACCGGGACTCCGCGCACTGGATCACGAACACCGCGCGTGGCGCCCGGGCGTCGAACTGCCCGGTGACCCCAGAGGTGGCATCGATCTCGCTCGCCGCGGCCCGGGCGGTGGGCGGAGGGATCCTCGCTGTCGATCTCTTCGAGACGCGGCGCGGCCTCCTGGTGAACGAGGTCAACTACACCATGGAGTTCAGGAACAGCATCGACACCACCGGCGTCGACATCCCGGGCCGGATGGTGGCGCATCTGGTGGAGAGCGGGCCGTGATCAGGGGAGTGCGATCTCGGCGAGATTCCGAGCTCCGGAGGAGCGTCCATTCCGGGCGATTTCGAGCGCATGCTCCGGCCCGGCGGGAATGGCTGATGGAGCCCGGGTCGTGATCCGCGCCTCGATCGTCGGCGCGTCCGGGTACACCGGCGGCGAGCTGCTGCGCCTTCTCCGGTTCCACCCGAGCGTCGAGGTGCGCCAGGCGACGTCGGAGCGGCTCGCCGGGAAGTTCGTGCACAACGCGCACCCGAATCTGCGCGGATCCACGCGGCTCAAGTTCTCCTCCGCGGCCGAACTCGAACCCTGCGACGTGCTGTTCCTGTGCCTGCCGCACGGGCAGTCGATGACCCGCATCGACGAATTCCGCGCGCTTGCGCCCCGGATTGTCGACCTGAGCGCCGACTTCCGGCTGCGGGACCCGACCGGTTACGGGCGCTGGTACGGCCGCGAGCACCCGCGCCCCGACCTGCTCCGCGAATTCGTCTACGGAGTGCCGGAGCTGCACCGCGACGCGCTCGTCGGTGCCGACCTCGTCGCCTGCGCCGGCTGCAACGCGACTGCCACGATTCTCGCGCTCCGCCCCTTCTTCCGCCGCGGACTCGCCGGGAATGCGGTGGTGGAGGTGAAGGCCGGATCGAGCGAAGGCGGCAACGCATCGAGCGACGCGAGCCATCACCCCGAGCGCAGCGGCGCGGTACGCTCCTACAAGCCGACGGGGCACCGCCACGTGGCGGAGATGCTTCAGGAGCTCGGCGCCGGCGAGGTCCACTTCTCGGCCACCTCGATCGAGATGGTGCGCGGGATCCTCGCCACCGGCCATGTATTCCTTGACCGTGACCTCTCGGAGAAGGACGTGTGGAAGATCCTGCGCGAGGACTACGCGGCCGAGCCCTTCGTGCGCATCGTGAAGGAGCGCAGCGGCATCCATCGCTATCCCGAGCCGAAACTCGTCGCGGGGACCAACTACTGCGACATCGGCTTCGAACGCGACCCGGCTTCGAACCGACTGGTGGTCATCAGCGCCATCGACAACCTGATGAAGGGTGCGGCCGGCCAGGCGGTGCAGGCGTTCAACATCATGCACGGGCTCGACGAGACGACGGGGCTCGAGTTTCCCGGGCTGCATCCGATCTGACGGCCGATTCGGGTTCCCGGCCGCCCCCGTCACCGCCCCTGTCACCGCCCCGCCCCCATGTGCCGGCTGCTCTGCGTTCATTCTCCCCGCCCGTTCCTGATCGAGCCGCATCTCGAGGTATTTGCGACCATCGCGCGCGACAGCCGCGAGTACCAGGGCCACGGTTGGGGGTGCGCATGGCTTGAGGATGGCGAATGGCGGCGGTACCACGACATCCGCCCGGTGTGGGAGGACCGGCACGACCGTTTCGGCGAGACGACGCTGCTGCTCGCCCATGCCCGGAGCGCCTTTCGCGACGAAGGCATCCAGGTCGAGAACAACATGCCGTTCGGCGACGGACGGCACGTCTTCATCTTCAACGGCGAGCTGCGCGGGGTACGCATCCGCGAACAGGGCAGGATCGGGGCCGAGAAGATCTTCAATTACATCAAGCGCTTCGACCGCGGCGACATGCACGAAGCGCTGGAACGCGGGCTCGCGGTCATCGAGAAGCGTACCCGTCACGTTCGGGCCATGAACGTGATCATGGCGAGCCCGGAGCGGGTCCACGTTTCCTGTCGTTTCGCCGAGGATCCGGATTACTTCCAGCTACGAGCACGCGACGACGGTGATACGCGCATCGTCTGTTCGGATCCGTACCCGGGCACCGAGGAGTGGGCGCGCATCGACAACGGAGCGGTGTTGACTCGCGAACTTGCGGGCGAAAGGTGATTCGTGCCCTCGTCAGCCCCACGGTTGCGGTGCGCTACGGAAGTCGTGTAGACATCCGCTCGCCGCATGCGGCGGGCCGGAATGCAGACCCCGGTCGCCGGATGGGGAGCAATGCGCACCGGTGACGGCACCGCGCACGAATCCCGACCCGAATCCCACTCGACCCGACTCCATGAAGATTCTCGTCACCGGCGCGGCCGGCTTCATCGGCGCCGCCCTTGCGCTCCGGCTGCTCGAACGGGGCGACGAGGTCGTGGGCGTCGACAACCTGGACCCGTACTACGACGTGGCGCTGAAGCAGGCGCGGCTCGATCGAGTGAAGGCGTTCGCAGGGTTTCGCGACGTGCGCGCCGACATTTCGGACCGGGCGGCGATGGCGGCGCTCTTCGATCGGGAGCGACCCGACTCGGTGGTGAATCTGGCCGCGCAGGCCGGCGTCCGGTACTCGCTCGAAAACCCGCACGCCTACGTCAACGCCAACCTCCTGGGGTTCCTCAACATCCTCGAAGGGTGCCGCCACCACCGCGTCGGACATCTGGTCTACGCGTCTTCGAGTTCCGTCTACGGTGCCAACCGCACCCTGCCGTTCTCGGTGCGACACAATGTCGACCATCCGTTGTCGCTCTACGGCGCCACCAAGAAGGCCAACGAGCTGATGGCCCACAGCTACAGCCACCTCTACGGGCTTCCAGCCACCGGGCTGCGGTTCTTCACCGTCTACGGACCCTGGGGCCGGCCGGACATGGCGCTGTTCCTGTTCACTCGCAACATTCTCGAAGGCCGTCCCATCGACGTGTTCAACCGGGGTCGTCACCGCCGGGACTTCACCTACATCGACGACATCGTCGAAGGCGTGGTGCGCGTCCTCGACCGACCCGCGTCCGCCAACGAGCACTGGCGGGCGGAGTCGCCCGATCCGGCCACCAGCGCCGCCCCGCACCGGGTCTACAACATCGGCAACAGTCGCTGGGTGCAACTCGAACGCTACATCGAGGTGCTTGAGGAGTGCCTGGGACGCAAGGCGAAGAAGCACATCCTGCCCCTGCAACCCGGTGACGTGCCCGACACCTGGGCGGACGTCGACGATCTGGAACATGAGTTCCACTACCGGCCGAGCACTCCGGTCGAGGTCGGGATCCGACGGTTCGTCGATTGGTACCGGTCGTTCTACGGGGTGCGGTGATGGGGCATGGCCGGCGCATTTCGGTCGTCGGACTCGGGTACGTCGGGCTCCCGGTGGCGGTCGCGTTCGGACGACGATCGCGCGTCATCGGCTTCGACATCGACCCGGGCCGGGTCGAGGAACTCCGGCGGGGCGTGGACCGGACCGGCGAGGTCGATCCAGACGCACTCGCGGCGACCGACGCGCACTTCACCAGCGATGCGGAGGCGCTGCGCGAGGCGGACTTCCACATCGTGGCGGTTCCCACGCCTATCGACCGCACCAGAACGCCGGACCTGCGAGGGCTGCTCAGCGCGGCGCGTACCGTGGGTCGGGGTCTCGACCGGGGCGACATCGTCGTGTTCGAATCGACGGTCTATCCGGGAGTGACGGAGGAGGAGTGCGTCCCGGTGCTGGAGGAGGCTTCGGGGCTCGCGGGCGGGGCGGACTTTACGGTCGGTTATTCGCCGGAGCGGATCAATCCCGGCGATCGGGAGCACACCTTCACCCGGGTCGCGAAGATCGTGGCCGCACCGGACGAGACGACGCTCGACATCGTCGCCCGCGTCTACGAGTCCGTGGTCGCGGCGGGGGTCCACCGGGCCGCGAACATCCGGGTGGCGGAAGCAGCCAAGGTGATCGAGAACACCCAGCGCGACCTCAACATCGCGCTGATGAACGAGCTTGCCCTCATTTTCGCCCGTCTGGGCATCGACACCCGGGACGTGCTCGCCGCAGCCGGCACCAAGTGGAATTTCCTGCCCTTCACGCCGGGACTCGTCGGCGGACACTGCATCGGCGTCGATCCCTACTACCTGGCGCACAAGGCGGCGATGCTCGGCTACCAGCCGGAGGTCATCCTTGCCGGTCGTCGCGTCAACGACACGATGGGCGCCTACATCGCCGGGCAGGCCGTGAAGGCCCTGGTCCGGCACGGTCTCGGCACAAGTCGCGCGGTGGTGACGATCCTGGGGTTCACCTTCAAGGAGAATGTCCCCGACGTGCGCAACACGCGCGTCGTCGACATCGTTCACGCGCTTGAGGACTACGACTTCGAGGTCCAGGTGCACGACCCGTGCGCCGACCGGGAGGCGGCGTCGAGGGAGCACCGCGTCGAGATCGTTGACGGCGACACGCTGCGTCCGGCCGACGCGGTCATCCTGGCCGTGCCGCACGCCGCGTTCACGCAACGGGGCTGGCCCGGCGTCACCGCCCTGCTGCGCGAATCGCGCGGGATCGTGATCGACGTGAAGGGGGCGCTCGACCGCGGGACCCGTCCCGCCGGCATCGAGTTGCTGCGTCTTTAGCTTTGGAGGGAGGCATGCGGCCCATGCGCGACATGCGAACGCCGATCGGGCACCCGACCGATCGTGGTCGGGGATGGAGCGGGCACGGGGGAGGTCGGCCCCCGATAGCCGGCGCAGGGGGCGCACTGGTGTCAGGGGGAGAGATGACGTGATGAACGTGGCGATGATCGGCGCCGGGTACGTCGGCCTGGTGTCGGCGGCGTGCTTCTCCGAGTTCGGCGCTTCCGTGACCTGCGTCGATGTCGACGCGGCGAAGATCGACCGTCTCAACCGAGGCCGGATGCCCATCTACGAGCCGGGCCTGGAGGCACTGGTCGGGCGCAACGCCGCGCAGGGGCGGCTGCGGTTCACCACGGAATTCGCCGACGCCGTCGGCGATGCGGAGCTGATCTTCATCGCGGTGGGGACACCGTCGCGCCGCGGAGATGGGTACGCCGATCTGACCTTCGTGTACGACGCGGTGCGGAGGATCGCCCCGCTGCTGCGCGGCTACAGCGTGGTCGTGGACAAGTCCACGGTCCCCGTCGGCACCGCGCGACAGGTTCGGCGAATCATTGCGGAAGTGAATCCCGGCGCGGACTTCGACGTCGCGTCGAACCCGGAATTCCTGCGCGAGGGCGCGGCAATCAGCGATTTCATGCGCCCCGATCGTGTCGTCATCGGCGTGCGGAGCGACCGGGCCGAGGCGAAGCTGCGGGCGCTGTATCGGCCGCTGAACCTCGTGGAAGTCCCGATCGTGGTCACGAACCCGGAGACCGCCGAGCTCATCAAGTACGCCGCCAACGCCTTTCTCGCGACGAAGATCAGCTTCATCAACGAGATGGCGGCCCTGTGCGAAGCGGTCGGTGCCGACGTGCACGCGGTGGCCCGGGGCATCGGGCTCGACGGGCGGATCGGCCGCAAGTTCCTGCACCCGGGGCCCGGATACGGGGGATCCTGCTTCCCGAAAGATACGCTGGCCCTCGTGCGTACCGCGCAGGAACACGGAACGCCGAGCCGGATCGTGGAATCCGTGGTCGAAGTCAACGCGGCGCAGCGCCGCCGCATGATCGCCAAGATCCGCCGCGCGCTCGGCGGAAGCGAGGCAGGGAGGGTGATCGCGGTGCTCGGGCTCACCTACAAGCCGGAAACCGACGACGTGCGCGAATCCCCCGCGCTCGCGATCCTCCCGCCCCTCGTCGAAAACGGTGCCCGGATCCGGGCGACAGATCCGCACGGCATCGCCGAGGCGCGCGGACACCTTCCCGACGCCGTCGAGTACGTCGACGACGTGTACGAGACGCTCGAAGGCGCCGATGCCGTGGTGCTCCTCACGGAGTGGAACGCATACCGGGGGCTCGACCTGAAGGAGGTGAAGCGGCGGATGCGAGGCAACGTATTCATCGACCTGCGCAATGTCTATGAGCCGGATTCGATGCGTTCGCTGGGGTTCGAGTACACATGCGTGGGAAGAGGGTGATGCGAAGGATGCAATGAATCAGTGGTGCTCCGGCCGTGGCGCGTCGCTACCGCGGGACGCTCCGAACTCGGGCGAGGTCGGCCGCGGGACACATGATTTCGGTCGGGGAGGGGCGAAGGTGACGAATCGAATTCGAAAGGCGGTCTTTCCGGTGGCGGGGCTGGGCACCCGGTTCCTGCCGGCAACCAAGGCGCTCGCGAAGGAGATGCTCCCCATCATCGACAAGCCGCTCATCCAGTACGCGGCGGAGGAGGCGGTGGCGGCCGGAATCGATCATCTCGTGTTCGTCACCGGGCACACGAAGAAGTCGATCGAGGATCACTTCGACCGTTCGACGGAGCTGGAGGCGACGCTCGAAGCGAAGGGCAGGACGGAGCTGCTTGCCCGGGTGCGCACCGTTCTCCCGGCCCACGTGACGTGCATGTACATCCGTCAGCCGGCGCCGCTCGGGCTTGGTCACGCGGTGCTGTGCGCGCGCCCGGCCGTCGGCGAAGAACCCTTCGCGATCCTGCTTCCCGACGATCTCATCGACTACGACGGCCCCGGTTGTACGGAGCAGATGGTGCGGCGCTTCGAGGCCGACGGCCATGGCCTCGTGGCGGTGCAGTCCGTGCCGCGGGAGGAGACGGGGAGATACGGCATCGTGCGCCTGGCCGCCCCGGATGCGTCGGGAGGACCGATCGAGACCATCGTGGAGAAGCCGGCACCGGAGCGGGCACCTTCGACGCTGGGCGTGGTGGGGCGCTACGTGATGCCGCCGGAGATCTTCGAGGCGCTCGAGCGCATCCGTCCGGGGTCGGGCGGAGAGATCCAGCTCACCGATGCGGTGGCGGCACTGCTGCCACGGCAGACAATCACCGCATTTCCGTTCGAGGGCACCCGATTCGACTGTGGTTCGAAGGAGGGCTTCCTGGCTGCGAACGTCTCGCTGGCATTGAAGGATCCCGAGCTTCGCCCGGTGGTGCAGAGAATTTTGAGTTCATGAGATTTTATTTATTCCAATAGATTAGAGTGAAAATCTCATGTTTTATATTTAATACATAACATGAAGTCATGATGGCCGGCGGCGTCGATGCCGGCGGCGTTCCCGTGGTTCTCCATCCTCCTTCACGCGAGCGATGGCCTCCTCGGTTTCGAGCGTGACCTTCAGGGGACCGAGATGCGCTTCGACCGACGCGTGGGTGGGTGTCTCGCCCCGCGGGCGCTGTTCCAGCGCTTCGCGCATCGCGGTGAGGTGCGACGCCGTGGTTCCGCAGCAGCCGCCGATGATCCGCGCGCCTGCGTCCCGGGCCATGCACGCGTAGTCGGCCATGATCTGCGGGGTGCCGTCGTATCGGACCTGCATGTCGTCCCCCATGACGGGGAGTCCGCAGTTGCTCTTCGCGACGACGATGGTCTCGGGAAAGGCGACCGCCCGGAGTCCGAGAACCGAATCGAGGAGCTGGGCGGGTCCGATACCGCAGTTCGCGCCGATCCCGAAGGCTCCGTGCGCCCTGCACGGTTCGAGCCCGGGCATGTCCTGAGGCCGAATCCCCATCATCGTGCGGCCGCCGGTATCGAACGTCATGGTGACCAGGAACGGAAGGCCGATGTCCTTCACCGCCCGGACCGCGGCGTCGAGTTCGTTCTCGGCGTACATCGTCTCGATCCAGACCACATCCGTCCCGCCGCGGCGCAGCCCCTCGGCCTGCTCGGCGAAGGCGTCGAACGCTTCGGCGGCGGTGCGCTCGCCGAGCGGCTCCAGAACGTCGCCGGTGGGGCCGATGGAGCCGGCGACGACGACGATGCGTTCCGCTCCGTCCGCCACGCGGCGGGCGATCGCCGCCCCGGATTCATTGATCTCGATCGCGCGGTCGCCAAGGCCGTGCAGCGCGAGCCGGTAACGGTTCGCACCGAAAGTGTTGGTGAGGATGATGTCGGCACCGGCCGCGACCATGTCGCGGTGGACGGATTCCACCCTGGCCGGCTCGTCGAGGTTCCACTGCTCCCCGCACGCGCCACCGTCGAGCCCGAGAGCGAACAGGTTGGTCCCCATGGCGCCGTCGGCGAGTACCCAGTCGCGTTCGGTCAGAAGCGCTTCCAGCGGATGCATCGTTCGTTCCCGGACGCCGTGGGCGGCGTCGATCTTCACAATCGACCCCGTCGCTTCGGTGACGGTCCGCGACGGTAGCGAATCCTGCCCCGGATCGTCGCATACGGCAAGGAGTTGGGGATAGCGGGAGTCTCTCAGCGATTCGCGCATCCGCAGCCCGGCGTCGGCGGTGTCGGCGGCATGTCAGGGGCCGGGATTCGGGTAGAATCACGGGTCTTGTCCACGGCCGATTTCAGCGACGGAAAACCATGCCTACCACGATCATCGCCGGCGCCGGTCATGCCGGCGGACAGACCGCGATCAGCCTGCGTCAGGCCGGATACGAGGGCCGGATCGTCGTATGCGGCGACGAGCCGGTACCGCCCTACCAGCGTCCACCGCTGTCGAAGAAGTACCTGTGCGGCGAGCTGGCGCTGGAGCGCGTGTTACTGCGGCCGGAGAGCTTCTACGCCACCCACGATATCGAGCTTCGGCTCGGGAGCGCTGTCCGGGAGTTCGCGCCGGAACGCCGATCGGTGGTCCTCGACGGCGGCGAATCGCTCGACTACACCGATCTGGTCATCGCGACCGGAAGCCGTCCGCGCCGGCTCGAGGTACCGGGCTCGGATCTCGGAAACATCTTCTACCTGAGGACGCTGGAAGACGCCGACGCCATCGGGAAGGAACTCGTGGCGGGACGCAGGCTCGTCGTCGTGGGCGGGGGGTACATCGGACTGGAAATCGCCTCGACCGCCAAGGGGCTCGGAATGAAGGTGTGTGTCGTCGAGGCGGCCGATCGGATTCTCGGGCGGGTGACCGCTCCGGAGATGTCCGCTTACTACACGCACGCCCACCGCGCCCGTGGGGTCGACGTCAGGCTCTCGACCGGAATCGTCTCGTTCGAGGGCGACGGGATGGTGCGAGGCGTGGTCTGCGCAGACGAGACCATTCCCGCGGACGTGGTCGTGATCGGAGTCGGCATCACTCCGAACGAAGGGCTGGCCGCTTCGGCGGGGATTCCCTGTGATGGCGGCATCCTGGTGGACGAGCGGTGCGCGGCGGCCGAGCACGTGTATGCGGTCGGAGACTGCACCCGCCACCCGAACCGCATTCTCGGGCGCAGGCTGCGGCTCGAATCGGTGCAGAATGCGCTGGAGCAGGCGAGGACGGCGGCCGCGAACATCGCGGGGACCCCCACGAAGTACGAGCAGATCCCGTGGTTCTGGAGCGATCAGTTCGATCTCAAGCTCCAGATGGTCGGGATGTCGCAGGGCTACGACACCATCGTCCAGCGTGGTTCGATGGACGCGGACGACTTCGCGATGTTCTACTTGAAAGAGGGCATGCTGATTGCGGCGGACGCGGTCAATCGACCGCGGGAGTTCATGGCCTGTCGCCAGCTTGTGCCGCAGCGCCCCAGCATCGACCCCGTGAAGCTCGCCGACGAGTCGATTCCGATGAAGGAGATGGTCTGAAGAATGGCGAGAATCACGTTCATTCAGCCCGATGGCTCCGCCTCGACGGTGGAGATCCCGAACGGGCTCACGGTGATGGAAGGGGCGATCGAGAACGGCATCACCGGGGTCATTGCGCAGTGCGGCGGGAGCTGCTCCTGTTCCACCTGCCATTGCTACGTCGCGCCGGAGTGGATGGGCGTTCTGCCGCCACCGGAGGAGGAAGAGACGGGCCTGATCGAGTTTGCTTGGGAGCCGCGCGAGGAAAGCCGCCTCACCTGCCAGATCCGCGTCACCGACGCCCTCGATGGTCTCGTACTCCACGTGCCGGCCGAGCAGTTGTGACCGGTCCCGGCGCCACGGAGATCCCGGGACGAAACGAGATCCGGGGACGAAACGAATGATTGCGCTGCCGGCGCATGCGGTGGAGGAGGGGAGTCGCGATCGTTTCGGCCGACCGCTCCACGATCTCCGGATCTCGGTGACGGATCGATGCAACTTCCGGTGCACCTACTGCATGCCAAAGGAGCTGTTCGGAGCGAATTACCGTTTCATGCCGCGCGGTGAGCTGCTCTCCTTCGAGGAGATTGCCCGCCTGGCCGGGATTTTCGTTTCGCACGGGGTCCGGAAAATCCGGCTGACGGGTGGCGAGCCGCTGCTTCGTCAGGGGCTTGAAGACCTCGTGGGGATGCTGTCGGCGCTCGAGGGGCTGGAGGACTTGACCCTCACCACCAACGGATCGCTTCTCACCCCGATGCGTGCCCGTCGGCTGCACGCGGCCGGACTCGATCGGCTGACGGTGAGTCTGGATGCGGTCGACGACACCGTATTCGCGTCGATGAACGACGTGGGGTTCCCGGTCGAGCCGGTCCTCCGGTCCATCGAGGAAGCCGGCCGGGCCGGACTGAACCCCATCAAGATCAACATGGTCGTCAAGCGCGGCGTCAACGATCACGAGATCGTGCCGATGGCGGAACGCTTCAGGGGGTCGGAGCATATCGTGCGGTTCATCGAGTACATGGACGTCGGCAATGCCAACGGGTGGCGAATGGACGACGTCGTGTCGGCGCGCGAAATCGTCGAGAGAGTAGGGCGCTCGTATCCTCTGAAGGCGATGGAGCCGAACTACCGCGGGGAAGTTGCGAGACGGTGGCGCTACGCGGATGGCGCCGGCGAGATCGGAGTCATCGCGTCGGTCACCCAACCGTTCTGCGGCGCTTGCACCCGAGCCCGTCTCTCGGCCGAGGGCAAGCTGTATACCTGCCTTTTTGCGAACGCGGGTTTCGATATGCGCGAGCTCGTGCGCAGCGGCGCTTCGGATGAAGCCCTGTCCGCGGCGATCGGGTCGGTGTGGGGCAGGCGCGACGATCGCTACTCCGAAGTGCGCAGCGGCAATACGCCGTCGCGGCCTCGCATCGAGATGTCGTACATCGGCGGATAGCCAGCGTGCAGCAAGCACCGGGACACACAACCGGTCGGCACCGGCATCACGAAGAGCGACCGGGACCAATCAGTAGTGTGACCCCGAAAGGGTGCCGATTGACGAGACGGCGATAAGGCGGTCATCGATCGCCGGGGCCCGGACGCGGTGGGAGTGAAGTTCTTCGACCACAGTACTTCCGATGACACCGCCGGGACTTCCGTGAGGCTGGCCAGATTACCGCTGCCGGGGGCCCTCGCGGGCGAGTTCTTCGGAACGTTCATTCTCGTTTTCTTCGGCGTCGGAGTCGTCAATGCTGCGGTGGTGACCGGCGCGCAGGTCGGTCTGTGGCAGGTCGCGGTGGTGTGGGCAGTCGGCGTGAGCCTCGGTATCTACACCGCAGCGGCGTTGTCCGGCGCGCACATCAACCCCGCCATCACCGCTGCCGCTGCGGTCTGGGGCGGATTTCCGTGGCGTCGGGTCGTTCCCTACTGGATTGCCCAGACGCTCGGAGCGGCCGCTGCCTCCATCGTCCTCTACGGCATGTTCTTCGAGGCGATCATCGAGTTCGAACGTCAGCACGGGCTTTCGAGAGGGGGGCCGGGAAGCGAACTCAGCGCCATGGTGTTCGGCGAGTACTTTCCCAATCCCGCGATCTTCGGTACCGACGCGCAGGCGTGGCGGGCCGTGGGAATTGTCACTGCATTCACGGCGGAGCTCGTCGGCACCGCGGTACTCGCGTTCCTGGTGTTCGCGGTGACCAGCCCCAGAAATCCGGGTCGGCCACCGTCGGCCGCGGCGGCGGTGGTGATCGGAGTCGGCGTCGCGGCAATCATCTCGGTTGTCGCGCCTCTGACCCAGGCCGGACTCAATCCGGCGCGTGATTTCGGTCCCCGGGCCGTATCCTGGTTCCTCGGATGGGGCGAGATCGCAATTCCCGGTCCTCGCGGCGGATTCTTCACGGTCTACATTCTCGCGCCGATTACCGGTGCGATCATTGGCGCCGGCGTGTACAAGACGCTCTCGCGGATGTTGCCCGTGCGCGGGAAGAGCGACGACTGAGTCGAATCATGCCCGAACCATGCGTGATGGCGTCGGCCGCCGGATAGCGGATAGCGGGGAGCGGCGTTACTGGCGGAGCTTTAAGTGCGCATAATCAATATTATGTTAAATATTATATGAGCCAGGCTCGGGGCGCCATTGGGGATGGTGTCCTCATCCATGGTCCGACGTGGTGGATTCTGGTGCCCGGGACCGGGGTCGAACCGGTAAGGCCCGTGCGGGCCGGCGGATTTTACGTACCACCATAGCTTTCGCTACTGCGCGCCGGCGGCGCGCTCCGTGGTCTGGACTATCCCTTTGCCATATGCCTTCGGCACTTAGGCAGGGGCCGTCTAGTCTCTACACTTTCCCATGCCGCGCATGGGCTTAGCTCGGGATCGCCATCAGCACGACCTGTTAAGGGTTCCCCGAATTTGACCCCTTGTGTACCCACGCGTTTCCGCGTGGGGGACCCTGACGAGTCCGCTGCGTCTGCCAATTCCGCCACCCGGGCGATGCGAGTCCGGCAGCATAGAGAGGCGCATCCACGATGTAAACGCCGGGCGGGATGCGGAGGAAGTGAGGGAATGGAGGCTGAGGTCGGAATCGAACCGGCGTACACGGCTTTGCAGGCCGCTGCATGACCACTCTGCCACTCAGCCCGAACCCTTGTGACCGATTCAGACGTGCGTTGATCGATCCGATGCGGTGTCTGGAGCGGGAAACGAGACTCGAACTCGCGACCCCAACCTTGGCAAGGTTGTGCTCTACCAACTGAGCTATTCCCGCTGGGTTGGGCCGGATTTTCCAGAAGGCGGCGATTCGCTGTCAAGCGATTCCGTCGCCGAAACGCATCGAGCCCCGTCGACCTCGGTGGAGCCGCGCAGCGACCGTTGCGATCACGCAGTGAATCGGCGCATCCGGATGCGTTGAGAATTGGCGCCGTCGAGATGAGAGAGGCGTGTTGCCGTTCGCCAGGCGGCGGAACTCACGGACACCTCGATCGACAGCGAGCCCTGGCGCTGACGCGCCCTGCCCTGCCTCACGTCGAACGACCGCCGTCCGATCCTTTCGCAGTCATCGTCGGCCACGCCACACGCAGGTAGATCATCATCGACCATATTGTGAGTACGGTGGCCAGGTAGAGCAGAACGGTTCCGATCCAGTACACCGGAATCGGACCCAGATCGTGGCGGTACAGCATCAACGACAGCGCCACCATCTGAGAAATCGTCTTGATCTTCCCGAGCGTGGCTACCGCCACCGTTGCACGCTGTCCGAGTTCGGCCATCAGTTCCCGCAGCGCGGACACGACAATCTCTCGGCTGATGATGATCGCGGCCGGAATGGCCAGCCACAGCGCCGGGTCGCGATGGAGCAGGAGCACCAGGGTGACTGCGACCATCAACTTGTCCGCCACCGGATCGAGAAATGCGCCGAACGTGGAGACCTGCGACAGCCGGCGGGCGAGATATCCATCGGCCCAGTCCGTCAATGCGGCGAGGGCGAAGATCGCGGTGCACGCAATCGGCACCCATGCAAACGGAAGGTAGAAGACGACCACAAGCACCGGAATGAGGAAGATGCGCATTACCGTGAGGGTCGTGGGTATGTTCATGACGCCTCCCGGAACGCCTCGCAGATCGCGAGCGCAAGCGTACGGCTGATCCCCCTGACTCGCATCAGATCCTCGACCCCGGCTCGAGAGACGCCTTGCAGTCCACCGAATTCGCTCAGCAGCCGCCGGCGTCGGCGGGCCCCGATGCCCGGTATCTGCTCGAGTACCGACGTCCTCCGGCTGCGGTTGCGTCGAAGTCGATGTCCGGCGATCGCAAACCGGTGGGCCTCGTCGCGAACCCGCTGGATCAAGTGGAGAGCGGGTGAATCGGGGGGCAGCACAATCGGTGCGACGCCACGGGTCAGAAAGAGCTGCTCGAATCCGGGTTTGCGAGTGGTTCCCTTCGCGACGCCGACGGTCACGATGCCCGACACCTGCAAGTCTGCGAGCACCTCCTCCGCCTGCCTGAGCTGCCCCCGACCACCGTCGATCAGCAGCAGGTCCGGAAGCATCGCATCCTCTTTCTGCAATCGCGAGTAGCGGCGCTCGATTGCGGTGCGCATTGCGCCGTAGTCGTCGCCGGCCTTGCTGCCGGTGATGTTGTAGCGGCGATAGTCGGATTTTCTCGCGCCGTCGTGCCCGAAGACGACGCAGGCGGCGACCGTGGATTCGCCGCCGGTGTGGCTCACGTCGAAGCATTCGATTCGGGTCGGAGGATCCTCCAGACCCAGAAGTTCCTGCAGCGCATCGAACTGCCCCCGCAGGTTCATGCGACTTGCGATCCGCTGCTGCAAGGCGAGCTCCGCGTTGTCGACCGCCATCGCCACCCAGCGGGCCCGGTCGCCGCGGACGTTGCTGCGGATCCTGACTCTGCGACCCGACTGCTCGCCGATGGCCCGCTCCAGCACGTCCAGCCCGGTGACGGTGTGACTGAGCAGGATTTCGTCGGGAACCGGACGTTCCCGTCCCGATCGAGAGAGGTAGTGCTGCGGGAGGAAGGCACGCAGCAGCTCCTCTTCATGGGCATCCGCACCATGCGCCGGCCGCAGCGTGCGCGAGCCCAGGCTCTGGCCGTTGCGGATGACGAAGAGTTCGATGATCGGGATGCCTTCGCGCGCGCGCGCCGCGACGACATCGACATTCCCTTTCGCGCCCGAGACGTACTGCCGGGCCTGCACCCGCTTCAGATTCGCAATTTGGTCGCGATAGCGCGCCGCCAGCTCGAATTCGAGCTCGTGCGACGCCGATTCCATCCGACGCACCAGCTCCGCGATCATCCGCTCACTCTTGCCTTCGAGGAACATGATGGCGTGTTGTACGTCCCCGGCGTATGTCGCCTGGTCGATCAACCCGACGCAGGGAGCGGTACAGCGGCCGATCTGGTATTGCAGGCAGGGCCGGGTGCGATTCTCGAAGTATGAATCTTCGCACTGGCGGACGTGGAACAGCTTCTGGAGCTGGCCCAGGGTGCTGCGCGTCGCGCCCGCGCTTGCAAACGGACCGAAGTAGCGCCCCTTCCCGCGCCGTGCTCCACGATGGAAGGCCAGCCGCGGAAATGTGTCGCCTGTGGTGACGTGGATGTACGGAAAGCTCTTGTCGTCCCTCAGAACGATGTTGTAACGGGGGCGATGTTCCTTGATCAGGTTGTTTTCGAGCAGAAGCGCTTCGGTTTCGGAGGGCGTGACCGTGACTTCGACCGAAGCCGCGTGCGACATCAGGGCTCGAGTCTTTGGCGAGAGCTGTTCGGGGGCGCGGAAGTAGCTGGCGACGCGCCTTTTCAGGCTGCGCGCCTTTCCGACATAGAGGATGCGTCCGAACCGATCGACCAGCCGATACACGCCCGGATCGTTGCTCAGGGTTCGAAGGTACGACTGTTCGTCGAACCTGACGGCATGCTGTTCCACGGTGGAGGACGATTGCGGCGACCCTCGTACTGTAACGCGCGGCCCGCAGGAGCGAAATTCGCTGCCCGCGGAGCCTGCGCGTGCCGCATCGGCAGATACCGGGGTCAGTCCCTCTCGAGCAGCTCCAGCAACCCGTGCCGGTAGGACAGGTGCGTGAGTTCCACATCGTTCGCGGTGCCGAGCTTGCGCATGATGCGCGTACGGTAGGTGCTCACCGTCTTCGGACTCAGGCACAGGCGTTCGGAGATGGTCTGACGATCGTATCCGTTGCACACCATGACCATCACCGTCAGCTCGCGTGCGGTCAGGGTCGCGATCGGGGACTGTCCGGGGTTCAACCTGTCGATGATCATGCTCTGGGCTACTTCGGCATCGACGTAGCGCCGTCCTTCCGCTGCTCTGCGCACCGCCTTCACGACTTCCGGCGGCGCACAGCCGCGGGTGAGGTAACCGCTCGCGCCGCTTTCCAGGGCGCGAGCCGGAATCGGCCCCTCCGCGTGCACTCCCATCAGAATGACCTGCGAGGAGCCGTCGGTCCTGCGTAGACGCCGGGCTACCTCGAGACCGCCGAGATCGGGGATCTCCATGTCGATGAGAAGTACGTCGGCTTGATGTTCGCGGACCAGCCTGATCGCGTCTTCGCCACGATCGCATTCCGCGAGCAGGTCGATGCCCTCCTCCTCCGAGAGCAGGCGAATCAATCCACTACGGGACAACTGGTGAGTATCGCAGACAACGACTCCGATTCGTTGCTTCATGGTGTGCTCCTCTCCTCACGCTCGATGTTGCATGGATGCCGCGAGGCATCGCGGGCAGAACGAAGTGTAGGTGTTTCAACGCCGCGTCCGTAGCGACTTCGGCCCACTCGTGCATGGGGCCCAGGCCTCCGGCTTTGTAGGCGCAGGTCGATTGACGCAGATCGACATCGGTGTCCAAACCGGATGTCGTCATGCCGGAAACCTCCGTTGCCGTGAAGTACGTTCGCTCGATGTGAACGCAAACCGTCAGGACGCCTGGAGGATTACATCGATATCCATGAGCTCACCGGGGCTTCGAGTCGGCCCTTGCCGGTACAATGGCGGACAGGCCGACGATGGCGGAAAGCCGGGGGAACATCACGGATTATCCTGTGCACGGCGACTCGCGGCCGCGATGCCGGGGTCAGGAGTCCTTTCCTGCCGTGGATTCTTGATGCGATGTCAATGACAGGCAATTGGAAATTCGTAAAGGACTTGTATTCTTCGTATGTGGTAGACAGGGTGCAATTCGCGATTCGTGAATGGTCCGGCGCGAAGCTCGCCTTCCTGAATGCAGTCTCGTTCCTGGTGACGGTGGCGCTACTGACCTATCTTGGTCCCTTCGGCACCTGGGCTCTCCCCCTCTTCTCCGAACGGCTGCCGTTCTGGTTGACGACGGTCGGTGCGAACTGGATCGTCGGCTACATCGCGTTCTACGTCATACCCCCGAGGCTTCGGGAGCGACGAGGGGGCGTATGGCTGGGCTTCGTGCTCGCGGCTGCCGGCGCCGCCCTGCCGGGCACCGGTACAGCGTGGTTGGCGGTGACCGTGTACCTGGACTATCGACCCTCCAGCGTGTCCGAGTTGGCCACTCTCTACGGCCAGGTCTTTGTTCTCCACCTGATCATCGGTTCCATCGTCTTTCGTCTCATTGACGGCGCGCTGCGGTCCCGGAATGGCACGGAGGAACTGCCGATGCTCGAGGAGGGTGTGGGGTTCGCGCCACCGTTGGTGGCGGAAGCCACCTTGCTCTCCCGACTCCCCGCGCGCTCAAGAGCGGAGCTGCTGCATCTGCGCATGCAGGATCACTACGTCGAAGTCCATACCGCCGCGGGCAGCGAAATGCTGCTGCTGCGATTTCGCGACGCCCTCAGCGAGGTGGAGGGTGTGAACGGATTGCAGGTACACCGCTCGCACTGGGTTGCCCGCAACGCGGTGGCCGGAGTCGAGCGTCGGAGCGGTGGCCGTATCGCCTTGCGTCTCGTGAACGGCAGCCGGGTCCCGGTCAGCCGCTCGTTCGCGCCCCTGCTCAGATCGAGGGGGTGGATCTGATACCGACCGCCAGCGCTGCCGCCGGTCTCATCCTCCGGCGATCTTCGGCATCAGGTGCACGTCGCTGTGCGGTTCGATCCGGGAAAAGAGTGCGTCCTGGTGGATCACGCCGTCGATGGCGAGTGCGACCCCTTCATCGAGGTGCGGAGCGAGCGAGGGGTAGTGTTCCCCCAGCTTCAAAAGCAGCTCGCGCACAGTCGACGCATCGATCGACACCTCTTCATCGCCCCCGGCGAGCTGACGGAAGTTTCCCGTGAAATGCACTCGGGCCATCGTCGCGACGTCAGTCCGCGGCTTCCGGAATATGTGCCTCCTCAAGTGCCTTCAACACCCGTGGTGGTGACATGGGAAGATCCGTGAACCGAATCCCGAGAGCCCCTTCCACCGCATTGGCGATGGCGGCCATGGGCGGCACGATCGGTGTCTCGCCGACGCCGCGCACACCGTAGGGATGGGTGGGATTCGCGACTTCCACGATCACCGTGTCGATCATGGGTACGTCGGAGCAGACCGGAATGCGATAGTCGAGGAAACCGGGGTTCTGGAGCCTCCCGTATTCGTCGTATACGTACTCCTCGTTCAGCGCCCAACCGATGCCCTGCACCGCGCCTCCCTGCAACTGACCTTCCACGTAGCTCGGGTGCACGGCCTTGCCGGCGTCCTGGATGACCGTGTAGCGCTCGATGGTCACGCGCCCCGTTTCGCGGTCGACGTCGACGTCGACGAGGTGCGTTCCGAAGCTCGGGCCCGCGCCCTGGGCGTTGATCTGGGCACGGCCGACAATCGGCCCGCCGGTCTTGCCCGCAACCCCCGCGAGATCCGCAAGTGTGAGTGGATCGAACTCCCCGGCATTGGCGCCCGCAGGGCGGGCCTCGCCATCGGCCCACTCGACGGCGTCGACCGGGATATTCCAGATTTTCGCCGCTCTTTCACAGAGTTGCCCGATCATGTCCTTCGAGGCCTCGATCACCGCCAGGCCGCTCGCGAACGCAGTCCGACTGCCCCCGGTGAGAAAGGTGTAGCCCAGGGTGCTGGTGTCTCCGATCAGCGGCCGGATCTTCTCCACGTCCACGCCGAGCGCCTCCGCCGTCTGCAGGCAGAGCGCCGCCCGCGAGCCGCCGATGTCTGGAGTTCCGGCGACGAGTGCGATGGTGCCGTCCTCGCCGAGATTGAGCGTCGCGCACGTCTCGCCGCCGATGTTGAACCAGAACCCGGACGCCACACCCCGGCCCCGGCCCGGAGCGAGTGGTGCGCGGTAGTGCTCGTGGGATCGAGCCGCCTCCAGGGTCTCGACCAGCCCGATCGGTCCGAACGTCGGCCCGTAGGCGGCGCGCGTTCCTTCCCGCGCTGCGTTCTTCAGCCTGAGTTCCACCGGGTCCATCCCGATTCTCTTGGCGAGCTCGTCGATGATGGATTCGACCGCGTACTCGGACTGGGGAGCGCCGGGCGCGCGGTAGGCCGCCACCTTGGGTCGGTTGACCACCACGTCGTAGCCCGTCACCTTCACATGCTCGAGATCGTAGGGCGCGAATGCGCACATGCAGCCCGGCTGTACGGGCGATCCCTGAAACGCTCCCGCCTGGTACTTCAGCTCCGCTTCCCCCGCGGTGATCCGACCATCCTTCGTCACCCCCACCCGGACCCGGGCCCAGGTGCCCGGAGCGGGACCGGACGCGCGGAAGACCTCCTCTCTCGACATGGTCATCTTCACGGGGTGTCCGGATTTGCGCGACAGCGCCAGCGCGAGCGGCTCCAGATACACGACCGTCTTTCCGCCGAAACCACCCCCGATTTCGGACGCGGTGACCCGGAGTTTCGACACCTCCATCCCCAGGAGTTTCGCGCAGTGTCCGCGAACCACAAAGTGGCCCTGGGTAGTGCACCAGAGCTCAGCCTGGCCATCCTCGGCAAAGCTCGCGACACACGAATGCGGCTCGATGTAGCCCTGATGCACGGGCTGCGTGCTGAATTCGCGTTCGACGACCACGTCCGCCTCCGCGAAGCCCGCCTCGACGTCGCCGTGCGCGAACTCGACCACCTTGGCCACATTGGACGGAGCCGACGGCGGTGGTTCCACTCCAGCCGTGATCATGTCCTCGTGAAGCAGGGGCGCATCCGGCGCTATCGCCTCGTCAATGTCGAGGACATGTGGCAGCACCTCGTAGTCGACCCTGATGAGATCCAGCGCCTCTTTTGCCACCTTCTCGCTCGTGGCCGCCACCGCCGCCAACGGATGTCCCTCGAAGAGGGCCTTCTCGCGCGCCATCACGTTGCGCACGACATCGCGGTAGTTGATCAGCATCTCTCCCGCCGGCACGAACTCCGAAGGGAGATCGTCGAAGTCGTCGCGCGTGACGATTGCCTTGACGCCTGGAAGTGCGAGGGCCGCGGAGGTGTCGATCGATCGGATCCGCGCATGGGCATGCGGGCTCCGGAGCACCTTGCCCACGAGCATGTTCGGAAGGTGCAGGTCGGCCCCGAATCGGGCCCGGCCGGTCACCTTGTCGACACCGTCGGGCCGCACCGGCCGGGTGCCGATCCATCGGGTCCCACCGTTCGTCGTTCCCCCGTTTTGCGCCGCCATGATTCAACCTCCTCGCATTTCCTGCGCCGCATCCAGAACGGCGCGCACGATCTTGTCGTAGCCGGTACAGCGGCAGAGATTGCCGGCCAGCCAGTATCGGACCTCGGTCTCGGTGGGATCGGGATTGCGCTCCAGCAGTGACTTCGCCGCCACCAGGAACCCCGGGGTACACACGCCGCATTGCAGCGCCGCGTGCTCCAGAAACTTGGTCTGCAGCGGGTGGAGTCGGTCCCCGCCGGCCATCCCTTCGATGGTCTCGATCGAGTGCCCCTGCGCCTCCACCCCCAGCATCAGGCATGCGCAGACCAGGCGCCCGTCGACGATGACGCTGCACGCGCCGCAGTCGCCGGACGCGCATCCTTCCTTGCTGCCCGTCAGGTGCAACTCGTCCCTGAGAACATCCAGCAGCGTCTGCTCGGTATCGCAGAGAAACTCGACGGGGTCCCCATTGACGGTAGTGATGACGTGTGCCCTGGCCATCAGCGTGCCTCCCTGGCTCTCGTGGCGGCGATGCGTGCCGCCCGCGTCGCCAGCACTCCGGCGACCTTCGTCCGGTACTCGGCTGTGCCGCGCTTGTCGTCGATTGGCCGGCATGCGGCGCGAACGGCGGCGACCATCGCCTCCATCGCCGAGTCGTCGCACTCGGTGCCGACCAACGCCGCACCGGCTTCCTCGGCGAGTATCACCGTCGGCGCGACCGCGCCGAGAGCGACCCGAGCCGCGGTGCATCGTCCGCTCTCGTCCAGCGACAGGTTGACTCCGGCGCCCACTACCGCGATATCCATTTCCGTGCGAGGGATGAATCGAAGGTAGGCGTCCGCCGAACCGGGCGGCGGGGCGGCGAGTTCGAAAGCGACGATGAATTCACCGTCTCCGAGCGAGAGTTGTCCCGGACCGGTGCACACGTCTTCGACGGGGACGCGGCGCATGCCATTCGGGCCCGCGACCCGGCATTCCGCAGCGGCGGCGACCAGAGCGGGGACGGTATCCGCCGCCGGGGATGCGTTGCAGAGATTGCCCCCCAGCGATGCCCGTCCCTGAATCTGGGTCGAACCGATCAGCTCGGCGGATTCGACGACCCCGGGCCACATCGATTTGGCCCGGGCATGTTCGCCCAGCTCGGCCCCGGTGACGGCCGCGCCGACGACGAGCATGCCGTCTTCCTCGCGGATCTCCCGACTTTCCCTGATGCGCTTGATGTCGACCACCAGTTGGGGCGTGATGACGCCGGCGCGGAGTTGCACGAGCAGGTCCGTCCCCCCGGCCAGGACCCGCCCCCTGGGTCCTCCGCCGGAGAGAAGCCTCACTGCCGCTTCGACGGATTCGGGTGCCTCGTATTGCACTCTCTGCCTCCTTGGTCGTATTGGTCGCGAGCGCCGCTTCACTCGCCGCCACGAGTGTGAATATCGGCGGGGCGGGCATCGGCTTCGGCATCATGCCCGGAGATCGTTCCGGAAATGCGGGACCGCACTTCGACTTCAGTACGATACCACGCCATGCGGCGAGCACCACGAGGAGTGTTCATGGACTTCGATGCCCCCATGCCGGAAGGCGTTCGCCTGTCCGATGTCGGAGTGGAAGCGGCCCGGATCGAGCGGATGGGATTCGATGGGATCTGGTCGTTCGAGATCGCCCACGATCCGTTCTTCCCGCTCCTCGAAGCGGCGCTTGCCACCGAGCGACTCCGCATCGGGACGAACATCGCGGTGGCGTTCGCGCGCTCTCCGTTCTCGATGGCAACCAGCGCGTGGGATTTGCAGGCGGTCAGCCGCGGCCGTCTGCTGCTCGGCCTGGGCACCCAGGTGCGGGCCCATGTCGAGCGCCGGTTTTCCGCCGCCTTCGACCATCCCGCGGCCCGAATTGTCGACTACATCGATTGCCTGCGGGCCATCTGGGCCACGTTCCAGACCGGAGCCCACGCGTGCCACGAGGGGCGATTCTATCGATTCACCCTGATCAACGACTTCTTCAATCCGGGCCCCATCGACCATCCCGACATTCCGGTGTACCTGGCCGGGGTGAATCCCCGAATGGCCACCGCGGCCGGCGAAGCCGCCGACGGATTCAGCGTGCATCCCATGCATTCACCCCACTACTTCCGGGAGGTGATCCGACCCGCGCTTGCCGAGGGTGCGCGAAAGCGCGGCCGGTCGGCGCGATCGCTCACCGTGCTGGCGAGCTGCTTCGTGGTGCGTGGGGCGACCGAGCGCGCACGCCGGCGAGCGGAACAGGAGGTCCGGCGGCAGATCGCGTTCTACGCGTCGACGCCGAGTTACCGGACATTTCTCGAGTTCCACGGAGAGATCGATACCGGGAAGCGGTTGAGCGCTCTGATGCGCGAGGGGCGCTTCGACGAGATGCCGGTACTCGTGAGCGACAGGCTGCTCGGCGCTGTCGCGATCTCCGAATCCGATGGCGACCTTGCGAAGAGCCTGCGCGCCCGCTACTCCGACGACCTCGTCCAGCGGGTCGCGCTGTACGAGGGCGTTCCGTCGGGCGCCGACGAGCGGCAGTGGCGCATGTTCATCGATTCAGTTCGAAGTTGAATATTTTATAAATCAATAATTTATTTTATATATCTAAGGTTATTTGAGATAAATTGAAGGATTGATCACAGAGGCGCAGATCAGGTCCGCGAGTCGTACGAGGCCGGTGTGGGTGCGTTCTGTTGCCCGGTCGGGTTGTCATGGCAGCAACACGGTCGAACCCATGGTCTGTCGCGACTCGAGTGCTCGATGCGCATCCGCTGCTTCAGCGAGCGGAAAGGTTCGGTTGACGGTGACCCGCACTGCTCCGCTGCCGACCACGTCGAACAGTGCCCGTGCCGAGCTTTCGAGATCGGTACGGGTTGCTGTGTAGGTGAACAGCGTGGGTCGCGTCACGTAGAGCGACCCTCTGGTGCCGAGGATTCCGATGTCGAAGGGGTCAATCTTGCCCGAAGACTGGCCGAAGCTCACGAGCATTCCCCGGGGCTGAAGGCAGTCGAGGCTGCCCTCGAATGTGTCGCGCCCCACCGAGTCGTAGACGACTGGAACCCCGGCGCCCTCGGTGATTTCCCGGACCCGTTCGGTGAAGTTCTCCCGCGTGTAGACGATCGGATAGTCGCACCCATGAGCGCGCGCGAGCTCCGCCTTCTCTTCGTTGCCGACGGTGCCGATAACGGTCGCCCCGAGGTGCTTCGCCCATTGACAGGCAATGAGCCCCACGCCTCCCGCCGCGGCGTGGAGCAGGATGGTGTCACCGGACTGCACGGGATAGGTCCGCAGCAGCAGGTACTCGACGGTCATGCCCTGCAGCATCATCGCTGCGGCCTGTCGGGCGTCGATCCCATCGGGAATCTTCACGACTTTCTCCGCCGACATCAGGCGTGCTTGCGCGTACGCACCCACCGGAGGCGCCGCGTACGCAACCCGGTCTCCCGCCGCCAGCGAGTCGACGCCCTCCCCCACTGCTTCCACGACTCCGGCGCCCTCCATCCCCGGAGAGAACGGGAGCGACGGCGCGGGATAGAGGCCGGTGCGGAAGTACACGTCGATGTAGTTGAGCCCTACCGCTTCGTGCCGGAGCCGGATCTCCTCCGGTCCGGGAGCCCCGACCTCGACGTCTTCCCAGCGCATCACTTCCGGGCCGCCGGTCGCGTGGATTCGAATCGCCTTGGGCATGAGCCTGTTCCTTGTGTCGATGAAGCGTTGTCGTCCGCGACCGGGAGTGCCGATCGTCGCATCAATCCGTACGGAGGTTGCCAGCGGGCACGCGTAATCACCGATACTAACGCGCATCTTCCGGCGACACGAAGGTGGCATGGCCGAATGACGGGCCGAATGGCGATCCCCGGCTGGTTCTCGAGCCGCTCTCGGTTGGAGCGCAAGGCCGTGCATGCGTTTCGACTCAAGGACTACCGCGGAGCGATCCGCCATCTTGACGCGCTTCTTGCTCACGTGGGCGAGAACCCCAACACGCTCCATGTCCTCGCGTTCTGTCACGAGCGCATCGGTGACGAGGACGCGGCATTCGAGTATGCGACGCGTGCGGTGTCCGCCGACGAGCATCATTTCGAGGCGTTGCGCCTGCTCGTTCGGCTCCATGTCCACCGCGGCGAGGAAGACGATGCGCGCGCCTTCACGCAGCGAGCGCTTTCTTCCCTGCCCCCGCCGACCGCTCCCCGATCCCTTGTCCGGGCGGCCCGTCTCTTCGCACGGGACCGCGATCCGTCCCTCGACGGCTACGACCGCGAGCTTCGCGAGTGGATTCACTGGGCGCGTGCGCTCGTCGGATCCGATACGAGGTGAAGCGGGTAGACTAGCTCTCGGCCGATGCCCGAGGTTCGGTCCCGGATCGGTGGCTCCGGTTCGAGATCCTGCGAGAAATGCGGCCGAATGCTCATTTCCTCCACATGCGCCTTGAGGCGCATTTTTCACTAGTCGTGGATCGGCACACTTCGTGCTGCCGCTTCGCAAGGATCCCGAACCCATGATCTATTCCCTCGGCGATCGCCATGTCCGGATGCGCGGGGACTTCTACGTCGCCGACAACGCCGTCGTGGTCGGCTCCGTCATCCTCGGCCATGACGCCAGCGTCTGGTTCAACAGTGTCGTGCGTGGCGACAACGACCTGATCACCATCGGCGACGGCGCCAACGTTCAGGACTCCGCGGTGCTCCATGTCGACGAAGGCGTGCCCCTCACTCTCGGCGCCAACGTGAGCGTGGGTCATCTTGCGATGCTACACGGCTGCACGGTGGAGGACGGCGCGCTGGTCGGCATCAACGCGGTGGTGCTCAACCACGCGGTGATCGGTCGCGGCAGCCTGATCGGGGCCGGAGCACTCGTTCCCGAGGGCAAGGTGATCCCGGAGCGCTCGCTCGCGGTGGGAACGCCGGCCCGGGTAGTGCGCACGCTGACCGAGGAGGATGTCGCCGGTATCGAGCGAATCGCCCGTCATTACGTCGAAAAGGCCCGTCACTACCGTGCGGAACTGCGTGTGCAGGAGCGGAGCGAGCGATGACGACGGGATTCCTGTATGACCCGCGTTTTCTCGAACACGACGCGGGTCGCGGTCATCCGGAGAGACGCGAGCGGCTCGTCTCCACCATGGCCTGGCTCGAGGGACTCGACTGGTTCGGCGATCTGGCGCGCATCGACGGAGCACCGGCGGATCCGGCGTGGATCGAGACGGTCCACGATGCGCGCTACATCGCCCGCGCGGAGGAGACGTGCCGGTCCGGCGCGCCGTTTCTGGACGTGGCCGACGTCGGCGTCTCGCGCCGCAGCAGTGACGTGGCCCTGCTTGCGGCGGGAGGCGCGCTCGCGCTGGCGGACGGCATCGTCGCCGGGGAAATCACGAACGGCTTCGCCCTCAGCCGCCCGCCCGGCCACCACGCCGAGCGCGGCATGGCGCTCGGATTCTGCCTGTTCAACAACGTGGCCGTCGCCGCGCGCTATCTCCAGCGCACCCACGGCGTGGACAAGGTCCTGATCCTCGACTTCGATGTCCATCATGGCAACGGGACCCAGCACACCTTCGAGGAAGACCCGTCGGTGATGTACGCCAGCATCCACCAGTATCCATACTACCCGGGCACCGGGGCGGCCTCCGAGACCGGCATCGGGCGCGGGGCCGGAGCGACGGTCAACTGCCCGGTGCCGGCCGGCGCCGGAGACGAGGATTACGTGCGAGCGTTCGACAAGCGCATCATCCCGGCCGCGGACGCCTTCGGCCCGGAGTTCGTGATCCTGTCGGCCGGATTCGATGCGCATGCCGCCGACCCCCTCGCGCAGGTCCGCGTGAGCACGGAGTGTTTCGGCTGGATGAGCGAGAGGATCATGGAACTCGCCGACCGCCATGCCGGCGGGCGGGTACTGTCGATGCTGGAGGGTGGATACAACGTCGAGGTGCTGCCCCAGTGTGTGGCCGCGCATCTCGCGGTGCTGGCGGGCATCGATACGCCGTGACGGCGGTGGGACAGCGTGCACGGCGAGTCCATCCTCGACACCATCTTCCTGATCTTCACCGGCGGCGCGATCGTCGCCGGGCTCGCGCTGTTCGCGCGCCAGTCCATGCTGATCGCCTACATCGCGCTCGGCGTGCTGGTCGGCCCGTGGGGGTTCGCCCTGATCGAGGATGCGACCACGGCGCAGGGGATCGGCGAGGTCGGGATCATCTTCCTGCTGTATCTACTGGGCCTCAACCTGCATCCGCAGAAACTCGCGCGAATGATGCGCGAGGCGACGATCGTCACCCTCGGAAGCTCTCTCGTGTTTGCGGCCGCGGGCTTCGGCGTCGCGCTCGCGTTCGGATTCACCACGACGGAATCTCTGGTGATCGGCGCGCTCTCGATGTTCTCGAGCACCATCATCGGGCTGAAGCTGCTCCCCACCACCACGCTGCACCACCGGCACACCGGCGAGATCGTCATCAGTGTGCTGCTGCTCCAGGATGTCATCGCCATCGTCGCGCTGCTCGGGCTGGACGCGATGTCCCGGCCGAACCTCTCGACCGGTGACGCGGCGTGGCTCGCAGCGGCGCTGCCGGTGGTCGTCGTGGCGGCGGCGGTCATGGAGCGATGGGTTCTGACGCCGCTCATCCGGCGCTTCGACACTATTCGGGAGTACATCTTCCTCGCCGCGATCGGCTGGTGTCTCGGGATCGCCCAGCTCGGTCATGCGATGGGGCTCTCACAGGAGATCGGGGCGTTCGTCGCCGGGGTGGCGCTCGCCCGGAGCCCCGTCGCGACGTTCATCGCGGAATCCCTCAAGCCGCTGCGGGACTTCTTCCTCGTCATGTTCTTCTTCGCGCTCGGCGCGGCGTTTCCGATCCCGGTGCTGGCCGAGGTTGCTCTCCCCGCGGTGTGCCTGGGCGGGTTGATGCTGGTGCTCAAGCCGGTTGTCTTCCACTGGCTGCTGCGCCGCGAACACGAGTCGAGCCGGCTTTCGATGGAGATCGGAGTGCGTCTCGGGCAACTCAGCGAGTTCTCCCTGTTGATCGCGGCCATCGCCTCGCAGGGAAAGGTCATCGGCCCGAATGCAGCGTACGCCATCCACGCCGCCACCCTCCTCACCTTCATCGTGTCGAGCTATCTGATCATGCTGCGGTATCCGACCCCGATCGCGGTCACCGAATCCCTGCGACGGGACTGAATCCGATTGCGATCGTCCCGCCTGTACTTCCGTTTCCAGCCTGGTCCGGACCCGTTCGTTCGGGGTGATTTCAGGCGTATGTTTCCGCCTGAACGGGAATGACGTTGTTGCCGCAACCGTGGCCCTGCCGATGGCATTATTCCCGTCGGGGCGGGATGACGGTATGGCCTTCCGGAAGGTGTGAGGATCAAGCCGAGGCACTATCCTCCATCGCTTCGAGTTGCTCCTGTTTCTCGATCCAGGTCGATTCGGCGGTCGCGACCTCCTCGTCGAGCTCCGCACGTCGCGCGAGGAGTTCACGCAGCCGCGCTCGCTCGTCCTCATGGTAGATCGCGGAGTCCGCGAGCGCCGATTCGATCGATGTCCGTTCCTCGGCGAGTACGCCGAGCCGTTGCTCCAGCGCCTTGAGGTCGCGCCGGAGCGGTGCCGTCATGCGCCGCTCGTCGGCCAGTCTGCGCCGCCGCTCGCGCCGGGTGTCCGTTGTTGTCGCGGCCGCGGGCGGTGGTTCACCCGAGGTCGGAACCATAGTTGCTGCCGGGGCCTCTGCTGGTGCCGTTGCCGGGGCCGTTGCCGGGACTGATGCTGGGGTCTTTGCTGCCGCCGGTGCCCCGCGGCGATCGGCAAGCCACTGGGTGTAGTCGTCGATATCGCCCGTGAAGGGTGCCACCCGTCCGTCCGCGACAAGCCAGAGCGAGTCACTCACCAGCCTCAGCAGGCGCCGATCGTGCGACACCAGCACCAGTGCGCCGGAGAATGTCTGCAGCGAGGCGGCGAGCGCCTCCCGCATGTCGAGGTCGAGATGGTTGGTCGGCTCGTCGAGCAGCAGCAGGTTCGGGCGCTCCAGCACCAGCAGCGCGAGAGCCAGGCGGGTCTTCTCGCCCCCGGAAAGGGGCGCGACACGGCGCGTCGCCGCCGCGTGCCCGAAGCCGAAGCCGCCGAGGAAATCCCGCATCTCCTGCTCGCGCATATCCGGGGCGATGCTCCGCACCAGATCGAGCGGGGTGCGACGGAGGTCGAGCTGCTCGACCCGGTGCTGGGCGAAATAGCCGATACGGGTCCACCGCGAGGTCTCGATGGCACCACCGCTCGGCGCCAGGTGTCCCGCCAGCCCGCGCAGCAGGGTCGACTTTCCCATCCCGTTCGCCCCCAGCAGGGCGACCCGATCACCGCATGCGAGGATCATCGAGACCTCGCTCAGGACCGCCCGGGTGTCGTACCCGATGGAGACCGAGTCGAGGGTCACCGCCGGCCGTGGCAGATGCTCGGGCTCGAAGAAGTCGAAGGCGAAACGCCGCTGCGTGTCGAGCGGCTCGACTACCTGCATCCGTTCAAGTGCCTTGATCCGGCTCTGCGCCTGCCGCGCCTTGCTCGCCTTGTAACGGAACCGATCGACGAACGACTGGATCCGCGCCCGCTCGCGACGGAGACGGGCGGCGGTGCGCCGCGAGTGCTCGAGCTCGGTCGCGCGCAGCCGCTCGAACGCACTGTAGTTCCCCGTGTAGATCTGAATGCGGGCATCGCGGACCAGCGCGACGTGATCGACGATCGGGTCAAGAAACTCCCGATCATGGGAAATCAGCAGCAGCGTGCCCGGGTAGCGTCGAAGCCACGCTTCCAGCCAGACCACCGCGTCGAGGTCGAGATGATTGGTGGGCTCGTCGAGAAGGAGCAGCTCTGCACGCGCCGCGAGTGTGCGGGCGAGTGCCGCACGCATCCTCCAACCGCCGGACAGCGCATCGAGCGGCTGCGATTCATCTCCGGGGGAGAATCCGAGTCCGCGCAGGATCCGGCTTGCCTGTGCTTCGGCGGCGTAGCCGTGGATGGCCTCCAGGTCTGCATGGGCGGCGGCCTGTCCATCGGCGTCGCCGCGTGCCTCGGCGGCGTGGAGCCGGGCGCGGATGGACGCGATGCGCGGGTCGCCGTCGGTAACGTGGTCGATGAGTGGAACGTCGCCCGCCGGCGCTTCCTGGGCGACGGTCCCGACCGTGATGCCGGCTGGCATATCGACCTTCCCGCGGTCAGGTTCGAGCGCTCCGAGAAGCAGGCCGAAGAGGCTCGTCTTGCCCGCCCCGTTCGCCCCGACCACCCCGACCTTCCAGCGGCGCTGAACCACCAGCGTCGCCCGATCGAGGACCTTGACCCCGCCGCGACGAAGCTCGACATCGTCGAGACGAATCACCGCGCCCCACCCCGGGACCACCTTCCCGTGTCAGGCATCTTCCACTGCGGGCGCATGTTGTGCCCGAACAACCACAAGCGGATGCGATTCATCCTGGAACTGGGCCATCGAGGTTCTCGTCGGGCCGGGGCTGCGGCCAATGCGCCGGATTTTCGCCTCGACGGAAGTTCAGCGGACTCCGGTCAGCCACTTCTCCGGGGGGCGGCGTACAAGAGTCGGCAGAGATCGGTACGGGCCGCTCCCGTGCGCGATGCGCTTCACCGGCTCGCAATCTCCCGCGCCATGCGATTCTCCGGCGGTCGGAGCCTGCTACCTGCGAATGCGCGCTCCAGCAGTCGCTGCACGAGGCCAACGTCCGAGCTGTAGGCGGTGAGATCGTCGAGTCGGTACTGCGCCCCTTCAACGATGGACGCCGCGGCGCGGTGGCCACTGGACACGGCGGGGCCGATCCCCTCGCACAGGTCTCGTGTCGCCAGACCGGCCGAATCCCCGGCGATGAACGCGTTGCCGATCCGCACCGTCTCCACGCCGCCGCGCAGGTAGTAGCTGTATCCCTTCGGGGCGAGTTCGACATCGCGGAGGAGCCCACGGCGATCGAGCACTTCCAGGAAGTGGCGCCAGTGACGCTTGATGTCTTCGCCGCGTGTCTTGAGCTTCTCCGCCATTCCGCCGATGCCGCAGTTCAGATAGCCGTCCGCCTTCGGGACGTACCACGCATAGCCGGGGAGGCCCTTCTCGAAGAACCACAGATGGCACCGCTCGTCCTGCCACCGGTGAGGGAATTCGTGCTCCCAGGTCGCCGCCTGCAGTTCGCGGGCGCGGGGATTGGCCTCGCGGAAGAACGTGCGGTAGACGGGGCACCGGGTGCCTCCGGCGCCGACGAGGTACTTCGAGCGGAAGGCGCCGTCAACGGTGAAGCCGTCCTCGTCGCCTTCGATGTTGCGCACATTGTGTCTCACCACCCGAGCACCGCTGCGGCGCAGCAGCCAGTCGTCAAACTCGAAGCGGCGGATGGAGTGCTGCACGCTGGGAAGCGTGAACTTCAGCCACTTGAGATGCACCACGATCCCGTTGAAGGTGTTGAACCGATGGGGGTAGGCGGCCACGTCGAGGCCCAGGTCGTCGACGACCTCCGGGGTAATCCACCCCGCGCACAGCTTCGTGCGGGGGAACGTCTCCCGGTCGAGTACGAGCGCCGAGACGCCCGCCCGCATCAGGCGGGATGCGCACGAGGAGCCGGCCGGGCCTCCCCCGACGATGATGACGTCGACCGTTTCCACCGATCGATCAGCCGTCCGCGGATTCCGCCGCCCGGGGGTAGACGTGGGTGCGGGTCCACGGCACGTCGTTGTTGGCGGACGGCGCGCACACCACCTGGAAGAGCTGGATGGAGTTGGCGAGGAACGCGGCCGAACACCCCGCGAGGTACAGCCGCCACGCCCGGATGAATTCTGCGTCGTACATCGACCGGACCGTGGCCTCCGCGTGGTCGAACCGCGTCAACCACTCCCGCAGCGTGCGTGCATAGTGAAGTCTGAGATTCTCGACGTCGATGATGGAGAAGTTGAACGGCTCGAAGATCGCCATCATCTCCCGCAGGCTCGGAGGGTAGCTTCCGGGAAAGATGCGCTGCTCCAGCCACGCGTTGACGGGGGTGGGGCGATTGCGACCGACGCTGTGGACGAGGGCGAGGCCGGCGGGCTTCAGCGTGCGCGCGATGACCGCTCCCAGGGACTCGTAGTTCCGCACGCCGACATGCTCCAGCATGCCCACCGAGACGAAAGCGTCGCAGGCGCCTTCGATGTTGCGGTAGTCGTCCTGCACGAACTCCACCCGGTCGCCCACGCCCTCCCGGGAGGCCCGTTCGCGCGCGTACGCGATCTGCTCCCGCGAGATGTTGAAGGCCCGAACCCGGACGCCGTACTCGCGCGCCATGTACAGGGCCAGCGAACCCCATCCGCAGCCGGCTTCGATGACCTGCTGGTCGGGCCGGAGCATCAGCTTGCGGCAGACATGGTCCATCTTGGCCCGTTGCGCCTGTTCCAGGGTGGCGCCCGGCGTGGGGTAGTACGCGCAGGTGTAAACCATCTCTTTGTCGAGCCACAGACGATAGAAATCGTTGCCCAGGTCGTAGTGGTGCTGGATGTGCCGCCGCGATCCCGCGGTGGTGTTGGACCGCGGCTTCGGAAGCCGGCCGAACGCACTGCGCTTGCCCGCGGCCGATCGCCCGCTGTCCATGCAGCGATAACATCGCGCGAGAACGTCGACGAGATCGCCTTCCACCTCGATGCGTCCCGCGCTGAAGGCATCCCCGAATCCGACTTCCGGGCCGAAGATCACGGAAAGCAGCGCCCCCCGGTCGCGGAAGACGATGCGCCCCGCGCACTCTCCGGACGGGCGGTAGGCGTCCTCGCCGTCCCACAGCGCGAACGCGACGTCGGGATTGCCCGCCTTCGCCGCTATGCGCCGCACGAGCCATCGGTCGAATCCGCCCGGGCGCCCGCCCTTGTCGATTTCCGAACCGAAGGTGCCGGGAAGGCCGAGAGGATGCGGGCGTTGTCGTCTCACCGCCATCTTCTGTCTCCTGTCGCGAAGCAACCGGCGAACCGCCGTATCAATCCCCATGGGCGCGGAATCCCCGGATGTGAAGCATTCGGTGCGAGCCGGGGTTCCATGCCGGCGGGCGCCGCAGTCGGGTTCGCTCACGCCGAAAATTATAGCGAGTCGTCCGGCGGGCGCGAAGATGCGGGCCTCGGAGGAGTCTCGTCGCCGCCCCGGGCATGGCGCCGTCGCTGGACTGCGCCCACGGCCCACCGGGCGAGCAGCGGAAAGATCCCGAGGAGCACGAAGGAGCCGATGAGGGTGGGAGAGAGGATGCCCTGCAGCGATTCGATGCGCCCGAGCTGGGTGCCGGCATTGACGTAGACGATGGTCCCCGGAAGCATGCCGAGCTGGCTCACCCAGGCGAACGTGAGGGTTCGCATGGGGGTGAGCCCCATGACCAGATTGATGACGAAGAACGGAAAGGCCGGCACCAGTCGCACGGTGAACAGATAGAAGCCTCCGTCACGTTCGACACCGGCGTTGATGGTCTTCAGCCGATCTCCGTACCGCCGCTGGATTCCGTCGCGCAGGATGTACCGCGACACGAGGAAGGCGACGGTCGCGCCGAGCGTCGACGCGAAGGAAACGACGACGGTGCCCCACAGCAGCCCGAACACGGCGCCGCCGGCCAGGGTCATGATGGCGGCTCCGGGCAGCGAAAGACCGGTGATCGCGACGTAGACGAGAAAGTAGGCCGCCAGCACCGCCAGGGGGTGTTCGCGGTAGAACGCGTCGATGCCGGCCTGCTGCGCCTTCAGGTAGTCGAGGCTGAGATAGCGGCCGAGATCGAACCAGAGGAATGCGACGACCAGCGCCACGATGACCCCGATGGCCGCAATCCTTCCCTTGCTCATGCTGCGTTTCCTGTCTGTCGTGAGGGACGCCGGATCCGACGCCGACGGCTTGATGTCGCGGGTGCGATGTCCCGGGTGCGACATTTCCGGATGATTATAGATGAAGCGGCAGAGAGTCCTTGCCGGCTTGCGACCCACCCGATAGATTTGCGCCCGTGGGCCGGGCTCGGCGCGGCCATCTCCAGCGGCTTCCGATGCTCCTGTTCTGGGTCCTCGCCACTCTTGTCATCCTGGCCACGTTGCTGTTGGTCGTGCCCGCACTGATGCGCGACGGCGCTTCGGTGCGCCATGCCCCCGACGAAGTGAACATCGCGCTGTACCGCGAGCGTCTGGCGGAGCTCGACCGCGAAAGGGACCGCGGTGAGGTCGGGACGGAGCGGTACGCCGCGCTTCGCCAGGATCTCGAAAGGAGACTGCTCGCCGACGTGGCCGAGCTCGATGAGCCGCGCGCTGTCCCTCACCCCCCTTCCTACCGCATGGCGGTGGCGATCACCTTTATGATGCCGGTCTGCGGTCTCGGAATCTATCTATGGCTCGGCTCGCCGCATGGGATCGACCCGCCGCCGATTTCCGCTTCACCGGGCGTGGCAGCCGACATGGCGCCATCAGTGGAAACGATGGTCGCCGCACTCGCCGCAAGGCTCGACGAAGATCCCGGGGACGCCGAGGGCTGGCTCCTGCTTGCCCGCTCGCAGGTGGTGCTGGAACGCTTCGATGCGGCGCTCGCCGCGTTCGAGCGTGCTCATGCACTCCTCGGCGACGATCCATCGCTCCTGGCGGATTGGGCCGAGGCGGAGGCCGGGAGGGCGGGAAGTCGCTTTCCGGCGAGCGCGGTGGACCGTCTCGACCTCGCTCTCGAGCTCGATCCGGATCACGAGAAGGCGCTCTGGCTCGGGGGGTTCGCCGCGGCTCAGAACCGGCGCGTGGAGATCGCCATCGACCGCTGGGAGCGATTGCTCGCCCGTCAGTCGCCCGGGTCGCGAGAGGCGTCCATCGTCACCGAGATGCTTGCGCAGGTCCGCGATGCGGAAAGCAGGCCCGCCAACCCCGGCTCCGCACCGCCCGCCCCTACCACGACCCCCGCCGTGACCACGGGGTCTGCCGGCGGAGATGAATCCGCGGACGGAGCGCGCATCGTGGTGGAGGTCAGCCTTGCGTCGGATCTCCAGGTGGAACTCGGCGCCGGCGAGCCGGTGTTCGTCTTCGCCCGCAACCCGTCGGGAGTCGGACCTCCGGTCGCCGTCGCGCGCACCATCGTGGGAGCGCTTCCGAGCACCATCGTACTCGACGAATCGAACGCGATGATTCCCTCGCAGTCGCTCGCGAGCGTGGAGCGTGCGCTCGTCACTGCGCGCGTGGCGCGCTCGGGGACGGCGAACCGCACCCGCGGCGATGTCGAGGGCGCCGCCGGTCCGGTCGTGGTTGCTGATTCCGCCCCGGTGAGAATCGTGATTTCGCAGATCGTCCCCTGATCCTTCCGGCCCGGCGATCCGATATGTGATCGCCCTCGGCGGATAGATTTTCCACAGGAATCTCCGCTGTTTCACCCGTTCCGTCCACCGCCTGTTCCACAACATCTTGTGGTTGGGCGAGTTGCCTGCCTACAACTTCTGGTGTTAAATCGCCGTTCTCCGTCACCGAAAGGGACGAAGGCCTACACGATTGATGACCGATCCCGATTGACTTGGTGAATGAAATCCGGATTGGAACGGTTGTCTCTCGCAAACCACCGTGGCCGAACCACCATGGTATGTCGCCGGGGAGATATTCAGCCGTCGATTTGATCTCCGGTTCCGGGAATTGGATTCGATATTCCCGGAACCATTACGAAAGAGAGGGAATGTTGATGGTCATCAGGGCCGCATGTACCAGCCGTCCTTTCGGCGAGGGGATTCGGTGATGAAGCTGGCCGAACTGATTCACGTCGAGCCCGACGTCTCCGTGATTCCCCTGCAGGATACGTCGATCGACATCTGGGACGGCAAATATCGGCTGAAGAAACGCGACGGCACGGTTCTGGATCGCACCATCGACGACACCTATCGCCGTGTCGCCCGTGCGATCGCCGATGTCGAGACTACCGACGAGCTCCGGGCACTGTGGGGCGAGCGCTTCCTGTGGGCGTTGCGGCGAGGCGCGATTCCGGCCGGTCGTATCGTCTCGAACGCGGGAGCGCTGTCTCACAAACCTGCGACGTCGACCATCAACTGCACGGTGTCGGGCATCGTCCTCGACTCGATGAACGATATTCTGAACAAGGTCCACGAGGCCGGGCTCACCCTCAAGGCCGGCTGCGGCATCGGGTACGAGTTTTCCACCCTGCGGCCGAAGGGTGCGTACGTCAGCGGCGCCGGGGCGTACACATCGGGACCGCTGTCGTTCATGGACATCTACGACCGGATGTGCTTCACGGTGTCGTCCGCCGGAGGGCGCCGGGGCGCGCAGATGGCTACCTTCGATGTCGGTCATCCCGACGTCCTCGATTTCATCCGGGCCAAGCGCGAGGACGGCCGCCTGCGCCAGTTCAACCTCTCCCTGCTCGTCACGCGTGAATTCATGCAGGCGGTGCGGGACGACGCCGAGTGGAAACTCGCGTTTCCGCTGATGAAGCCGGAAGTCGAACAGGACGGCTTTGATCTCGACAATCCGGAATCCGTGGTGTGGCGGAGCTGGCCGGTACACGACGGATACGTCACGGACCGCACGGGAAAGGTCGCCTGCCGGGTCTACCGGTCCGTGCGGGCCCGACGGATCTGGGACGTCATCATGTCGTCGACGTACGACTTCGCCGAGCCGGGATTCATCCTGATCGATGAAATCAACGACATGAACAACAACTGGTTCTGCGAGAACATCCGGGCGACCAACCCCTGCGGCGAGCAGCCTCTTCCTCCCTACGGCTCGTGCCTGCTCGGTTCGGTCAACCTCACCCGGTTCGTGCTCGATCCATTCACGGATCGCGCCCGCTTCGACTGGGCGACCTTCCGGGAGGTCGTCATTGTCTTCACCCGCATGCTCGACAACGTTGTCGAGGTCAACGGACTCCCCCTCGGCCCCCAGCGCGACGAGATCATGCGCAAGCGGCGCCACGGCATGGGCTATCTCGGGCTTGGTTCGACTCTGACGATGCTGCGCATCAGATACGGCTCGGAAGCGTCGACCGAGTTCACCGAACGGGTGACGCGCGACATGGCGATTACCGGCTGGAAGACCGCTCTGTCGTTGAGTCGGGAGAAAGGGCCGGCGCCGCTGATGGAGGAGTCGTTCCCGGTGACCGCGGAGATGCTCGCGCAACGTCCGGAGATGGCGCGGGACGGCATGGCCGTCGGTGATCGGATCAAGGGCAAGGTGCTCCATGCAAGGTACAGCCGCTACATGCAGCGACTGGCCGAGGTCGAACCCGAGCTTGTCGACGCGCTCGCCGAGCAGGGTGCGCGATTCACCCACCATACTTCAATCGCCCCCACGGGCACGATCTCGCTGTCGCTTGCGAACAATGCGAGCAACGGGATCGAGCCGAGCTTCGCGCACCACTACTCCCGGAACGTCATTCGCGAGGGTCGCAAGACGAAGGAGAAGGTCGACGTGTACTCCTTCGAGATGCTCGCCTATCGCGAGCTCGTCAACTCCGGGGCGGCGTCCGGAGGCGACGGCGCCGAGGGGCTTCCCGAGTACTTCGTCTGCGCCGGGGACATCACTCCCAGGCAGCACGTGGATGTTCAGGCGGCGGCGCAGCGCTGGATCGATTCATCGATATCCAAGACCGCGAACGTTCCGACCGACTATCCCTACGATGACTTCAAGGACATCTATCTCTACGCCTTCGAGCGGGGCCTGAAGGGCTGCACGACGTTTCGTTTCAATCCGTCCGCGTTTCAGGGCGTGCTCGTGAAGGAGGAAGATCTCGAGAACACGACCTATCGGTTCACGCTCGAGGACGGGACGGTAGTCGAGGCGAAGGGCAACGAGGAGATCGAGTACGACGGCGATGTCCACACTGCCGCCAATCTCTACGACGCGATCAAAGAGGGATATTACGGCAAGTTCTGAGTCCGCCCGCCACCGTCGAGCGTCCGACTCGCTTCGCCCGCCCGAAAATTTCACCAGTCTGCGCCCGCCGCCGTGCGTCGGTGATGTGTTCGGGGCCAGATGGGGAGCACTTTCAGAGAGATACCGCAGTCATGGCCATCAGAATCGAGCAGAAGATTGTCGAGTACGGAATCGAATCTCGTGACGAGACTCCCACCGCGCCGCCGCCCCGACCCAAGGCGGACGTTATCCAGATGCACGAGAAGATCGAACGACCGGAGACGTTGCTCGGTTCGACATACAAGATCAAGACGCCGCTGTCCGACCATGCCCTCTATGTGACGATCAACGACGTGGTGCTGAATGCGGATACCGAGCACGAGCAACGACGCCCGTTCGAGATCTTCATCAACTCCAAGAACATGGAGCACTTTCAGTGGATCGTGGCGCTCACGCGCATCGTGTCGGCGGTATTCCGCAAGGGAGGCGACGTCACGTTCCTCGTCGAGGAGCTGCGATCGGTATTCGATCCCCGGGGCGGCTACTTCAAGAAGGGCGGACGCTACATGCCTTCCCTCGTCGCCGAGATAGGCGATGCCATCGAGGCGCACATGCGCTCGATCGGGTTGATCGAGGACGAGCCGCCCACCCCGCCCGGGCGCCGCATGGCGGACGAGAAGCGCGCACGTTTCGAAAGCAGAGGCGCCGCCCACGGCGAATCCCCCGTGCGTGGATTCCCCGAAGGCGCACAGTTCTGTACGAAATGCCATACGCTTGCCGTCGTTCGCGTCGACGGGTGCATGACGTGCCTCAACTGCGGGGATTCGAAGTGCGGCTGAGCATCATTTCCGACACTGCACGCCGAACAGACCGTTTTCGTCCCGTCCCTCGATCAAGACCGGCTCCAGGCGTGCATCAACCTGGCCTTCTCCCAGATCGACCCTGAGGTAATTGTCGGTCCACCCCCCGATGCGCGCGGTGCCCCCGCGACGTGACGGCTCGAGGAGGACATCGACGACGCGCCCGACATGCCGCTCCGCGAAGCGACGCTGCTTGTCCTTCGCGAGCCGTTTCAGAGCCTGCGTACGGCGTTTCCGGATTTCTGCCGGCACCTGTTCGGTGAAGTGCTCCGCTTCGGATCCGGGACGTGCGGAATACGTGAATGCATGCACGTAAGTGATGGGCAGGTCTTCGATGTGCTCGAACGTGCGCAGGAAATCATTGTCGGTCTCGCCGGGGAAGCCGCAGATGACGTCCACCCCGATCCCGCAGTCCGGTATGCGTTCGCCGATGCGGGTGACGAGGTCCGCGAACTCCGCGGCGCGGTACCGCCGCTTCATGCGACCGAGCACCGCGTCGCTCCCGCTCTGAAACGGAATGTGAAAGTGACGCGCGAACTTCGGTGAGTTGGCCATGAGGGCGATCACCTCGTCGCCGAGCGACGCGGGCTCGATCGAGCTCAGGCGGAACCGTTCGACGCCGTTGATTTCCAGAATGTCCTGGATCAGCTCGGGCAGCATCCGCCGCCGCTCCGGGAGGTCGAGCCCGTAGTCGCCGATGTGCACGCCGGTGAGCACCACCTCGACATAGCCGACATCGGCGAGGCGGCGTACCTGATCGAGCACGCTCGCCCGGGTGCGACTCCTCGATACCCCCCGGGTCTGCGGAACGATGCAGAACGTGCAGGATTCGTTGCACCCCTCCTGTACCTTGACGAATGCACGGCTGTGCTCGGTCATTTCCGTGATCGGTACGTCCAGGAAGCTCTTCGCGGTGGACACCGGCGAGACCGCGACCACGGGAGGTCCGTCTTCGAGGCGGTCGATCAGCTCCGCGACCCGGGCACGGTCCGCGGCGCCCACCACAAGGGCGACTCCCGGCAGCGCCGTCAGCTCTTCGGGAGCGCGCTGGGCATAGCAGCCGGTCACGACGATCTTCGACTTCGGGCGCTCGGCCGCGATACGTCGGATTGCCTTGCGCGCTGAGGCATCGGCCCGCGCGGTCACGCTACAGGTGTTCACGACATAGATGTCGGCGGCGTCGCGCGCGCCGACGGTCTCGAAACCGCATCCGTCGTCGACCAGGGTGCGGATCGCCTCCGTGTCGTACTGGTTCAGTCGACACCCGAAGGTGCAGTATGCGATTCGCTTGCTCATTGTCCCCGGATTCGCTCGCGGTGACGGGTGACCCGCTGTGGGACAAGTCTACTCGACGCTCACCGACTCAAGACGCTCGCGCAGCGAGCGGCTGCCTAAGACGCTTGCGCAGCAAGCGGCTGCCCACGATGATTGCACGGCTGCGCATACCTATAGCGCGCTTGCTGCGCAAGCGTCCAGCCTGCCGCGAAGCTGCGACACGTCACCGGCGGGGCGTCCACAGGACACGCCAGCCAGAAGCCCCCGGACGCGCCGCGAGCCGTGGATTGATCCAGGCCGAGCCGATCGCGGCGAGCATGTCGTCGGAGTACACCAGTGGAATGCGCCCACGTTCCCACGGCGGGATTCCGAGCGACTGAAAGCGCTTTTTGAGTGAGCGTCCCCGCCCTGCCGTTGCTCGCATCCATCCCGCATCGTCTCCGCGGACCCGCACCGTAATCCGGGTGTCTCCGACGGCATCGTCGAGTCCACCACCGGTGCAGGATTCCCAGGCCAGACAACCGTGGTCCAGCGCAAGCGGTTCCGGGATGCGCCAACCGCGCACGACCTGGGTGGCGACCGGCGTGGCTCTGGAGATCAGTCGGATGCGGCCCCGGAAACGCCGAACTTCCACGTTTCCGAGACCGATGCACGGCATCGCATCCCGCCTCGCCTCGACCAGATTGCGGGCAATCTGCTCGATCCGACGCGCGCCGGGGGATGTGATGCCCCGGGCTCGCAACCAGCCGGCGACGGCATTGCGCCGTCTCGCCGGGTCGAGCGCCCCGACCGCTGCTACGTCGAGCGATTCGCCGTCGATGCCGCCGGCCGGTTCGAGGTCGATGGCGGCCAGCGTATCGAGCAGATCGGCGGATTCACGACCGCGCTCCGCGGCCCGAGCCAGCGTCGACCGCAACGTGGGCCACCGCTCCTCGAGGGTGGGTATCACCTTCCGGCGCAGCAGCACTCTGGAGAACCGTGGATCCTCATTGGCCGGATCGCGGATGGATTCGAGTCCGGTCCCGCGCGCGTACGCATGAAGCGCTGCCCGTGACACCCCGAGCGCTGGCCGCGCGACCGTGCCCGGGCCGAGACGCCGCCGGGCCGGGATCCCCGCCAGACCTCGGGCCCCGCCTCCCCGCAGCAGATTCAGCAGCACCGTCTCGATGTGATCGTCCCGGGAGTGGGCGGTGCAGAGGACGTCACCGGCCGAGAGGATGCGTTCGAATACCGCGTAGCGGGCGGCCCGCGCCGTTCCTTCGTTGACGTGCGCAGCATCGTCCGGCCTCAGATCTGCGTCCAGGACCGTCAGCTCGATCGCCAACCGGTGGCAGATATCCCTGCATTGGCGGGCCCACCGGGTCGAATCCGGGTGCAGGTGATGGTCGACATGGACGGCGCACAGCCGCATCGAGGAATCGCGCTCTCGACTCCCGGCGAACGCATGGAGCAGAGCGAGTGAATCCGCCCCTCCGCTGAAGGCGATCACGAAGCGGCTCCCCGGAGGAAACGCAGCCGCGAATTCGGTGACGAGATCCGGTCCGAACGGCGTCTGATCCAGTCGGTCCATACCGCGCGGCCGCTGGTCCCGTTCAGTACGCGTGGCGGCGCAACCCTGTGCGCAGCAGCACGCGCGAGGCGATCTCCTCGATCGACGCGGCGCTTGTGTCGAGGTACGGGATCTGATGCCGCTCGAACAGCGTCTCCGCCTCTCGAACCTCCGTGCGGCAACGCGACGGCGAGGCGTACGCCGTACCCGGTCGCCGCTCGGACCGAATCCTCTGCAGTCGGTCCGGACTGATGGTGAGCCCGAACAGTCGTGTGCGGTAATCGAGCAGGTAAGTGGGAAGCGTCGTACGGCAGAGGAAGTCCTCAGTCAGCGGAAAGTTCGCGGTTTTGATGCCGAACTGCATCGCGAGATAGACGCAGGTCGGAGTCTTGCCCGAACGGGATACCCCGATCAGGATGACATCCGCGTCCGCGTAGCTTCGGGCCCCGACTCCGTCGTCGTGGTTGAGGGCGAATTCCACCGCCCCGATCCGATCCTCGTAGGACGACTTGTCGGTCACCGTGTGGAATCGGCCGAGAGCGTGGCTCGATCCGACGTGGAGCTCCTGTTCCAGGGCCCCGATGAACGCCTGGAAGATGTCGAGCACGAGGGCGTCGCTGCACCCGATGCTCTTGCGTAGCCCGGAATCGGCGATTGTGCAGAAGACGAGCGGACGTTCACGCCCGTTGCCGCTAGTCTCATTGATCCGGGCTACAACTGCGTCGGCGTGCGCCGCGTCGTTGACGAACGGAATGGTGGTGATTTCGAACTCCACGTGGTCGAACTGACTCAGGAGAGCGTTTCCGAGCGTCTCGACAGTGATGCCGGTACTGTCCGACACGAAAAACACATGCCGGAACCCGTCGCGTCCCATGTTCATCGCCTCCATCACCACCTCAGTCACCACCTCGGTCACTGCTTCGTGAGCGTCGCGTCGGCGACAACTTCCGCGAGTCGGTCGGCGTGTTTCTCCACAGTGGCCAGCGAGGTTCCCTCGACCATGATGCGTACCATCGGTTCCGTTCCGGACAGGCGCAGGAGCACGCGCCCATCGGATCCGAGATCCGCCTTCACGGCCGCCACCGCATCCTGGAGCATCTCGTTCGCATGAAGTTCGATGCGTCCCGCGGTCCGGACGTTGCGCAACGTCTGCGGATACTTCGACATGCCCAGCTTCGCTTCCCCGAGCGTGCGATCGGAGCACACCAGAGCGCGGAGGACCTGAAGCGCGGACACGATGCCGTCCCCGGTGCTTGTGTGGTCGAGACAGATGAGGTGTCCCGAGGACTCGCCCCCGATCAGGGCGCCCCGCTCGTGCATCAACTCCATCACGTATCGGTCGCCGACCTTTGCGCGGTGAAGATCGACTCCCAACGACCGCAGCGCGACCTCCAGTCCGCGGTTCGTCATCTCGGTGCCTACCACCGCGTTGTCCCGCCGTCCGGCGATATGGCGGTCTTCGGCAATGACGTAGAGAAGTTCGTCTCCGTCCACGAGCTGCCCGTCGGCATCGACCATCATTACCCGGTCGCCGTCACCGTCAAACGCGATGCCGAGATCGGCGCGGCGCTCCCGGACCGCATTGCAAAGCGCATTCGGCGCCAGGGGACCGAAACCGTCGTTGATGTTCAGTCCGTCGGGCGCGCATCCGATCGGCACCACCTCCGCGCCGAGCTCGGAGAAGACTCTCGGTGCGATGTGGTACGTGGCGCCATGGGCGCAGTCGACCACGATGCGGAGCCCCTTCAGGGTCAGGTCGGGAGGCACCGTGCTCTTGCAGAACTCGATGTAACGACCCGCCGCGTCGTCGATTCTGACCGCCTTGCCGATATCGTTGCTGCTCACCGTCCGCATCGGTGCGTCGAGTGCGGCCTCAATCGCAAGTTCGACGGCATCGGACAGTTTGCCGCCGCTCTCGGTGAAGAACTTGATGCCGTTGTCAAAATAAGGGTTGTGCGAAGCGCTGATGACAATCCCCGCCGTTGCGCGCAGGGTGCGGGTGAGGTGAGCCACGGCGGGGGTCGGCATCGGTCCGACCAGTACCGCGTCCACTCCCGCCGCAGTCAGTCCCGCCTCCAGAACGGATTCGAACATGTAGCCCGAGATCCGTGTGTCCTTGCCGATGACGACCTTGCCACGCTTCCCACCGGCCAGCACGGTTCCGGCCGCCCAGCCGAGTTTGAGGAAGAAATCTGCGGTAATCGGTGGATTGCCGACCTTGCCACGGATGCCGTCGGTGCCGAAGTACCTTCTTTTCGTGGCCATCAGCACCCCATCATCCCGAGCTACACCCTAGCCACACACCGGGCCACGAGCCGGGGCGTGCTTCGCGGTGCCTGGCTCGGCAAATGCAGACGGTCAGGCTCGAACCGGGACCGGGGCACCGGTCCTCCCCCGGTTTACCGGTTGATGACGGGGAAATCGGCGGTGGGACGTTGTTGCGTCCCGTCAGTGCAGGCTCGCAGGACCGCCGATGGAGCCCGAACCCGACGGCGACTGCTCGCCGTCGCTGTCGTCTTCCACCGTCGGAGAATCACCGCCCGGCGGGGACTGGTCCGACCAGTCCTGAGGCGGTCTCGGCTCACGTCCCTCCATGATGTCCTTGATCTGTTCGGTATCGATCGTTTCGTAACGGATCAGGGCGTCCGCCATGACGTGAAGCCGACTTTCGTTCTCCTTGAGGATCTCCGTCGAACGCTGGTAGTTCCTGTCGATGATCCTGCGCACTTCCTCGTCGATGAGATCCTGCGTCTGGTCCGAGACTGTCTTGTGCTGGGTGACACTGTGCCCCAGGAACACCTCGCCCTCTTCCTCGCTGTAGGTCAGCGGACCCAGTTTCTCCGACAGTCCCCACCGCGTCACCATGTTCCGCGCCAGCTCGGTGGCGCGCTGGATGTCGTTGCTCGCGCCGGTGGTGACGCTGTCGGGGCCGAAGATCAGTGCTTCCGCGATACGCCCGCCGAACAGGCTCGAAATCTGGCTCTCCAGGCGCTCCTTGCTGTAGCTGTAGCGGTCCTCTTCGGGCAGGAACATCGTCACTCCAAGGGCGCGGCCACGGGGGATGATGGTGACCTTGTAGACGGGATCATGAGACGGCACCAGCAGTCCGACAATCGCATGTCCCGCCTCGTGGTAAGCGGTCAGGCGCTTCTCGTCGTCGCTCATCACCATCGAGCGCCGCTCCGAGCCCATCATGATCTTGTCTTTCGCCTTCTCGAACCGCTCCATGTCCACGGTGCGCCGGTTCGCGCGCGCCGCGAACAGGGCCGCTTCGTTGACGAGATTGGCGAGGTCGGCGCCGGAGAACCCCGGCGTTCCGCGGGCGATCACGCTCGGCTCGACATCCCGATCGAGCGGAATCTTGCGCATGTGAACCTTGAGGATCTGCTCCCGACCGCGAATATCGGGCAGCGGAACCACGACCTGGCGGTCGAAGCGTCCCGGTCGTAGCAGGGCCGGATCGAGTACATCCGGTCGGTTGGTTGCGGCGATGACAATGATTCCCTCGTTCCCCTCGAAACCATCCATCTCGACGAGAAGCTGATTGAGGGTCTGCTCCCGCTCGTCGTGCCCGCCTCCGAGACCCGCTCCGCGGTGACGGCCGACGGCGTCGATTTCGTCGATGAAGATGATGCACGGCGCATGCTTCTTTGCCTGCTCGAACATGTCGCGCACTCTTGAGGCGCCGACACCCACGAACATCTCGACGAAATCCGACCCGGAGATCGTGAAGAACGGGACCTTCGCCTCACCCGCGATCGCGCGTGCGAGCAGGGTCTTGCCGGTTCCCGGTGAGCCGACCATGAGAACGCCGCGGGGAATCTTGCCGCCGAGCTTCTGGAACTTCGCGGGATCGCGCAGGAAATCCACGAGTTCGGACACTTCCTCCTTGGCCTCGTCGACCCCGGCGACATCCGCGAACGTCACCTTGACCTGATCCTCTCCGAGCAGGCGGGCCCGACTCTTGCCGAACGATAACGCGCCCCGCCCACCAGCGCCCCCCTGCATCTGGCGCATGAAGAAGATCCATACCCCGATCAGGAGGAGCATCGGGAACCACGAGATGAAGATCTGCATCAGCAGTGACTGCTGCTCCGGCGGTCGGGCATCGATGACCACACCGTTCTCGAGGAGATCGCCGACCAGCGCCTTGTTGTCGGTCTCCGGAGTGTAGGTGCCGAACCGCTCGCCGGTATGCATCACACCCTGGATATTGCGCCCTTCGATGACGACCTTCTGAACCCTTCCCTGCTTCACGTCGGCGATGAAGGTGGAGTATTCGACCTGCTCTGTTCCCGTCCGACGCGGGCCGAAATTGTTGAAGACGGACATCAGCACCAGGGCGATGACCACCCAGAGGATCAGATTCTTTGCCATGTTGCTCACTGTTGGTACCTGCGGCGCAGTCCGCCGCCCCCGCGGTGTCCGCAACGATTCGCCCCGACCGGCACGAAACGTCGGGGACACGCCCCGTCCTGCCGTAACTCACTGAATCCAACCACGGTTCGCATTCCGATTCTCACCTGTACCGATGCGTACGTCCACATTCCAGCAGCTTCTCACTATACAACCTCAAACTGGTGCGGTGAATCGATTCAGGCTGCGCGATTACGTCGCACGATCCACGCCGCGCGCCAGCGCGTAGGTCTCTCTCGACTGCTTTCGGGACGCCGCTGGCTTTCTGACCGCGACATGCGTGAATCGTTCGCGCAGCGTCCGCAGGTACTGCACCGTCTCCTCCCCCTGGAAAAGCTTCACGAGGAGTGCGCCGTCGCGCCCTAGCATACTGACCGCGAATTCGGCGGCGCCCTCCGCAAGCTCGAGCCAGCGCGCCTGATCACGCACTCTCGTCCCGCTCAGATTGGGCGCCATGTCCGACAATACAAGGTCGACCGTCTGATGGCCGATGCGCGATCGCAGCCCGTGGAGCACTTCGGAGTTTCGGAAATCCCCCTGCATGAATTCCACACCGGGAAGTTCCTCCATCTCCAGCACGTCGAGTGCCACCACCCGTCCGGCGGGGGGAAGCGCCCGACGCGCGACCTGCGACCATCCTCCGGGTGCCGCGCCGAGGTCGACGACGACCCGCGCATCGCGGAACAGGTGATCGCACTTGTCCATGGCCTCGAGCTTGAGCGCGGCCCGCGAACGCAACCCGCGTCGTCGCGCTTCCCGCACGAAGCCGTCCGTGTCGCGTCCGCGCCGCCAGGCTCCGCTCTTGCGTGTCACGGCGGGTGCTCCGGAGCCTTCATGAGGGTAAGAGTGAAAATGATCCGGATGCCCCATCCGCTCGCGTCCGCACCCGCCGTCGAGGGAGCCGCGGAAGTTTCAGACGTACTCGACCGAGAGGATTTCGTATTCGATCTCTCCTTCGGGCGCGACGACGGTGGCGGCCTCGCCCTCTTCCTTTCCAATCAGGGCTCGGGCGAGCGGGGAGCTGATCGAGATCAGACCCTGACCGATATCGGCTTCCACGTCACCGACAATCTGGTATCGGACCTCCGCGCCGGTCGACAGGTGCTCCAGTGCGACCGTCGCCCCGAAGACGACCCGCCCTCCCCCGGCGACGGCGGTGGGGTCGATGATCTCCGCGGAACCGAGCCATCCCTCAATCTCCGCAATCCGCCCTTCGACGAAGCTTTGCTGTTCTCTCGCGGCGTGGTACTCGGCGTTCTCGCGCAGATCCCCGTGCTCACGTGCTTCCGCGATTGCACGGATGACCCGAGGCCGAACCTTGCTCTTGAGCTCCTGCAGTTCCTCTCGAAGCCGGTTTGCCCCGTTCTTCGTCAACGGACGCCGGTTCACGATTCCGCCTCCCTGTGGATCTCCTGCATCGAGTGCACCGCCGGCGTATCCGGAGCGCGCATGGCCTCGACGAGGGCGCGTGCGCCCGCCATCGTCGTGAAGTACGGCACCCGATACTGCAATGCGGTACGTCGGATCGCACGCGAATCCGCGATCGCCTGACTGTTTTCGGTGGTGTTCACGATCATGTCGATCTCGCCGTTCTTCAACATGTCGACGACGTGCGGGCGGCCCTCCAGCACCTTGTTGACGGTGCGGCACCGCACTCCGGCCGCATCGAGGGCGCGCGCGGTGCCCCGAGTAGCGACGATTTCATAGCCGAGTCGGCGCAGAGCGCACGAGACCTCTACGGTATCGTGCTTGTCCCCGTCGCGCACGCTCACGAAGACGGCGCCCCGGGCCGGAAGCTCGTCTCCGGTGGCCAGCAAGGCCTTGGCGAACGCTTCGCCGAACGTGCGCCCGATCCCCATGACTTCTCCGGTCGACTGCATCTCCGGGCCCAGCAGCGAGTCCACCCCCGGCAGCTTGACGAAGGGAAAGACGGCCTCCTTCACCGCGTAATGGCCGAAGTGGTGTTTTCGATCGAGACCGAGTTCGCCGAGCTTCGCGCCGACCATGCACCGCGCCCCGATCCTGGCCAGAGGCACCCCGATCGCCTTGGACACGAAGGGCACCGTGCGCGACGCCCGGGGATTGACCTCCAGCACATGGATCGTCCCGTCCTGGATCGCGAACTGGACGTTCATCAGACCCACCACGTCGAGGGCCTCGGCGAGCCGCCGCGTCTGTGCCTCCAGCCGCGCCTGCACGGCCTCGGCCAGTCCGGCCGGGGGTAGCGAGCAGGCGGAGTCCCCGGAGTGGATGCCGGCCTGCTCGATGTGCTCCATGACCCCGCCGACGAAGACCGTATCGCCATCGCTTGCGCAGTCGACATCGACCTCGATCGCGTCGTCGAGGAACCGGTCGAGGAGTACCGGTGATGTGTGCGACACCTCGACCGCTTCTTCCACGTACCGCGAGAGTTCTTCCTCGTCGTAGACGATCTTCATCGCCCTCCCCCCGAGCACGTACGACGGACGCACCACGATGGGGTAGCCTATCGTCGCAGCGTGCCGCACCGCGTCGGCGCGGGTCCGTGCAGTCCGGTTTGGTGGCTGACGCAGGCCGCAGGTCTCGATGAGCTGCTGGAACCGCTCGCGATCCTCGGCCAGATCGATGCTGTCGGGGCTGGTCCCCACGATGCGCACCCCCTCCGCCTCCAGGGCTCGCGCCAGCTTGAGCGGCGTCTGGCCGCCGTACTGCACGATGACGCCCTCGGGCCGTTCGACGCGGACGATCTCCAGCACGTCCTCGAGCGTCAGTGGCTCGAAGTAGAGGCGGTCGGAGGTGTCGTAGTCGGTCGACACGGTCTCCGGGTTGCAGTTGACCATGATGCTCTCGAACCCGGCGTCCCGCATCGCGAGCGCGGCCTGCACGCAGCAGTAGTCGAACTCGATTCCCTGTCCGATGCGGTTCGGTCCGCCCCCGAGCACGACGATCTTCCGCGCGTCCGTCGGTTCGGCCTCGCACTGTTCCTCGTACGTCGAGTACATGTAGGCGGTGGTGGCGCGAAACTCCGCCGCACAGGAATCGACGCGCTTGAACACCGGATGCAGGCCGAGGCGGGTGCGGTGATTCCTGACCGCGCACTCCTCCACCCCGAGCAGCGCCGCGATGCGCGCATCGGAGAAGCCCTTGCGCTTCAGTCGGCGCACCGCCTCGAAGTCGAGCGCGTCGAGACTCAGGGTGGCGAGATCATGCTCCTCGCGGACGAGGTCCGCGATCTGGGCGACGAACCACGGGTCGATTCGGGACAGGCGCTGCACCTCGTCCTGCCCCAGACCGAGGCGCAGCGCGTCGCCCATGTATCGCAGCCGCTGCGGGCCAGCGTTCCTCAGCTCGCGCCGGACGCGGTCCAGCGTCCCGGGGGCGTCGCGATCGGTCACGATCTCGTCGAGCCCGGCCAGTCCCGTCTCCAGGCTGCGCAACGCCTTGTGGAGAGATTCCTGAAACGTGCGGCCCATCGCCATCGCTTCGCCCACGGATTTCATCTGGGTGGTCAGCCGGGAATCGGCCCGGGGGAACTTCTCGAAGTCGAACCTCGGGACCTTGGTGACGACGTAGTCGATCGAAGGCTCGAAGGATGCGGGGGTGGCTCGTCCCGTGATCTCGTTGTCCAGCTCGTCGAGGGTGTAGCCGACCGCGAGCTTCGCGGCCACCCGGGCGATGGGGAATCCCGTCGCCTTGGACGCGAGGGCGGAGGACCGCGAGACCCGGGGGTTCATCTCGATGACCACCATGCGGCCGTCGTCGGGGTCGATGGCGAACTGCACGTTGGACCCGCCGGTATCCACACCGATCTCGCGCAACACCGCAATCGACGCGTCGCGCATGCGCTGATACTCCCGATCGGTCAGCGTCTGCGCGGGGGCGACGGTGATGGAGTCTCCGGTATGGATGCCCATCGGGTCGAGGTTCTCGATGGAGCACACGATGATGCAGTTGTCGCTGTGATCGCGCACCACCTCCATCTCGAATTCCTTCCAGCCGAGCACCGACTCCTCGACGAGCACCTCCGAGGTGGGAGAGGCTTCGAGCCCGCGCTCGCAGATCTCGGCGAATTCTTCGCGGTTGTACGCGATCCCGCCACCGGTACCGCCGAGGGTGAACGAAGGCCGGACGATGGTCGGAAAACCCACGACGGACTGAGCGGCGATGGCCTGGTCGAGGTCGCGGGCGAGCACCGCGCGGGGGCATTCGAGCCCGATGCGGGCCATCGCGGCGCGAAACCGCTCGCGATCCTCGGCCTTGTCGATCGCCTCCCGGTTCGCGCCGATGAGCTCGACCCCGAATGTGTCCAACACGCCTTCGCGCACGAGGTCCAGCGCGCAGTTGAGCCCGGTCTGGCCGCCCATGGTCGGCAACAGGACGTCGGGGCGCTCCTTCTCGATGATCCGGGAGACCACCTTCCAGTGCACCGGCTCGATGTACGTCGCGTCGGCGAGACCCGGATCGGTCATGATGGTGGCGGGATTCGAGTTCACCAGCACCACCCGGAAACCTTCTTCCGAGAGCGCCTTGCACGCCTGCACGCCGGAATAATCGAATTCGCACGCCTGCCCGATGACGATCGGGCCCGCGCCGATGATCAGGATCGACTCGATGTCGCTTCGTTTCGGCACTGCATTCGCCTCCCGTGAAAACCGCATCGCGCGCACGGTGCGAACCGCGGATTCCGGTCGCCGTTTGGAATCGGACCCCTCTGTTCGTCCGATCCTCGCATCCACCCGCAATCGGCCCACCACGGTTCCGGCCCCGACATGCCGCGCCATCGCTGCGGCCCGCGGCGTGACGCGCGGATCAGGGCTCGGGGCGCGTCTTCATCATTTCGACGAACCGATCGAACAAATCCGCCGCATCATGCGGCCCGGGACTCGCTTCCGGATGGCCCTGGAAGCCGAAGGCCGGGACGTCCGTGCGTTGCAGGCCCTGAATGGTGCCGTCGAACAATGAACGATGAGTGACCGCAAGGCTTTCGGGAAGGCTCGATTCGTCGACCGCGAATCCGTGATTCTGGCTGGTGATCAGAATTCGACCCGATTCCAGATGCGCCACCGGATGGTTCGCGCCGTGGTGACCGAACTTCATCTTCATCGTTCGCGCACCGCTCGCAAGCGCAAGCAACTGATGGCCGAGGCAGATGCCGAAGATCGGAATTGCCCGCTCCAGCAGGTGTCGAATCGCCTCGACGGCATAGGTGCACGGCTCCGGGTCCCCGGGGCCGTTGGAGAGGAACACTCCGTGCGGCGATCGGGACAGCACTTCCCGGGCCGAGGTCCGGGCTGGAACCACCTCGACGCGGCAGCCCCTTGCGACCAGGGTTCGCAGGATGTTGCGCTTGATCCCGAAGTCATAGGCCACTACCCGCCAGGGCAGCGTGTCCGGCGCCGGGACCTGAAATCCTTGACTTCCCGTCCAGGGTCCCGATGTCCACTCGTACGGTGTTTGCGCACTCACCACCCGGGCGAGATCCATGCCCGCGAGCCCCGGAAAGGCTCGGGCCTCGGCAACCGCCGCATCCGCATCGATATCGGCGCCCGCGACGATGGCTCCGGCCATGGCCCCCTTTTCGCGCAGCCGCCGCGTGAGCCGGCGGGTGTCGACGCCAGCGATGCCGATCACCCCGTGTTGTCGGAGACAGTCGGTCAGCGACGAGCGGGACCGCCAGTTGCTCGCCTGCGCCGGAACGTCCCGCACGATGAATCCACTTGCGAAGGCTCGGTGGCTCTCCTCGTCCTCGGAGTTCGCTCCGACGTTTCCGACGTGGGGATACGTGAGCGCCACGATCTGTCGACAGTAAGAAGGGTCGGTGAGGATCTCCTGGTACCCGGTCATCGAAGTGTTGAAGACGACTTCGCCCGTCGTGATGCCGGTGGCGCCGACGGCATGGCCGGAGAACAGGCTGCCATCCTCGAGAGCGAGCAACGCTTCGGTGCGCGGTTCCATCAACGCAAACCGAGTACGTCCTGCATGTCGTACAGACCGGGCGGCCTTCGTACCGCCCAGCGGGCGGCCCGTACCGCGCCCGCCGCGAAGTTCGCGCGGCTGGTGCTGCGATGGGTCAACTCGATACGCTCTCCCTCCCCCGCGAACATCACCGTATGTTCGCCGATGATGTCGCCCGCGCGAACGGTCTCGAAGCCGATGGTCCGGCGCTCACGCACTCCGGTGTGGCCTTCGCGCCCGTAGACGGCGCAGTCGGCGAGATTCCGGCCGAGCGCGCCAGCGACGATCTCGCCCATCCGTACCGCGGTGCCCGACGGCGCGTCGACCTTGTTCCGGTGATGCGCTTCGATGATCTCGACATCGACGCTGTCGCCGAGTGCGCGCGCCATGACATCCAGCAGCGTCAAGCAGAGATTGACTCCGGCGCTCATGTTGGGGGCATGCACGATGGGGATGTCGCGGGCGCAACGCTCCAGCGTCGCGAGCTGATCGCGGGACAGGCCGGTGGTGCCGATGACCATCGCGCGTCGCATCGTTCGGCACACCTCGGCATGTTCGACGGTCGGCTCCGGTCGGGTGAAATCGATGCAGACATCGCAGGCTGCGAGGGCGCGCTCGAGAGAGTCCCCGATCGTCACGCCGATCTCGCCGATGCCGGCCACCGCCCCGGCGTCGGCGCCGATGAAGGTGCCGTTCTGCGGCTCGACGGCGGCTGCGACCGTCGTGTTCGTTTCGGCCTGGACGGCGTGCACGAGCATCCGCCCCATTCGTCCGGCGGCTCCGAGGATCGCGATCGGGAGCTTGTCCTCGTCAGATGTCATGGGCGGCGCCGATCCTTGCAGTCGCGTTGAATTTGCCGAGGGGTTTCATCGGCGAGCTGGTGTCATGGCGTGTCGCAAGTTTTGCGAGAGGTCGGACGGCTCCGACCCGTGCCTCGTTGGTCCGGGGGACAGCCCCGCCGGTCAGGTTCCGAGCCCCTCGAAGAATTCCCGGACGGAGTCGAACCACGATTTCGCCTTCGGATCATGCGTCTTGCGGCTGTCCTTCATCGACGCATCCAGTTCGCTCAACAGCTCCCGCTGGCGTCGATTCAGGTTGACCGGGGTCTCCACCGTGACCTTGCAGATGAGATCCCCGGGTCCGGGTCCGCGCGCCGGTCGAACTCCCTTTCCCCGCAGCCTGAACAGGCGGCCGGTCTGCGTCTCGGCCGGGACCTTCACACTGACGCGTCCGTCGAGAGTGGGAACTTCCAGCTCGCCGCCCAACGCAGCCATGGTAAACCCGATGGGCACCTCACAGTACAGGTTTGCGTTGTCGCGCACGAAGATGGGGTGTTCACGCACTCGGATCTCGACGTAGAGATCGCCCGGTGGACCGCCTCGCTCACCCGGCTGACCTTCGCCTCCGACCCGAATCCGATCGCCGTTGTCGACACCTGGCGGGATCGTGACGGACAGTGTCTTCTCGCGTCGGACCTTGCCGCTCCCTCGGCATTCGCGGCACGGATCGGTGATGACGTGCCCGGTGCCGCGACACCGCGGACAAGCCTGCTGAATGGAGAAGAAGCCCTGCTGGACTCGCACCTGTCCCCGACCGCCGCAGGTCTCGCAGGTCGAAGGGGACGTGCCGGGGGACGCGCCGGTTCCCGAACAGGCCTCGCAGGTCGCTTCGGAGGGAAACCGGATCCTGGAGGTCGTTCCCGTTACCGCCTCCTCGAGATCCAGCTCCAGATCGTAGCGGAGGTCGGCGCCGCGATAGGCCCGCTGTCCCCCGCCGCGACCGCCAAAGATGTCGCCAAACACCTCGTCGAAGATGTCGCGAAAGCCGGCGCCATCCGAGAATCCGCCACCGCTCGCTTCCACCCCGGCGTGGCCGAACTGATCGTAGGCCGCCCGCTTCTGCCGGTCGGACAGGATGTCGTAGGCTTCCTTCGCCTCCTTGAACTTCTCCTCCGCGCCGGCATCGTCAGGATTCCGGTCGGGATGGAGTTTCATCGCCAGGCGGCGATACGCCTTCTTCAGCTCGGCGTCCCCGGCGTCGCGGGATACCCCCAGCACGTCATAGCAGTCCCGTTTCGCCATGCCTCACCGCCGTCGGCCTTGCGTCTCGCGCGGGAGACGGAATCACCGGTCACGTCCCGTATCCGCAGGCCGGGCGTCCCGGCGTCCTGCGCCCGTCCCGGTGCGCGCCGGGTGGGCCTTCCCGTTCGAGCGGGTTGCCGCCTCAGCGGGATTCGTCGCGGACCTCCTCGAACTCGGCGTCCACCACATCGTCGCTTCCCGAAGGGCTCGGACCGCCGTCGGCGCCGCTTCCCGCCGCAGGGTCGTCGCCATCCGTGCCATCCGTGCCATCCTGGGATTTCCGGTAGGCGCGCTCGGCAAGCTTGCCGGAGAGCTCGGTGAGTGTCTCCATCTTCGCCTCGATCTCGGCCTTGTCATCACCGGCCACCGCCGCTTCCAGCGCCTTGATGGCCGCCTCTATCTCTTCCTTATCCGGCGCCTGCACCGCCTCGCCCAGCTCGCCGAGCGATTTCCTCGTCGCGTGGATCAGTCCGTCGGCCTGGTTCCTCGCGTCGACCAGCTCCCGGAACCGGCGATCCTCGGCCGCGTGCGACTCGGCGTCCTTGACCATGCGATCGATCTCGTCGTCGGACAGTCCCGACGACGCCCGGATCACGATCGACTGCTCCTTGCCGGTCGCCTTGTCCCGGGCCGAGACGTTCAGGATGCCGTTCGCGTCGATGTCGAAGGCGACTTCGATCTGCGGGACGCCGCGTGGTGCGGGCGGGATGTCCGCAAGATCGAACCGACCGAGCGACTTGTTGTCCACAGCTCGCTCGCGTTCGCCCTGGAGCACGTGCACTGTCACCGCATGCTGACCATCCTCGGCGGTGGAGAAGACCTGGGCGTGCTTGGTCGGGATCGTCGTGTTCTTCTCGATGAGCTTGGTCAGTACGCCGCCGAGGGTCTCGATTCCCAGCGAAAGCGGCGTTACGTCGAGCAGGAGGACATCCTTCACGTCGCCGGCCAGCACTCCGGCCTGGATTGCCGCGCCAACCGCTACTGCTTCGTCCGGGTTGACGTCTCTGCGAGGATCCTGGCCGAAGATCGACTTCACCATCTCCTGCACTTTCGGCATGCGGGTCTGCCCGCCGACCAGGATGACGTCGGAGATGTCCGAGCCCGAGACCCCCGCGTACTTCATCGCCACCCGGCACGGCTCCATGGTGCGCACGATGAGATCCTCGACGAGCGATTCCAGCTTTGCGCGCGTCAGCTTCATGTTCAGGTGTTTCGGGCCGCTTGCGTCGGCGGTGATGTACGGCAGGTTGAGTTCGGTCTGCTGGCTCGAGGAAAGCTCGATCTTCGCCTTCTCGGCGGCTTCCTTGAGCCGCTGCAGGGCCAGGGGGTCGTTGTGGAGGTCGATGCCCGACTCCCTTTTGAACTCGTCGGCGAGGTATTCGATGATCCGGAGGTCGAAGTCCTCCCCGCCGAGGAATGTATCGCCGTTCGTCGACAGCACCTCGAACTGGTGTTCCCCGTCGATCTCGGCGATCTCGATGATCGAGATGTCGAACGTCCCGCCGCCGAGGTCGTATACCGCGATCTTCGAATCGCCGCGGCGCTTGTCCATGCCGTACGCGAGGGCCGCCGCGGTCGGCTCGTTGATGATCCGCTTCACGTCGAGGCCGGCGATGCGTCCGGCGTCCTTCGTTGCCTGACGCTGCGAGTCGTTGAAGTACGCCGGCACCGTGATGACCGCCTCCTTCACTTCCTCGTTGAGGTAGTCCTCTGCCGTCTTCTTCATTTTCTGCAGGATCCGCGCGGAGACTTCCGGCGGCGCCATCCGCTTGTCCTTGGCCTCGATCCATGCGTCGCCGTTGTCGGCGCCGACGATCCGGTACGGCACCATGTCCGCGTCGCGCTGCACCACTTCGTCCTTGAACCGGCGCCCGATCAGGCGCTTGATCGCGAACAGAGTATTCTTGGGATTGGTCACCGCCTGGCGCTTGGCGGACTGCCCGACGAGCACTTCGTCGTCCTGGGTGAAAGCCACCACGGAGGGGGTAGTCCGGTCGCCCTCGCTGTTCTCCAGGACCCGCGCTGCCTCCCCTTCCATCACCGCTATGCACGAGTTCGTGGTGCCGAGGTCGATGCCGATGATCTTGCTCATTTCAGATGCCTCCGGTGCTGCCCGTTCGAGTTGTGTAGCAAGCTCGCGCAAGCGAGCGGCAGTTCAAGGTATGCGCGCGACCGCGAGCGGTAATTCAGGGACCGACCAGAATCGCGTGATTCATCTTGACGGTTGCGTAGTCCGGATGAGCCGAAGACGTAATCCGGTATCAAGCGTGTCAAGGCCATGCTCTACTTGTGTCGCCAACCAACGAAGTTCCTTCTCCCAAATCCCCTCCGGTGGTTTACAAGCCCCTGCGAGATTCGTTCCGCGCCAAGGAAAATTGCCAGAAGTGCCAGGAATTGCACCTCGTCGATACGGCCACCGAAGAACAACTCCGCCGTGAACATTCCCATTACAATGGCACTCAGTGACAGCGCGGCGGCGATGTAGTTGCCAAGAATATCGAAGACCCGCATCAAGACGGACATTGCCATCTTCCGTCTGGTTCCAATCCGCGAAATGTTGGGTCCGCGGCCGGTCTTTCAACCCCGGTCGCGCGTCTGTTTCGCGACGATCACCATGGCCGGGCGCACCAGTCGCTCGTTGAGCAGACAGCCCTTCTGCACCACCTCGAGTACCGTTCCGGGCTCGGCCGTGTCGCTCTCCCGCATGGTCATGGCCTGGTGGAACTCGGGATCGAAGGGCATGCCGACGGGATCGACGATCCTGACCCCGAACTTCTCCATCGCCTGGTCGAGCATACGCAGGGTCAGCTCCATCCCCTCCACGATACCGGCGGCGTCCGTTCCCTTCCCGGCCGCCGCCGCGAGTCCGAGTTCCAGACTGTCCTTGACGGGAAGCAGCTCGGAGACGAACCGCTCCAGCGCGAACTTGTGCGCGTTCTGCAGATCCCGCTCCAGACGCTTGCGGACGTTATCGAGCTCGGCGTGGGCGCGTAGCGCGCGCTCCAGATTCTGCCTTGCTTCGTGCCGCGCCTCGGTCAGCTCGTCCTCGATGCTCGCTGTCGCCGGTTCTGGCGACTCGGCCTCGAGCCCCGCTTCGCCTGCTTCCGTTTCGCGGCCGGCGTCCGCGCTGTCCGCGGCTCCGGACGGCCCGGATGTGTCCGTGCCGTCCGCGGCGCCGGCGCCATCCAGGGACGCAGCGCCGTTTCTTTCCGGGTCCGCCGCGGCTCGCCCCGCCTCGGATCCTTCGACCGGCGGGTCTGCGGTTTCGTCTTCCTGCCTGTGTTGCTCGCCCGACATCCCTGCCTCCTGTTCGACGCCGTCCGCGGGGATTGCCGCGCACCGTCATCGGCCGCTACCGGTGGGGGACGCGGTCGGCGAGTGGCGCGGCGAACCGGAATATTGGGAGTCAGTGATGCTGATTCAAGGCGGCGCCGAGCAGGCGCGCGGTGACGTCGACAATCGGGATCACGCGGTCGTAAGCCATGCGGGTCGGGCCGATGACCCCGAGCACCCCGAGCACCTCGCCTTCCCGCTCGTAGGGTGCGGCGATGACGCTGCAGCCATCAAGCACGTCGAAGCCCGATTCTTCTCCGATGAAGATCTGGAGACCCTCCGCGCGCAGGCACTGGTCGAGTATGTGGAGCAGCTCCGTCTTCTCTCGGAATGCCTCGAACAGGTGTCGGAGCTTCTCCATGTCGGCGAGCTCCCCGTACTCCATGAGATTGGTCTGCCCCGACACCAGAAGGGACTCTTCACCGCCGGTGTCCTTCACGAACGCCTTGTCCGCCATCTCGATGGCGGTGCGCATCAGCTCGTTGAGGCTCGATCGGTGTTCCTTCAGCTCCACCAGCAGCGTTTCGCGCACCTCCAGCAGATCCTTGCCCGCGCACACCTCGTTCAGGTAGTTGCCGACCTGCTCTAGCAACTCCCTGGAGTATGGTCGGGCAAGGTGGATGACCCGGTTCTGGACGTCGGATCCGTTGACGACCAGGATGACCAGCACCCGCTCGGGCGAGAGGGCGAGAAATTCGACATGCCGGAGGATCAGACGTTCCTGTTTCGGCAGGGTCACGATGCCCGCCATGTGGGTCACATCGGAGATGAGCGAAGTCGCCGCGTCCATCAGCGAGTCCCGCTCGCCCTTCATTTCGAGCTGCGTTCGAAGACGTGCGAGTTCGCCCTCGTCAATCGGGGCGACGTTGAGGAGGCTGTCCACGAAGAACCGGTATCCCTGGACGGTGGGAACACGGCCGGCGGATACGTGCGGCGCACGGAGCAGGCCGAGGTCCTCGAGGTCGGCCATCACGTTGCGCACCGTCGCCGGGCTCAGGTCGAGCCCCGAGTCCCGCGACAGGGTGCGGGAGCCGACCGGATGGCCGCTGCCGATGTATCGCTGCACCAGCACCCTGAAGAGATGCTGGGCGCGCTCGTTCAGCAACGCCTCCGGCCCCGGATATCCCCTCTTCCGGAGTGCGGATGGACGGGAACCCGGAGGTCGTTGCGGCATCGCTCAATCGCTCACGATGGGGGGACGCAGAGATCATGAGGCGTGGCGGCCGGTATCTCCCGGCTCGCGCTCCGGGCCCGGCATCCCGCGCGAAACCTGGCACCATGTCCACATCCTCGGACTGCCACCGGGTGAGAGAGTTCAGGCTAGCACCGGTCCGGCGACGGCGCAAAAAACGGCCCTCTCGCGGCCGCCACTCCAACCGGGTCGATACATCATCGCGCTCGCACCCGGCGGAATCTACGTGATAGTGTTCTGCGGGTCGCCCCCCACTTTGACATCCCGCCTGACGTGTCCCGTTCACATGCACAGCTTTCCCGGGAGTTCGGGATTCAAAGTGAGGCACCACCTGCCTGTACGGTCCCGAATCACACCGGCCCCGGGGCGGTTGCCGAGCACCCGGAGACCCTGAACCGACCCATGTTCGAGAAAGTCGGGCTCATCGCCAAGCACGGCGGCCTGCGCGTGGGAGAAACGCTCGGGCGACTGATCGGCCTGTTGCGCGCCCGCGGGCGGGAGGTGGTCCTCGACGACCGAAGCCGTGACGCATGCCCCGAAGGCAGTCTGCCTGTGGTGGCGCGCGAAGAGATCGGGCGGCAATGCGACTTGGTAGTGGTGGTCGCGGGCGATGGAACGTTTCTGGGCGCAGCGCGAACCCTTGTCGATCAGGACGTGCCGCTGCTCGGAGTGAACCTGGGCCGGTTGGGCTTCCTCGCCGACGTGATGCCGGACGAAATGTCGGAGCGACTGAACGAGATTCTCGACGGCGAGTTCGTCGAGGAGCAGCGCTTTCTGCTCGACGTGGCGGTGGAGCGAAACACGATGCGCGTATTCTCGGGTACCGCGCTCAACGAAGCGGCCACCCACAAGAGCAGCATGGCCCGGCTCGTGGAATTCGAGACGTACATCGACCACCACTTCGTCAACCGGCAGCGATCGGACGGACTGATCGTGGCGACACCCACGGGCTCGACCGCGTACGCGCTCTCCGGGGGAGGTCCCATCGTGCACCCTGCGCTCGACGCCATCGTGCTGGTCCCGATCTGTCCGCACACCTTGTCCAGCCGTCCCGTGGTGGTCGGTGGCGGCAGCGTGGTCGAGGTGGTGCTCGGAGACGAGGCCGAGAGCAGCGTCCAGCTCTCCTGCGATGGCGAGTCCACGTTGCAACTCGGGGCCGGGGATCGCATCTCGATCGCCAAGCACCGCCCTGCCCTGCGTCTCATCCACCCCGTCGGCCACGAGTACTACGCGACTCTGAGAACGAAGCTGCACTGGGGCAAGGGACCGTAGCGAGACCGCGCCCCGGATCGGCAAGACATGCCCGGCGTCCCTCCAGGTCCGAACCTCCCGGGCGCGCCGCCCCCACCGCGGCCTCGTCCCTTCACGCGGGAGACCACATTCGGACCGTCGGCCTCCCCCTGAAGACCGCGGTCCCCGAGGATTCCAGCCCGGCATGCTCTCTCATCTGTCCATTCGCTCGCTCGCGGTCATCGACCGTCTGGAGCTCGAATGCGCGTCGGGGATGACCGCGCTGACCGGGGAGACAGGCGCGGGCAAGTCGATCCTGGTCGATGCGCTGGCCTTGCTCCTCGGGGCGCGAGCCGACTCCGGCATGATTCGGGACGGCGCGGAGCGGGCCGAAGTCTGCGGCGTATTCGAAGTCGCCTCGAACGCATCGGCGCGGGCGTGGCTCGCAGATCGGGATCTGGACGCGGACGCGGACGCGGACGAGTGCATCGTGCGGCGCGTGGTCGGTCCGGGGAGCCGATCCCGCTCGTTCGTCAACCACCGTCCGGTGCCCGCGCACCTGTTGCGCGAGCTCGGGTCGCACCTCGTCGACATCCACGGCCAGCACGAGCACCACCTGCTGCTCGATCGCGACCGGCAACGGACCATCGTCGACGACTTCGGGGACCACCACGCGCTGCTCGAACAGGTCGCGCAAACCTCCGGACGCTGGCACGAACTGCAGCGCGAACTCGCCAGCATCGCCGCGGCGGACGAAGATCGGGATTCGAGGCTCGACTTCCTGCGTTTTCAGCTCGACGAGCTCGAAGGACTGCAGCTCGACCCGGAAGAGCCCGAACGGCTCGCGGACGAGTTGCGCCGGCTCGCGAACGCCGAGACCATTCTCGAAGGTTGCCGCCGTGCGCTCGATCGGCTCGGCGGCGACCACGACGGCTCGGTGGCGGCCGCATGCGCCGCCGCCCGCCGCGACCTCGATCCGGTGTCGCGCCACGACGCGCGCGCGCCGGGAATACTCGACCTGCTCGACGCGGCCGAGGTCAACCTGACGGAGGCCGCGGCCTCGCTGCGAACGGTGGCAGAGTCGCTCGACCTCGATCCCGAACGTCTCGCCGAAGTGGAGCGCCGCCTCGGGACCATTCACGATTTCGCCCGCAAACATCGGGTCTCGCCCCGGGAGCTGCCGGCGCAAATCGATCGGCTGCGCAAGCGGGTCGCCTCGCTCGCGGCAAGCGAGGAACGCGCGACAGAGCTTGCACGCGAGGTGGAAAGAACCGAGGAAGCACACCGCGCACTGTGCGGGAAGCTCACCGCGCAGCGCCGGGAGGCCGGGAGCGGGCTTGCGCAAAGGGTCACGCGGAACATGCAGGAACTTGGAATGCCGGGAGGCGACTTCATGGTCGACGTTCGGCCCCGGGACGGTTCCGCGCCCTCCCCGAGCGGCGCCGATCAGGTGGAGCTCTTCGTGAGCACGGGGCTCGGCCAGCCTCCGCGTCCCCTCTCGAAGGTCGCATCGGGAGGCGAGCTGTCGCGCATCTCCCTGGCCATCCAGGTCTCGTGCGTGGGCGGATCGGTCGTCCCCACCCTCGTCTTCGACGAGGCCGACGTCGGAATCGGAGGACGCGTGGCGGAAATCGTGGGGCGGCGGCTGCGCGCACTCGGGGAGTCGCATCAGATACTATGCGTCACCCACCTCGCGCAGGTCGCATCCCGGGCGCACCACCACGCGGTGATCCGGAAACTCCTCGACCGGGAGGGCGCCCTTGGCGTCTGTGTGGCGGCGGTGAGCGACGAGGACCGAATCGAGGAGATCGCCCGGATGCTCGGAGGAGAAAGGATCACGCCGAAGACGCTCGCGCACGCGAGGGAGATGCTGGATGGATCATGATCAAGACCGCGCCTCGCGAACGAGGCGGCTCCCCCGAAAGATCGCTGCGTTGTGTCTGGCGGCGGTCGGCCTCGGTGGTTGCGAGATGCCGACGCTGCCGGGACTGCCCGCATTGCCGGACCTTCCGGCGATCCCCGGGGTCTATCGCATCGACATCCAGCAGGGAAACGTGGTCGAGCAGCAAATGCTGGACCGGCTGGAAATCGGCATGGAGCGGGGCAAGGTGCGCTTCATCATGGGAACGCCGCTTCTGGTCGACCCGTTCAATCAGGATCGATGGGACTATGTCTACCGCATACGTCGAGGGTCGGGGGAGGAGATCGGCCAGCGCGTATCCTTGCACTTCGCCGATGACCGGCTCGCCCGGGTCGACGGCAACCTTTCGCCCGAAGCGATTCCGGAGGCGACGGCGGAGCGGGTCCAGACGCGGGTGAAGGTTCCGAAACGCCCGCCCTCCGAGGGATTCCTGGAGCGACTGGTGCCGGACTTCCTGTCCGGGGACGACGAACCGTCGAGTCGCGAGGCGGAGGACAGTGCGCCGCCGGCGTCCTGAACGCCTCAAGCCGCGTCAATCCTCGCCTTTCAATCGTCTACCCACTGACGCCTGAGCGCTGACGCCTGACCACTGACGCCTGACCACTGACGCCTGACCGCTGACGTCTGACCGCAGAATCCGACCGATATCGACTTCGAGCGCAGTCTGCGCGCCGCTTGACCCTCCGTGGACGAACGATCGCCACCGGACGCAGACCGTGGCTCCATGGTCGCTCACCGACTCGCGGACGGTCGGTCGGCGCCGGTGCGACGCGCACGCCGGCGGCGCGCCTCCTTGGGGTCGATCTCCAGTCGCCGCAGCACCTCGATCCGATCGCCCTTCGAAGCCGCGGTCGCCGGCTCCACGCGGCGACCGAACACCGCGAAGCCGACCTCGGCGTCGCGCAGTTCCGGCACCAACTGGAGCAGGCCGGAAGCCTCCACGCACTCGAGCACCGTGCTGCCGGAACGCACCTCCAGGCCCATGAGGATCTCACGGCCCGGATCTGCGTAAGCCAGCTCGACTCGCATCGTCCCGTTATCGCGCGCCGTACACCTGGTGGGCGCGCCGGCAGAATGCATCGACCGCGGTCTTCGCAATCTCCTCGAACAGCGGCGACAGCACCCGGGCGAGCATCCGGCTCGATATCTCGAACCGCATCTCGAGCCCCACCGTGCAGCTTCGCGCCGCCGTTGCATCGAACGACCAGCGTCCGTCGAGCCGGGAGAACGGACCATCGACCAACTCGAGGTCGATTCGTTCCGCGCCCACCATCCGATTGCGGGTGGTGAACGACGTCCTGAACGGTCCGCGCGCGACTTCGAGACTCGCGGTCACTTCGGCCGGGGTGCGCGCATGGACCGTTGCGGAACGGCACCAGGGAAGGAATCGAGGGTAACGCTCGATGTCGGCGACGAGACCGAACATGTCCGCGGCGGAGTACGGGACATCAAGAGAGCGGGCGATTCGAGGCATCTTCGGCGGAGGTGTCGTACTCGAAAATGGGCCGGAAGCGCAGGCGGCCGGCAGGTTAACCCGAAAATTTCACCGATTCACGCTCTCGCTTCGCGCATCGGTGAAATTTCCGGATCAACACAACGTCGCGAGTCTCCCGGCGCCGGTGTCGCTACCGGCGATCGACCGCCGCGCCCCGGATGGGGGTTACCATATCGGCCCCTTGCACCGGACTGCGGGATCATGGCCCGATCGAAGAGCGCACCGTCCAATGTCATTGCCCGGGTCATTGCCCGCAACCGCAAGGCCCGGCACGACTACGCGATCGAGGATACCGTCGAGGCAGGGATCGCGCTGGAGGGATGGGAGGTGAAGAGCCTCCGTGACGGGCGACTCCAGCTTCGCGACAGCTATGCGGCGGTGCGTGACGGGGAGATCTGGCTCCTGGGCGCACACATCACGCCGCTCGCCACCGTCTCCACCCACGTCACTGCGAAGCCGCTGCGCGATCGGAAGCTGTTGCTCAAGCGGAGCGAGATCTCCCGACTCGCCGGGGCCGTCGAACGCCGCGGTCACACCCTCGTCGCTCTCGACATGCACTGGACGCGGGGTCGAGCCAAGGTTCTTCTCGCTACCGCCCGGGGCCGAAAGCAGCACGACAAGCGCGCGGCCGATCGCAACCGCGACTGGGAGCGCGAGCGGGCGCGGTTACTGCGCGCGCGCTGATGTATGCAGCGGCTCGACCACTCCGCGCTGGTGAACGATCGTACGTCGCGATGAGCGTCCACCCGCCCGACGCCGACGGGTCGCCCACCGACGCCGTCCCCGAGCCGGTCCTCGCCCCGATCGACCCCAATGTGCCCCTGCCCGATGTTCGTGATGCCGTCGCCGCGATGCGGACGTGCCTGGAGACCCGTTTCCGCCAGGGCGAGCCGGTGATCACGCTGGTCGAAGCCCGGTCGCAGTTCATCGACCATGTCCTTGCGCTCGCGTGGCGCCGCTTCGGCCTCGACGATGACGAACGCCGCGCACTCGTCGCGGTCGGTGGCTATGGCCGAGGAGAGTTGCACCCGGGCTCGGACATCGACCTGCTCATCCTCACCCGCCGTGCGATGCGTGGTGACGAGCGCGAGCGCGTCAACGGCCTCCTCGCGTTCTTGTGGGACATCGGGCTCGCGGTGGGGAGCAGCGTGAGGACCGTGCGCGAGTGCGTGAACGAGGCGAGAAGCGACGTCACGGTCGCCACCAATCTCATGGACAGCCGGCTCGTGTGCGGGTCCGAAAGCCTGTGCGCGCGGATGCAGGAGCGCACCGGCCCGCCGCACATCTGGTCGAGCCGGAGGTTCTTCGAGGCGAAAATGGCGGAGCAGCGCGCGCGCCATCATCGGTTCGACGACACCGGCTACAACCTGGAGCCGAACGTCAAGGAGGGTCCGGGCGGCCTGCGCGACATCCAGACCATCGCCTGGGTCACGAAGCGCCATTTCGGGGCGGTGACGCTGGCGGAGCTGGTCGATCGCGGGTTTCTCACCACCGAGGAACTCGACACCCTGGAGTCGGGCCGACGGTTCCTGTGGCGGGTGCGGTTCGCGCTGCATGTGCTGACGCGGCGGCCCGAGGACCGGCTCCTGTTCGACCATCAGCGGCGGCTCGCCGAGATGCTGGGGTTCGAGGACGACGCGGAGCGACTCGGCGTGGAGCGTCTGATGAAGCGCTACTACCGTGAAGTGATGGAGCTTTCGCGTCTGAACGAGATGCTCCTCGAGCACTTCGAGGAGGCGATCCTCCACGCGCGACACCGTGATCGCATCAAGCCGCTGAACCGGCGCTTCCAGGCGGTGAACGGCTATCTGGAGGTGACCCGCAAGGATGTCTTCCACCGCTATCCGTTCGCCCTCCTCGAGGTATTTCTCCTGCTGCAGCAGCATCCCGACCTGGAAGGGGTGCGCGCGTCCACGATCCGGCTCATTCGCGCAAACCGACACCGGATCGATGACCGGTTCCGGGCCGATCTGCGCGCCCGCAGCCTCTTCCTGGAGATCCTGCGCCAGCCCCGGGGCATCAACCACGAGCTGCGCCGGATGCATCGGTACGGGATCCTGGGCGCCTACCTTCCCGTCTTCGGCCAGGTGGCGGGTCAGATGCAGTACGACCTGTTCCATGTCTACACCGTCGACGAGCACAGTCTGTTCGTGGTCCGCAACCTGCGGAGGTTCGCCGACCCCGCCCGCCACCACGAGTTCCCCCACTGCGCCGATGTCTTCGCGCGCCTGCCCAAGCCGGAACTCATCTACGTCGCGGGCCTCTTCCACGACATCGCCAAGGGCCGCAACGGCGACCACTCGGAGCTGGGCTCGGATCTCGTCCGGGAGTTCTGCGTCCTGCACGGATTCGGCCGGTACGACACCGACCTCGTTGCATGGCTGGTCCAGCACCATCTGCTGATGTCGATCACCGCGCAGCGTCGCGACATCAGCGACCCCGAAGTGGTGTCGGAGTTCGCCCGGACCGTCGGCGATCACGTCCACCTCGACTATCTCTACCTCCTCACCATCGCCGACATCCGCGGCACGAACCCCGGATTGTGGAACGACTGGAAGGACGCCCTGCTGCACGATCTCTACCGGGCCGCAGTGCGGGCGCTGCTGCGCGGGCTGGAGAACCCCATCGAGCGGGCCGATCTGGTGCGCGAGACCCGCGATGCGGCGGCCCGTCTGGTGGTGAACGCCGGAGTCGATGCCGAGGCGGCGGCACGACTGTGGGACAACTTCGGCGACGACTACTTCCTGCGCCACTCCGCCGACGAGATTCGGTGGCATACATCGAACATCCTCGACGCGGCGGCCGCCGACATCCCGCTGGTTCTGGTCCGCGATGGACGCGGCGGTATCGAGATCTTCGTCTACGCGCCGGATCGGGAACTCCTGTTCGCGGCCAGCGCCTCGATCCTGGGACGCCTGGGGCTGACGGTGCTCGACTCGAGGATCATCACCGGGAACAACGGCATGACGCTCGATTCGTACGTTGTCGAGGACATCACGGCCTCGCCGGCGGGAGATCGCCGCCACGAGGAGATCCGGACCGCCCTGCGGCTCGGACTGCGCCGGCCCGCCGGGGTGTCGAGGCGCGTGCATCGACTCGCGCGGCGTCAGCTCAAGCACTTCACGATCCCGGTGGAGGTGAGCTTCACGCAGGATCCATCGAACCGGCACACCGTCATGGAGGTCATCGCCGCCGATCGGCCGGGACTGCTCGCGCGCATCGGCTGGACGCTCGCCGACGCCCGGGTCCGCATCCGCAACGCGAAGATCGCCACCTTCGGTGAGCGCGCGGAGGACGTGTTCTACGTCACCGACGAGCATAACCGGCCCTTGGCCGACGACCGCATCCACAGTGTGTATCACTGCGTCCGATCGGTGCTCGACACCTGACGCACCGGGTGATTGGGAAGGCGGTTCAGCCGCCGGTGACCGGTGGGAAGAACGCGATCTCGTCGCCGTCGCGGATCGGCACTCGGGGATGCGTGTACTCCAGGTTCAGGGCCACGAGCACGTCGTCGGGGAGCCGCCGCCCCCCGGTGGCGAGATGCCACGCATCCGCAGCGGTCTCCGCGCGGGAGGCGTCGATCTCGACGGCGCGCAGGCCCGTCGACTCGCGCAGACTGGCGAAAAACTTCACCTTGATCGTCATTCGCAGTCCACCATCGAACGGGTCAGGGCTGATACCAGGGTCGGCATCAGGGCCGGTATTATCCCCGCCCGGCCGAAAACGACCACCACCTGGAGCCATCCGGGGCCATCCAGAGTCATTTGCGGCCATTTGGGGTCGCCGATGGAACCGGCCATGGATCGACACCGGCGAGGCGGAGCGACGACGATGACCACGAACACTCCCGGCGAGAAGTCCGCGCTGTACACGACGAAGCATGTCGCGGCGGCGCTGGGCGTGTCCACGCAGACCCTCCGGCGGCATTTGCGCAAGCTCGGCCTGCGCGCCGGAACCGGGGGGCGGCATGCCTGGGGTGCGGACGAATTCGGCCGGATCGTGAAGCAGGTCCGTGCATCCATGAACGAGGCGGAGATCAGGAGAGCCGACGGACACGCGCCGGAGACGGACCCTCGCGGCGGTTCCGAGGACGGGACCAGCGGCGCCCTGACCCACTTCGATGCGCAGGGTCGTGCCCGGATGGTGGACGTCGCGTCGAAGCCTGCCACCCACCGCGTCGCGGTGGCGCGGGGCGCCATCCGCATGCAGGCGGACACCCTGCGCCTCATCGTCGCCGGGGGTCATCGCAAGGGCGATGTCATCGGCGTGGCCCGGCTCGCCGGCATCATGGCCGCCAAGCGCACCTCCGATCTCGTTCCCCTGTGCCACCCGCTCGCGCTGACCCGCGTGGAGGTCGAACTGTGGCCCGACGAGTCGCGCCCGCGTGTGGAGTGCCGCACCCGGATCGAGACGGTCGGTCCGACCGGAGTCGAGATGGAGGCGCTCACCGCGACGCAGGTGGCCCTGCTCACGGTCTACGACATGTGCAAGGCGGTGGACCGGATGATGACCATCGAATCGGTCCGTCTCGTCGAGAAGCGTGGTGGCAGGTCCGGCAACTGGGTCCGGCCCGACTCCTGACCTCCAAGGCGTGCCCTGCGACCCGGATGATAGACTGCCGGGGCACCTGTCCCACCGATTCGCGTCTGCCCTCTGTACAGGAGCGTCTTCCATGCCGGCCGCGTCCGCTTCCATCGAGCAACGCATCTCCACGCTCGAAGCCCATCTGGAACAGGAGAACCCCCTGCTCCTCGACGCCGTGAAGAGCTTTCGCGAGCTCGACAAGGTGGCGTATCGGCTCGGAGTCCTTGCGCCCGAGGAATCGTTCACCACGCAGGTGCCGTGGTGGCCGATGGTCGCGGTGCTCGGGACCTTCTCGTCGGGGAAGTCGTCGTTCATCAACCACTTTCTGCAGGCTCGGCTCCAGTCGACCGGGAACCAAGCCGTCGACGATCGATTCACCGTCATCTGCTTCGGAGCCGACGAAACGCCCCGAACCCTGCCCGGCCTTGCCCTTGACGCCGATCCGCGCTTCCCGTTCTACCAGGTCAGCCGGGACATCGAGAGCGTGGCCGCCGGCGAAGGGAGCCGCATCGATGCCTATCTCCAGTTGCGCACGTGCCGGAGCGAAGCGCTGCGCGGCAGGATTTTCATCGACTCGCCGGGATTCGATGCCGATGCGCAGCGCACCGCGACGTTGCGCATCACCGACCACATCGTCGATCTCTCCGACCTCGTGCTGGTGTTCTTCGATGCCCGGCATCCCGAGCCGGGCGCGATGCAGGACACGCTGAGTCACCTGGTGGGAAACACCATCCACCGGTCCGATTCGAGCAAGTTCCTCTACATACTCAACCAGATCGACAACGCGGCGCGTGAGGACAACCCCGAGGATGTCTTCGCGGCCTGGCAACGCGCGCTTGCCCAGGTCGGTCTCACCGCGGGCCGGTTCTACTGCATCTACAACCCGGATGCCGCCATGCCGATCGAGGATCCGGAGCTGCGCCGCCGCTTCGAGACCAAGCGGGCGGAGGACGTCACCGAGATCTACGAGCGCATCCATCAGGTCGAGGTCGAACGCGCCTACCGAATCGTCGGCGTGCTGGAGAAGACGGCGAAGGCGATCGAGCAGCGCGTAGTGCCGGCGGCGACCGCGGCGAAGGCGTCATGGAAGCGTGGGGTGCTGTGGCTCGATGGCGCAATCTTCGGCACGCTGGCCCTCCTGCTCGCGGTGTGGACCATCTCGGCGGGGTACTGGACCGGCCTGCGGTTCTCCGCTCCGTGGTTCGACGCCATCGCCTCGACGCCGTGGCTGACGTTGCCGGTGGTGGTCCTGGTGGCGGCAGGCGCCGGATACCTCCACTTCCTCGTGCGTCGCCTCTCGGCGCGGTTCATCGCCCGCCGCATCGCGCAAGACCCGGAGCTCGACGGCGTACGGACATGGGTGTCACGCGTGTTCGTCCGCAACACGAAGGCGTGGCGGTCCGTCGCCACCGCGGCTCCGGTCGGCTGGGGTCGCGGCGCCCGCCGGCGAATCGCGCGGGTGGCTGCGGACGCGGATCGGCTCGTGCAGGGTCTCAACGATCGCTTCGCCGACCCTTCGGGCGGGGTGAAGGCGATCGGAGGATCGGAAGAAGACTCCATCGCGGCACCGGAAGCACTTCCGGCGGTGGCGAGTGACCTGGTTACGGCGGGTGATGACTCGGCCGATCCGCTGCCGGTGACCACCCCGCCCTCCGGCATCGATGATGAGCGAGGGCCGCGGGTCTGAGCGCCATGCGCGGCGTATACTGCCGGGCGGCGAGAGCGGGACGGACGGGATCGACGATGGACTTCGAGCGCGCACGCTTCAACATGGTGGAGCAGCAGATCCGCCCGTGGGATGTGCTCGATCGCACCGTGCTCACGCTGATGGAGTGTGCCCCGCGCGACGCGTTCGTGCCCGCAGAATACCGACGCCTCGCCTACGCCGATGTCGCGGTGCCCATCGGCGAGGGAGAGGTGATGTTGCCTCCACGGGTCGAGGGTCGATTGCTGCAGGCCCTGGATCTCGATGCCGACGATCGGGTGCTCGAGATCGGCACCGGAACCGGGTTCCTCACCTTTCTGCTCGCCCAGCGGGCCGCCCACGTGACCAGCGTCGAGATCAGACCCGGGTTCGCCGATCGGGCCCGCGCCAACCTCGAGGCGCAGCGCGTGGGGAATGTCACGGTCGAGGTGGGCGACGGCCGTCGGGGCCTGGAGGGCGGAGCACCGTACGACGCGATCGTGGTCGGCGGCTCCCTGCCGGTGCCGGAACCGGCGTTCGAGGCGCAACTTGCGATCGGGGGCCGGCTCTTCGTCGTGATCGGCTCCGCCCCCGCGATGGAAGCGATGCTCGTGCGCCGCACGGGGCAGAACGAATGGGTTCGGGAAAGTCTGTTCGAGACGACGCTGCCACCGCTCGCGGGATCGGAAGCGCCGCGTCGGTTCGTGCTGTGAAGGCCGGCGTCCGGCGGCTGGCGCGGGCCCTGGGTGCCGGCGCGGTTCTGGTGGTGGCGTCCGTGGCCGCATCGGCCTCGGATCTGGTCGAGATCTTCGAACTCGCGCTCACGAGCGATCCCGAATTCCTCGCCGCCGGCGCCGATCACCGCGCCGCCCGGGAAATCCTCCCGCAGGCGCTGGCGGAACTTCGACCAAGAGTCCGCGCCACGTTCGACACGAGGTGGAACGAACGACAGCACGGCACCGACTACCGGTCCGACCACCTGACTCTCGGCATCGAGCATCCGATTTACCGTCGTGACCGGCGCATCGCGATCGATCAGGCCGACCGCCGCATCGCCCGGGCCGACGCGCTCTACGCCGCGGTGCGTCAGGATCTTGCGTTACGGGTGGCCGAGCGGTACTTCGGGGTACTGGAGGCAGAGGACGAACTCGGGTTCGCACAGGCGACCCTCGAAGCGTTCGAGCAGCAGCTCGCGCAGAGCCGACAGCGGTTCGAGGTCGGGCTGATCGCGATCACCGACGTCGAGGAGGCCAAGGCGGGGTTCGACCTCTCGCGCGCCCAGCTCCTCGCCGCCCAGAACGCGCTCGACATTGCCCGGGAGGCGCTGCGCGAGATGACCGGCGCCTACCAGGAGCGGCTCGCGCCGCTGCGAGAGACACACCTTGTAATGCCCGAGCCGGCGGACATCGACCAATGGACGGCGATTGCGTTGGAGAAGAACCTGCGGCTCCTGGCCGCAAGGCGCGACATGGAGACGGCCCGCCAGGAGATCGCACGCATTCGGGCCGGCCACGCCCCCACCCTCGACGCCGTCGGGTCGTTCGGGCTGAACGACGGCGATTCCGGGGGGGCGCTGCGTGAAACCCGGCGCGCGGATGTCGGCCTGCGCCTGAGCTTCCCCCTCTATTCCGGCGGCTCGATCCTGTCCCGGACCCGCCAGAGCCGGCACCGCTATCAGCGCAGCCTCGATCTGCTCGAACGGGAGCGGCGCCGCGTCCAGCGTGAGACGCGGGACGCCTATCTCGGGGTCGATTCCGGCATCTCCCGAGTGCAGGCGCTGGAACAGGCGGTGCGATCGAGCCAGACCGCGGCGGAGGCGATCGAAGCGGGATTTCAGGTCGGAACCCGTACCTCGGTCGACGTGCTGAATGCCCAGCGCGACCTGTTCCGCGCGCGCCGCGACCTCTCCGAGGCGCGGTATCGCTACGTCCTCGACGTGCTTCGGCTCAAGCGCGCCGCGGGGACCCTCTCGGAAGACGATCTGCAGCTTGTCTCGATCTGGCTGGGCTGAGTGTGGATGGCTAAGGGCCCGGACCGAACCCCGTCTGCGCACGCCGCCTGACCCGGAAATTTAACCGCTTCGCGAACTGGTGAAATTTCCGGGCTAAGCAATCCGCGCCCCGTTCTCGACCGGGAACGACGGCTCCAGCAGCACGACCCCGTGATCTTCGGACATCGCGCCCAGGACCAGGACTTCGGACTTCACGCCGGCGACCCGCTTCGGCGGGAAATTCGCCACCGCGACGATCTGCTTGCCGACGAGCGATTCGGCCGTGTAGTTCCGCGTGAGCTGAGCCGAACTCCTCTTTCGCCCGAGGTCCCCGAAGTCGATCTCGAGCACGAACGCCGGGACGCGTGCCTTGGGATTGAGCACGGCTTCGACAATGGTGCCGGTGACAATCCGTACCTTGAGAAAATCCTCGAACGAGATCTCTCCCTTCGCTTGCGTTTCCACGCTCATGCCGTCGTGCTCCGTCTGTCGCCGCCACGATCCGCCCTGCTCTGCGCGGCGACGGATTCCATGGCGCGGGCAATTTCCTCGGGGTCCCCGAGGTACTCGCGGGAGACAGGGTTCAGGTCGTCGTCGAGGCGGTACACGAGCGGAACCCCGGTGGGGATGTTCAGGCCGACGATATCATCGTCGGACGTACTGTCGAGGTGCTTGACCAGGGCGCGCAGCGAATTGCCGTGCGCCGCAATCAGCACCTTCTTCCCGGATCTCAGCTCCGGCACCAGCCGCCCGTGCCAGAACGGCAGGAACCTCTCCACCACGTCGTGCAGACATTCCGTCAGGGGCAGCTCGTCGTCGGTGAGGTCGGCGTAACGCGGGTCGGGGCGCGGGTTCCGTTGGTCATCGGGCTCCAGGGCGGGAGGTGGAGTGGTGTAGCTGCGCCGCCACGCGAGCACCTGCGCATCCCCGAACTGTGCCGCCGTCTGTGCCTTGTCGAGGCCCTGGAGGGCACCGTAGTGCCGTTCGTTGAGGCGCCAGCTCCGATGCACCGGTATCCACATCAGATCCATCTCGTCGAGCACCAGCCACAGAGTGCGTATCGCTCGTTTCAGCCGCGACGTATACGCGACGTCGAACCCATGGCCCGCTTCGGCGAGCAGGCGGCCGGCACGCCGCGCCTCCTCCACCCCCCGCGTGGTGAGATCGACGTCGGTCCATCCCGTGAACCGGTTCTCCCGGTTCCAGATGCTCTCTCCGTGTCTCAGCAGCACCAGGTCGATCATGTTCTTCTCCGGACACTTCGAACCACGTCATTCTCCCAGCAGTGCCCACTTCGCGCGCCCCCAGGCTCGCAGCGAGTACTCGGGAAGCTGGCTCTCGCGGAGATCGAAGCCGAATGCGCGCTTGCTCAGCACGATGATCGGCGGCGCCTGGATCCGCTTGAAGCAGTTCACGCGCACCTGCCGTTCGACCCACTCCAGATCCTCGACAAAGGCCCGGGGTTCCGGGAACCAGTGCCGGAACCGCACCGTGTCATCCCAGCCGATGCGCTCCAGCAGCTCGCCGGAACGGTACCACGCGAGGATGTCGAGAGGATGACGTCGGTATTCGATCATCTGGCGCAGCAGGGCATCGTGGTATCCGTACTTGATCGGATCTCCAAGCCCTCTCGTCACGTCCTGGGCGTTCGAGAGCTCCGCGCTCGGCACCGTCACGCCGTCGACGAGGTTGCGGGGGATCACCTCGCGCCCGAACACCGCCTCGTTCAGGTGCCGCGCGAGGTCGAACACCTGGGTCTTGTAGAGGTCCGCGATCGGCGCCACCGCGCCGTTCACGTCGCCGTAGAGGGTGGCGTAGCCAAGCGCGACCTCGGTCTTGTTGCCGTTGTTGGTGAAGACAAGGCCGAATTTCGCCGCGATCCCCGCCAGCAGGTCGGAACCCCGGATCCGGGCCTGAAGGTTCTCGTCCACGAGTCTTGTGTAGTCACCGCTCTCGCGCGTGAACTCGACATCGCGGATGCGGGCCGAAAGCGCGCAGTAGAGATCCTCGATCGGACAGCTCAGGTAGTCCACGCCGAGCGCGCCGCACAGAGCGCGGGCGTTCTCGCGGGTCACGTCGGCGTTGAAGCGGGTGGGCATGTTGACCGCGAAGACGCGCTCGGGCCCGAACGCGATGCGCAGCATGCAGGCGATGACGCTTGAATCGATGCCGCCGCTGACCCCGATGAGATAGCGGTTGTCGTGCCCGCGCACGTGGTCGAGGTGCCGGAGCCCGATCATGATCGCGTCGTGGATCGTCTCGATCTCCGTCGGGGTGGCGCCGGCGTCGGCTCGATGGCTCGCGCTGTCGGCCGACGCCCGGCCGGCCAGCGTCCCGGAGCATCCGTCGAACACCAGCAGCGTCTCGCGCCAGGGTGGCGCCCGACCGGCGATGGAGCCGTCGGTGCGGTATCCGCAGGTATCGCCGTCGAACACCAGGATGTTCTTGCCGTTGTTCTGCGCCCCCACCTTGTTCACGTAGAAGAACGGCACCGGCGCCCGCGCCATCGCCTCGCGTACCACGCGGTTGCGCTTGTCGTTCTTCTGCCAGGTCCACGGAGACGCAGACAGGTTGACGACAAGGTCGGCCCCGGCTCGATGCCAGGCGCGGAGGGTGTCGAGCGGCCCGTCGCGGTCGCGATAATCCTGATGCCAGATATCCTCGCAGAGCTGCACCCCGAGCCGTACGACGCCGCCCCCGGTCCGAATCTCGTACGGGACCATCCAGTCGCGGATCCGGGTGCCGGTCTCTGCGGCGATCTTGCGCAGGGAGTGGAAGTGGCGGTCGTCATCGAAGAATCGGTAGTTCGGGTGCAGGGTCTTCGGATGCACGCCATGCGGCAGCGGGACGGGCAGCCCCGGCCGCTTCACGAAGCGCCCGTCGTGGCACACCCACGCCGCGTTGAGCTTCCTGATCCGGCCGTCCTCGCCGATGGCGCCACGGTCGAGGGCGACATTGCCGAACACGACCGCGATCCCGTCGCTCGCGTCGCGGATATCCGCGCTCCAGCCCTCGCAGTCCTCGACGAGTGCATCGATCTCCCAGGCGTCGCCCAGGATGTAGCCGGGGATGCACATCTCGGGAAACGCAACGATCGACGCTCCCGCCTCCCGCGCCCGCTCGATGAACCCCAGCATGGACCGGACATTGAGATCCGGCCTCCCCGCGCGCACCTCCATCTGCGCGAGCGCGACGATGGGGATGTCAGCGGTCATGACGGCACGCCTCGGCGGCTGGGATCGCGTCTGTCTCCCGCCACCGCCCGGCCCCGCGGAGCGTGGGCGAGAACCCGTCCACGGTCGTCTTCTCGCGCGAGGATGACCTGGCCCCATGGAGTACGGGAGGCAGCGGTCGATTCAGCGGGAATGGCCGATTCCGGGTCGGGCGCGGTGAGCGGCGGGATGATGCGGGATACACTGCCGGTAGCGAGCGCAACCTGAGCGGGGCCGGGGTGAATGTGATGAAGGGGGTGAACGGAGCGATCGGGAGATCGAGGGCGGCGTCGGTGCTGCTGACGGCGGCGGCGTTCGTGGTGATCGTGGCCGGAATGCGGGCGGCGGAGGCGATCGTGGTGCCCTTCCTGCTCTCCGTGTTCATCGCCATCATCAGTGCGCCGTCCCTGTTCTGGCTGGAGCGCAAGGGGCTGCCGAGATGGCTCGCCATGCTTGTCGTCATCGGCACCATTATAGGGGTGGGCGTCGGAGTGACGGTGCTCGTGGGCACCTCCATTCGGGAGTTTTCCCGGGACCTGCCGGAGTACCGGGCGCGCATCAACGCCGAGATCCTGCCTCTGCTCGAATGGTTGCGGGCCAGAGGCATGGACCTCCCGGCCAGCGGGTACATGGGCCACTTCGAACCCGGGGCGGCGGTGCAGCTTGTCGCCGACCTTCTCAACGGATTCGGCCGGGTGCTCGGAAACGCGTTCCTCATCTTCCTGACAGTGATGTTCATCCTGTTCGAGACCGCGAGCTTCCCGCGCAAGTTCCGGGCGGTGGCCGACGACCCCGAGCACGCTCTCGACCGGTTCGCGGCCTTCCGGGAGAACATGAAGCGCTATCTCGTCATCAAGACCGTCGCGAGCCTGGGCACGGGGGTCGCGATCGGGCTGTGGCTCGCAGTGCTCGGCGTGGATTACCCCATTCTGTGGGGGCTGCTCGCGTTCCTGCTGAACTACGTGCCCAACATCGGCTCCATCATCGCTGCGGTGCCGGCAGTGCTGTTCGCGGCGATCCAGCTCGGGCCGGGAGCCGCGCTGTGGTCGGCGGTCGGCTACCTCGCAGTGAACGTGATCGTCGGCAGCATCATCGAGCCGCGGTTCATGGGGCGCGGCCTCGGCCTGTCGGCGCTGGTGGTATTCCTGTCGCTCGTGTTCTGGGGATGGGTGCTCGGCCCGGTTGGCATGTTCCTGTCCGTCCCGCTCACCATGATGATCAAGATCGCGCTCGACTCTCGCCCCGACACCCACTGGATCGCGGTGCTGCTCGGCCCGGAGGGCGCAGCGGCGGAGGAGCTCCAGGCGCGGACGTCGGAGTCGGTCGCTTACGCTCCCCACAGCGTTACCGGCCGCCCGTCGAGCGACTCCTCGCGTCGGTAAACCTTCTCCTCCCACCGCTTCGATTCGTCCCGGTCGGAGATCACCAGGTGACCCGGCTCGCCCCGATACCGGTCCATACAGGTCATCGTCCCGGTCGGGTTTCTGGAGTACGCCGCCCGGCATTATCACCGATAGAATTTCAGACCGACCCACTACCGGCAACCTTTCCGGTAATCTTTTCCGGCAGGATTTGGTAGTGCCGATTCGAAGCCACAGCGCTTCCGCACTCCACCACTTCGCCGGTGGCATCGACGACCGAGAGAACACCCATGACTCCCACGATCGACCCGTACACCCTGACCGGCAACTGGCACTATCCCACCTCGATCCGTTTCGGGCCGGGGCGGATCGGCGAGCTCGCGCGGATCTGTCGCGAATTCGGGCTCGAACGGCCGTTGCTCGTCACCGATCCGGGGCTGGCCTCGATGGCGATGGTGTCCGATGCGGCCGAGATGTGCCGCGCCGCCGGTCTCGCCTGCGAGATCTTCTCCGACGTGCAGGCGAATCCGGTGGAGGCGAATGTGGCGGAGGGTGTGCGCGCCTTCCGCGACGGCGGCCACGACGGGGTGATCGGATTCGGCGGGGGCAGCGCCCTCGATGCCGCCAAGGCGGTGGCCCTGATGTCGGGTCAGAACCGCCCGATCTGGGATTTCGAGGATCGCGAGGACTGGTGGACCCGCGCCGACCCCGCAGGGATCGCGCCGGTGGTGGCGGCGCCGACCACATCCGGCACCGGCTCCGAGGTCGGGCGGGCGTCGGTGATCACCGACCGGCGCGACCACACCAAGAAGATCATCTTCCATCCGAAGATGATGCCGGTGGCGGTGATCGCCGACCCGGAGCTGACCGTCGGACTGCCGGCGCCCGTCACCGCCGCGGTGGGGATGGACGCCCTCTCGCACAACCTCGAAGCCTTCTGCTCGCCGGTATTCCATCCGATGGCGCAGGGCATCGCGCTCGAAGGGATCCGCCTCGTGAAGGAGTGGCTGCCGGCGGCCTGCGCCGACGGCAACGATCTTGCCGCCCGCGCCTGCATGCAGGTGGCGTCGACGATGGGAGCGACCGCGTTCCAGAAGGGACTCGGCGCGATGCACTCGATGAGCCATCCGTGCGGCTCGGTGTACGGCACTCACCACGGGCTCACCAATGCGGTGGTGATGCCCTATGTGCTGGAATTCAACCGTCCATCCATCGAGGGGAAGATGACCGGACTCGCCCGCGGCCTCGGGCTCGACGAGACGAGCTTCGAAGGTGTGGTGAGCTGGGTTCTGGATCTCCGCGAGAGGATCGGCATTCCCCGTACCCTCGTCGACATCGGAGTCCCCGCCGACGCGGCGTCGCGGCTCGCGCCCATGGCCCTCGTCGACCCTTCGTCCGCGACGAATCCGATCGGGCTGACGACGCCGGCCCTGGAGTCGCTCTACGAGAATGCGCTCGAAGGCCGAATCGAACTCGGCTGAGTGCGTCCCGATCGACCGGCGCTGCATCCGCCACCAAGCCCCGACTCAACCCTCTGCCCACAGGAGAACGCACCCCATGGCAAGCACGATGCCCGTCACCGAAACCCTCGAGAAGCTGGACATGTACATCGACGGCGCGTTCGTCGCGCCGGCGTCCGGTGAGTACTTCGAGAGCTTCGATCCCTTCACCGCAAAGCCCTGGTCCCTGGTGGCGCGCGGCAACGCGGAAGATGCCGACCGCGCGGTGCGGGCCGCGCACCGGGCGTTCCAGTCCCCGGGATGGGGAGGGATGCACCCGTCGCAGCGCGGCGCGCTGCTCCGCCGTCTGGCGGACCTCGTGGCGGAGAACGCCGACCGGCTCGGCGCGCTGGAGGTGCGCGACAACGGCAAGCTGCTGAGCGAGATGGCGGCGCAACTTCGTTACGCCCCGAGCATCTACCACTACTACGCCGGACTCGCGGACAAGATCGAGGGCTCCGTCATCCACGCCGACAAGCCCGCCTTCACCTTCACCCGTCACGAGCCGCTCGGGGTGTGCGTCGGCATCATTCCCTGGAATTCGCCGCTGATGCTCGTGGCATGGAAGCTCGGGCCGGCGTTGGCGGCCGGCAACACGGTGGTGTTGAAACCGTCGGAGTACACCTCGGCCTCGTTGCTGGAGTTCGTGAAGCTGGTCGAGCAGGCAGGGTTCCCGAACGGGGTGGTGAACGTGGTGACGGGGTTCGGGGCGGAAGCGGGACAGCCGCTGGTCGAGCATCCGCTGGTCCGGAAGGTTGCGTTCACGGGCTCCGACCGCACCGGCGCCCACCTCTATTCGACCGCGGCCCGGGACATCAAGCGGGTGAGCCTGGAGCTCGGGGGCAAGTCGCCCAACATCGTGTTCGAGGACGCGAACCTCGACAACGCGGTCAAGGGCGCAGTGGCGGGAATCTTCGCCGCCACCGGTCAGACCTGCATCGCCGGATCGCGGCTCCTCGTCCAGCGGTCGATTCACGACGAGTTCGTCGACCGCCTGGTGGCGTTCGCGAAGACCGCGAAGATGGGCAATCCCATGCTTCTCGACACCCAGGTGGGGCCGGTCACGAATCTGCCGCAGTTCGAGAAAGTGCTCGGCTACATTGATGTGGCCAGAGACGAGGGCGTCGAGACGGTGCTCGGCGGCGGCCGGGCGCAACGTCCGGAGTGCGGGGACGGATGGTTCGTCGAGCCCACCATCTTCACCGGGGTGCGCAACGACATGCGGATCGCGCAGGAGGAGGTGTTCGGCCCGGTGCTCTCCATCATCCCCTTCGAGGACGACGACGACGCGGTGGCGATCGGGAACGATGTCGTCTTCGGCCTCGCGGCCGGGGTGTGGACCGAGAACATGCGGCGCGCCATCACGATGTCGGAGCGTCTCCAGGCCGGCACGGTGTGGGTCAACATGTACCGGGCGGTCAGCTACACCATGCCCTTCGGCGGCTACAAGCGCAGCGGTCTCGGTCGGGAGCTGGGGCAGCAGGCGATCCTGGAGTACATGCAGACCAAGAGCGTGTGGATCTCGACCGCGGAGGAGATGGCGAACCCCTTTGTGATCGGTTGAACAGCCGTGGCTGGGCCTTGGCTACGGCCCAGTCACAACCCCGGTCACAACCCCGGTCACAACCCCGGTCACAACCTTGGACCCGAGTTCTCAGGCCACCCGAATCCGGAACCCATCGGACGCAACCCATGACCACACGCCGCGCGCTCATTGTCGAGGACAACCGCGAGATCGCGGCGCTGGTCAGTTTGCACCTGCGGGACGTGCAGTGCGAAGCGGATGTCGCCCACGACGGGAAGCGGGGTCTGGAGCTCGTGTCGAGCCGCCGCTACGATCTGGTGGTACTCGATCTGATGCTCCCGGAGATGGACGGCCTCGCGCTGTGCCGGGAGATCCGCACCCGGCCGGGCTATGTCCCCATCCTGATGCTGACCGCCAAGTCGAGCGAACTCGACCGGGTGCTCGGCCTGGAGATGGGCGCGGACGATTATCTGGTCAAGCCGTTCAGCGTGCGCGAGCTTCAGGCCCGGGTCCGGGCGCTGTTCCGGCGGGTCGAGGCCCTCACCGTCCCGGCCGGCGCGATCGACGCGGACGAGGTCATTGAACGCGGCGCGCTCCGGATCGAGACCGACAAGCGGCGCGTCAGCATCGACGGCGCGGAGGTCTCTCTCACCGCCCGCGAATTCGACCTGCTGCTGCACTTCGCGCGTCATCCGGGACAGGTGTTCAACCGCCCGCGGCTGCTCGACCAGATCTGGGGCTACAACCATGAAGGGTACGAGCACACCGTGAACTCGCACATCAACCGCCTGCGGGCGAAGATCGAGCGCGATCCCTCCAGCCCACGCTACATCCTCACAGTGTGGGGGGTGGGGTACAAGTTCTCCGACCGCCTCGACGCTGGCGACCATTCCGAACCGGCGAGCGAGCCACGCGCGGACGATACCCCGCCGGAACTCTGATCCGCCGCACCACATGTTCCGCACCCTCTACGGCAAACTCTCGGTCGCGCTGGTGGCGATCGTGTTCGCGATCGCTGCCCTCTACGCGGCGCTGACCCTGTTCGCGACCCGACACCATCTGCAGGCGACCGAACAACGCCTCAACCGCGATCTCGCTCGCGACCTGGTGGCGGATCGCAATCTCGTCGAGGCGGGACGCATCAACGAGTCGGCCCTGAAGGGCATGTTTCACGATTACATGATAATCAACCCGAGCATAGAGATTTATTTGATTGATCTGAAAGGGAAAATACTCTCATTCTCCGCCGATCCAGGGGTCGTGAAGCGCAAGCGGATCTCGCTCGAACCGGTGCGCGCGTTCCTCTCCGGCGACGCCGCCTATCCTCTGCTCGGCGACGATCCGCGCAGCCACGACGGCCGGAAGGCCTTCTCCGTCACCCCGGTGCCGAGCGACGAGAATCCGCAGGGGTACCTCTACGTGGTGCTCCTGGGAGAGCGCGTCGACTCCATCGCCGCGCTGCTGCATACCAGCTTCATCGCGCGCTACAGCGCCCTCGCTCTGATCGTGAGCGTGGTGGTGGGGTCGCTGGCGGGGCTCGTGGTGCTGCGCGCGATGACCCGCCGACTCCGTCGTCTCACCCACCACATCGATCGGTTTCGAGCGGCGGGGTTTCGGGCCTCCGAACCCTTCACCACCGGCGGCCCGGGCAATGACGATGGCAATGGGGATGGCGACGGCGACGAAATCGCCCAGCTCGGACGCACGTACGACGAAATGGCGGCGCGCATCGGCGAGCAGCTCGACGCGCTGGAGAAGACGGACGCCCTGCGGCGCGAGATGGTGGCGCATGTCTCGCACGATCTCCGCACCCCGCTGGCGACGCTGCACGGCTACCTGGAGACATTGAAGCTCAAGGACGTGGAGCTCGACCCGGCCGAGCGGGAGCGCTACCTGGCGGTGGCGCTCGATCAGAGCGAGCGGCTGCGCCGGCTCGTGGGTGATCTCTTCGAACTCGCGAAGCTCGATGCGCACGAGCAGGCGCCGGTATGCGAGCCGATCTCGCTCGCCGAGCTTGCCAGTGACATCGCGCAGAAATTCCAGCTCGAAGCACGCCACCGGGGATCGACCATCGACATCGACGCCGCGGACGGGCTGCCGATGGTCGACGCGGACATCGCCCTGGTCGAACGGGTGCTGGAGAATCTGATCGACAACGCGCTGTCGCATTCACCGGACGGCGGGGCGATCCGCATCCCCATCGCCGCCGAAGGAGATGCGGTGCGGGTGATGGTGTCCGACAGTGGACCGGGCATCGCGCCCGAGCACCTTCCCCGCGTGTTCGACCGCTTCTACCAGGCCGACAACGCGCATCGGGGAACCGCCCACGCCGGCCTCGGCCTGGCCATCGCGAAACGGATCGTGGAGCTTCACGGCGCCCGGCTGGAGGTCGAGAGCGCCCTGGGGCGGGGTACCACGTTCAGCTTTCGCCTTCCGGCCTACGCCCCGGCCAGCCCGTCTTCCGCCACCTGACGGTGACCCAGGTGTGGCCTGCGGTGTAGCTCGGGTATTTCGCCGGCCGGGCTTGTAGCGCATGATCCGTATTCCTGCGCCATGCGGCGCCTGCAATCCCCCAAAATCCCGACCAAACCCTCAATCAACCTCTAACCAAACCCTGAATGGAGCCCCTCGTGCAGCCAGTCGATCTGAGAAGCGACACCGTCACCCGTCCCACACCGGCCATGCGCGCCGCGATGGCGGAAGCGGAGGTGGGTGACGACGTCTTCGGGGAGGACCCGACCGTCAACCGGTTGGAGGCCATGTCGGCGGAGCGGTTCGGCCACGAAGCCGCGCTCCTGGTCGCGAGCGGCACCCAGGGCAACCTCCTCGCGCTGCTCACCCACTGCGGCCGCGGCGACGAGTACATCTGCGGTCAACGCGCCCACAACTACCGCACCGAAGGCGGGGGCGCGGCCGCGCTCGGGGGCATCCAGCCCCAGCCGGTGGAGGTCGAGGCGGACGGCACTCTCGATCTCGATCGGGTCGCCGCCGCCATCAAGCCGGACGACTTCCACTACGCCCGCACCCGCCTGCTGAGTCTGGAGAACACCATTTCGGGCCGGGTGCTGCCGCTCGACTACATGCGCGCGGCGCGCGCCCTGTGTGACCGTCACGGCCTCGCCCTGCACCTCGATGGGGCGCGGGTGTTCAACGCCGCGGTGGCCCTCGGGGTGGAGCCGGTCGAGATCATGTCGCTGTTCGACAGCGTGTCGATCTGCCTCTCCAAGGGGCTCGGCTGCCCCGCCGGCACCGTGCTGGTCGGCGCGCGGGATTTCATCGCCGAGGCGAGACGATGGCGCAAGGTGGTGGGCGGCGGCATGCGTCAGGTCGGGTTCATCGCGGCGGCCGGAATCCACGCCCTCGACCACCACGTCGAGCGGCTCGAAGCGGACCACGCCAACGCCCGGCGGCTGGCCGATGGCCTCGCCCACGTCGACGGCATCGACGTCGATCACAACGCGGTCCGGACCAACATGGTGTTCGCGAAAGTGGCGCCGGACCGGGTCGAGGACTTCGTCTCCCACTGCGAGCAGCACCAGGTGCTCATCCGGCCCATCAATCCGAACCGCCTGGTGACCCATCTCGACATCGACGCCGACGGGATCGACCACGCCGTCGGCGTGATGCGGAAATTCTTCGACGCCTGAGACCGGGAGCGATCATGATCCGCGCCATCACCTTCGACCTGTGGGACACCGTCATCCACGACGATTCGGACGAGCCGAAGCGAGCCGCGGCCGGCTTGCCCTCCAAACGCGAGGCGCGTCGGGCGCTGGTGCGGGAAGCGCTCGTCGATCACGGAACGGTTCCGGCTGGCGTCGTCGACGCCGCCTACGACGTGGCCGACGCCGCCTTCAACAAGGTGTGGCACGATCAGCACGTCACATGGTCCGTCGGCGAGCGGCTCTCGGTGCTGCTCCGCGGCCTCGACCGCGCGCTGCCCGATGCAGTCCTGGCCGATGTCACCGCGCGGATCGAGGAGATGGAGATCGACGTGATGCCGGATCCGGTGCCGGGGATCGGCGACGCCATCGAGGCGCTCGCCGCCCGCTATCCTCTCGCGGTGGTGTCCGACGCGATCCACTCCCCCGGCCGGTGCCTGCGTGAGTGGTTGAATCGCCAAGGACTGCTGCGCCATTTCGGCGCGTTCGCATTCTCCGACGAGGTCGGCCGCTCGAAGCCGCATCCCCACATGTTCCGGCAGGCGGCGGAGGGATTGGGCGTTGAAGTGAGCGAAATGCTCCACATCGGCGACCGCGAGCACAACGATGTCCGTGGCCCGCATGCGCTCGGCATGCGGGCGATCCTGTTCACCGCCACCCGCGATCGCGACCGGGCGGGCAGCACTGCGGATGCGATCTGCGCGCAGGCCGCCGACCTGCCGGCTGCGGTCGAGCGCCTCGTCGGCGCCGGCCCCGGCCGCCGTATCGGCGCCGGTCGGTAATCCTGTGATGGCGTCCCTGCACTTCCTGGTCATCGACGGATACCGCCGCGACGGGCGCGAAGGCCTCGTTGCCGCCGGTGCCACCAGCGCGGGAAAGCTCTACGAGCGCATGCTGCTCGGCTGCCACCCGGACGCGACGGTCGACATCTTGTATCCCGCAGACCCGGGCGCCGCCCTGCCCCACGGCGCCGCCCTCGCCGCCTACGACGGCATTGCGTGGACCGGATCGAGCCTCACGGTGTACGACGGCGACGATCCGGCGGTGCACCCGCAGGTCGAGTTCGCCCACGCCGCCTTCGAGGCGGGAGTTCCGAGTTTCGGGAGCTGCTGGGCGGCCCAGATCGCGGTGGTGGCGGCGGGGGGCCGGTGCGCGGCGAATCCGCGCGGACGCGAGATGGGCATCGCGCGCAAGATCGCCCTCACCGACGACGGACGCGCCCATCCCCTCTACCTCGGCAAACCGCGGGTATTCGACGCGTTCATCTCCCACGAGGACGAGATCACACATCTCCCGAGCGGGGCGCTCAACCTCGCCGGAAACGCCTTCTCCAGCGTGCAGGCGGTGTGCGTGACCCATCGCCGCGGCACGTTCTGGGCGGTGCAGTACCACCCCGAGTACGACCTGCACGAGCTGGCGCGGTTGACGTACGCACGCCGGGAGCGGTTGACCGGCATGGGATTCTTCGCCGATGTCGAGGCCGCCTGCGATTACGTGAACACGCTGGAAACCCTGCACCAGAACCCGTCCCGGCGCGACCTGGCGTGGCGGCTGGGCATCGACGAGGACATCATGAACGAGGATGTGCGCCAGGCCGAGGTCCGGAACTGGATCGAGCACCTGGTACTGCCGCGCAAGCGGGCGTGAGGGGCGGGGCGCGCGGAAGCCGCAGCCCTCCCCTCGAATGTCCGCGAAGCTCCGCCCCCCGGTCGCATCGGGAACGGTTCGGGCCGAAGCAAATAGAATGTCCGGACATCGATGCCCCCGACACCGGCAAACCGAGAACACTTGACCGTGTACAAGAAACCCGCGCGGTGGGCGGACCCCGCCAACCGGCTGTTCCCATACCAGGTGGGCTTCACCGCGCCACCGCACGATTTCGACGCCGCCCCCACCGACTTCCTGCGCATGGCTCCGGAAGGGGTCGGCGTGCACGGGCGGATGCTGCACGTTCCGGGGTACGCTCACGAGCTCGCGCAGCGGGCCGACAACTTCCACCTGCTGGAGGAATTCGTCGAGTGCATGGCGAACAACGGTGCCGATGTGGCGGGGCAGGTCGGTACGAACTGGGTGCACTGCAACGGGACGACGCCGGAGGATATCCGAGTGTTCTGCGCCCGGTTGAGCGAGACCTGCGAGACGCCGTTTCACATGGCCGGATACTGTCTGGTGGAGGGGCTGCGGGAGCTTGGGGTGGAGAAGATCGCGCTCAACTCGGTGTACTACTGGCCCGACTGGCGCGACGGCATCGCCCGATTCCTTCGCCAAGCCGGCTTCGACCTGCTCTATGCAGGCAACTTCGTCGATCTCGGTCTCTACGACGCGCAGGCGACGGTCAACGCCCGGCACTGGATCTTCCCCGGCGAGATGGCCTCGAAGTCGATGCAGCGCACCGCGGAGCGCGCCCCCGGGGCGGAGGCGATCGTCGTCAACGGCATGCCCAACTTCCGTCGTCCAGACGGGCTGCCGCAGCGTATCGCTTCCCTGGAAACCGAACTGGAGGCGCTGGTCGGCCTGCCCATCGTGTCCTCCGACACCGCCCTCTACTGGCGGATCTTCAAGACCCTGAGCCTCGCTCCGACCGGATCGCGCGGGCGGCTGCTCTCTACCCTCACTCCAGCGGCATGATGCCCATGCACCGGATCCTCGCGCTGTGGGCCGTCCCGCGTTCCACCTCGACCGCGTTCGAGTGGATGATGCGCATGCGCGGCGATCTGACCTGCTTCCACGAGCCGTTCGGCGAAGCCTGGTACCAGGGGGAGGCGCCGCTGTGGCCCCGAGTGCGGGCGGACAGCGTGCGCACCTCCGGACTGACGCTGGAGAGCGTGTGGGAAACCCTGCGCGAGGCGGCCGCGAAGGGGCCGGTGTTCTCCAAGGACTTCCCCCACTACGTCGCCCACATGTGGAACGACGAACGCCTCGGCATGTTCAACCACAGCTTCCTCATTCGGGACCCCGCGAAGACCATTTCGTCGATGTTCAGGCACTGGCCGGACTTTCATCCCGGAGAGGTGGGCGTGGTGGAGCAGCGGGCGCTGTTCGACCGCATCGCGGGCCGCCACGGCGAGGCGCCGCCGGTCCTCGACAGCGACGACCTGCTGTCCGATCCGGCCCGGATGGTGGAGGTGTACTGCGATGCGGTCGGGATCCGGTTCATCCCCAAGGCGCTGTGCTGGGAGCCCGGCGCGCGCGACGAGGTGAGCTGGTGGGACAGCGGCTCGTTTCACGAGAACCTGAGAAACTCCGACGGACTGAAACCACAGAAGACCCGCCACGTCGACATCACCCAGGCGCCCGACCGGGTCAGGACCGCCTACGAGGCGGTCATCGGACACTACGAGCACATGTACGCGCATCGGCTCCAGGCGCCCGGGACCGCATAGGTGATCCGGGGTTATCGTCTTATTCCGCCGCGGCGTGGCGCATGCATTTCTCGGGGCGCCCGAAGACGAATCTTCCGTCCTCGTCCTGATAGAACATCGCGGCCGGAGCGATCCCGCCCGGAACTTGCACCGAGTACAGCGTGCATCCGTTCGCATCGGTGCCTCTCGGCGTGTAGATCATCCCCCCTCGTGTTTCCGGTTCAGCCGGCGGGACGATGTCCGCTTCCCGGTCTTTCGGGGTCGGGTCGCCGCCGCATCCTGCGAACAGGGACAGCACGGCTACAACCAATGCGTGAACCAACACATGCCCGGGCGTGGGCCCGGGCATTCTTCCGAGTCGTGGGCCATTCACCACGTGACGTTCCACGCCAGGCCGATGCGCCCTTCGCGCGCGCCCGCCGTGTGGCCCGCGTCGTGCGCGACCGAGCCTTCAACGGCGATCCGGCCGGCGACGGCCAGGGGGGTGTCGTGGCGAAGGGTCGCGCGGAGTTCGCGGCCGTCGGGACGAAGCCCGACGCGGACGGTCTCGCGTTGACGCACGCCGTCTTCGACATGGCCGGTCTCGAGGCGGAAGGTGCCGGTGCCCGATTCCGCCCGCATCGGCGATTCGAGCGTGAGCGAGGTCCCGCGGCTCGCAACGCGCACGCTCGCCGCAGACATCAGCGACGGCGTCGCCTCGAACATCGCGTCGCTCTCGTAGTCGGCGCGGCCGGCCGCGAGGGTCACGCCGGCGTGGAAGGTCACGCCGCGCCCGAGTTCACGGTTGAACGACCGGCTCGCCCACACCATCCCCGAGCGCAGGTCATGGCCGAATGCGCCTGAGGCCCTCGACCCGAGGTAGCTGCCGTCGGCGAAGCTCGCGCCCCATCCCCATCGGTTGCCGTCCGAGGTCCGCGCGACGCTGGCCGACCCCGGACCGAATCCGAAGGTGAAGCCCTCCCCGAGGGGGCTGTTCGTGTCGGTGGTGTGCTCCGACCAGGCCAGAGACAACGTCTCCAGACCAGCGCCCGGGGCTTCGCCCATCGGATCGTCGAAGGCAGGGATGGCCGACCCCGAGGTCCCGCTCGCACTGACGAGATCCGAGGCGGGGATCCAGAAGGGAAACCCCTGCGCGTCGAAGGTCGCGACCTCCGCCCCGCCCAGGCGGTCTCCGACCGCTCCGAATGCGCTCGGCGTGGACAGTCGGCTCGACCCGAGCGAGGCCGTGCCCTGCCCCGCGCTCAAGCCGCCCACCGGCGACAGAGCCGCCTCCAGGTCGAGGTGTCCGGCGCCGTAGATCGCCGAGTTCGCATACACCCCCGTCCGATCGGCGGTGTCCATCATCCGACGCACGATGGCGGTGTTGCCCTGCGTTCCCCGGAAATGTTCCATCATCAACGCGAGGGCGCCGGAGACGATGGGGGCGGCGTAGCTTGTGCCCCCATCCACCTCGACACGCCCTTGACCTGGCGTGCGAGCATCGGGTTGGAGGACACGTACAGTGCCGGGCGCGACCAGGCAGAAGTGGCGACCATGTCTGGAGCGGTTCCAATTCGAGGGTAGCGGTCCGCAACGATCCGAGTATCTCGCTATACGCTTCGTGCTTGGGTCTGTCGCTGCCACTGCGACATGGTGTCCACGCACATCCGGCAGGTAGTACGGGAGTGCCGTTTCCGGATTAGGACGTTCATGCCCTTTATTACCTGCGGCATAAACGATAACGGTTCTATCGTCCGGGGCGCGATCGAGCTGGACGAACGCCCTTCGTGTGGACGGAAGGTGACGTGTCAAGAACCTGTCGCTGTCGGCCACTGCCGAGGCATCCGCAACAGGGTTCGGGGGCGTGTCCGGTCCGAACGAGCGGTTGATGATGTCGAACTTCGCATAGTCGTTGCGTAATATGCCGGCGAGTTCCTGATCGAGTCGGGTGCGCTCCGCTGGCGGCAGCGATATAGCAAGAGACAGCAACTCGGCCGCTACAAGGGATCCGTCTTCCTGATCATCGGTCAAGTTGATGGTAGTCGGGATAATGATTGCGTCAGGGGCGATGCCAAGGTTCCGGCCGGCAGCGGTCGAAGCCACGGCCGTGCCGTGAGATCCCTCCCCGTAGGGGGTCGGAACTTCGTACGCTCGATACAGACGATCAATCGGATCAAATTCGCTGTAATGGTCGTCGACAAGGAAGGTTTCGTCGTCACGGAGCGGCCAGCCATCGCGCCGTACGATTTCCTCGACTGCTTGGTTATAGGCGTTTTCGTCCCCCTGGCTGTCGATGGTGTATACAACGCATCGTGGATTGAACTGGCATCTCACTGCGTCGTAGGAGTTCTCCCGCCCCGGCGGCCGCCAATAGACAAGGCTTGCGCCATCGGCCTCACTTGTCCTCACTCGGTTTCCGAATTCCGCCCGCTGCGTATAGTCGACGATCGAATCTTCGATTCCGATGCGCACCCCGCTACCGGTCAGATCGCGCGCATAGGCATGGTGCGCCCCCACCTGTTCCAGAACCATCGGCTGGTTGGTCGTGAAGCGTGCCGTCGAGAGCTGCTGCTCCGCTCGCGCCCCGTAGTTCACGGTCGGTGGCTCGGATGACGGCGGTCGGTTATCCATGTTCGGCCGCACGTTGTCGCCACCACCACCCCCGCCACCGCCTCCGCATCCGGCGAGCACGCTCGCCAGCAGTCCCGCGGGAAACATCATCATCAGGTTTCGCAGTTGCATCTTCGCTTCTCCTCGGTTGTCGTCGGCGCAGAGTTGCACGCTCTTGCGCCTTTCGAGCCGGATCCCGGAACCGCTGGTGCCACCCCGAGTCCGGCCGCGTCGCCACCGGAATGGCTCGGCGGTGCATTCGGCACGACAAGGCCGCTCGCGAGCGCTCCCGCCGCCGTCGGGATGGCGGCGCCGGTGGGCGTGCACGACTCAGCCCCGACCGAGGGCGGAGCCGGTCCGTACCATCCGGGGATTGGGGCTCGAAAGCGGCCTTTAGGGGAAAGCGCCGGTACTGAAGTCAGCCATGACGATGGCTTTCCCCGTCGTTGGGTCCGGAGGCGGGATGGTCATGCCCGACCGCCTCGCCTCGCCTCTTGATGCGCCTGACCCGGATTTCCCGGTGTGCCTTGCACGGGCAATTTCGAAATCCGGAACCAGCCGCTCCGTGATGCGTCCAACAGTCCGACACCCGAAAAGGGCGCCGGGCCGTTGACACCCAGCACGGTGCACGTGACGTGGTTCCTGCCTATTCACCCGGCTCGGGTGGCCAAACCCGGGCCCCTGATGGCTCTTGTATTGAGCAGGCGGCCCGACAGCGGGCACCTGCTGGATGTCATGCGGGAGAGGGTGAACCAGCCACGCCGGCAATGCAACCCGCATGTGGAGCAATGCCGGCGTGGCCGCGGGCAGTGACCCGCTCCGGTGCCTGCGGATTCGGGCATGCGGGATTCCCGATGGCATCCCGTGAGGCTGTCGCGCAGTGCGATTCCGGCGAGATTCGAGCCTCTGGAGCATCGGTTCGGGACGACCTCGCGCGCATGTTTTGGCCCGGTCGGAATGGCGGAGGAGCAATTCGTCGATTGACGTGATCGCGGGAGGATCGGCACAGTCGGTGCCGGGGCTTGAGTGGCCGTCGAGCCGAACCACGGGGCGGCGATGCCGGCCCGCCCGATACGATCGGCCCGGTTAGCCCTACCCGGCCTGTTCGGCTTACCCTGCCGATTCGGCCCACCCGACCTGTTCGGCTCACCCGACCTGTTCGGCCCAACCAGCTTGTTCGACTTGATCACGCATTCCCCGACACCGGAGATGACGATGAACGACGGAAGGTTCAACGGTACGGATCGCTACGTCGCCACCGGCGACCTCGCCATTGCGGTGAACGCGGCGGCGACGCTGGGGCGCCCGCTCCTCGTCAAGGGTGAGCCGGGGACCGGGAAGACGATGCTGGCGATCGAGGTCGCACGCGCCCTCGACCGACCGCTCATCGAGTGGCACATCAAGTCCACCACCCGTGCGCAGCAGGGACTCTACGAGTACGACGCGGTGGCCCGGTTGCGGGATTCGCAGCTCGGCGACGCCCGGGTCCACGACATCGCCAACTACATCGTGCGCGGCAAGCTCTGGGAGGCGTTCGCGTCGGACACGCAGCCGGTGCTGCTCATCGACGAGATCGACAAGGCGGACATCGAGTTTCCGAACGATCTGCTGCTGGAGCTGGACCGCATGGAGTTCTTCGTCTACGAGACGAAGGAGACGGTGCGGGCGCGGACCCGTCCCGTGGTCATCATCACCAGCAACAACGAGAAGGAGCTGCCCGACGCCTTTCTCCGGCGCTGCTTCTTCCACTACATCCGGTTTCCCGACGCCGACACCATGCGCGAGATCGTCGATGTCCATCACCCGAAGCTGAAGAAGCATCTGCTGGAACGCGCGCTGGAGGTGTTCTTCGAGATGCGCGAGGTGCCGGGGCTGAAGAAGAAGCCGTCGACCTCGGAGCTGCTCGACTGGATCAAGCTGCTGGTGGCCGAGGACATCCCGCCCGAAGCGCTGCGCAGCGACGACCACAAGGCCATCCTCCCGCCGCTCTATGGCGCCCTGCTGAAGAACGAGCAGGACGTGCATCTGTTCGAGCAGCTTCTGTTCCTCGACCGGCGCCGGGGCTGATGGGCGACGGCGACGACGCGGAGACGCAACGGTGCTGGTCGAGTTCTTCCTCAGACTCCGGGATGCAGGCATCCCGGTTTCGATCACCGAGTACCTGGCGCTCCTCGACGCTCTCGACCGCGATGTCTGCGGGCCGGACGTCGAAGACTTCTACCACCTGTCGCGCGCCGCCCTGGTCAAGGACGAGCGCCACTTCGATCGCTTCGACCTCGTGTTCGGTGCCCACTTCAAGGGCGTGGAGGCGCGGTTCGAGCGCGTAGCGGGCGAGGTTCCGCTCGAATGGCTGCGCAAGCTCGCCGAGAAGCATCTCACCGAGGAGGAGAAGGCGCGGGTGGAGTCGCTGGGCGGCTGGGAGAAGCTGATGGAGACGCTGCGCAAGCGCCTGGAAGCGCAACGCGGGCGACACCAGGGCGGCAGCAAGTGGATCGGCACCGCCGGCACCTCGCCGTTCGGCGCGTACGGCTACAACCCCGAGGGCGTGCGCATCGGCCAGGACGACTCACGCCACCGACACGCGGTCAAGGTCTGGGATCGACGCGAGTACCGCGACTTCGACGACACCGTCGAGCTCGGCACCCGCAACCTGAAGGTGGCGCTGCGCCGCCTGCGGCAGTTCGCGCGCGAGGGGGCGGAGGACGAGCTGGACCTCGACGGCACCATCCGGTCCACCGCGCGCAACGCGGGGCTGCTGGATGTGCGAATGGTCCCGGAGCGGCGCAACGTCGTGAAGGTACTGCTCTTCCTCGATGTCGGCGGCTCGATGAACGATCACGTCCGCCGGTGCGAGGCGCTGTTCTCGGCCGCGCGGACCGAGTTCCGGCACCTGGAGCACTTCTACTTCCACAACTGCCTCTACGAGTCGGTATGGCGCGACAACCGCCGCCGGCACGCCGAACGCATTCCGACCACCGAGGTGCTGCGCACCTACGGCACCGACCACAAGGTCATCTTCGTCGGCGACGCGACGATGAGTCCGTACGAGATCGCGTATCCGGGCGGCAGCGTCGAGCACTGGAACGAGGAACCCGGCGCGGTGTGGATGGGGCGGATGCTCGCGCGCTACCCGCACGCCGTCTGGCTCAACCCGGAGCCGGTACGGCGCTGGGAGACCACTCCTTCAATCGACATGCTGAACAAGCTCATGGACGGCAGGATGTACCCACTCACGGTAGCGGGGATCGACCGCGGGGTCCGGGAGCTTCAGCGCTGATTCGACCGCCTCGATGCGGCAGCGGCCAAAGGTTGCCTCAGCTTCAGCCGAGGACAGTCGAGATCAGAACAACCCCTCGATCCGGCCTGCCGCGTTGATGTGTATGCCCTCGGCGGCGGGCTTCTTCGGCAGACCGGGCATCGTCATCATGTCGCCGCAGATCGCGACCACGAACTCCGCGCCGGCCGACAGTCGCAGTTCGCGGACAGGCACCTCGTGTCCCTCGGGGGCGCCCTTGCGCGACGCATCGGTCGAGAAGCTGTACTGGGTCTTCGCCATGCACACCGGGAAGTGGCCATACCCGCCGTCCTGAAGCGCCCGGAACCGGTTGCGCACCGCCGCCGAGGCGGTGATGCCGGAAGCGCCATAGATCCGCTTCGCCACCGTCTCGACCTTGTCCCACAGCGGCATCTCGTCGGGATACAGGGGCTTGAACGCGCCCTCCCCCGCTTCGACCATCTCCACCACGTGGCGCGCGAGCGCCTCCGTGCCGGCGCCGCCGTTCGCCCAGTGAGCGCAGACGATGGCCCGCGCGCCCTGCTGGCTCGCGACATCCACCACCGCCTGGAGTTCGGCTTCGGTGTCGGCCGAGAACTGGTTGACCGCGACCACGACCGGGACGCCGAACTGCTTGAGGTTCGCAAGATGCCGGGCGAGGTTCGAGCACCCCGCCTTCACCGCGTCGACGTTCTCGTGCGCGAGATCCGCGAGCGCCACCCCGCCGTGCATCTTCAGCGCCCGCAGCGTCGCCACCAGCACCACCGCGTCGGGGGCGATGCCCGCCTTGCGACACTTGATGTCGAAGAACTTCTCGGCCCCGAGGTCCGCCCCGAACCCGGCTTCGGTGACCACGTAGTCCGCGAGCTTGAGCGACGCGCGGGTCGCGATGACCGAGTTGCACCCGTGGGCGATGTTCGCGAACGGACCCCCGTGGATGATGGCGGGGTTGTTCTCCAGGGTCTGCACCAGATTGGGGGCGAGTGCGTCCTTGAGCAGCACCGTCATCGCGCCGTCGGCCTTCAGATCGCGCGCCGTCACGGGCTCGCGCGAGCGCGTCTGCCCGACTACGATGTTGCCGAGGCGGCGTTGCAGATCGCTGAGGTCGGAGGCGAGACAGAAGATGGCCATCACCTCGGAGGCGACGGTGATGTCGAAGCCGTCGCTACGCGGGAAGCCATTGCCGATGCCGCCGAGCGAACACACGATCTCGCGCAGCGCCCGGTCGTTCATGTCGACGACCCGCCTCCAGGAAATCCGCCGGGCGTCCAGGCCAAGGGCGTTCCCCTGGTGGATGTGGTTGTCGACCAACGCGGCGAGCAGGTTGTTCGCGGCGCCGATGGCGTGGAAATCGCCCGTGAAGTGCAGGTTGATGTCCTCCATCGGCACCACCTGCGCGTAGCCGCCGCCGGCAGCGCCGCCCTTCACCCCGAAGCAGGGTCCGAGACTCGGCTCACGCAGGCAGACCAGCGTCTCTCGGCCGATGCGGTTCAGGCCGTCGGCGAGCCCCACCGAGGTGGTGGTCTTGCCTTCGCCGGCCGGGGTTGGCGTGATCGCGGTGACCAGCACCAGCTTCCCGTCCTTCTTCTCCGAGAGCGAGTCGATGTAGCCGAGATCGATTTTCGCCTTCGTGTGCCCATAGGGCAGCAACGCCTCCGGAGGAATTCCCAGCCGGCCTCCGATGTCCGCGATCGGTTTCTGCGTCGCTTCCCGGGCAATCTCGATGTCGCTCTTGGCCAACGCCTCGTCCTCCGGATTTGTTCCTGGATGGGTGAAAGAACTGCGGTTTGCGCGCGAACTCTGGCTCCGCTTCGTCCGCGCGGACCGCAGCGGCGGATAGTGTCTCACTTTGAAATTTCGCCCGGGGTCTCCCGTCTGTATACGCAGGATTTGTCCAGAGTTCAGGAATCGGAGTGAGACACTACCCGGCGGCGAGAGCATACCGGAATCCATGGGATACTCGAGGATACTCGCCGAACCCGATTCCTGGTGGCGCTCCGGAAGGCCGGTTCACGGTGCGGCGCCGGCGGGAGTTCGGCCTCCATAGCGTCCGTTCGGGGCCGTTTCGAGCGTGGGTTCCGGGTCCGGTGGCGATCGCTGTCGACCACCAAGCAGTTCCTAACTCACATCAGATAATCGACATATCCAATTGATATATATATATGAATATTATTCTTCAGAAAACAGGTGAAATCGTTGCCCGATGGTTCGGTCCGGGACGCGAGGCGCATCGGCTCGACCGGGACGCGGCCACGATCATCGAGACCGCGATGGCTACCGCATCGAGCTCGAAGATCCGCGCGACGGCGCTCCGGGTCCGGGACGACCTCGAGACCGCCCATGCCCGGGGCGGAGAGGATCCTTCGCGTTACGGCCCGATCATCGTCCACTTCAAGACCCAGCATCGCGAGGCCCGGCGACGACACGACGACACCGCTCTGACCGCGCTGACCCTCATCATCATCTACCTGCGCGCGGAGACCATCGGCGTGACCACCGAGCCCGCGCGCACGCGCATCGACGACTTCATCTCCGAATGGACGCAGGTCTGAACCGCTGTCACCCCCGCCATCGACTCCCGCCGTTTCCGCCAACGGCCGTTCACCCCCTTGTTGTCACAGAGCGTTCCCCCGAATGCTTCCGGGTACACTGACGAAGCGAAAGAGGGAGGCAGCGACAATGAGGACGCGCACAGCCGACAAAGACGGCAGTCAGGGTGAAGAGAGGGGGCAGCGAGCGGCTCTGTTCCCGGCGCTCTCGGAGGGCTCGAAGGAAAAGCGGGCGGTGTCGATCCTCCTCGCCTGCATGGAACAGGTACCGGAACTGGCGAGGAGCTTGCTCCAGGCACAGGGTGCCCCACTCGGGAAAAAGAGCCGACTGAGCGCGTGGACCGAGATCGGACCGACCGGCAAGAAGGGGACCAACCGACCGGATGGCCGAATCGAAGTCGAAAGCACACGCGGACAGAAATGGGTGGCACTGCTGGAGGCAAAAATCGGCAAGGCAAGCCTCGACAGCGAGCAAATCGAATCGTACCTCGCAGAAACCCGCGGGAGCGGGATCGACGCTCTGATCACCATCTCGAACGACTTCGCGGTACTTGCGAATCACCATCCGACCTACCGCGGGAAGACGCCGAAGGGCGTCACCCTCCTGCACTGGTCCTGGAGATCAATCCTGACGAATTGCCGACTTCTGACCGATGGCGGTGAGATCGAGGATCGAGATCACCGCTGGGTCATCGAGCATCTGGTGCGCTTCCTCGGTCACCCGAGCACTGGTGTGACCCGGTTCGACCGGATGCCTGCAAGCTGGAAGGAGATAACCGAGGCCATTTCCGCCGGAGCCGGGATCAAGAAAGGCAGCGAAGCGGCCCTTGAGGTCGCCGCAGCGTGGATTCAGGAAACCCGGGATCTCGGCTTGCAACTCACCGAGCTGTTGCATCAGCCCGTACCGGTGAAGCTCAACCGGACGGAACGCGACGATCCGGCGGTATTCATCAGCCGCGTGCTCGATGGACTCTGCAAAGAGCAGGGACTGGAAGTCGAATATCTGATCCCGGACGGTGTATCGAGTCTGAAAGTGTACGCGGACCTTCGGGGCAAGACGCTGACGAGCAGCATGACAATCGGCGCCCCCGAAGACCGCAAGACGGCGAAGGCGCGCGTGAACTGGCTACTGCGGCAACTCGCCAAGACGCGCGACGATGGCATTTACCTCAAGGCGGCGTACGGGCGACGAGAGGATCTTCAGGCAACCCTTGCCAGAGTGCGCGAAGACCCGGGCGTCCTGAGCAAGGACGATCCGAAGATTTGCCCGAGGCGATTCGAGGTAAAGCTGATCAGCGATCTGGGCCGAAGAATGGAGGGACCCAAGACCATCGTGCAAGCGCTCGAGACGCATGTCCCGGAGTTTTACACCCAGGTGGGCCAGTATTTGAGGCCATGGGTACCGAGCGCACCAAGAGTCGCAGCACAGAAGGACAAGGAGACAACGCACGATGGAGAGTCTGAGATAGCCGCCACCGAATCCGGAGGAGCGAGCACGGAAGATCCTGGAGCGGACGAGTACCAGCCTCATCCTGGTGGCACTGGGGACAGCACCTCTCGGAACGGCGCCCCGAATGTCGGACGCATGGTGCCAGGCGATCACGTCGCTTGAGCTGGGGATTCCGAGTGTCTTCACAGCCGAATACCTCCTGCGGTGCTGGATCGTGGAGAAACACCATGCCTGAGGTATCGACTGTCGGACGCCGAGCAAGATAAGTCTGAAATCTACACAGCAGCCGCTTCAACAAGGCGTCATCAGCACTATCGCCCGGATGCGATGGAGAGCGGCATCCCAAGCTTGGAAGAATACGACTGAAACGGAACGTCTCTCAGGGTGCTGTGTTTCCGCTCGGGGGAACGTATGTCACGGGTACCAACGAATGTTCACGCGGATTGCTCAACGCGGATCGTGCTAATACAGGAACATTGGTACCCCCGGATCTCCGCGCCGATGGGGTCAGAAGCGCGTGCAAACCGATGGAAACAGCTTCATCGCCCAACTGGTTGCAGAACGTGTAGTTGTTGTTATGGGTCAAGTCAGATCACACTGCTGCCATTGGGCGTAGATCCTTCACATCACCCCGAAAATCACAGCTAAACCGCGAGTACCACCCGGTTCGAGGGCCACTCGATCTGCCCGCGAAAGTTGCGGAAAACCAGTACTGAATCTCTGCCTTGGCAGTGTCGGCCTCAAGCGAGAAATAGCCTACCGGGAACGAGTCATCGGAAAACTGTGAGCCGGAAAAATCGATTTTCGACAGTCTCGGCTTCGGCGTGAACAGATCATCAATGAGGTTCTCGAGCGAATCGGACATTCCGCGTGATTCAAGGAACGCTTTCATCTCCGTGACCTGGCTCGGATCCAGACCCTGATCACGCAGAAAGTCATCGTCACGTCGCCAGCGTTGGAACCGAACCACCGTCTGCCGAACATTCCGAGTGGGAAGGGATTCCAGCACGTTCAACGTCCGGCTGCCGCATCGACATACTCCCGGACAAGAAGCAGATGCTCCATTGACCCCTCCAGGATCAGGTCCGTCGGTGAACGTTCATTCAACAGCGTATGGGGCTCACGAAGCCATTCGTTTTCCACAGACTCATCTCGGAACAGTGCCGACAGTGTCTTGCGGATTTGGTAGAGATAGACAATTCGATCCTTGGCGTCGCGTCCCTTGAGTGGGACCCACCCGGTCAGCACCGCGCTTGCGTAGGACTCGTCACCAGGATCCAAGCCGAGCAATACGATCGCTTGCGTGGCCTCCAATTGCCAGGATTCAAGCAGGTTGTTCAGGAACCGGATCAGGCCCACCACGCGGGGGCGATCATCATTGATCCTGTCGGCCGACATCGATTATCTCCCGTACCGACAAACGAACTGTCGCCTTCAGGTGCAGCTCAGCGATCGACCTTCGACAGCACCTGGGAGGGGGCGTCGCCGCGGCGGTAGTAGCCGGGGCTGTGCTGCATTGCTTCGAAGGCGTCGTCGCGGGCCTCGCGGGATTCGTACCACCGGAACGCTTCGAAATGCGGTCCCAGCAGGTGGGTCGCCGACAACGTGTCTCCGGGGGGAAGGGTGATGCGGATTCCGTGTTTCGAGGATGTCTGTTTCATGATCGACCGCTCGATGTCTGTTCGGCCTGGTTCAGCCTGGCCCAGCCGAGTTTGGCCTGGCTTGGCCTGGTTCGACTTGGTTCGGTCTGGCTCGTGAAGGTTTCCGGCGCCGTGCGTGAGCTGTTCACACGCCCTCGACCACGACCATGCGGGTGGTGGTGGACGCCTCGCGCAGGGCCCGGGCCGGGGCGTAGAGGTCGGAATCGTGCCATGCCTTCGCCCGCGCCGCGTCGTCGAATTCGATGATCACGAGCCGCTTCGGGTGCCATCCACCCTCCCGGCCCTCGATGGCCCCGCCCCGCACCACGTAGCGACCTCCGAACGCCTCGATCGTCGGGGGGACGAGTCTGCGGTACTCCTCGAATGTCTCGGAGTCGCTGACCTCGATTTCAGCGATGACGTATGCGCTCATGCCGCACTCTCCCCGTTTCGCGCTCCGGCGTCATGGATGCGGAAGTGTGCTTCCGTCGGCCGCCCCGCTTTCCCGTTGATGGGCAGGATGTCCTGAGGACAGGCGGAGAACGCCACCACCGCGTCGAGCTGCGCTTCGAGCGTGATGGAGTCGCCGGGCCGAGTGACGGGTGGGTCGAACGAGAGCGCCCCTCCACTCTGCCAGGGGATGTTCATGAACAGATTGAGGGGGCTCGGCGTTTCCGGCGGTGTGAGCCCCAGGCCGTGCATGGCGGCCCACAGGTTGTCGGTGCAGTTGTCGTGGTACTCGGTGCAGCCGAGCAGACCGTAGCGATAATTGTCGCAGGCGGCCATGAGGGTGTCGTGGATACCGGGGGAGGTGTCTTCCACGATTTTCAGGATCGGGCGACGGCGCGTCGTGTACAGGTAGTCGCCGACTGTCGGCATGATCTTGACGAGCGTTGCCCGGGTGTGCTCCATCGACATGAATTCCCGCAGGTCGTGGCGCACGAACGCCCAGGTATCGACGACCTGCTCGCCGTGGGTGTTGACGACGGTCACGTACTGCCCCCTTTGCACGAAAGCAGCGGCTCCCCGGCGCGCCGGTATGGTTCCAATCTCTTCCATCGGGAACTCCCCCTTTCGCGGCCACCCGACCGCACCTCTGTTACCCGCAGGATTCTCCTACAGCCCGCGGCAACGGTCGAGCCGCTCAGGGTCGCCTGGAGTCACTTGGGGTCGCCCAAGGTCACCCGGGTTCGGTCGCCGGTCGGTCGGCGTTGCCTGCGCGGGCGCGATGGGGGATAGTCGCATCGTCGCCCTGTCGTCCGTCCGCATACCGACGAGCTCATTGCGATGCGAAGCTCCGAATCGATCACCCTCCCCCGCATCGGGGCCCATCCCCGCGAGGTGATCTTCGCCCTGATTCCCGACTATTCCTTCATCGCCTTCAGCAGCGCGGTGGAGCCGTTGCGGATGGCGAACCGGATCCGCGGCGAGCCGTTGTACCGATGGCGGGTCGTCAGCGCGGGAGGTGCGCCGGTTGCGAGCAGCAACGGTCTCGTGGTGCAGGTCGATGGAGACTTCACCTCGGTCGAGAACGCCGATCTGGTCTTCGTCTGCGCCGGAGAGCGGATCCACACCCACATCGACCGGAATTGCACTGCCTGGTTGCGCCGGCTTGCCCGGCGCCGCGTGCCGCTCGGTGCCATCTGCACCGGTACGTACCTGCTCGCCCGGGCCGACGTGCTCAGCGGGTATCACTGCACGATCCACTGGGAGAACCTCGCCAGCCTGCGCGAGGAATATCCGAACATCACCGTCACCTACAAGCTCTTCGAGATCGACCGGGACCGGTACACCTGCTCCGGAGGTGTCGCCTCCCTCGACATGATGCTCAATCTGATCGAGGCCGAACACGGCAGTCCACTTGCCGCGGCCATTTCCGAGGAGTTCATCTGCGAGAGGATCCGGGGCAAGAACGATCGGCAACGTATCCCGCTGACGCATCGCCTCGGCACCAGCCAGCCGAAGCTCGTCGAAGCGATCGCCCTGATGGAGGCCAACGTCGAAGAACCGATGAGCCTCGACGAGCTGTCCCGACATGTGGGGCTGTCGCGGCGGCAACTGGAACGACTGTTCCAGAAGCACGTGCACTGCGTTCCGACGCGGTACTACCTCGAACTCCGGCTCGGTCGTGCGCGTCAGCTTCTGCTGCAGACGAGCCGGCCCATCGTGGATATCGCCTTCGCGTGCGGATTCGTCTCCGCACCCCACTTCAGCAAGTGTTACCGTGACCGCTACGGTATCCCCCCCCGTGATGAGCGGCGGCGGGGACCGACACTGATCGGCGGCGCACGCGCGGAGTATGTTTCACCCCGCACGACCGACTGATCCGGCGGCGCACGCGCGCCGTGCGCACTCCAGGGAAGGAGGAATCCCCATGCAGTCGGTCTCGCCGTGTGTCCCCGAAGTACCGGGGACGGGATCGCGAACCTGGTGGACATCGCTGCACGGCAGCGCCCGCGGCCTGGCCATCGCAAGTCTCGCGCGGCAGGTCGATGCTCCGGTGCTGGTCATCGCCGCGGACAGCCGGACCGCGCACCGTATCGAGTCCGAGCTGGCGTTCTTCCTGGACCGGGAGATTGCGAACCTGCGCTTTCCGGACTGGGAGACCCTGCCCTACGACCTCTTCTCGCCTCACCAGGATCTCGTCTCGGAACGGCTCGAAACCCTGGGAAGACTTCCCTCGCTCGCTTCGGGGGTGGTGGTCACCGTGGTCAGCACCGCGATGGGGCGGGTTCCGCCGCGCGGATACGTCGACGGTCACCGGTTTCTCGTCAGGTCCGGCGATCGCCTCGACATCGATACCTTTCGCCAGCGTCTCGATCGCGCCGGATATGCCTGTGTCAGCCAGGTGATGGAGCACGGCGAGTACGCGGTGCGCGGCTCGTTGCTCGATCTCTTCCCGATGGGGGCCGACACGCCGCTGCGCATCGACCTTCTCGATGACGAGATCGAGAGCCTGCGTTTGTTCGATCCCGACAGCCAGCGATCCACGAGCCGGGTCGACCGCATCGAGCTGCTTCCCGCTCGCGAGTTCCCGGCGTCCCCGGATGCGGTGTCGGCGTTCCGGCGCGCGTGGCGGCGACGGTTCGAAGGGGACCCGTCGCGGTGCCCCATCTACCGTGAGGTCAGCCAAGGCGCCTGGCCGGCCGGGATCGAGTACTACCTACCGCTGTTCTTTCCGGAAACCGCGGTGCTGACGGACTATCTTCCGCCCGGCGCCATCGTTGTCCTCGCCGGGGACATCCACGAGGCGGCGACCGCGTTCTGGGCGGACACCGGGGATCGATTCGAGAACCGACGCCACGACCGGGAACGCCCGGTGCTCTCGCCGGAGGAGATCTTCGTGCCGGTGGAAGACCTGTTCCACCGGCTGGCGGCGTTTCGCGGCGTGCGCCTGCGCCACGGAGCCGAGGCCGGGCGCGGCGCCAACGTCGAGTTCGCGACGCGGACACCGCCGCCGCTGCCCATCGACGGGCGGGCGGAGCGGCCCATCGGCCACCTGCAGGACTTCCTCTCCGGGCACCAGGGACAATGCCTCATCGTGGCCGAGACTCCCGGACGACGCGAGATCCTGCTGGAGACTCTGCGCGCCCACGATTTGAAGCCGGCGCTCGTCGAGTCATGGGGCGACTTCATTGATGGCGACGCTTCCCTGGCCATGACCGTCGCCGAGCTCGAGGATGGCGCGTGCATCGACGATCCGTCCGTCGCGGTGATCACCGAATCCCAGCTCTTCGGGGCGCGGGCGGCCCAGCGCCGCCGCCGGCGCGGGAGCGGACGGGACCCCGAGGGGTTGGTGCGCGACCTGAACGAACTCCGGATCGGGGCGCCGGTGGTGCACGAAGCGCATGGGGTCGGGCGCTACGCGGGACTCGAAGTTCTGGTCCTGGGCGGAACCGCCGGCGAGTTTCTCCGCATCGACTACGCCGACGACGACAAGCTCTACGTGCCGGTCGGTTCATTGCACCTCGTTTCGCGCTATTCGGGGGTCGATCCGGAAGCGGCGCCGCTGCACAAGCTCGGCAGCCGCCAGTGGCAGCGCGCCCGGAAGCGGGCGGCGGAGAAGGTCGTCGACGTGGCGGCGGAGTTGCTGGAAGTGCAGGCGCGCCGGGCAAGCCGGCCGGGAGTGGCGTTCGAGGTCGAATCCGAGCTCCTCCACGGCTTCGAGGCGAGTTTTCCCTTCGAGGAGACCCCGGACCAGACCGACGCGATCCGGAAGGTCGTCGCCGACATGCGTCGACCGGCGCCGATGGATCGCCTGGTCTGCGGCGACGTCGGCTTCGGCAAGACCGAGGTGGCGATGCGCGCCGCGTTCATCGCCGTGCAGTCCGGAAAGCAGGTCGCAGTGCTCGTTCCTACCACCCTGCTCGCGCAGCAGCACCAACAGACATTCGGCGACCGGTTCGCGGACTGGCCGGTACGCATCGAGCAGCTCTCGCGCTTTCGCGCTCGCGATGACCGGGCCGGGGTGGTGCGCGATCTCGCGGATGGTTCGGTGGACATCGTCATCGGCACCCATCAGCTTCTGGACCGAAGCATCCGGTTCAAGCGCCTGGGGCTCGTGGTCATCGACGAGGAGCATCGCTTCGGGGTGCGCCAGAAGGAGCGGTTCAAGGCGCTGCGGGCCGAGGTCGACGTCCTCACCCTGACCGCGACGCCGATTCCGCGCACTCTCGACATGGCGTTTTCGGGCCTGCGCGATCTCTCGCTCATTGCCACCCCGCCCGCAAAGCGGTTGTCCATCCAGACCTTCGTTCGCCAGTGGGATGGGAGCATGCTGCGCGAGGCACTCGAACGCGAACTTCGCCGCGGTGGCCAGATCTTCTTCGTGCACAACCGGGTCGAGGACATCGAGCGTATCGCCGACGATGTGCGCAAGCTCACCCCGGACGCCGAGGTGAGGGTTGCACACGGCCAGATGCGCGAGCGCGACCTGGAACGCACGATGCTCGACTTCTACCACCGCCGCTTCCAGGTGCTCTTATGCACCACCATCATCGAGACCGGGATCGACATCCCCAACGCCAACACCATCGTGATCAACCGGGCGGATCGGTTCGGGCTCGCGCAGCTCCATCAGTTGCGCGGACGGGTCGGGCGGTCGCACCATCGGGCCTACGCCTACCTCATCGTGCCGGACCGGCGGGCGATGACGGCCGACGCGGTGAGGCGGATCGAGGCCATCGAGGCGCTCGGGGATCTCGGAGTGGGCTTCAACCTCGCGACCCATGATCTGGAAATCCGCGGCGCCGGGGAAATCCTCGGCGATGAGCAAAGCGGGCAGATTCAGGAGGTCGGCTATGCGCTCTACACGCGGCTGCTCGAACGCGCAGTGGCGGCGCTGCGGGCCGGCCGGGCGCCGGTGCTGGACCGCCCCCTCGATACCGGGGCCGAGATCGACGTGCGCGAGCCGGCTCTGATTCCCGAGGACTACCTCCCCGACGTGCATGCGCGTCTGCTCATGTACAAGCGGATCGCAAGCGGGGCGGACGAGGAGAGACTCGAGGAGCTCATGGTCGAGATGATCGATCGGTTCGGGCCCGCCCCCCCGGCGGCACGCTTGCTCTTCGACCTGACGCGGATCAAGCTCCAGGCCGCACCGTTCGGGGTGAAAAGAATCGAGGCGGGCGCGAACGGGGGGCGCATCGTGTTCCACCCCGAACCCGATGTCGATCCGGGCAGCGTGATTCGGCTGGTGCAGAGCGATCCGGGGCGGTTCCGTCTCGACGGGGCGGAACGGCTGCGGTTCGCGGGCGATCTCCCCGATGCGTCGAGCCGGGTGGATGCGGTGCGGCGGCTGCTCGACTCGCTCGAGATCGGGGTCGCCGCGTGAGCGCAAAACTGGAACCCACTGCACTTTTCCGTCGCCGTACCCTCCGCGAAAGAAGGATCATTCCGATGCCGGAGGAACGCTCGATCCGGCCCGCGACAGTCCCGGATCGCATGGCATCTCTGCTTGCGCTGGCCGTGATTCTGGTCGGGGCGCTCGCGTTGCCGACAGGGGCTTCGGCTCGGTGGTTCACGGCCGAGATCATCGTATTTGACGATCTGCGCCGCGAGGGGATTCACGCCGAACACTGGCCCGCGGAGCCCGGAGCGCCCCTGCTTCGGAATGCAATCGACCTTGCGTCCCGGTCCGGCGATGCATCGGGCGGGGTCGCCCGTGCGTATCGACCCGTAGCGCCCTCTCAGCTCAGGCTCAGGGGCGTCTGGAACAGTTTGCGACGCTCGGCGCACTATCGTCCATTCCTGCACGCAGGGTGGCGCGTGCCGGGCGTTCCGCGCCGCTCCGCGCGTGCGGTGCGTCTCGGGACCGATCCCGGCGAAGACGACGCGAGCGAGGTTGCGGATGGCTTGCGCGCCGGGCACCCCAAGCACCCCAGGCACCCCTTGGTACATGGGACGGTGATGGTTTCCCTCGCGCGCTTCCTTCAGGTCGAGGTCGATCTGCTCTACCACCGGCCGGCGAACGGTGAACCCGCCTCGCCGGATTTTGCGCCGACCCGGTTCCGTCTCGTGGCGGAGCGCAGGATGCGTTCCGGGGAGCTGCACTACATCGATCATCCCCTGTTCGGGGTCCTGATCCTGATTACTCCCGCGTAGGTGCAAGGCGTAGTTGCAGCGTGGATGCAAGGCTTGACTAATCGCCCCCATCCAGTAGTTTTCCAGACTCGACGGCCGTGCAGAGCAACAGGATCTTCACCTACCGGCGGCCGATGCCCCCGAATCGGCGACCCGGGATCGAAACGGACGCGATGTCGATGACGGTACGAATGGAAACGGCGAGCCCGGCGCGGTTCGGGGATCGCGACATCACCGGCCTCATCCGCATCTACGAGGCAAGCTACGTCCGGCTCGCCAAGCTCGTTCCCGATCTGTCGACATGTGATCGGGTGATGGTGTCCCGCGTCGCGGGTGCCCTCGACCTTCACCTCGAAATCGTTGACCGCCAACCGTATACGGCGTCGCTGCGGCTGACGTATCGATTCCCTGATCAAGATGGGTGGGTGCTCGAGCCGAATGCCCGAATCAACGTCTACCACGACGTACGAGCGGCCGAAATCGTCTCCCACCGCCGCCGTGCGTCCCGAGCCGTCCACGCCTGGACTCCGGGACGGATGCCGGAGCTCGATCGCAAGTGGCGGATGAATCGTTTCCTCCTGAAGTGGCTCCGGTTCTGCACGTATCAGGGTCACATCTTCCTGTCCGGCGTACCCTGAGCCCGACCGGATCCGGTCTTGACGAGCGTACGGCCCGCGCCCGCCGTGCCGGATGGCGCGCTTCTTCCCGTCTCAGGAGTCCGCCCGAGCCGGTATCGGCGGCATGCGTTCGCTCAGTCGGCTCGGGGTCTGGCCGAGGCGGTGTTCGTAGATGGCACCATAGGCGAGGAACCGTCGGACATAACGGCGGGTTTCGGCGAAGGGGATATTGTCGATCCACAGCGCGGCATCGACATCGCCGTTCTCCGGCAGCCACCTTTTGACGCGCTGGGGACCGGCGTTGTAGGACGCCGCGGCCAGAACGAAATTCCCGTCCGTCTTCCCGAGCAGCGACCGGACGTATCGCGCCCCGAGCGCCACGTTGAGGTCCGGAGCGAGAAGCTGCCCCCTTCCGCGCCACGTCCGGCCTGCTTCCCGCATGAGCATGCGGCCCGTGCGCGGCATGATCTGCATCAGTCCCAGGGCGCCCGCCGGTGAACGGGCATCCGCAATGAACGCGCTCTCCTGGCGGATGATCGCGTACACCGTTGCCGGCGGCAGATCCCGGCGGCGCGCTGCCGACTCCACGAACTCCCGGTAGGCCACCGGAAACCTCAGCTCCAGGTCGTCCCGATCCGGCGTTCGCACGATGGTGAGAATCGCGCGTCCGTGCCAGTCGTTGCACCCCGCAATCCAGGCGGCGGCCTTGAGCTCCTCCTCGTCGAGCCCCGGGATGAGCGCGTTCCACTCCCGCCGGGCATCGACCCGGCGTTCAAGCGCGTACAGCTCCAGCGCCCGTTGTACGGCGGGCATCGTCGCGACCCGTTCGATCGTCGCAGGTGCGATTTCGAGTCGACGATGGTTGAACCGGTAGGGCATTCCCAGCCGGTCGGCGGCCAGAAAACCATAGTAATCCCGTTCCTGCGCGAGCGATTCGAACGCCTCGCGGGCTTCGTCGAACTGTCCGACTGCTTCCAGGGCCTGCGCTCGCCAGAAACGCCAGCGCTCCCGGGTCCGTTCCGAGTCGGGCATCGCGGAGATGCCCTCGATCACTGCATCCCACTGCGAATGGAGCGCCGCTGCGGCAACCCGCCATCGCAGGACGAGGTTGTCGGCGTATGCGGCATCGACGCTCTGGAGCCATTCGATCGCGCGCGCATCATGTTCGGTGGCGAACGACAGTCCGATGCGGCGCGCGACCCCGGCCCGCGCCTCGGCGCCGAGCCCGGTGCGCTTCTCCACCGCCGTGAGTGCTTCCACCGCGGCTTCCGGGTTGAAGCGCGCCAGGCGTTCGAGTCCGTGCGAGAGGACCCCTTCCACCTTCGATGGGTCTCCGTCGAGTCGCGTCGTGCCGACGCGCTGCGGGTTCTCATGGATCGTGCGCCACGCCGCGGCCAGGCGGCGATCGTCCGGTTCGAGGAATTGCTCGAGATACCGGGCCAGCCGGACCCGGCCCCGCGCCATCGCGAGCTCCGTCCGGTCCCACGCCGCGGCTGGAGTAAACCGGTCCGATTCGAGCCATGCCTCGAACACCGGATCGCACGCCTTCGGGCGCGATTCGCCGGACATCCACAGCGCCTCCGCCTCCGACAGGGCGCCGAGCCGGTCCCCGGTCTCCAGCCGCGCCCGGGCGTGGAGGCATTGCAGTTCGACCGAAGCGTCTTCGGGATACCATTCGGTGAACTTGCTCCACTCGCGCCGTTCGGCGAGCCGACGCAGCCACTGTCCTCGCAGCCGGAAGGTCACCGGCTCGCCGCGGTTGTCTCCCAGAAACGCTTCCACCTCGGAGCGAGGAACGCGCGGCCAGCCCACCCGCAACCGCGCGAGCTCCACGTAGGGGAACAGGGGATGGGCGCCGAGGGTGCGCCGGAGTCGTTCCCACTCGCCGCGACCTCTCGGAGGGGACCGCTCCGCCTGGACGAATGCGGCGCGATTCGCCGCGTGGTCGGCCTCGGGACACGTCATGCCCGACACGAGTCCAGGCAGGCAGATCATCCACATGCTCACCAGTACCATCAATCCACGCATCACCGGTTCCTTCCGGTTCGGGTGAGTCGGTTCGGGACTCACAGGGGTGGAGCCTCCAGCCGGGCGTGCAGGCGCGGCCAGTCGAAGGCCGGCCCGGGGTCGGTCTTGCGAGCCGGCGCGATGTCGCTGTGTCTCACGATCCGGTGCGGGCCGATCGCGGGCCAGCGGTGCATGAGGGCCAGACACACCCCGCCCAGACGTTCGTACTGCACATCCTCGTACGGCGTGCGATCCGTGCCTTCGAGCTCGATGCCGATCGAGAAGTCGTTGCAACGGACCCGATCTCCGAAACGGGATTCTCCGGCGTGCCAGGCCCGCTGCGAGAAGGCGACGAACTGCACGAGATCACCACCGCGACGGATCAGCAGATGCGCCGACACCTTCACCGCGGCGATAGCTCGAAAGTACTCGTGGGCATGCGGGTCGAGACAGTTGCAGAAGAGCTGCTCGATGTGCGGGCCGCCGAACTCACCGGGCGGCAGGCTGATTCCATGGACGACGATCAGATCGATATCACAGCCCGAGGGCCGAGCATCGAAGTTCGGCGACGGGACGCGGCGGGCATCGGCGAACCAGTCGCCCGTCGCATCGAGACTCAGCACGCGGTCATCTCACAACCCTGCCGCCTGAACGACGCCATCGCGCAAAGCACGGCTCCCGGCGCCGTCAATCACCGGCCTGCAACTCCTTCCAGATGCCACGCGCCACCGAGCGGCCCTGCTCAAGCTGTGACGGGGTGAGCAACTGGGCCACCGACTCGCGCAGTTCGGGCCCCATCTCGAACCCGTTTGCCGCCGCCACGCCGTACCAGGCGTAGGCAAGCACGTAATTCCGAGCCACGCCGTACCCGGCCCGGTACAGATGCCCGATGTTCGCCTGCGCCTCTGCGTTCCCCTGTTCCGCGGACTGGCGGAACAAGGCCATGGCGCGCGCATGGTCCTGCGATACCCCCCGGCCTTGCGCATGCATGACTCCCAGTCTGACTTGCGCGCCGGAATCGCCCTGCGCTGCCGCCAGACCGAACCAGTGAGCCGCGAGTGCCTCATCGCGGGGGACACCCGCCCCTTCCGCGTACAACTCGCCGAGATTCTTCTCCGCCGCGCGCAATCCCTTCGTCGCCGCGGACCGGAACAGCTCGACCGCGCGCTCGACATTCCGCTCAAGACCGTCTCCGCGAAGATACAACACTGCGAGGCCATTCTCTCCGCGCGGGTCGTCTGCGGCGGCCAGGGCGCTGAACTTGCCGACCGCAGTCTCGAAATCGCCCGCCTCAGCCGCTTGCACCGCCGCGTCGAATTCGTCGGTGGCCGGATCGGCGGCGATCAGGGACCACGACGCGAGGACGAGAAGCCCGACGACCAGAATCCTCGCGACAGCGGCGGGCGTGAACCACCGTCCCGGGCGCCGGGCCCCCGCCGTGTTCACCGCCGGCGACCACCGGCGGCATGCCCCGAGGCGCGCATCGGATCGAGACGATGGGATCGGTTTCCAGCTACAGGGCAGTGGGCGGGAACAGCGGCGGAGGCATCCGGACGCCTCGGGCGGTGTCGATCCTCGTCGGCAAGACCCTCGTCGACAAGACGAATCCTCGAAGCGGGTTTCCAGCCGACGGGACGATGTGACGATCGATACCCGGCGTCGCGTCGCCGAACTGGCTCGGGTGATTCGAGCATGTCTCGTTGGTCCGAAGGCAGCCTCGCCAGCATGTCGATCGGACCTGTCGCGGAACTCCGCCGATTGAGGCCTGCTCAATCGCGCCATGTGCAATCTGGTCGGGGCGAGAGGATTCGAACCTCCGACCACCTGAACCCCATTCAGGTGCGCTACCAGGCTGCGCTACGCCCCGGTGACGGCAAATTGTAGCTCACTCAACGCTTCAGGATGATCAGAACATCCTCCAGTTCCACTCGGAGTTGGTGGATGATCTGTCGGCTCTGGCTCACATCGTTCCTGGCTTCCTCGCCGGAGAGTCGCTGGCGCGCGCCTCCGATTGTGAACCCGTGATCGTAGAGAAGGCTGCGAATCTGTCGGATGAGCATCACGTCATGACGCTGGTAGTAGCGTCGGTTCCCCCGCCGCTTCAGGGGTGCGAGCTGCGGAAATTCCTGCTCCCAATAGCGCAGCACATGCGGCTTCACGCCACAGAGGTCGCTGACCTCACCGATGGTGAAGTAGCGTTTCCCCGGTATGGCGGGAAGATCGCTATTTGTCGACGGGTCCAGCATACGCTTCCACGCGGGCCTTCAGCTTCTGGCCGGGACGAAAGGTCACGACTCGACGGGCGGTGATGGGGATGTCCTCCCCGGTCTTCGGATTGCGCCCCGGTCGTTCGTTCTTGTCTCTCAGGTCGAAATTGCCGAACCCCGAGAGTTTCACCTGGGTTCCTGCCTCCAGAGCGGCGCATACCTCTTCGAAGAACATCTCGACAAGCTCTTTGGCCTCTCGCTTGTTGAGTCCCAGTTCTTCGTAGAGCTTCTCGGCCATGTCGGCTTTTGTGAGCGCCATGTTACTCCCTCAATGCGATTCCCAGCTTCTCGGTCAGGGAGTGCAGGATCACCCGCAAGGCGGCATTGATATCGTCGTCGCCAAGCGTGCGCGATCGAGACTGGAAGGTCAAGGCCAGAGAAATGCTTTTCATCCCGGAATCAATACCTTCGCCGACATACACGTCAAACGGCTCCAGGTTTTCCAGCACATCCACGCCAGCCTGCTCGATGCACTCGCGCACCGTGGAGGCCGAGATTGCTTCCGGGACCAGGAGCGAGAGGTCACGCCGTACGGCCGGAAATCGGGACAACGTCTCGAGTCCGGGAACGGTGCCGGTGCTGATGGAGTCAAGGCGAAGCTCGAACAGGACCGCGCCGGGGATCTTCAGCTCGGACGCAAGCCGTGGATGGAGCACCCCGAGCGTTCCGATGCGTTCGCCGTCGCACATGATCGACGCGGTCTGTCCGGGGTGCAGTGCGGGGTGAGCGTCGTCGGCGATGAACCCGACTTTGCGCCCCGACCATGCCAGCAGGGACTCGACATCGCCCTTCACATCGTAGAAGTCCACCATTCGGAACGGATGGGCCCACTGTTCGGGTACGACGGGTCCAATCGCGATGCCGCCGATCATCTTCGGCTGATGGATTCGGTTCTCCTCGGCCATGAAGATCAGTCCGGTCTCGAACAGACGGACTTGCGACTGCTGCCGGTTGAGGTTGTAGAGCGCGGCGCCGATGAGACCGGGCCACAGGGTGGTGCGCATGACCCCCATGTTCGATGCGATTGGATTGGCGAGAGCAACGCTGTCGAGCGCCGGGGCGATGCGCGCCTGCAGCGCGGCATCGACGAAGCTGTAGGTCACCGCCTCGTGGTATCCGCGGTCCACAAGCCGGGCGCGGATACGTTCCGGATCGACGTTGCGCTCTTCCCGCGCGGAAATGCCAAGGTCGGCCACCGGCAGCATTCCCGGCAGGTTCGCGAATCCGACGACTCGCGCGACCTCCTCGATGAGGTCCACCTCCATGCCGATGTCGGGCCGGTGGGGCGCCGGGGTCACGGTCCACCCGTCCTGTGTCTCGTCGATCCGCATCCCGAGCCGGATCAGGATGTCGGCCACGTCCCCGGCCGGAATCTCCGCGCCGAGCAGGTGGCGGATTCGCTCCCTGCGAAGCGCGATGGGTTCGACGTGCGGGATATGCGCTTCGTCGACGGCTTCAACGACCGGACCCGGCTTTCCTCCGGTGATGTCCACGAGCAGGGCCGTGGCCCGCTCCATCGCCCGACGCTGCGAATCCGAGGCGACCGTACGTTCGAAGCGATGGGAAGCATCAGTGTGCATCCCGCGGCGCCGTGCCTCCAGCGCGATGGTGCGCGGATCGAACCATGCGCTTTCGAGAAAGACGTCCGTGGTGGTGTCGTCGACTCCACTCGCGAGCCCTCCCATCACTCCCGCGAGGGCGAGCGGCCGCGACTCGTCGGCGATCACGAGGGTCTCGTCGTCGAGCTCGACGACGGTGCCGTCCAGAAGCGTGATTCGTTCACCTCCGCGTCCGTTTCGGACCCGAATTCCGGAGTCGATTCTCGCGCAGTCGAACGCATGCATCGGTTGTCCCAGCTCGAGCATGACGTAGTTGGTGATGTCGACCACGGGAGACAGAGGCCGCACCCCGCATCGCCGCAAGCGTTCGGCCATCCATCGGGGGGTCCGGACGGCCGGATCGATGCCGCGGACGATGCGGCCAACATAGCGCGGACAGCGCCGCGGCGCATCGAGCGCGACAGGCAGGACCTCGTCGATCCGGGGTGCGACCGCCGCCAGGGACTCGTGCGGCCGCATTTCGAGACGGCTCGCGACCGCGACCTCGCGTGCGATTCCGACAATGCTCAGACAGTCACCCCGATTGGGTGTAAGACCCACCTCGATGACGACATCGTCGAGATCAAGCCATTCGACCAGATCCGTCCCGAGCGGCACCTCAGCCTCGATCTCGATGATTCCGTCCGCGTCCTCCCCGAGACCCAACTCGCGCTCCGAGCACAACATGCCCTGCGAGAGCTCGCCTCTGATCCTGCTCCGGCGGATCTTCGTGCCGTCGGCGACCCGAGCGCCGACCCGCGCGAAGGCCGAGCGCAGGCCGGGACGCACGTTGGGCGCACCGCACACCACGCGGTGCGTCTCGCTCCCACCGCCGTTCACCTCGCACAGCGACAGCCGGTCGGCGCCGGGATGGGGCGTCACACGGACGATCTCGGCGACCGTCACATGCCTGAGCGCTCCGGCCACGGGAGCAACCGATTCGACCTCGAGACCGGCCGCAGTGAGCCGTTCGGTCAGTTCGTCAGTGTCGATCGGCGGGTCGACCCACTTCCGGATCCAGCGTTCGTTGAACTTCATGCCGGCACGCTCCGCTCGCTATGCGAACTGCCTGAGAAACCTGAGGTCATTGTCGAAGAACGAACGCAGGTCGTCGACGCCGTAGCGGAGCATCGCCAATCGCTCGACCCCCATGCCGAAAGCGAATCCGGTATGGCGTTCGCTGTCGATTCCGCAGTTCTCCAGGACCTTCGGATGCACCATCCCCGAGCCGAGCACCTCCAGCCAGCCGCGCTCACCGCGAATATCGACCTCGGCCGACGGTTCGGTGAATGGGAAGTAGGAGGGCCGAAACCGTACTTCGAGGTCGTCGGCTTCGAAGAACCGCCGCAGGAACTCGTGCAGGATTCCTTTCAGATGGGCGAAGTTCACGCCTTCTCCGACCATCAACCCCTCCACCTGATGGAACATCGGGGTATGGGTCTGGTCGGAGTCGCACCGGTAGACACGACCGGGCGCGATGATCCTGAGCGGCGGGGGGCAGGACTGCATGACCCTGATCTGCACCGGTGAGGTGTGGGTGCGGAGCAGCCTCCCGTCCGGGAAGTAGAACGTGTCCTGCATGGCGCGCGCGGGGTGGTGCGCCGGAATGTTGAGCGCTTCGAAGTTGTGGTAGTCGTCCTCGATCTCCGGACCTTCCACCACTTCGAATCCGATGGCGCGAAAGAGCGATGAAATCCGCTCCAGAGTGCGGGTGACGGGGTGCAGGCCGCCGCTCGACTGGCCACGCCCCGGCAGCGAGACGTCGATCTGTTCGGAGGAGAGTTTCGACCGGAGTACATCCGCCGACAGCGCGGACTTGCGGGCATCCAGGGCGTCTCGAATCGTGCGACGACCGTCGTTGAGCCGTCTGCCCGCCGGCGGACGCAGCTCGGCCGCCAGCGCTCCGATCGCCCTCGACTCCATGGTGATCCGGCCCTGCCGCCCAAGAAACCGCACCCGAATCTGATCGAGCTCGTCCAGCGTCTGCGCCGAGGCGATTGCAGCTTGCGCATCCCGCACCATCTCGTCGACCCGGTCATTCATTCCAGCAGTCCTCGAACGAAAAAAGGGGAAAGGACTTGTGGGCCTTCCCCCCTCATCGACTTCCCGAAACTGAAACGGATTCTGCTCAGAGGCTGGCCCTTGCCTGATCGGCGAGCCGAGCGAACGCGGTCTTGTCGGAGATCGCCAGTTCGGCCAGAACCTTGCGATCGATCTCGATGCCCGCCCGGTCCAGGCCGTTCATGAACCGACTGTAGGACAGTCCGTTCTCGCGAGCCTCGGCGTTGATACGCACGATCCAGAGCGCCCGGAACTGCCTCTTTCGCTGGCGCCGATCCCGATACGCCATCTGCCCGGCCCGGATGACGGCCTGCTTCGCAACCCGGAACACATTCTTGCGGCGCCCCCGGTAACCCTTGGCCTGGGCGATGATTTTCCGGTGGCGGGCATGGGCGGTCACGCCCCGTTTGACGCGCGGCATCGAAGCTCTCCTCAGCCGTAGGGCAGCATCCGTTCGACACCGGGCGAATCAACCGCGGCCACGGTCTCGTGCGGGCGCAGGTGGCGCTTTCGCTTGGTGCTCTTCTTCGTCAGGATGTGACGACGGTGGGACTGATTGCGTTTGAATCGGCCGTCGGAGGTGCGCTTGAAGCGCTTCGCCGCGGCTCGACTTGTCTTGATCTTCGGCATGTTCCAGCCCGCTCCTGGACGCCTCGAATGGCGTCGATCTTCATGGTCCAGCCAAGGATTCGAAGCGGGTTCTCGGACGACAGGATCGAGAGCGCAACCGTCGCTGCGGTCAGGGTCTCGCGGGAAGTCGAGTGGCTTCGATACGTGTCTCGTCGATTCCGAGGCAACCTCGCCAGATTTTGAGCTGCAGTCGCCTGCGATACGTCATTTCCTCGGGGTCACTTCCTCGGAGTCAGCACCATCGACAGGCGCCGGCCTTCCATTCTCGGATACTGCTCGATCTTCGCCAAATCCTGAAGATCCGCCTCCACCCGCTTGAGGAGTTTCGCTCCGAGATCCTGGTGGCGCATCTCCCGGCCGCGGAACCAAAGCGTCACCTTCGTCTTGTCTCCGTGCGACAGGAATCGCTTCAGGTTGCGAAGCTTCGTCTGGTAGTCGGCTTCTTCCGTCCCGGGACGGAACTTGATCTCCTTGACCTGTACGTTCGCCTGCTTCTTTCTGGCGGCCGTCCGACGTTTGTTCTGCTGGAAAAGGAACTTTCCGAAGTCCATCAGCCGACAGACCGGAGGCTCCGCGTTGGGCGAGATTTCCACCAAGTCGAGCCCTGCCTCTTCGGCGGCGTTCAGTGCGTCGGCACGGTCAACGATACCGACTTGCTCTCCACCATCCGATATGAGACGCACTGTCTCGGCGAGAATTTCGCCGTTGACACGATTTCGTTTTTCCGCGGCGATCTCTATCGTCTCCAGAATTGGCTCGCAAGTTCGGGATGACAGGACATCAAGCGCTCCCGCTCGGACTCTTCACCCGTTCCGCCGACATCCGTCAATGGACGGGACCGGACGTAGCCAAGCCCCGAATCCGGAGGATTCAATCGGTGAATTCTACGAGGGACAGGGAATGTACTCAAGACTTCCATTCCGAGCGTGCCGTCGTGCAGGTGGTAGGCGCGAGTGGGATTGAACCACCGACCCCCACGATGTCAACGTGGTGCTCTACCACTGAGCTACGCGCCTGTCGAGGCGCGGACGATACCGAGTCGCACCAGTGCCCGCAAGCGTTCCATCACCTGCTCCACCACCTGCTCTTTCGACCGTTCCATCAACCATTGGCCGCCAGTCCTCGATCGCGCAGATCCTGCATCCGATCACGCACCAGCGCCGCCTCCTCGAACTCCAGATTCGCAGCGTGACGGTACATCTGTTGTTCGAGCTTTCGCAGGCGCGCGGCGAACACCGCGGGCGGCATCTTTTCGTACTCGCCAGGCGATTCCGCGACCCGCGCCGGGCGGCGCGGCGAGCCGCCCCCCCCCGCGCGGGCGCCTTCCATGATGTCCGCGACCGCTTTCCGGATTCCCTTCGGGGTGATTCCGTACTTCTGGTTGAACGCAATCTGCCGGTCGCGGCGCCGGTTCGTCTCCTCGATGGCGCGCTGCATCGAGCCGGTCACGTTGTCCGCGTAGAGAATCGCGGTGCCGTTGATGTTCCGGGCGGCCCTTCCGATGGTCTGGATCAGCGAGCGCTCGGAACGCAGGAATCCCTCCTTGTCCGCATCCAGAATCGCCACCAGAGACACTTCCGGCATGTCCAGGCCCTCGCGCAGCAGATTGATTCCCACGAGCACATCGAACTTGCCGAGACGGAGATCGCGGATGATCTCGACTCGCTCCACGGTGTCGATGTCGGAGTGCAGATATCGCACCCGCACCTCATGCTCGGCCAGGTATTCGGTGAGATCCTCGGCCATCCTCTTCGTCAGCGTCGTCACCAGCACCCGGTCACCGGCGCGGGCGCGGCGGTGAATCTCCGAGAGAAGATCGTCGACCTGCGTCGACGCGCCGCGCACCTCCACCCTGGGGTCGATCAGACCGGTGGGACGCACGACCTGCTCCACGACCTCGCCGGCATGCGATTCCTCGTACGGCCCGGGCGTTGCCGACACGAAGATGGTCTGCGGAGCCATTCGCTCGAACTCGTCGAACCGCAGGGGTCGGTTGTCGAGGGCCGAGGGAAGTCGGAAACCATACTCGACCAGGGTTTCCTTGCGCGAGCGGTCGCCGCGGTACATTCCGCCGAGCTGGGGCACGGTCACATGGCTTTCGTCGATGAACAGCAGCGCGTCAGCCGGAAGATAGTCGAAGAGGGTCGGGGGCGGTTCTCCCGGCCGGCGCCCCGAAAGGAAGCGCGAGTAGTTCTCTATCCCCTTGCAGTGGCCAATCTCGGTCATCATCTCGATATCGAACCGGGTCCGCTGTTCGAGTCGCTGCGCTTCGACGAGACGACTGTCGGCCCGGAGCACGACGAGACGCTCGCGCAGCTCCTCCCTGATCGCTTCGATGGCTTCGAGGACGCGCTCGCGAGGGGTCACGTAGTGGCTCTTGGGATACACCGTCAGGCGCGGCACGCGACGGACGACCTCCCCGGTCAGCGGATCGAACCAGCTCAGGTTCTCGATCTCGTCGTCGAAGAGCTCGATGCGCACGGCATCCCGCTCCGACTCCGCCGGGTACACGTCGATGACCTCGCCGCGAACGCGATACGTACCGCGGCGCAGCTCGACCTCGTTTCTCGCGTACTGCAAATCCGCGAGCCTGCGCAGGATGAACCGCTGGTCGATCCTCTCCCCGCGTACGAGGTGCAGCACCATCGAGTGGTAGGCGACCGGGTCGCCGAGACCGTAGATCGAGGACACCGTGGCCACGATGATGCAGTCCCGATGTTCCAGCAGCGCCTTGGTCGCCGACAGCCGCATCTGCTCGATGTGATCGTTGATCGACGCGTCCTTCTCGATGTACATGTCCGTGGACGGAACGTAGGCCTCGGGCTGGTAGTAGTCATAGTAGGAGACGAAGTACTCGACAGCGTTGTTCGGGAAAAACTCCCGCATCTCTCCGTAGAGCTGTGCGGCCAGAGTCTTGTTGGGCGCGAGCACCAGCGCGGGCCGCCCTACCCTCTCGATGACTTTCGCCATCGTGAACGTCTTGCCAGAACCGGTGACGCCGAGCAAAGTCTGGTGAGCGAGCCCGGAATCGATCCCTTCGATGAGCTGTTCGATGGCGGTGGGTTGATCGCCGGCCGCAGCGAATTCGGAGACGACCGCGAAGGGATGAGAGATCATGCATGTACACTCTGAATCGTGGCTTCGTGTTGGGCGATTCGTTGACCGACTTCCACCCGCCGCGTAGCATACGCGCCTTCCCATTCCCCGGTAGCTCAGTCGGTAGAGCGGGTGACTGTTAATCACTAGGTCGGCGGTTCGAGCCCGTCCCGGGGAGCCAAGAAAAACAAGCAGTTACGATCACTTCGGAAATCGTCACCGGTCAACAGAGATCACTCACCTGGCACGCCGGCAAGGACGGCCAGATGCCTTTCGACACTCCGATGACCTTCGGCGGCCGGCTGGCGGAGATCTCGGGGTTTGCGTTACTGCACTTCCACCTGCGGGTGCTCGGGCAGCTCGCAACCGGGCACTACACCGACACCATGGAGAGCGTCGCCCTCGCGGGGGAGCTTCGGAAGATGACCCGGAACGCCCGGGTGTTCCTCGCGATCTACGCCGGTATCGGCGTCGCGGCGGCAACGGCACACCGGACATGAACCCCGCCGTCGACTACGGACGGCCGTTCCCGGCCCGACCGCGGCCACTGACACTGGAACAGGCGGCCCAAGTCACGCCGCCGGCGCAGGCCGTCGATACCGAGGGGACGATCGACGTGCCGCGCATGCGCGCGTACCGGCAGCACCGGTTGCGCGAGCAGATCGAGGCTCAGGGCTTCGATGCCCTGATCCTGGTGGAACCACTCTCGATCCGCTATGCGACCGGGGTGCGCAACTGCGCCCTCTTCCAGATGCACATCCAGGCGGGATATCTGTTCGTCCCGGCCGACGGTCCGGTGGTCTACTTCGACAGCAGCCCGGGCCGCGAGACCGGGGCGGAACTCGAAACCATCGACGAGATACGCGACGACCTGCTGCCGCTGTCCCGCATGTTCGCCGGTGATCGCCAGCCGGAATGGGCCGATAAGTGGGCGGCCCAGATGGCCGACCTGATACATCGACACTGCGGGTCTGCGGCGACGGTCGGGCTGGAGCGGGCGGGCGCCAGTGCCCAGCAGGCCCTGGAACGCGAGGGCTTCCGCGTCGTCGATGCGGCCCCCGCGCTCGCGCACGCCCGCAAGCTCAAGTCCCCGGAGGAGATCCTGGCCATGAACCTGGTCCAGGCGGTGGCCGAGGACGGGATGACCCGCATGCGCGAACACTTGCGCAGCGGCGTGAGCGAGCAGGCGCTGTGGGCGCACATGTGGATGGCGCTGATCGAGGGCGGCGGCGAGTGGATCGACTACCGGCTGATGGCCTCGGGCGAGCGCACCAATCCCTGGCAGCAGGAAGCCTCTTCGCGCACCGTCCGCGCCGGCGACCTGGTGGTCTTCGACTGCGGGATGGTGGGTCCGTTCAGCTACGGTGCCGACGTCTCGCGGGCCTGGCACTGCGGTCCCGGAAAGCCCTCGGACTACCAGAGGAAGCTCTACACCCTGGCGTGGAACGAGGTGATGCACAACACCGAACTCATGCAGCCGGGCGCAAGCTTCCGCGAGATCGTCGAGCGCCGCTACATCCAGAAGCAGGGCTTCGGCGACCAGCCCTATCCGTGCCTGGCGCACGGGCTCGGAATGGCCGACGAGTGGCCGGTGATCTACTACCCGGTGGACGCGAAGTTCGACTACGACGGAACCCTTGAGCCGGGCATGGTGATGTGCGTTGAAAGCTATGTGGGGGAAGTCGGCGGCCGGGAGGGAGTAAAGCTTGAGAATCAGTGTCTGGTGACCGAGACCGGCCCTGTCGTGCTGTCACGGTATCCGTTCGAGGACGAGCTGCTGAGCCGGGAGATCTGACAGAGCGCATCATGAGCCCGGCAGGCCGCTCTCGCTGATTCGCGCTCGCGCCCGGCCGTCGGCGAAATGTGCGAGCCAAGCTCGCGACGGCGTCTCGTCGGTCGCGGGCGAAACAGGGAGGCGAACCATGAACGACTGGATCCGCGTCTGCGCCGCGGACGACATCGACGAAATTGACGCGGCAACGGCGGTGCCCCCTCCGATTCCCTGATTGTCGTCCGCCGGCTCCCGCTCCGGCGGTCACCGCGCGTAACGCATTCGCGTGAACCGCTGGCGGAACCGGATCACCTCCTCGCGCCGCGCCCCCGGATCTGCCGAGTCCGCGGAGTCCGGTTCGCGCAGGATGCTTGCCATGAGCTCCGCGAGTGCCCCGAAGTCCGCCTCGTTCATGCCGAAGCGGGTCATCTCCTGAGTGCCGAGGCGGATGCCCGAGGCGGCGGCGAAGCTGGCATCGTCGTAAAACGCCTGCGGATTGGTAATGATGTTGTTCTGCTCGAGCCGCGAGGCCATTTCTCCGCCCGACCCTGGCGCACCGCGCACGAGGACCTGATGGGTGTCGGTGTAGCCGTTGTCCGCATCGCCCTCGATCGCGAGTCCACGCTCCGCGAGAGCGACGGCGAAGGCCCTGGCGTTGCGGATGACCTGCGGCTGGTACTCGTCGCGATAGCGGATCATCTCGTAGGTCGCTCCGAGCAGACCGAGCAGGGTTCCGAGGTGATGGTTGCTGACATGGCCGGGAAACGTCCGCGACCGCACGAACCGCCAGAACTCCTCGAAGGCGTGGCCGGGCACGATGTTGCTCAGGATCACGCCCCGCTGAGGGCCGAAGAACGTCTTGTGTGTCGAGCCGGTGACCAGATCGGCCCCCTCGGCCAGCGGATCCTGAAAGTACTCTCCCAGCAGGCCAAGGACATGAGCGCCGTCGTACATCACGAGCGGCCGCTCGGGGTTGTCGACGCCGAACTCGGAGTGGACGAACTCGACGATCTCCCTCACCGGCTCGGGGTGGATGATCACGCTGCGCCCGAAGACGATGAGGTCCGGCCGGCCTTCGGCGATGAGGGCCATGGTCGCCTCGGCGTCGATCGCGTGGGGGAGGTCCGCTCTCGGCACGAAGCGGTCCACCGCGGGCGCCTCGGTCCTGGGGTCGTGGGCGATGTAGTTCTTCAGCGCTCCGCCCACCTGCGCGCTCAGGTGGCCGCCCTTGTTGAGATCGTGGACGAGTAACCGTCGCAGCGGCTGGGGCGTGCGGCGGCCGCGGTGCCGGTTGCGGAACTGCTTCAGCGCGTCGTAGACGGTGTCGTTGGCCATCTGTCCGCTGATGACCCGCACCTCGGCGTCCTCGCAGCCGAACAGGGTGCGCAGCGCTGCAACCAGCTCCTCTTCCTTTTCCATGCTGAAGGCGGTGCCCTTGTAGTACCGCACGTCCTCGGAATTCACCCCGAGGGCCCGGAGGTGGTTGTGCTCGTTGTAGCGCCCCGCCGGATCGGTCGCGCACAGGCGCTCCACGAACTCTGACACGCAGTTCTCGGAGGGAATGAGGTTGATGCACTCGGTGCGCCGCCAGCGATGGTTGCGTTCCGCCTGCGCCGCGAGATCCGCCGCCAGCGCCTCGACCTGCGCTGGCACTGTGCGTCCCCGTTCGGCGGGGGGTTCGAAGCCGCGGAACGGCCGCACGAATGGCGCAACCGGCCACGTGTTGCGCTCCACGATCTCGGCGGTCATGGCATTGCCCCGGCCGTCGAGTACCTCGACGTGGAGCGGTTCGTCACTGCGCGGCAAGAGATCCGAACGCAGTAGTGCAAGCCCGATCGGACGCAGCATGTGGTCGCGGCCGGGTGTCGCCGAGATCCCTTCGCCCTCGAATACGGGGTACGGCACGGTTGTGCCCGACGTGATCCATCCCGCGTCCTCGCCCCGCCAGGTCACCCGGTAGCCCTGGCGCAACGGCCGGCGGCCGCCGAAGACCGCGACCGGCTGCACCAGATGCGTCAGGCGCCGCCCGGCCGCCGGGGTGTCGAGCTCCCGCCTGCGAATCAGCTCGTATTCTTCACGCTGCGCCCTCAACGCCGCGCCCCCGACGAAGTCGCACTCCTCGTCGGTCCGTACCGCGAACCGTGCCAGCGAGTTCGCAAACAGCGGAATATCACCACCGTCGGGGCCCGGACCAAGCTCGTGCCCGTACAGCGGCAACCCCGCTTCCAGGCGCAGCGAGTCCCGCGCTCCGAGCCCGACCGGAGTGGCGCCGGCCTCGACGAGCCGCTCCCACAGCCGCGCCGCCACGACGCTCTCCGGAAAAAGCTCGAAGCAGACGGTCTCACCCGTATAGCCGGTTCTCGCGACGGTCAGCGGGCGACCCTCGAAGTCGACAATCGAGATCCGGTTGCGCTTGTTCTCCGGCAGCGTTCGAGGATCGATCAGGCGCGAGAGCGCGTCTTCGGCGCTCGGACCCTGAAGCGAGATCATCGCGAGTTCCGCGCTCTCGTCGACCAGACGCAAGCCGCTATCGGGAAGATGTCGTTCGAGCCAGTCCCGGTCCGCAGCACGATTTCCGGCATTGACCACGAGCAGGAAGTCGTCGCGACCGAGCCGATAGAGGTAGGCGTCGTCGATACACCCGCCGGTCTCGTTCGCGATGAACGTGTACTGCGCCTGCAGAGGGTCGAGACCGGACGCGTTGTTGGTGAGGGTTCGCAGCAGAAACGCCTCGGCCTGCGCCCCTGTCACCCGGTAGCGCCCCATGTGGCTCACGTCGAACAGACCGGCGCTCCGGCGGGTCGCGAGATGCTCGGCGATGATTCCTGTCCGGTACTGCACCGGCATGCTCCAGCCGGCGAAGTCCACCATCTTCCCACCGTGGTCCGCGTGCCAGTCGTGCAGGACGGTCCTGCTCAGTGGCTCATTCATGAGACATCCTCTCGATGTTTGCCTTCGACCGCCGCCGTGTCCCCGACGCCCGGCAGCGTCGGCACGGCCCGATCGTCGATGGAGGCGCCGGCCGTTCCACCGGCCGACGAGGGGCCGCCGGTCGTGCGACCCTTGTCACGATCCGACCCGGCGCCCCCTGCCCACCTCCAGGGCAATGCCGAGTGCGAGATGTTCCAGCGCAAGCTGCTCATTGGCGCCGGATCGTGCCAACACCCCGCCCCGAACCTCCAGGCAGCGCTCGAGCATCGCCAGCCAGGGGGCGAAATGCAGGCTTGCTCCACCGCTCCGAGCGCGTTCGGCGCCGCCCTGCGCGCTCCGGCGCAAGCGTTGCGCGAGGATGTCGGCGAGCCACCGGGTGACCGTCTCGCGTCCGAACCCCTTCCAGCGTGCCGCCACTGTCATCGGATCGCCACCGGCCAGGATCTCGTCGAGATCACGGTCGAGCGTCGAACGCACCGCGAGCAGACCGCCTTCTGTCATCTCGACGGCCCCGATCGGAGCGCCACGGGCCAGTTCCAGCGCGGTTTCCGGTTCCGACACCCGACCGCGCAACCACTCCAGCGCGATCGCGGAGTCCGGGACGGGAAAGTCGATCCTCTGGCAACGGCTGCGGATGGTCGGCAAGAGCTGGGCGTGATTCGACGACACGAGAATGAACACCGCGGCGCCGGGTGGCTCCTCCAGAGTCTTCAGGAGCGTATTTGCCGCGTGGCGGTTCATCGCGCCGGCCGGATCGATGACGACCACCTTCCAGCGGCCGAACCGGGCGGTGAGACCGACCGAATCGATCAGTGCGCGGATCTGGTCCACGACGATCTCGCGGCGATCCGGCGCGAGCCCCACGTCGATCCGATCCGGATGGCTGCCCGCCGCGCACAGGCGGCACGACGCACACTCGCCACACGGCGCGGCGTCCGACCCGCACAGCAACATCGCGGCGAGTCGGCTCGCGAACATCGCCTTGCCGCGGCCGCTTGCACCACGCAGCAGCAGGGCATGCGGCATGCGACCGGACCGGATGCTGCGCTCCATCCACCGCCACTGCGAGTCATGCCAGGGGAGAGGTTGCGGGATCACGGCAGCCGCTCCTCGATTGCGCGGATCAGGTGCTCGGTGACCGTCGCTCCATCGTTGGACGCGTCGATCACCGCATAGCGCTCGGGATTCTCGCGGGCCCGTTCGAGGTAGATCTCCCGTACCCGCCGAAAGAACGCCGCGTCCTCACGCTCGAACCGGTCGGCAGCGCCGGACCCGGCGGCGGTTCCTTGCACGGAGACGGCGCCGTGCCGACGCCGCTCGGCCCGCGCGAGGCCGACCGCGGGCGGGAGATCCAGCACGAGCACCAGATCGGGCCGGATGTCGCTCTGCACGATGTCCTGCAACGCCGCAATCGTCGTTCGGTCGACGTCGCGTCCGCCTCCCTGGTAGGCGAACGTCGCATCGGTGAACCGCTCGCACAGCACCCAGACGCCATCCTCGATGGCCGGAGCGATCACCTTCGCGAGATGCTCGGCCCGTGCCGCGAACACCGCGAGCAACTCCGCCATCGGCGACATGCCCGTGAACCGTGGATCCAGCAGCATCGTGCGCAGTGACTCGCCGAGCGGCGTCCCACCCGGCTCCCGGGTGGCGAGTGTCCTGGTTCCGACGCTCTGCAACCAGCGTTCGATCCTGGGAAGTTGGGTCGACTTGCCGGCCCCGTCGACGCCTTCGATCGATAGGAACCGGCCTCGATCGGGCTTCGTGCGCGTCATTCGCTTTCCGACTGCGCCGTGCGTTCGGAGCGGCGGGCCCGAATCTGGTAGTGGTACACCGCCTTGCGGTGGTCATCGTAATTGGAGGAAAACACGTGGCGGCCGTCGCCCTTCGACACGAAAAAGAGGGAGCCATCCTCGATCGGCACCGCCACTGCATCGATTGCGGCCGCGCTTGCAATCGCGATCGGAGTCGGCGGCAGGCCCTTGCGGGTGTAGGTATTGTACGGGGTATCACGCCTCAGATCGGCCTTCGTCAGATCTCCGTCGAAGTCGTCCCCCAATCCGTAGATGACGGTCGGATCGGTCTCCAGGCGCATGCCACGCCGCAGTCTGGACACGAACACGCCCGCGATCCGCGCCCGCTCTTCGGCCGCGCCCGTTTCCTTCTCCACGATGGATGCGAGCACCAGCGCCTCGTCGGGGGACGAGAGCGGCAGATCCGGGGCGCGTCCTGCCCACGCCGATTCCAGGTAGCCGGCCATCGTGTCGAACGCACGGCTCAGGAGCTGCAGATCGGTGGCGCCGGAGGGAAAGTGGTAAGTCTCGGGGAAGAAGCGTCCTTCGGGATGCATCTCCGGATGGCCAAGCTTCGCCATCACTTCCGCGTCGGAGAGACCCTTGAGGGTCTGGACCAGCTCCTCGGACCCCGCGATTCGGCGACGGAGCTCGCGGAACGTCCACCCCTCGATGATCGTGAAGGGATACTGGACGACAACACCCTCGACGAGCAGATCGATCAGTCCGCTCGGAGTCAGGCCGGGCTCCAGGGCGTACTCTCCGGCCTTGATGCGGCCGGCATCGCCGCTCCAGCGCGCCTCGAGCACCAGACGCAACGGCGACTCGATGATCCCCGCCGCCTCCAGGTCCCGTGCGACACGCGCGATCGAGGCCCCACTCGGTACGGTGTAGACGAATGGTTCGTCGCCGATGCGCAGCGGACGTTCCATCGCGCTGCGTTGGGTGTGCACCAGCCAGACTCCGCCCGCCGCACCCACCAGGAGAAGCACGAATCCGAGCAATGTGATGCGTCGCAGGAGCTTCAACCGTCGTTCCCGGGGGCAGGCGTCTCTCGCTTGCGTCCGGCGGCGCATGCGGCGGCGACGACCTCGACCATGACTACGCGGGACATGGCCGGTTTGCGTCCACCGTCATGGCCCGCAGTTCACGGCCCGGGTGGAGCAATGCGGATCGGGGCGAGGCATGCAATGCGCGGCAATGTGCGCGGATCCGCTCGGGAAGCACCTGATCAGGCCGGCTTCCTGAAGATGAGCGTCCCGTTGGTCCCGCCGAATCCGAACGAGTTCGACATCGCCACATCGATCTTCGTGGCGCGGGCAGTGAGGGGGACGTAGTCGAGGTCGCACTCGTTGTCGGGGTCGTGCAGGTTGATCGTGGGCGGGGCGACCTGATCCCGGAGCGCGAGAATCGCGAATATCGCCTCGACCCCTCCTGCTGCGCCCAGCAGGTGGCCAATCATCGACTTGGTCGAGCTCACGGTCAGCGCGTAGGCATGCGCGCCGAACGTGCGCTTGACGGCGCGGGTCTCGATGACGTCCCCCGCCGGAGTCGACGTGCCGTGCGCGTTGATGTGATCGACGCTGCTCGCGTCGAGCCCCGCGTCCCGCAACGCCAGGCTCATGCAGCGGTACGCACCGTCCCCGTCTTCGGGAGGCAGGGTGATGTGGTAGGCGTCGCTGCTCATGCCGAACCCGGCGAATTCGGCATGGATCGGAGCGCCGCGCGCGACGGCGTGCTCCCGGGATTCCAGCACCACGACGCCGGCGCCGTCGCCGAGCACGAATCCGTCGCGGCCCTTGTCCCACGGACGGCTCGCGCCTTCCGGGTCGTCGTTGCGCGTCGACAGCGCCCGGGCCGCAGCGAAGCCGCCCAGCCCCATGGGGGAAGTGGCCATCTCCGCGCCGCCCGCGATCATCACATCCACGTCGCCGCGCTCGATCATGCGGGCGGCGGCGCCGATGTTGTGGGTCCCGGTCGAGCACGCGGTGACAATCCCGTAGTTCGGCCCCCGAATGCCGAACTCGATCGACAGGTTCCCCGCGATCATGTTGATGATGTTCGACGGCACGAAGAACGGCGAGATTCTGCGTGGTCCTCCGGAGAGGTAGCCTTCGTGACCCTTCTCGATTCCCGGCAGGCCGCCGATGCCCGAACCGATCGCGATGCCGATGCGGTCCCGGTTTTCGTCGGTCACCTCGATCCCGGCGTCGGCGATCGCCTGCTTGGCCGCCGCGATGCCGTAGTGGATGAACGTGTCGGTCTTGCGCGCCTCCTTCGGCGACATGTACGGGGAGAGATCGAAGTCCCGGACCGTGGCGCCGATTCGACTCGAGAAGCCGCTGGCGTCGAATGTGTCGATCGGAGAGACGCCACTCCTCCCGGCGACGATATTCTCCCAGGTCGCTTCGACGGTATGTCCCACCGCGGTGATCAGCCCGAGACCGGTGACGACGATTCGACCCATCTGGCGCTTCCTCGGGAAAGTGATCGAAAAAAGCCGCAATCACGATGAATGATTGCGGCCCTCCTGCCGCGTCCGGCTGGAGTACCGGACGGACTACTCGCTGTGGGCCTGGATGTAGTCGATCGCCTCCTGCACCGTGGTGATCTTCTCCGCTTCCTCGTCGGGGATCTCGCAGTTGAACTCCTCCTCAAGCGCCATCACAAGCTCGACGGTATCCAGTGAGTCCGCGCCCAGGTCGTCGACGAAGGAGGAATCCGGACTCACCTCCTCTTCCTTGACCCCGAGCTGCTCGACGACGATGTGCCTGACCCGCTCTTGCACTGTACTCATTTGCAGTTGTTCCTCTGCATGGGCGAGGGACCTTGGCGATCCCGACGCTGGAAGTGTGTTCGTAACCGTACCGGTTTCACCGATACCGCACTCGCGTGCTCCGTGTCCCGCGCTCCGTCTCCGCCCCCACCTCGCGAAGAGACGGGAATCCGGCTTTCGGACCGCAGGATCACACCGTCTGGAACGGGAATCCAGTGTATTCAAACCCCTTCGATTTTCAAGGCGGCCACGGCCCCCGCCAAGCCGTGCACCGCGTTGCACGCAGACCGGCGTTGGCGATCGATCACTGGGGTGGCCGCACACCGATGCGCGGATCAGGGGGGAGGCTCAGCCCATGTACATTCCGCCGTTGACGTGGAGCGTCTCGCCGGTGATGTAGGCGGCGTCCGACGATGCGAGGAACGTCACCGCGGCGGCGATCTCCTCCGGCGCTCCGAGCCGGCCGAGCGGTATCTGATCCAGCATCCGGGCGCGTTGCTCGGAACCGAGATCACGGGTCATGTCGGTGTCGACAAACCCCGGAGCGACGGCGTTGACGGTAATCGAGCGCCCGCCGAGCTCCCTGGCCAGCGCGCGCGTGAATCCGACGATACCGGCCTTCGCGGCGGCGTAGTTCACCTGTCCGGCGTTGCCCGCGAAGCCGACGACGGACGTCACGTTGATGATTCTTCCCCCCCGGCGCTTCATCAGATGCCTCACGCATGCCTTGCACATGCGGTAGAGCGAAGTCAGATCAGTGTCGATGACCGCATTCCAGTCCTCGTCATGCATCCTGGCGAGCAGCGCGTCGCGGGTGATTCCGGCGTTGTTGACGAGAATTCCAGGCAGCAGACTGCGGTCCGCCAGCGATGTGAAGCAGCTCTCGATGCAGACGGTATCGGCGACGTCGAGAACCACCCCGGTTCCCGGACACCGGGCGCCTTCGAGCATCTGCTCGATCCGCAACGCTCCCGCCTGCGTGGTGGCGGTGCCGATCACTCTGGCCCCGTGATCCGCGAGCGCACGCGCGACGGCCGCGCCGATGCCCCGGCTTGCGCCGGTGACGAGCGCGATCTCGCCGTCCAGATCCGTCATCGTTTTTCTCCTGCCGCGAGCGCATCAAGCGCGGCGTCGAGCGATTTCGCATCGTGCACAGTCGTCGCCTCGATGGCCCGATCGATGCGCCGCGCGAGCCCGGTGAGCACCCGGCCCGGGCCGAATTCCACCATCGCCGCGGCGCCGCGTTCGCCCATGGCGACCACGGTCTGGCGCCATCGGACCGGGCTCGCGAGCTGCGCCGACAGAGCGGATCGGATGGAAGATCCGCTGGAACGAGGCGTGACGTCCACGTTGTGCAGGATCGGCACCTCGGGCGATTCGATCACGACCCCGGCGAGCACCGCCTCGAGCCGCGCGGTCGCCGGCGCCATCAGCGGACAGTGAACCGGGACACTCATCGGAAGGCGGATCGCGCGCCGGGCTCCGGCGACGCGCGCCTCGCCGATCGCCGCGTCGACCGCGCGTGAGGTTCCCGCGATCGCGACCTGACCGGGCGCATTGAAGTTGACCGCGGATACGTGACCGAGCCTCACCTGCGACCGCACTCCCTCGCACAGTGCGACGACGGTGTCGTCGTCGAGACCGATGATCGCCGCGATGCCTCCCTCGCCTTCCGGCACTGCCTCCTGCATGAACCGGCCGCGAGCCGCCACGGTTCGGATCGCGTCCCGAAACCCGAGGGCGCCGAACGCCACGAGCGCCGAGTATTCCCCGAGGCTGTGTCCCGCCGCGACTCCGGGACGAGGTCCGCCACGGGCCTCCCAACATCTCCACACCGCGACGCCCGCCGCGAGCATCGCCGGCTGGGTCTGCTCGGTCGCGTTCAGACGCCTCTCCGGCCCTTCCTGCGCGAGGTCCCACAGGTCGTAGCCGAGTGCGTCGGATGCCTCTTCGAACGTGGTGCGCACCTCCGCGCAGGTTGCGGACAGGCCCGACAGCATGCCGACGGACTGGGAACCCTGCCCCGGGAAGGTCGCTGCGAACATGTGCCGGTTCCTCGCCCCCAATCAGTAGCGAATGAGGGCGGACCCCCAGGTGAACCCACCGCCGAACGCTTCGAGAAGCAGCACCTGTCCCCGCTGCACACGACCGTCGCGGACCGCGGCATCGAGGGCGAGCGGTACCGACGCCGCGGATGTGTTCCCGTGGTCCTCCACGGTGACGACCACCCGCTCCATCGGCATGCCCAGCTTGCGGGCAGTCGCCTCGATGATCCGGATGTTGGCTTGATGCGGGATGAGCCAGTCGATGTCGTTGTGGTCCAGGCCGTTCGCGGACAGTGTCTCGCCGACGATACGGTGCAGCGTCCGCACCGCAACCTTGAAGACCTCGTTGCCCTGCATCTTCGTATACGCCCCGCCGGGGGCGGTCCGACCGGCACCGCGCGGGGTTCCGCCGTCGACGTAGAGCAGAGACTCGTAGCGGCCATCGGCGTGGAGATGGGTCGACATCACCCCCGGGGTATCCGACGCTTCGAGCACCACGGCCCCGGCGCCGTCCCCGAACAACACGCACGTACTCCGATCGGACCAGTCGAGCAACCGTGAGTGGGTGTCGGCGCCGACCACCAGAGCCCTGGTCACGCTGCCGGCGCGGAAGAACTTCTCGGCCACCCCGAGTGCGTAGACAAAACCGGTGCACACCGCCTGCACGTCGAACGCCGGACATTCTCCCGCGCTCAGCCGCGCCTGCAGGCGGCAGGCGGTTGACGGATAGATGCGATCGGGGGTTGTGGTGCCGACCACGATGAGATCCAGCGCCCCGGCGTCGATGCCGGCCGCGTCGAGGGCGTTGCGCGCCGCGCGCTCGGCGAGGTCCGAGGTCGACTCCGATTCGTCGACGATGTGACGCTGTCCGATGCCGGTGCGCTCCCGGATCCAGGCGTCGCCGGTATCGACCAGAGCGGCGAGTTCGGTGTTGGTGACGACGCGTTCCGGGAGACTCGAACCGGTTCCGGCGATTCTCGGATAGCTCACACCGCTTCCTTCTCGAGGAGCACGGACGCAATGCGCTCGCTGATGCGCTCGGGCACGTTCTTCCTGATTTCCGCCACGGCCTCCATGATCGCGCGCTTGAAAGCGACGACATCCGCGCGGCCATGGCTCTTGATCACGATCCCGCGCAGGCCGACAAAGCTCGCCCCGTTGTAGCTGCGCGGGTCCATGCGCCCCGCCAACCTCCTCAACACCGGACGGGCAAGAAGCCCCGCGACGCGACTGGAGAGGGATCGGCCAAACTCCTCGCGCATCAGACCGGAAATCATGCGCGCCACGCCTTCGCTCGATTTCAGCGCCACATTCCCGACGAAACCGTCACAGACCACGACATCGACGGTGCCGGCGTAGATGTCGTCACCTTCGACGAATCCGATGTAGTGGAGGTTGCTCGATGCGAGGAGCCGGGCGGCTTCCTTCACTCGCTCGTTGCCCTTGATGCCCTCCTGACCGACGTTGAGCAGCCCGACCTTCGGGCGCTCGATGTCGTCCACCGCGCTGACGAGCTCCGAACCCATCACCGCGAATTCGAACAGATGACGCGAAGTCGATTCAACGTTCGCCCCGAGGTCCAGAACATGGGTATGACCCTTCGCGGTCGGGAGTTCGGAGATGATGGCGGGACGATCGATTCCGGGCAGCGTCTTCAGCACGAACCGCGCCATCGCCATCAGCGCCCCGGTATTCCCGGCGCTTACACAGGCATCGGCCTTGCCGTCGCGTACGAGGTCGATCGCCACCCGCATCGACGAATCCTGCTTCGATCGCAGGACCTGCGATGGCGAATCGTCCATCTCCACGCTCTGCGAGGCATGGAGGATGGAAATTCGGGGGTCGGAGGCAGAAGAAACGAGCCGTAGCGCGGCATCGATCGCGGGCTCGTTCCCGACCAGCACCAGATCGACATCGGTGGACTCGGCAAGCGCCCCGAACGCCGCGGGCACCACGACGTCCGGTCCGTGATCTCCGCCCATCGCATCAAGGGCAATCGTGTAGCGCTTGCCCACCCCGATGCGCCGTCAGTCGCTTCGGCCTTCGACGACCTTCCTCCCTCGATAGTACCCGTCCGGGGTCACATGGTGGCGAAGATGGGTCTCGCCGGTCGTGGGCTCGGTCGATGTGGCCGGGGCACGCAACGCATCGTGGGCCCGTCGCATTCCGCGTCTGGATCGTGATTTCCTGTTTTGCTGAACCGCCATTCGAGTTCTCCTGTCGATCGGCCGTCGGTCAGCGGCTTAGTCACCGGCCGCGGCCATGGGTTGCACCAAATCAGTCCGGTTGCTTCGGGTGATCGGTCGGCCACAGTGTACGCAGGGCCGAGAACGGACTGGAATGTCGTGACGGCGGCCGCTCGCATGCGCCGTGAAACGAGGGCGCATCGCACGAACCGCGAGGGTGGACCGGCGCGTTCGGCAACGCGAGCAGGATTTCCTCCTCGATCAGGAGGTCCGGATCGATTCGGCCACCGAACGAAGTTACCGCATCCACTCCACCCGTGTCCTCCTGCGCATTCCCGACCACCACGGATTCGAACTTCGCATCGAGAGGCCAGTCGAGTCGGCCGAGGCAACGCTGACAGACAAAAGTCAGGACCCCCTTCACGTGACCGCTCATTCTCGTTCGTCCCGAGGCATCCCGGGTGAATTCGATCCGGTATGCGACGGCGTCGGGTCTGGTCGCGACCACCTCGAGGAGCCGTGGCAGTGATTCCGCTTCGACGACGCCATCGAGGATCGCCCGCCGGGAAGCGAGCTCCTCCACGTCCATCGACCGCCGACCCTCCGTTTGCCCGCCCGTTCGCTCTCGCATCGTTCACCAGTCCCCAGCCGCGAATCCGAAACCGATGGAACGGGTTGCACCTGACCCGTAAACTTCGCCACTGCTGTGGAATTTAAGAAACGGGATCGTAAAGAGCCCGCGCTTTCCGTGTCAAAGCGAGCGACGGGCCTTCGCCATCCTCGCTGGCGCCCCGACCGGCGATCACGCGCGGCGATTCCGGCCAGTTTCGAGCCGTCGGAGCGTCCATTCGGGGCGATTCCGAGCGCATGTATCCGCATGAGGGAAATCGCTGAAGCGCTACCCGTGCGTCATGCCCCCATTCGCCACCGGTGTATTGCCGAAACTGCGTTGCCAAAGCCCGTCACGACCCGTTATAAGCCACCATTCCTCCATGCCTCGCGGTGGCCCGATGCATCGGCTCGTACTCGGCTCACGCTCCTCGTCCCGGCGCCATCTGATGGAACGTCTCTCGATCCCGTTCCTCGTCGTGCCCCCGGACATCGATGAATCCCCCCTTGATGGCGAGATGCCCGATCGACTCGTCGGCCGCCTGTCGGAGCGCAAGGCCCGCGCAGTGGCCGAACGAGTGGGGACCGGGTTCGTCATCGGCTCCGACCAGGTCGCCCTGATCGACGACCTGATCCTCGGCAAGCCCGGTGGCCATGCGGAGAACGTCGCCCAGCTCACCAGAGCCAGCGGACGATGGCTCGAATTCCGTACCGGAGTCGTCGTGCTCGACACCGCGACTGGCCATCTCATGAGCGATGTCGTGCCGTTCGCGGTGAAATTCAGGACGCTGGCGGCAAGCGATATCGAGGCGTACGTGTCACGCGAACGCGCGTACGACTGTGCGGGCGGCTTCCGGGCCGAGTCCCTCGGTTGCACCCTGTTCGAGCGCATGCGTGGAGACGATCCCACGGCGTTGCTCGGGCTCCCCATGATTCGGCTGTGCGAGATGCTGCGCTCGATGGGTCTCGACGTGCTGCGCACGCCGGGAGACGCGATCGACCGTTCCGGGGTCCGCGCGCCGGAGCAGTGCTGATGCGCCGCTGCGCAGGAACGAAGGTCCACCATTGCGGCGAAGCGGCCACAGCCATTCCTGTTCAGACGGAGCACGTCCTCGGAATCATCCCGAATGGCCGCGCTGGAAGTCCGAAACTCGTCACTATCGCGCCGTTATCGCAACATGTGACGGCGGCCCGGCGGGAGTCGCTCAGGTATCCGGTCAGGCACCGATGACGGGAACATCGAGCCCCAGGGACTCCAGCACTGCGGCCAGCTCGGGAGGCAACGGGGCCTCGAACGCCATCCGCCCTTCCGCGGTTCGTACCGCAATGGACGCCGCGTGCAGGAAGAGCCGCTTCAGGCCGTACGACCGCATCAGGCGGTTGAACTCGCGGTCGCCGTACTTCTCGTCGCCCGCCAGTGGCGCGTGCAGGTCCACCGCGTGCACCCGGATCTGGTGGGTGCGGCCAGTACGCGGATGCGCCGCGACCAGGCTGGCGATCGCGCTGGACCGAAGCGGAACGAACTCCGTCATCGACGGCTTCCCCCCGGCGTGGACACGCACGACTCGTTCGCCGGTGCCGCGCTCGGTACGCAGCAGCGGTGACTCGCAGCGACGCCTTCGGGAGCCGAAGTCCCCGCGCACGAGCGCGAAGTAGCGCTTGCGCATCCGCTCGTGCCGCAGTGCTTCGTGGAGCGCCACAAGCACACTGCGCCGCTTGGCGACCAGAAGGCACCCCGAGGTATCACGGTCGATTCGGTGGACCAGCTCCATGCGTCCGGCACGGGGCCTGGCCGCACGCAGGCACTCGATGATGCCGAAGTCGACTCCGCTGCCACCATGCACCGCCCATCCGGCCGGCTTGTTCAGCACGATCAGCCCGTCGTCTTCGTGGAGGATCGCCCGCTCGATGGCCATCCGCCTCTCGCGGCTCGGCGCGGTGGGCGATCGGGTTTCGACCCGCCACACCGGAGGCACCCGCACGACATCGCCGGCCGCCAGCCGGTAGTGCTGTCGCACGCGGCCGCGGTTGACGCGAACCTCCCCGCGGCGCAGCAACCGGTAGATCCGGGAGCGCGGAACGCCCTTGAGCCGCAGCGCCAGGAAGTTGTCGATACGCTGACCGCATATCGATTCGTCGATGACGATCTTCTGCGCGGCTTCCCGTCGCGATCCCTGCGCTGCACTCATCGGGTCATGGTAGTGGCCATGCTGGTGGCGGTGGTAGCAGTGTGGCCCGTCGGGAAGTCATGATATATTCGCCGCGGCTGGAGGGTGTTCGTCCTGTCCGGGGCCGATGAAGTTCAAGGCCGGGAATTCGGAGACCGGAGAGGTTCCAGGACAGGACGAGCCGAGGTCCAGCTCACGAATCCACGACGCGACGCCGGTCATCGACGGCGGAGCGGTGAAGAGATCAGCAAGACGAAGTACATGCAGGCCGGCCGGGCGATCAGATCGACCCGACCCACAAAGATTCGATGCGCACGCACGCTCGGACTCCGGAGCAACGTTTTCCACCAGACATTTCGCGGTAGATCGTCAACGAACTTGGATACATCCCGCGAACCGGCTTCCAATGGAGGCTGGAGACCCATGATGGCGGCGTGCCGTATCTTCAGGGCGGTCGATTGGCCGTGATGGTCTGCTGCTTCATCTGAGCCGAGCGACTCGAGGCCCGGGCCTCGGGGGGCGTTTCGCCAATGCCCGGGGCGTGCTTGTGCGATCTCTCCCCTCCCACCTTCATTCCGGCGCAACCCACCGCGACGCGACCGTCGCATACGCTCGGAACGAACAATGAAAAGAATGTTGGTCAACGCCACCCAGCCCGAAGAGTGTCGGGTCGCGATGGTGGACGGTCAGTTTCTCTACAACCTCGACATCGAGGTGGCGGCGCGCAGCCAGCGCAAGGCGAGTATCTACAAGGCGAAGATCACGCGGGTCGAGCCCAGTCTGGAGGCAGCCTTCGTCGACTATGGAGCCGAACGGCATGGCTTCCTGCCCTTCAAGGAAGTAGCGCGCGAGTTCTACGCCGACACGACCAGCGAATCGGGTCAATCCCCAACGGTGAGGGACGCCCTCGCGGAAGGGCAAGAGCTTCTGGTGCAGGTGGAGAAGGAAGAGCGCGGCAAGAAGGGGGCGGCGCTCACCACGTTTCCGAGCCTGGCCGGGCGTTATCTCGTCCTCATGCCCAACAACCCGCGGGCTGGCGGCATCTCGCGTCGTATCGAAGGCGAGGAGCGCGCGGCGCTGCGCGAGGCGCTGAGCGCGCTCGAAGTACCCGCCGGCATGGGACTCATCGTACGTACCGCCGGGGTCGGGAAGTCCCGGGAGGATCTGCAGTGGGATCTCGACTACCTGCTCAAGCTGTGGGGAGCCGTCGAGACGGCGGCGAACGAGCGGTCGGGACCGTTTCTCGTCTACCAGGAAAGCGATGTCATCATTCGCGCGATCCGCGACTACTTCAACAAGGACGTGAACGAGATCCTCGTCGATGACGAGAAGGTCTACGAGCAGGCCCGGGACTTCATCACCCAGGTGATCCCCGAGAGCGCCGATCGGGTCCGGTACTACGATAGCCAGGTGCCTCTGTTCAGTCGTTTCCAGATAGAGAGCCAGATCGAATCCGCGTTCTCTCACTCCGTACGACTTCCCTCCGGCGGCAGTCTGGTCATCGACCACACCGAGGCGCTGGTGAGCATCGACGTGAACTCTGCGAAGGCCACCAAGGGAAGCGACATCGAGGAAACCGCCCTCAACACCAATCTGGAGGCGGCCGACGAAGTCGCTCGCCAGTTGCGGCTGCGCGATGTGGGCGGACTGATCGTCATCGACTTCATCGACATGGCTCCGGCCCGCAATCAGCGTGAAGTGGAGAGCCGGCTGCGAGATGCGCTGAGGCAGGATCGAGCGCGGGTCCAGCTCGGACGCATCTCGCGTTTCGGGCTTCTTGAGATGTCACGCCAGCGGCTGCGTCCATCCCTCGGAGAGTCGAGCCTGCAAACGTGCCCGACCTGCAAGGGTCGAGGTTTCGTTCGCGGTCCGGAATCCCTTGCGCTGTCGATACTGCGGATCGTCCAGGAAGAAGCGATGAAGGACCTGACGGGCCGGATCGTCGCCCGGCTTCCGATCGAGGTCGCGACCTTCCTCCTGAACGAGAAGCGTGCGGATGTCTCCGAAATCGAGAAGCGAACGCAGGTACAGGTCATCCTGGTCCCCGATCCGTCGATGACGCTCCCGAACTACGAAGTGAAGCGCGTACGCGAGGAAGATGAACTCAATGATGCGACTCGCGATGCGAGCTACGAGCTGACCGCCGCAGTCGACATCACCTCGACCTTCTCGATGGGGACCACTGCGCAACCCGACGAACCGGCGGTCAGAGCCGTACCTCCGTCGGCTCCCCCTCCGAGCCAGCCGACACCCTCGGCCGATTCGACGGCAAGAATCGGATTGCTCGCCCGGCTCCGGACGTGGTTGTTCGGTGAACGTCCCGCACCGGCTCGGGTTCCCTCCCGGCCGCAGGGGCCATCGCGACAGGGGCGCCATGGCACCCGCCGCAACGGGAACGAACGCGGCCGGGGTGGCAGCTCCGAATCCCGTCGTCGAGGCGGGACACAGCGGCGTACCGAGAACCGCTCGCACCACGACCAAAGTAATGGCCCGAGTAATGGCCAAAATCATGGGCAGAGTCACGACGAGAGCCGACGACGCAGCACATCGCGCCCCTCCCGAGCGGCGGAGGGGGAGACGACGAGCACACGCGACAATGCGCCATCCGAGGAGTCGGTCCGGCCCGGGGGCGAGACTGCGTCACGCGGGACGAGACGAGGCTCGCGGCGCGGGAGACGTGGAGGATCTCGTGGCCGCGGTCGGGACGGTGCGCGGGCTACTTCCAGTGGCGCCGAAATCGACGGGAGCGGGGTCGAGACGCCGGCCGACGCAGCCTCTCCGGCGCAATCCGGTCCGCAAGCCGAGACCCGAAACGGCGCGACCCCTTCCGCGCAATCCGGCCCGCAAGTCGAAACGCGAACCGGTGCCGCCACCCCGGCGCCGCCCGCCCCGCAAACCGACGAGCAGATCGATGCCGCCGCCCCAGCGCCATCCGGCCCGCAAACCGAGGAGCAAACCGGCACCGTCGCCCCGACGCGGCCCAGCCCGCAAACCGAGAAGCAAACCGGCTCAGTCACCCCGGTGCCGTCCGGCCCCGGCTCAGTCACGCTGACGCCATCCGGCTTCGATTTGGTCAAAGCGCCGCCGTCCGGCCCCCAGGCGAATCCGACCGGGGACTCCGACGCTTCCGAGTTCGCCGGGCGGTCAACGCCGAAGAGATCTCGTGGACGTGGCAGGACGGACGCACGGCCGAGCCCTGACTCGCTTTCGAAGGAGGACGATACACCTTCGGCCGGGAACCCGAGCCCACTGCCGCCGGAAGCGACCCCGTCGAGCCCGAAACCCGCCGACAACTGATGTCATGCGGACGGCGGGCGGGGTTGAAACCACTCGATCGTCAGATGTCGGATTGTGCCTTCGGCCAATCCGACCTGAGAGGTTGCAGAGCTGTGTCAACCAAACCCCGAAGCGTGCCGCTCACCGCCTCCACAAACTTCTGGAGGCAAAGCCACGACCACCGCAATGCTCGTCGATAATCGATCGAAGCAGCCGCCTGGCCTCCCTGAGCGCCCGGCGGCCGGCAAGATCTTCGCGAGCGAGAGCCAGAAGGGTCGTCCCGCTCACGCGCACGCCGGAGTCCGCTCCATCCGACCAGGGTTCCGGTCCGGCATGCGTTGTGTACCGATAACTGGCGTCCGGCTCGATAGCGAGACCGGACCGGACCTCGCGCTCAAGCTCCAGGGCGTAACCGGCGGCCTGGAGAAGGCGCTTCTCGAAGACGCGGAGTACCGGCTCCGGATCGTTGCCCTGCGAAATCTCGTCGAGGGCCGCACGGTAGTGGTCGAACAGCGTCGGCTCGGGGTCGTGGCGGTGAAGGAAGCGTAGCACCAGCTCATTGAGATAGAACCCGATGACCAGGGCGGAGCCGGCGGGCGGCAGGACGATACCCCCGGTTTCGGCTCCGGTCAGGGTCGCGAGCTCACCCCGGCTGCGCCACGACAGCAACAGGGGTACGAACGGCTGGAGCAGACCGCGCATTCTCGATTTCGGGCGCCGAGCGCCGCGAGCAACCATCCCGAAGCGACCATGGCCTCGGCTGAACGTCTCGACGAGCAGGCTCGTTTCCCGCCAGGATCGAGCGTGGAGCACGAAGGCCGGCTCCAGATCGACACGTTCGAGGGTGCTCATGACGTGCCCCGGGGCCCTTCCGCCGACCCCGGCCTGAAAAATTCCTCGACTCGCGCAGGGAAAACAGCGAGATCCGCACCCTCCGCGGTGAGTCGGGGGAATTTTCGGGTCAGGATCATGCTACTCGGCAAGGCCGAGCCCGCGAAGCGCATGTTCGTCGTCCGACCACCCCTCCCTTACCTTGACCCAGACCTCCAGATGGATCGGGCGTCCGAGCATGCGGGCGATGTCCCGGCGGGCGGCGCTCCCCGCTTGCTTGAGTCGTCCGCCGCCGTGACCGATGACGATGGCCTTGTGCTGATTGCGCTCCACGAGCACCAGGGCGTTGATTACGGTCCGACCCTCCACCTCGACGAAACGTTCAATCTCCACGGTGAGGCGGTGAGGCAGCTCCTGGCCAAGCCGGCGGATGAGTTTCTCGCGCACGATCTCAGCGGCGAGGAACGCCTCGCTCCGATCCGTGAAATGGTCTTGCGGGAACGCGGGCGGACCGGCGGGCAGGTGGGCCTCGACGACCTCCCGGAGCCGCTCCAGGTTTTCTCCGGTCCGGGCGCAGACCGGCACCGCGGCCGCGAAGTCGTACCGTCGGTTCGTGTCCGCGAGCACGGGAAGGACGGCCTCGCGACGCCTTACGCGGTCGATCTTGTTCAGCACAAGGACCAACGGCGCCGCTTCCCCGCCGATCCGGGCGACTCGGCCGACCCGGGCGAGGACGCGATCATCGTCGTTCACCCAGCCCGACGCCTCGACGACCATCAGTACGAGGTCGACGCCGATCAGTGCCCTCGATGCGGTCCGGTTCATGGCCCGGTTGAGGGCGCGCCGGTGCCTCGCGTGGATGCCCGGAGTGTCGACGAAAACGATCTGCGACGCATCGCCGGTCGCGATTCCCAGGATCCGGTGGCGAGTGGTCTGCGGCCGGTTGGACGTGATGCTGAGTTTCTGGCCCACCATCGCGTTGACGAGCGTGGATTTCCCCACGTTGGGTCGCCCGACCACGGCCACGAACCCGCAGCGATGATCGGGCTCAGCCATCGGTTTCATCGAGAATGGCCATGACGCGCATCGCCGCGTCCTGCTCGGCGCGTCTGCGGCTCGATCCGGTCCCGATCGTCTCGCCATCGATGCCTTCGACCCGACAGCCCATGGTGAACAACCGCCGATGGGCGGCACCCTCGACTTCCACGATCCGATAGGTCGGCAATGGCTTCGCCCGTGCCTGCAGAAGCTCCTGAAGGCGCGTCTTCGCGTCCTTGCCCCCGTCGTCGAGTGACGCCGCTTCGAACCACTCCCGAAGCAGCGTCCGCACGCGGTCCCGGCACGTCGTGATGTCCGAATCGAGATAGAGGGCTCCGACGATGGCTTCGAAGGCGTCGGCGAGAATCGAGTCGCGCTCTCGCCCGCCGGTCTTGCGCTCGCCCGCGCCCAACACCAGCGCGTCGCCGACGCCGAGCTGACGCGCCGCGCCGGCGAGGCTCTCGCGCCGAACGACCCGGGCGCGCAGACGCGTGAGCTTGCCTTCCGACCCGTCGGGGTGTACGTCGTACAGGTATTCGGCGACGAGGAAGGTCAGGATCGCATCACCGAGAAACTCGAGCCGCTCGTTGTTGCGGATGCCGGCGCTGCGATGCGTCAGGGCGCGGACGAGCAGTCCCGGTTCGTCGAACGAGTGGCCGAGCCGCGCCTCGAGCCGTCGCTGGATCGCATTCACCACGCAAGTGCCGGCGCAGGCCGGCATCGTGTCTCAGTCGATGGACTTGCCAATCCGCTTCCAGTCGATTCCGTGCCCGAAATCCCAGTTCATCCAGATGCGAAACGCCTTGCCGATAAGCAGATCTTCCGAGACCGTTCCCCAGTATCGGCTGTCGCGGCTGTTGTCCCGATTGTCACCCAGCATGAAGTAGTGGCCCTCCGGCACCACCGTCTCGCCCTGAATGGAACGGGCCCCCGGCTGCACGAGGATTTTGTGGGTGGCTTCGGTGAGCTGCTCCGTCCTGAGACTCGCCCCGCTCATCCCCGCTCCGGACCCGAAGCCGATGTAGCGCCCGACCGGACTCTGATCCATCGGCTCGTCGTTTACGTACAGGACTTTGTCATAGTAGCCAATCCGATCGCCGGGCACTCCCACCACCCGCTTGATGAAGGGAGTGGTGGGGTCGTTCGGAAACCGGAAAACGACGACATCGCCCCGCTCGGGCAGACCGATGTCCACGATCTTGGTGTCGACCACCGGCAGTCGGATGCCGTAGCCGAACTTGTTGACGAGGATGAAATCCCCGGTCAACAGCGTCGGCATCATCGAGTTCGACGGAATGCGAAAGGGCTCCACGATGAATGAACGCAGCACCAGGACGATCAGGAACACCGGAAAGAAAGACTTCGAGTACTCGACGATACGCGACGGCGGCGCGACGACCACATTCTGCGAGGCGCCCTCGGCCCGGCGGGCCGCGGCTCTGCGACGAGGTGCGAGCACCACGACGTCGAGCGCCCATATGATGCCGGTGGCGAACACCAGCATCACGATCAGGGTCGGGAAATCGAATTTCACTCGGGGTTATTCCAACTTCAGGGCCAGAAAGATCGGGTTGCCCTGGCGCTGGACGAGTACCGATACGGCCTTGCCCTGAGGCAGCTCGGCCACGAGCCGGGAGAGGTCATCGCCGTTCGTGGTCTTCCGATTGTTCAGCATGAGAATCAGGTCTCCCTCACGAATGCCCGCCCGCTCGGCCGGACCCCCGGCGGAGACGCTGCTCACGACGACCCCTCGGTCGGCGGCATCCACCGATGCCCTCTCCTCTTCGGTCATCTCGCGCACCACGATTCCCAGCCGCCTCGCCTCGACACCCTCCGGTCCCGGCGTGGTCGCGACCTGGATCTCGTCCTCCTCGGGCAGCTCGTCGGTCGTCACCTGCAGGGTCATCGCCTGTCCGTTGCGGAGGATCCCGACCCCCACCTCCCGGCCGGCGCGTGTGCGTCCGACGATCGGCGGAAGCTCCGATGACCGCTCGATCGCATGTCCATCGAACGACAGCACGATGTCGCCGACCTCGAACCCCGCCCTTTCGGCCGGACTTCCGTCGAGCACCCTGGCGACCAGCGCGCCCTGGGGCTTGTCCATTCCGAACGATTCCGCAAGCTCCCTGGTCACGTCCTGAATCAGGACGCCGAGCCAGCCTCTGGATACGCGGCCCTTCTCGCGCAACTGCTCGGCGACATCCATCGCCACGTCGATCGGTATGGCAAACGAGAGCCCCATGAACCCCCCGGTACGACTGAAAATCTGGGAGTTCACCCCCACCACCTGACCATCGAGATTGAACAGGGGACCGCCGGAGTTTCCGGGGTTGATCGCGACATCGGTCTGGATGAACGGGACGTAGTTCTCGCGTGGGAGGCTGCGGCCCTTGGCGGAGACGATACCCGCGGTGACGGAATAATCGAACCCGAACGGTGAGCCGATTGCGAGGACCCATTCGCCCACCTTCAGCTCGTAGTCGGTGTCAATACGCGCCACCGGCAATCCCTGAGCATCGATCTTGAGAAGCGCGACGTCGCTGGCTTCGTCGGTGCCGACGACCGTTGCGATGAACTCCCGGCGATCGCTCAGCCGTACGATGATCTCGTCGGCATTACGTACCACGTGGTTGTTCGAAATGATGAACCCGTCTTCGGAGAGGATGAATCCGGACCCCAGCGACCGGGCGTCGAACTGCTCGATTCCCTCTTCCCCGAAGAAGCGCCGGAAGAACTCGTGAAGCGGACTGTCTTCGGGCAGGTCGGGAATCTCGAGATCCCGGGGCATTCGGGGCCGATCCGCGGGTAGTGTCCGACGCTGGGTGGTGCTGATGTTCACCACCACGGCTCGATTGCGTTCGACGAGGTCGGTGAAATCGGGCAGAGACTGCGCGAGCAACGGCTCGGGGGTGAAACACGCCGCCGCGATCGACAGCGCGGCGATCAGGGTGACGATCGGGGTGGCGATCGGGCCGGAAGCTCTGGTCCGCCTTGCCCGGGCGCCGTGCGCGTGCGGCAGTGTGTCGAACGAATCATGCATGGGTGCTCGGACCCCTCCTCGGTTTGACCTACTGCTTCGTGATGGACGCGGCAACCTTCTCCACCGCGATTGCGGGCACCTCGCCGACCACACTGAGCTGATACCCGTCGATGACGCGGCTGTATGCATTGACCGCTCCGACCGAGGACAGCCCCTCGATCCGGTTCCCCACTCCGGCCGCCGGCTCGATGAACAGTGACAATGATGCGAGTCCGTCGCTGTAGACCCGGTGGTGCACGGCCTCTTCACCGGGCGGGATGCGGCGATAGGATTCGTCGGTCATCCTGAATCCGGCCGGCAGCCAGCCGATCACCCATTCCTGCGCCCGCGAGGCCGACTGGTGTTCGGTGCCCTCCGGGTCGCCTGTCTCGTAGCGCCGGTATCCGGCATCGGAAATGCGGGGTTTCAGAGCCTCGTCGGGAATCGACGTGGGCAGCTCCAAGTGCGTATAGACAATCTGTTCCAGCGCCGTGGAGTCGTCTTCGAGCAGTTCCATGTTCAGCAGCAGACCGGTCTCGCGACCGACCGCAAGGCGCAGCCCGTAGCGGTACCGGTCCTTCGGCCGGATGCGGATCACATCCACTTCTCGATCCGCCACCCGATCGGTGCCGCCGCTCGTCAGGATGTAGAACTCGCTGATGGCGGAATCGATCACCACCTCCGGGTCGAACGCGGCGGAGGGGTACAGATGGCCCGGGCGGCGCCTGGTGATCACTACCGCTCGATCGTCGGGAAAGATGCATATGACGCGCTCTCCGTCGCGAATGACTTCGCGGGGCACCCCGGATAACGCGACCAGCCGCTCGTGGCTTCCGCCGACGGCCGCGCGGTGGATGATCTTCATCGAACGGATGATCGATCCGTTGCGGTAGACGAACGTTCCGATGTAGTCGAGCGAACGCGACGCGCGCACCATCCGGTCGAGCATGCTCCGAATCTGGTCGGCATCCGCGTCGGCGGCATCCGCGGCACTCGGATGGACAGCCGCCGCGACCAGCGCGACGAGCAGGGTGACGCCCGTCAGGCAAGCGACTCCCGGTCGCCATCGTGATGCCCCGTGGCGTGATGATCCATGCCTTGGTGACCCATGACACGATGACCCATGCCCTGGTGACTCGTGGCGCAAGGATGTCGGGGCGGCGTTCAGGGTCTGACCTCCACGAAGGACTGATAACCGACGATTCGAACATAGGTCAGCACGCCGTGCACTCCGTGGCCGGAGTATTCGTTGTGGTTGACAAGGTAGGCGGTGAGACGCACCTCCGCGTCCGGCGCCACCCCGCTCCATTGCAGGCGGGACGCTTCGGTGCCGGCGGGTCGCCCGATCCCCGAAACGACGCGCACTTGGGAGCCATCCGGAGTGATCGGGCCGGAGTCCGTCGTTGCGGTGTCCGACGGTGATGTCTCCGCGATCTGTGGAGGTTGGGCGCCGCCGCGGTCGAGACGGTGGAGTCCGAGAACCGCGAGGCCGGCAATCGCCGCCGCAATCGCCGCTCCGGCCAGCGGACGGAGTCGCGAACGTCGGGTCCGCGGCTTCAGGCGAACGACCGAGTCATCGGCGAGAACCACGCCCACTTTCCGGGCGATGGAATCGGCGCCGGGGACGGGACCGATCCCGCGCATGGCGTCCCCGATGAGGTGGAACCGCTCCCATGTTCGACGAAGCCCGGGGTCCTGGTACAGGGCATCCACGACTCCGTCCCGCGCCGGGTCCTCGAGCTCGCCGTCGATGAATGCCGAGAGACGTTCGTTCGAAACGGGTGCGTTCACGATCGTTCGTCCTGCGTCGGGCCGCGCTCAGTCGAGCAGCGGATCGAGCCGCGCGTTGATTGCCTCACGAGCGCGGAAAATCCTCGATCGGACGGTGCCGACGGGACATTCCATGACCCGGGCGATGTCCTCGTAGCTCAACCCTTCGAGCTCCCGCAGCGAGACCGCGACCTTGAGATCCTCGGGCAGAGCCTCGATAGCTGCGGCCACCGTGTGCTGTATCTCCTCGGTGAGGGCGAGCCCCTCCGGAGTGACGGTCTCCTTCAGCTCGACGACGCCGTCGAACTGCTCGGCATCCGTCACGTCCACCCCGGAATCCCGCGGCCGGCGCGCCTGTGCCGCCAAGTGGTTCTTCGCGGTATTGATGGCGATCCGATACATCCAGGTATAGAACGCGCTGTCGCCCCGAAATCTCGGAATTGCACGATACGCCTTCATGAACGCTTCCTGCGTAACGTCGAGACTGTCGGCCGGATCCTGGACGTAGCGAGTGACGAGTTTGGCGATTCGGTGCTGATACTTGAGCATCAGCAGATCGAACGCCCTGCGATCTCCCCTCTGCACCCGCTCTACGAGATCGCGGTCTGAGACGTTGTCGGACATCGTGCCGATCCGTGGCTCCATGCACTGCCCCGACCGTCGAGCCGGCATGTCGAATCGACAGCCGACCGAGCCCCCTCCGCGGGCGACGCTGAGCTGTGAAGCTGCCGAGCCCCCGCTCGCAGGAAAGTGTGCTTCGGACGAATATCATACTCTCAAGGCCGGGCAATCGCTGAGTGTGGCTCGGGGATCAACCGATTCATCACCCTGATGTTCAAGCAGGCGAGAAGCTCCGCCTGCAAGCCTGAGCCGGCAGGAAGTTCCGCCGGTGGGCTGGTGGCGGGTTTCGTCTGCGCGCTCATGCCGTATCCTGCGTGAATGCCAGCACCTCCCGCAACGACCGGTAGCGACCGGCGAGCATGACGAGACGATCCAGCCCGACCGCCACCCCCGCGCAGGCCGGCAGTCCCGCCTCATGGGCCGCCAGCAGCCGATCGTCGGCTTCCGGGACCGGTTGCCCCATCCTCGACCGTACCTTGATATCGCGCTGCATTCGCTGACGCAGCTCCTCGGCGTCCTGAAGTTCATGATAGCCGTTCGCGACTTCGATTCCGTCGATGTAGAGCTCGAACCGCTCCGCCACCGCCGGAGAGCCGGTGCGAACCCTGGCGAGCGCGGCCCGCGACGTGGGGAAGTCGAGCAGGTAGACCCGCCCGGACCCGAGCGCGGGCTGCACCGCGACGGAGAGGAGCCAGTCGAGACATTCGTCGCGGTCGGTACCCGCGGCGCCGCTCTCGAATCCGCGTGAGCGGCAGGCATCGTGCAGATCCGCCAGCGGCGCCGTCAGCGGATCGAGACCAAGGTGACGCGAGAACGCCTCGCGAAACGTCAGGCGCCAGGACGGGCCGGGACCGAGGACCGTGTCGAGCAGCACATCGATATCGTCGATGAGGCGGTGATGGTCGAATCCCACCCGGTACCACTCCAGTATCGAAAATTCGTGATTGTGGTGCCGGCCCCGTTCCCCGTCCCGGAACGCCCGGGTAATCTGGTAGATAGGCCCGCTGCCCGCGGCCAGCAGCCGCTTCATCGCGAACTCGGGCGACGTCTGGAGGTACCAGGCGCGACCGGCCCCATCACGGGCGATGAGACTCTCGATCGACGGATCAGTGACGGTGCGGGAGCCCAGGCTGGGAGTCTCCACCTCCAGCACGCCCTCGGCGTCGAAGTGCGCGCGAACCGCACGCAGGACACGAGCCCGGAGTCGGAGCGCGTCAATGCTCGCGTCTGGTCGCCAGTCGCAACCCGATCCCTCCATCACCGTCGTCCTCCGCCCTGACCGAGATCCGGCTCGCTTCACCGCGGATGGATGAATGGCATGCACCGGAACCCGTGCATCTGCGCCGTGGAGCACCCGGGTTCGCCAATTCAACGGTATTGGTCCGGATCACGAATGCGGCGAGCGCTGCACTCATTCACGGGCGCGCGACACATACTCGCCGGTGCGGGTATCGACCTTCACCAGCTCACCCTGCTCGATGAACAGCGGGACCTTGATGACGGTGCCGGTCTCGACCGTCGCCGGCTTGGTCGCACCGCTCGCGGTATCGCCGCGCACGCCGGGTTCGGTCTCGGTGATCCGCAGCGTCGCGAAGTTCGGTGGAGTAACGGCGATCGGCGTGCCGTTCCACAGCGTGATCGTGCATGTGTCCTGTTCCTTGAGCCAGCGTGCGGCGCCGGCTACGGCATCGACCGTGGCCGCATACTGCTCGAACGTCGCCTCGTCCATGAAGTGGAACATGTCGCCGTCGCTGTATATGAATTGCAGCGAAACCTCCAGGACATCCGCCGCCTCCACCGACTCCCCGGACTTGAACGTACGTTCGATGACTCGTCCGCTCCTCAGGTTGCGGAACTTCGCACGGACGAAAGCCTGCCCCTTGCCGGGTTTGACGAACTCGTTCTCGATGATGGAGCACGGGTCTCCGTCGATGATGAGTTTCAGTCCGGACCGGAATTCGCTGGTATTGATGTTCGGCATGGTTAAGGGTCCTCGGTGATCGGTCAGGCGTCCTGGACTTCCAGGCGATCCGCCCGCTGGAAACCGCGGGGCAGCAGCAACCCGGCCCGTCCGCGTCCGAGCGCATAGTGCGCGAGATCGGATGGCTTCAGGTTGATGTAGCGCTTGCCGGCGTGAACGGTGAGCGGCCGGCGCGCGGGCACGACCTCGATATCGACCACGAAATCCTCCCGAGTCTCGGCCTTCGCTCTGGGGATCCGGATGATCTTCACGCCCTTGCCCCGGGCCAGTCGCGGGAGCTCCACCAGCGGATGGACGAGGAGCTTTCCGGCTCTGGAGACCGCCGCGAGCTGTTCGGCATCCGGATCGGTGACCGGACGCGGCACGAGCAGCCTGGCCCCCGGCGTGAGTGAAACGCATGCCTTGCCCGCGCGATTCCTTGACCAGAGATCCTCCAGGCGCACGATGAAGCCGTATCCGGCATCCGTCGCGATGACATAGTGCTGGGATGCCGCCCCGATCATGACGCCTTCGAAGGTGGCGCCGTCGGGCGGATTGATGCGTCCCGCCAGGGGCTCTCCCTGACCCCGGGCGGATGCGAGGGTGTGGGCCGGGACGCAGTACACGCGGCCAGTCGAGTCCAGAAACACCGCAAGCTGGTTGCTGCGGCCCCGGGCCATGGCCCGGAACACATCGCCGGGCCGGTAGCTCAGCCCCCGTGGATCGATCTCGTGTCCCTTGGCGGCGCGGACCCAACCCCGTTCGGAGAGCACTACCGTGATCGGCTCGGCCGGCGCAAGGTCGGCCTCTCCGAGCGCCTGCGCCGCATCGCGCTCCACGAGGGGCGAACGACGCTCGTCACCGTAGCGCTCGGCATCTTCCAGCAGCTCGCCGCGGACCAGCATCGGCACGCCCTGCTCGCTTTCGAGGATCTCCTCCAGGCGGCGGCTCTCGGCGGCCAGCTCCGACTGTTCGGACCGGATCTTCACCTCCTCCAACCGCGCGAGATTGCGAAGCCTCAGATTGAGGATCGCCTCGGCCTGCACGTCGGTGAGGCCGAACCGGCTCATCAGCGCCGGCCGCGGGTGATCCTCCTGCCGGATGATCGCGATGACCTCGTCGATGTTGAGGAAGGCGACGAGCAACCCCTCCAGAATATGGAGCCGGTCGTTAACCTGATCGAGGCGATGTTCGGTCCGCCGGCGCACCGTCGCGATCCGGAACTTCAACCACTCCGAGAGGATCGCTCGCAGATCGGCCTGTCGGGGGCGGTTGTCGAGCCCCACCACGGTCATGTTGACCCGGTAGTTGCGCTCGAGGTCGGTGGTGGCGAACAGATGGGACATCAACCGCTCGACATCGACGCGGTTCGATCGGGGAACGATGACGAGGCGGGTGGGGTTCTCGTGGTCGGATTCGTCGCGCAGGTCCTCCACCATCGGCAGCTTCCTCGCGAGCATCTGCTGCGCGATCTGCTCCAGCACCTTCGAGCCCGAGACCTGGTACGGAAGCGCGGTCACGACGATCGCGGCGTCGTCGCGCTCGAACCGCGCGCGCATCCGCACGCTGCCCGACCCGCTCTCGTACATCGCGACGAGGTCCTGGCGCGGAGTGACGATCTCCGCCTCGGTGGGAAAATCCGGACCACGAACGTTTTCGCAGAGCTCGGCGACGGACGCCTGCGGTTGGTCGAGGAGCCGGACGCAGGCGGCGACGGTCTCGCACAGGTTGTGCGGGGGCACATCGGTCGCCATGCCGACCGCGATTCCGGCCGCACCGTTGAGCAGCAGGTGCGGAAGGCGGGCCGGGAGCAGTTCCGGTTCGTCGAGCGTGCCGTCGAAGTTCGCGCTCCAGTCGACGGTGCCTTCGCGAAGCTCGCGCAGCAGGACTTCCGCGAACCGGGTGAGCTTCGCCTCGGTGTAGCGCATCGCCGCGAACGACTTCGGATCGTCGGCGGTGCCCCAGTTTCCCTGGCCGTCGATCAGCGGATAGCGGATGGCGAACGGCTGCGCGAGCAGCACCATTGCCTCGTAGCAGGCGCTCTCTCCGTGCGGGTGAAACTTGCCGAGCACATCGCCGACGGTGCGCGCCGACTTCTTGTACTTTGCGCCGGTGGTCAGGCCCAGCTCCGACATCGCGTAGACGATGCGCCTCTGCACCGGCTTCAGTCCGTCACCGACGTGAGGCAGGGCCCGGTCGAGAATCACGTACATCGAGTAATCGAGATACGCTTTCTCGGCGAAGTCCTTCAGCGGGCGCCGTTCGACCTCGTCGAAATCGAATGTCATGCCTGTCTGCATTCCAGCGACGACCGGAGAGTGATGAATCAGACCGGGCGACCGACTCAGAGATCAGCGAGATTGCCGTCGCGTTCGAGCCACGCGCGCCGATCCGAGGCGCGCTTCTTCGCGAGCAGCCGGTCGACGGCCTCGTCGGTGTCGTCGCCGGGCGCGACGGTGAGCCGGACGAGGCGCCGGGTCTCGGGCGCGATGGTAGTTTCGCGAAGCTGCAGCGGGTTCATCTCGCCGAGACCCTTGAACCGCTGCACATTCGCCCGTCCCTTGAATTTCTCCGCCGCAATCCGGTCGAGAATGCCCTTCTTCTCGTCGTCGTCGAGAGCGTAGTACACGTTCTTGCCGGCGTCGATCCGGTACAGGGGCGGCATCGCCACGTGGACCCGGTCGTCCAGCACCAGCGAGCGGAAGTGCCGGAGGAACAGCGCACAGAGCAGGGTCGCGATGTGGGCACCGTCGGAGTCGGCATCCGCGAGGATGCAGATCTTCCCGTAGCGTAGTCCGCTCAGATCACCCGAACCGGGATCGACCCCGACCGCAATGGCGATGTCGTGCACCTCCTGCGACGACAGGACCTGACCGGATTCGACTTCCCACGTGTTGAGTATCTTGCCCCGCAACGGCATGACCGCCTGGAACTCGCGGTCCCGGGCCTGCTTGGCGGAGCCGCCGGCGGAATCGCCCTCGACCAGGAACAGCTCGGTGCGGGCGAGATCCTGCGACGTGCAGTCGGCGAGCTTGCCGGGCAGCGCGGGACCGGAGGTGACCTTCTTGCGCACCACCTGCCGAGCGGCGCGCATGCGAAGCTGGGCGCTGGCGATCGCGATCTCGGCGATTCGATCCCCCGTGTCCGGATGCTGCCCCAGCCACAGACTGAACGCGTTCTTGACCACTCCCGAAACGAACGCCGCGCATTCCCGGGACGAGAGCCGATCCTTGGTCTGTCCGGTGAACTGCGGCTCGTTCATCTTCACCGACAGCACGTACCGGCAGCGCTCCCAGATGTCTTCAGGGGCGAGCTTCACCCCGCGCGGCAGCAGGTTGCGGAACTCGCAGTACTCACGCAGGGCCTCCAGCAGTCCGGCCCGGAAGCCGTTGACATGAGTGCCGCCCAGCGGCGTGGGAATCAGGTTGACGTAGCTCTCGGTGGGCCCCTCCCCTCCCTCTTGCAGCCATATCGCCGCCCAGTCCGCCGCCTCGGTGTTGCCCTCCATGCTTGCGACGAACGGAGATTCCGGAACGAAGTCGGCCGTCTCCAGCGCATCCTTCAGGTAGGCGGCGAGACCGTCCTCGTAGTGCCACTCACTCCGTTCGCCGCTCGCTTCGTTCTCGAACGACACCCGCAGCCCCGGACAGAGCACCGCCTTGGCGCGCAGAGTGTGGAGGAGCCGCGGAATCGAGAATTTCGGCGAGTCGAAATAGCGTCCGTCGGGCCAGAAACGGATCGTCGTTCCCGTATTCCGGCGTCCGACGGAGCCGACCACTTCAAGCGCCTCGACCTTCTCTCCGCTTTCGAAGGCCATCGCGTACTCGCCACCCCCGCGTTTCACGCGGACCTCCAGGCGTCGCGACAGCGCATTGACCACGGACACCCCGACCCCGTGAAGCCCACCCGAGAACCGATAGCTTCCCTGCGAGAACTTCCCCCCGGCGTGGAGCCGGGTGAGGATGAGCTCCACCCCGGGGACGCCCTCCTCGGGATGGATGTCGACGGGCATCCCGCGGCCGTCGTCGACCACCGTCAGCGAATCATCGGCGTGGAGGACGACAGCGAGACCGGTCGCCTGTCCGACGATGGCCTCGTCGACGCTGTTGTCGATGACCTCCTGTGCGAGGTGGTTCGGCCGCGCCGTATCGGTATACATGCCGGGGCGCTTGCGAACCGGGTCGAGCCCGGCCAGGACTTCGATCGAGGCGGCGTCGTAGAGCGTATTCATGGCCGGAGTCATTGTCCGACATCGACCGTACGGACACAATCTGTTGTGTCCGCATTACGGTGGCGCCACGACATGGTGTGCTCTCGCCAGGATCGCCTGCAATCCGGAGGCGCAAGCGCCGGCCGGCGCGGGGGGAGGCAGCCTCAGTCGAGATCCGCGATCAGCGCGGCGCGTGACGCTTCGGACGGCGTGCAGTCGTGGTGGTAGTCGTCGTGCTCGATGACGAATCTCATCGTCGCGCCCTCTCCGAGCGCAGCGCGCATCCGGTCCGAGAGCTCGAATCGCAGGAAATGCACGGCGGAGGTCTTGTCGTCCGTCGTCCGGTCCAGGTCCTCGTCGGCCACGGCGTGGACGCGCTCTCTCCCGACCTCGATCCAGACCCGATCCTCGATGCCCCGGAGCCGGCCAAGCATGCGCCGGCGCTCGTCCGCATCCTCGTACTCCAGCATGAACGTCGCCTTGAGGTTGGCGCCGTCGGGGATCAGCGGATTGTAGGCGGCAAGTTCCTCGTCGATCGCCTCGGCCTCGAAGATCCGCTCGACCCGGAGTATCTCCTGGATCTGATACTGGATGGTCAGCCGATCCTCGAAGTACAGGGTCGCGTTCGGCCCGAGCGGCACCTGCCGGAGCCGCTTGTGCGCGAGCACGCGAGTTCGGAACTCGGCCCGGTGATCGTGATACCGCTCCAGGGTGTACAGATCGGCGCGCGTGAGTTTGTCCATCGGTCAGATCCCATAGGCCTTGCGCAGCAGCGACATGGGCGCCATCGGGGTGGAGCCGTCGCCAAGGGTGTTCCCGATATGGTGGGCGGCCATGATGCAGTCGCTGGTGTAGTAGTCGGCCTTCGACTCCGCCACCCTGCGCGCGGCCGGGCGCGCAATCTTGACCGCGATCTCGTGGAATTCCTTCTTCACCGCGTAGGTGCCATCGTGGCCGGAGCACCGCTCGATGACGCTGATCTCGGTGTCCGGAACCAGCGCGAGCACGTCGCGCGTCTTCATGCCGATGTTCTGCACCCGCTGATGGCAGGCAGCGTGGTAGGCGACCTTTCCGAGTCCTGACCGGAAGTCGGTGCTCAGGAGGCCGTCGCGGTGTCGCAACATGAGGTATTCGAAAGGATCGAAGAACGCCGTCCGTACCTTCTCGACCTCCGCGTCGTCGGGAAACAGGAGAGGAAGCTCCTGCTTGAACATCAGCACGCACGAGGGAACGGGGGCGACGAGATCCCATCCGTCATCCACCAGGCGGGCCAGCTCGGGAATATTGACCTCCCTGGCCCGCGCCACGGCATCGAGATCCCCCAGTTCCAGTTTGGGCATGCCGCAGCACTGCTCCCGCGGGGGGATGGTGACGGGAATGCCGTTATGCTCGAACACCCGCACGATGTCCTCGCCGACGTGCGGCTCGTTGTAGTTCGCGTAGCAGCCCGCGAACAGCGCCACCCGGCCGTGTGTATGCGCGGTCGGAACCACCTCCGACTCGGACGGCGGGCGCGAACGCAGCCGGCTGCGCAGGGGTTTCGATGCGTAGGGTGGCAACTGCGCGTCCCGGTGCACTCCAAGCACAGATTCGAGGACCGCTCGCGCCGGCTTCGACGCGTTGGCGGTGTTGACCAGTGGAGCAATGACCGGCTTCGCGGCCAGGGTCCCGACGGCGTCGGTCGAGCTGAGCGTCCGGTTGCGGAATCCGGCGCCCTGCTGTCGATGCTTCACCGCCTTGGCCCGCAACATCAGATGCGGGAAATCCACGTTCCACTCGTGCGGCGGAACGTAGGGGCACTTGGTCATGAAGCACATGTCACAGAGGTAGCAGTGGTCGACGACCTTCCAGTAGTCGGACTTCGCAACCCCATCGAGTTCCATGGTCTCGGACTCGTCGACGAGGTCGAACAGGGTCGGAAAGGCGTGACAGAGGTTGAAGCACCGGCGACAACCGTGACAGATGTCGAACACGCGCTCCAGCTCCGCGAACAGGTCGGCCTCATCGTGGAATTCGGGGCTCTTCCAGTCGAGCGGATGGCGCTGCGGTGCGTCCAGGCTTCCTTCGCGGCGGTCGACCTGGGGGTTGGCCTGGGTGGTGGTGTGGACGGTGGTATCGGTCATGACGGAAGCAATGGCGCTCGGGCCGGCCTCATTTCATGGATAGCTTTGTGGATGGATTTCGCGAGTACGGAACAAATGCCCAGCAACTGCGCTGGCAACACACGACCGACCGCACCAGATTGATGCAGCCGGTCGCGTTCAGGCTCCAGTGGGTGTCCACAAGCGCGGATCAGCCCGCAGTGACCTCACTGTGATGGTTTCTTCATTCGAACCGACGGCGAGGCTGCGGGTCCAACCGCCGGCCACGGCGCCCGGAAGAACCACCAACTCAGGCGTCGAGGTTGTCGAGAGCCTTCTGGAAACGGTTCGCATGGGACCGCTCGGCTTTCGCGAGAGTCTCGAACCAGTCCGCGATCTCGTCGAATCCCTCGTCGCGCGCGGACTTCGCCATGCCCGGGTACATGTCGGTGTACTCGTGCGTCTCACCGGCGATCGCCGCCTTGAGGTTGTTGGAGGTGTTGCCGATGGCAAGACCCGTCGCCGGATCGCCGACGGCTTCCAGATACTCCAGATGGCCGTGGGCATGCCCAGTTTCCCCCTCCGCGGTCGAACGGAAGACGGAGGACACGTCGTTGTATCCCTCGACATCCGCCTTCTGGGCGAAGTAGAGATACCGCCGATTCGCCTGCGACTCGCCAGCGAATGCATCCTTGAGATTCTGCTCCGTTCTGCTTCCCTTGAGCTCCATGAGTGGTTCTCCGTGGCTGTTGGCTGCGGAACGTCCACGGGCCGGGATTGCATGCCATGGACGCGAATTGGACTGATTCCAAATCGATCATGAGGCTACTATCGGCCCCAGGCACTGTCAATGCGTCCGGCCGAGCCGCGGCCAAATCGATGGGGACGACAGGCGCCGACGAAGCAGGGTCGCGGGCGACCGGATCGTCCGATGCCCGTCTCCGCATCGCGGTCCGAATCGACACCGGTCGAAGCGTCCGTAACGGATTCGATCCGGCGGAAATTGGGCGGAGATCGGACAGAACACCGGGGGTCGAAGGTTCGGCGAGTGCTCGCCTTCAGCTCTTTCGATCCACGATGAACTCGGACAGGGCAAGCAGGAAATCCGCGTCGCGGCCCAGAGGCGCAAGCTGCTCGGAGGCTCGTTCGTGCAGGGCGTGCGCGTGCGCCCTGGAGGCATCGAGCCCGAGCACCGACGGGTAGGTCGGTTTGTCGAGCGCCACGTCCGCCCCCTGCGTCTTGCCGAGCACCTCGGTGTCCCCTTCGATGTCCAGAATGTCATCTCGTATCTGGAAGGCGAGGCCGATGCAACGCGCGTACTCGTCCAGTCGATCGAGGATCTCCGGGTCACGAGCGCCGGCGCAAAGGGCTCCGAGGCGCACGCTCGCCCTGATGAGCGCGCCGGTCTTGTGCAGATGCATGTTCTCAAGCTGATCGAGGGTCAGGGTGCGGCCGACCGACTCCAGATCGATCGCCTGTCCTCCGGCCATTCCTCGCGACCCGCTGGCGCGCGCGAGGACCCGGACGAGTTCGCCCGAATCGGACACCGGAGCATGCGCCAGGGTTTCGAACGCGAGCGCCTGCAGGGCGTCACCGACGAGCAGGGCGGTCGCTTCGCCGAACGCGCGGTGGCATGTGGGAACGCCGCGACGCAGATCGTCATCGTCCATGCAGGGGAGATCGTCATGCACCAGGGAGTAGGCGTGGATGAACTCGACCGCACACGCCGCCGGCTCCATGCACTCCGCTTCCGCACCAAGCGATTCACCGGTGGCGACGGCCAGAATGGCGCGGACGCGCTTGCCTCCTCCGAGCACCGCGTATCGCATCGCCTCGTGCAGCCGCAACGGCGGCTCCGACGTCGGCGGCAGCGCACGGTCAAGCATCGCGTGCACCCGGCCCTGATAGTCGGAGAGCCGTTCGCGGAACAGAGCCGAATCACCCATTCGGTGCGAAATCCGCTACGCGGAGTCCTCGACAGCATCCGCCTCGATCGTCGGGGACCCGGTTTCAGCCTCTGCGAGCACCCGAATCCGCTGCTCTGCGTCATCGAGCGCCTTCTGACACCTGCGCGTCAGGTCCATGCCTCGCTCGAAGAGCTTCAGTGACTCCTCCAGGCTCGGCTCGCCATCCTCCATTCTCTCGACGAGGACTTCCAGCTCCTCCAGCGCCTCTTCGAATGCGGGCGATGCGTCCTGCTTCTTCACGGGGCATTGTTCTCGCGGCGCGTGATTGAAAGGAAGCTACAGCACCGTCTCGCCGGCGGTCAATCGGGGGGCCGACACCGGTGCGTTCGCCCGCAGCTCCGACTCCCCGGATTGTGCGGTCCGCGGGGCCGGTGCAGGGGTTGGTGCAGATATCGGTAATCGGGGATGAAGTCCGGGCGAGCGTGGTGCGAAGGGAAACTCCTGAGTAAAATGGCAAGAATGAATCCGCACCGGCGGGATGACACGAGGCACAACGGGAATGACGATCAACGCAGCGACCGCAGCGACCATGGAGGCCCCTGAGGGGGCGGCGGACATTCCCGATGTCCAGGGAAGCCCGGATACCCGCAACATCGCCATCGACAAGGTCGGCATCAAGGGAATCCGACACCCCGTCCGGGTCCGCGATCGTTCCCAGGGCGAGCAGCATACGATTGCGAACTTCAACATGTACGTGGAGCTTCCCCACAACTTCAAGGGGACCCACATGTCGCGTTTCGTGGCGATCCTGAACAACCACGAATACGAAATCACCGTCAAGTCCTTCCGCGAAATGCTTCGCGAGATGACCACCCTGCTGGAGGCGGACTCCGGCCACATCGAGATGACCTTCCCCTACTTCGTACGCAAGGCGTCTCCGGTCACGGGAGTGACGAGCCTGATGGACTACGAGGTATCGCTGCTGGGGCGCATCGTGTCCGGCTCGCCCCGCATCGAAGTCGGGGTGGTCGTACCGGTGACGAGCCTGTGCCCCTGTTCGAAGCAGATTTCCGACTACGGAGCCCACAACCAGCGCTCGCATGTCACGGTGAGGGCCGCGACCCGCGGCTGGCTCTGGATCGAGGAGCTGATCGATATCGTCGAATCCGAGGCCTCCTGCGAGCTGTTCGGGCTGCTCAAACGTCCCGACGAGAAGTACGTCACCGAACGGGCCTACGAGAATCCGAAGTTCGTCGAGGACATGGTGCGCGACGTCGCCAGTCGCCTGGACCGGGAGGAGCGGATTGTCGGCTACGTGGTGGAGGCGGAGAACTTCGAATCGATTCACAACCACTCGGCGTACGCGCTCATCGAACGGAACAAGGAGCGCGAGACCGCCGGCGGGTGAGGACTCGGCCTGCGGGCCGCCCCCCTCGCCGATGTCGGCAGCCTCGGCGGGGGATGATCACCGCTCCTGCGTCTTGATATCTGTCCAGATCGCGTCCAGCTCCGCCGCAGTGAGCGCATCGCCGGAAATGGCGCCGGCCCGACGCTCCAGCTCGCGAAAGCGACGCTCGAACTTTCGGTTGGCAGCTCGCGCGCAGGCCTCGGGATCGGCGCCGACGTGGCGCGCGAGATTAACGACGCTGAAGAGCAGGTCACCCAGCTCGTCTTCGATTCCGTTTCGATCATCCATCCGCACGGCGTCGCGCAACTCTTCAAGCTCCTCGGCGATCTTGTCGAACACCCCGCTGGAGTCTGGCCAGTCGAAGCCGCGGCGCGCCGCTCGGCGCTGAAGCTTCACGGCCCGGGTGAGAGCCGGCAGCGCCACGGGGATATCGTCCATCGCGCTGCCGGCGTTTTCGGATCGTTCGACCGCCTTCATCTCCTCCCACTGCCGCGACTGCTCCGACGCATCGATTTCGCAGGCGTCGCCGAATACATGCGGGTGACGACGAACCATCTTGTCGGCGATCGCATCGACAACATCCTCGAAACCGAACTGGCCGGCCTCTCGGGCCATCTGCGCATGAAACACCACCTGAAGCAGCAGATCGCCGAGCTCATCGACGAGATCGGCGAGGTTCTCTCGCTCGATGGCGTCCGCGACCTCGTAGGCCTCCTCGATCGTGTGTGGGGCGATGGTGCGAAACGTCTGCACGCGATCCCACGGACAGCCGCGTTCGGGATCGCGCAGGCGAGCCATGATGCCGATCAGGTCTTCGATCCTGCTCATGGGCAGATCCGCAAACCGGACCACCGGACATGACCGAGGCGGGAAGCGACTCCCTCCGGCCATCGGCGGCGAGGGCGGGGCGTGCGGGGCGGCGACATCACCATCAGTCGCCGGACGGCGGGGCGCCGGTCATCAACCCTTCCGGCGGGGCTTCGCTGATCGCCAATCCATTGGTCACGAATTCGGCGACGAGACGGCGCACTGCGGCTACCCCCGCATCCAGGTTCGCCAGAATCATCTCCATGGACAACTTCTGCGCGCTCCTGCCCGCCGCGCGGTTCGATACCACTGCGCAGTGTGCGTAGCTCATTCCCAGCTCGCGCGCGAGCGCGGCTTCGGGCATTCCGGTCATGCCTACGACGTCGCAGCCGTCACGCTCCAGGCGATCGATCTCCGCCGCCGATTCGAGTCTCGGCCCTTGCGTGACCGCGTAGGTGCCGCCATCGGCGGCATCGATGCCGGCGCTGCATGCCGCACCGAGCAGCCCGGCGCGCAAGTGTTCGCAGTACGGGGACGTGAAATCGACATGCACTACGTGATCGAGGTCATCTTCGAAGAAGGTGTGCTCCCGCCCCCACGTGTAGTCCACGATCTGGTCGGGAATCACGATGGTGCCGCTGTCGAGGCCGCCGCGGATGCCGCCGACCGCGGCGACGGCCACGATCCGCCGCACCCCCACCTGGTGCAGCGCCCAGAGGTTGGCGCGATAGTTGACGCGATGCGGAGGAATGGCGTGTGGCGCACCATGGCGGGCGAGAAACACGACGTCGACACCCTTCAGTCGACCATGGATCAGTGACGCCGAAGGCTGACCCCAGGGGGTGCCGACGGACTCCCGGCGCACGACCTCCAGCCCATCGTATGACGTCAGGCCCGAACCTCCGATCACCGCGAGATCGCTCATCGGTCGTTCATGACTGGCCGACCGCGTAGATTGCGGGGAGATTGCGAAAGTACCCCCGGTAGTCCATCCCGCAACCGAAGACGTACCGATCGTCTACCTCGAGTCCGGTGAAATCCGCGCGGGCGAACACACGGGGCCGTCCGATCTGTTTGTCGACGAGCACCGCGCAGTAGACCTCGCGCGCTCCGAGTTCCCGGCAGTGGGAGATGATCGCGGCCAGAGTGATGCCTTCATCGAGGATGTCGTCGACGACGAGCACGCTCCGGCCCTTGAAGTCGCTCGAAGGGTGGGCGATCCATTCCAGGGTGCGGCCCCGCACGTCGCCGCGGTAGCGGGTCGCGTGGACATAGTCGATCTCCACCGGGAAGGCGAGCCTCGACACGATCCTGGATGCAGGCACCATCCCACCCATCATCACCGGGATGACCAACGGAATGCTGGCGGCCAGTACCTCGGAGATATCCCGCGCGAGCCTCGCGTACGCGGCGTCGACATCGGCCTCGTCCCACACGAGATCGGCATCCTCCAGCACCTGCGCGTACTGTGCCGGATCCATGACTCAATCTCTCCGATTCGGTGGCCGCGACATGAGGCACTCGCGCACCCGACCCGAAGCGGATGCCGCGCGTCGATTGTCGGCCAACTTACGCATCGAGACGCCTGAAGCGTGCACGGTGAGGCTGCTCTGCTTCGGTACCGAGGCGCCGGCGCCGGTCAGTCTCGTAATCCGCGTGGTTGCCTTCGAACCACACCACCCGGCTGTCACCTTCGAACGCGAGCATGTGGGTCGCGAGCCGATCGAGGAACCAGCGGTCGTGGGAGACGATGACCACGCAGCCGGGAAAGTCCAGCAGCGCCTCCTCGAGCGCTCGCAGGGTCTCCACGTCGAGATCGTTGGTCGGCTCGTCCAGAAGCAGGAGATTGGCGCCCTTCAGCAGCACCTTGGCGAGATGGACGCGGTTGCGCTCTCCGCCGGACAGAAGGCCGACGCGCTTTTCCTGATCCGGACCCCGGAAGTTGAAGCGTCCGACGTAAACCCGGGAATGCATCTCGAACGATCCGACGGTGAGCGTCTCATGGCCCCCCGAGATCTCCCTCCAGACGGAGTTGTCATCGTCGAGCGCGTCACGACTCTGATCGACGAAGGCCACCGATACGGTCTCGCCCATGCGGAGCGCGCCGGAATCGGGCGGCTCGACGCCGGCGATCATCCTGAGCAGAGTCGTCTTGCCGGCGCCGTTGGCGCCGACGACGCCGACGATGCCCCCCGGGGGCAGCCGAAAGCTCAGACCGTCGATCAGCAAGCGGCCTTCGAACGACTTCCGCACCGACTCCGCCTCGACCACGAGACTCCCGAGTCTGGGTCCCGGCGGCACATGGATCTGTTTGGTTTCGCTGCGTTTCTGAAACTCGCGAGAGGCAAGCTCCTCGAACCGCTCCATCCTCGCCCTGCCCTTGGCGTGCCGCCCCTTCGGGTTCGCGCGGACCCATTCGAGCTCGGCCTTGATGGCGCGCCGATGGGCGGATTCCTCGCGTTCCTCCTGCTCGAGTCGGCGCTCCTTCTGTTCGAGCCATGACGAATAGTTCCCCTTCCAGGGGATGCCGTGCCCGCGGTCGAGCTCGAGAATCCAGCCCGCGACGTTGTCGAGGAAATACCGATCGTGGGTGACTGCGACCACGGTTCCGGGGAACCCGCCGAGGTAGCGCTCGAGCCAGGCCACGGATTCCGCATCGAGATGATTGGTCGGCTCATCGAGAAGCAGCATGTCCGGCGCCGACAGCAGCAGCCGGCACAGCGCGACGCGCCGGCGCTCCCCCCCGGAAAGACGGTCGATCGGCGCGTCCCAGGGCGGAAGACGAAGCGCATCCGCTGCCACCTCGAGTCGCCGGTCGATCTCCCACCCGTGCGCGGCTTCGATCGCATCCTGGAGCCGACCCTGCTCTTCGAGCAGCGAGTTCATCTCGTCCGCATCGATCTCCTCCGCAAAGCGGGCGCTGATACTCTCGAAGCGGTCGAGCAGCCGCTTGACGTCCTCGATGCCATCCTCGACGTTGCCGCGCACGTCCCGGGCCGGATCGAGCCCGGGTTCCTGCGGGAGATACCCCACCCGAATTCCGGACTGCGGCCGCGCTTCCCCGTGGTGATCCCGATCCACTCCCGCCATGATCCGCAGCAGCGACGACTTCCCGGATCCGTTCAGCCCCAGGACTCCGATCTTCGCGCCGGGAAAGAACGACAGCGAGATGTCCTTGAGGATCTCTCGTTTCGGCGGCACCACCTTGGTGACGCGATTCATGGTGTAAACGTACTGAGCCATGGCGCATGCTCGGGCGACCGGCCGCCCGCTTCACCGTCGCAGGCAGGAATCCGCAGGCCGCAAATCCGTATCGATCATGTCGGAGCCGTCGCCGGAGCCGTGGTCGGGCCTGCTCGCGCGGGCCGTGCGCCGCCGCGCCCTACAACGCGGCGGTGACCTCTTCGAGGTCCTCGTCGTCCTCGTCGAAGGCGTCGACCGGGGGATTGCCGTCGTGTATGAGGTACGTGCGCCGCTGGCGATACGCCTCGCGCGTAAACACGTAAGGATCGAATGCGTACTCGTCTCGAATCTTCATCGCACTCGCGAGATTCGCCCGGGTATCGACGATGTCCAGCAACGTCAGCGGAAGCGCGGCCACGTAGGTCAGCACATTCGTCAGGGTCCCCACCACGATTCCGGGGGTGTCCCTGACCGTGCTCGGCCCCAGCAACGGATAGTTGATGTAGTTCCCTTCGTCCACGCCCCACACCGCCAGGGTCTGGCCGAAATCCTCATCCCTGCGCTCGAGCCCGAACCCGGTCGACACGTCGAACAGTCCACCGATGCCCAAGGTGGTGTTGAACACGAACCGGGCGGTGCCTTCCATGGCCGGCTCGAATTTTGCCTGGAGAAGCTGGTTGAGCACCGTACCTGGATACGCCGCATTGTCCAGGAAGTTGTGGATGCTGTTGCGGAGTCCGTCGGGAAGCTTCAGGTAGAGGTCGGCGACCGGCGCCAGGACCGCCTGATCGATTACGTCGTTGAATGCGTAGAACGTTCGGTTCGTGCCTTCCCACGGGTCACGCGGATCGTCGGTGATCATCGCCGTCGTGGTGCACCCGGACCCGGCCACGACAATCGTGCCGACAACGAGCGCCCGCAGTCCGCGGAGTGCATGAACGGTCATGGCAGTCTTCCCGACGCCCGCCAGTCCGGGACGCTGCAAGGCATGATGCGGGAATCGATGAGCAGGTTCAAGACGCCGAAGGACCCCGCCGACAGACCCCGACGGAAGCCGACGAAGTGCCCGCCCGCACTGGCGAGGCCGCCATTGCCGCCGGCGCTCCGAGAGGCGGTACGCGGTGCGATTCCGGCGCGACGTCGACCTGCGCCGCGTCCATCGGGGACAACGTTCGAGAACATGTTCCGGTCTGGCGGGAACGGCGGTTGGCGGGGTGTCCGCCTTGCTCCGCCTTCCCGACTCTGCCGATAATGAGTGCTGTCAAAAACAAGCACCGAGCCGGGAAGGTTCGGTTCGACGGATGAATGCCACAAGGGATTCAGGATATGACTTCGGCGGCGGAATACCCCATTCTCTCCGGCATCGATTCTCCGGCGGATCTGCGCCGGATGCCCGAAAGCGCACTACCCGAGGTTGTCCGGGAACTCCGCCGGTATCTCGTCGAGAGCGTCTCCCAATCCGGCGGCCACTTCGCGGCCGGTCTCGGGGCGGTCGAACTCACGGTCGCCCTCCACTATCTCTACGACACGCCGCACGATCGCATCGTGTGGGACGTCGGACACCAGAGCTACCCGCACAAGATTCTCACCGGACGGCGCGATCAGATGCACACGGTGCGCAAGTGGGGCGGCGTCTCGCCGTTTCCCAAGCGCGGCGAGAGCCCCTACGACACTTTCGGCGTCGGTCATGCCGGCACGTCGATCGGGGCGGCGGCGGGAATGGCGATTGCGGCGCGGCGCACCGGGAGCGATCGGAAGGTCGTCGCCGTCATCGGCGACGGGGGCCTCACCTGCGGCATGGCGTTCGAAGCGCTGAACCACGCCGGGGGCGCGGGCGCCGACATGCTCGTGGTGTTCAACGACAACGAGATGTCGATCTCCCCGAACGTCGGGGCGCTGACCAACCGGTTCGCGCAGCTCCTGTCGAGCCCCCTCTACGCGGCGGTCAAGGAAGGCGGACGGAAGGTGCTGAGCCGGGTGCCGCCGGTGCAGGAGCTTGCCCGCCGCGCCGAGGAGCACGTCAAGGGCCTGATTGTCCCCGGCGCCCTGTTCGAGGAGTTCGGCTTCAACTATGTCGGCCCGATCGACGGGCACGACCTGAACGCGCTGATTCCCACCCTGAAGAACCTCAAGCGGCTCGGCGGCCCTCAGCTTCTGCACATCGCGACCCGCAAGGGCAAGGGCTACGCGCCGGCGGAGTCCGACCCGGTGAAATATCACGGCATCGGCTCGCCGTTCGATCCGGCGGTGGGGATCGTGTCGGCGGCGGCGCCGACGCCGACGAAGCCGACGTATTCGCAGGTCTTCGGAGACTGGCTCTGCGACATGGCCGAGCGTGACGAACGGCTCGTGGCGATCACTCCCGCCATGCGCGAGGGGTCGAAGATGGAGCGGTTCGAGCAGCTCTTCCCCGAGCGATACTTCGATGTCGCGATCGCCGAGCAGCACAGCGTCACCCTCGCCGCCGGGCTCGCCTGCGAAGGGCTGAAGCCGGTGGTGGCGATCTACTCCACGTTCCTGCAGCGCGCGTACGACCAGGTGGTGCACGACGTGGTGCTGCAGGATCTGCCGGTGATGCTCGCCATCGATCGCGCGGGTGTGGTGGGTGGCGACGGACCCACGCACGCGGGCGCTTACGACGTGACCTACCTGCGCTGCCTGCCGAACATCGTGATCATGACCCCGGCCGACGAAAACGAGTCCCGACAGATGCTGTACACGGGGTTCCTGCACGACGGTCCGAGCGCGGTGCGCTATCCGCGCGGCGCGGGTACGGGGGTGCCGGTGGAGACCGGGATGCAGGCGCTCCCCATCGGCAAGGCCGAAGAGCGGCGTCGGGGGTCGCGCATCGCGTTCCTCTCGTTCGGGCCGCTGCTGCATCATGTGATGGAGGCGGCGCAAGGGCTCGACGCCACGGTGTTCAACATGCGCTTCGTCAAGCCGCTCGATGAGGAGGCGGTGCTCGCGATCGCCCGCGACCACGAGCTGCTGGTGACGGTCGAGGAGAATGCGGTGGGGGGCGCCGGGGGCGCCGTCGGCGAGTGCCTGGCCAGCCACGGGGTGGTTGCCCGACTCCTGCACATCGGGCTTCCGGACCGGTTCATCCAGCACGGCGGCCGCGGTGACATGCTCGCGGATGCCGGGCTCGACGCCGCCGGCATCACCCGATCCGTCGACGAGTATCTCGCCCGTCACCTTCCAGCCCGCACCGGTCAACATCCCGCCGGCAGAATCCGGTCCGTCGGGCGTACTGCATCGTCCGGCGATTAGGCACCTCGGCTCGGCGCCGCGATCCTGCGGCGCCGCCAGAGCTGGGATACTCCCACCAGGACCAGCAACGCCACACCAATCGGGTACACCAGCTCCTTGGGCGGCAGGTCGACCTGCTCCACGTCGACGCCGGTGACATAGTCACCCCAGTCGACACCCGCCCGCTCCGCCATCCCGTCGAAGGCGAGGTGGACCACCGCATGACGGCCGTCGGCCTCCCGTTCCAGCTCGATCCCGAAGGTTTCCACCGGCGTCGCCGCCTGCTGCTCGGGGGTCTCCAACCGGAACAACTTGTAGCGCTCGCCGTAATCGGTCTCGCGGGTCACGTGCAGACGGACGTCCCGACCGGGCTCCGGGGTGAACTCGCCGGAGGCGAACGCCTCGAACGCGACCGGCTCGAAGGGGGGCGCGATCCGGTCCATGAAGAAGCCGGGGCGGAACAGCATGAAGCATGCTATCGCGAGCAGCACGCCCTCGTACCACCGCACCCTCACGAACATCCACCACTGAGTCAGCGAGCTGAAAGCCAGGATCGCAAGCAGTGACATCACCGCGACCAGCCCCCCGTGCCAGATACTCTCCACTCCGATCAGCAGCAACTCGGTGTTGAACAGGAACACAAGCGGCAGGATCGCGGTACGGATGTCGTACAGGAAGGACTGCACTCCGGTCTTCATGGGGTCGGCCCGCGAGATCGCCGAGGCCGCGAACGCGGCGAGGCACACCGGCGGCGTCGAGTCCGCGAGGAGCCCGTAGTACAGGACGTAGAGATGAACGGCGATGAGCGGCAGGACCAGGCCGGCCGCGCTGCCCAGTTCGACCAGCACACCGCCGAGGAGGGATGCCACCACCAAGTAGTTCGCGGTGGTCGGCAGTCCCATGCCGAGGATGATGCACAGCACCGCGATGAGTCCGAGCAGGAGGTAGACGTTGCCGCCGGCGATGGCCTCGACGACTCCCACCATGGCATTGTTGAGGCCGGTCGAGGAGACCGCGCCGACGATGATGCCGGCCGCGCCTACCGCCACCGCGATGCCGATCATGTTGCGGGCACCGGAGACCATGCCGGCGTGGATCTCCTTCACTCCCACGACCAGCGCATCGGCGACGGTCCCTCCCTCTCCGCGAATCACGCCGACCATTTGACGGACCACGATGATCACCATCAGCGAGACGATGGAGTAGAACACCGCGCTGTGCGCGCTCCACCGCTCGACCATCAGGAGGTAGATCAGGATGACGATGGGGATGAAGTGGTGCACGCCGCTGACGAAGGTCCGGCCGAGGGCCGGAATCTCCACCGGGGGCAGGCCCGCGAGCCCGAGTTTCTGCGCCTCCAGGTGGGAGATGTAGAACAGCGCGATGTAGCTGAGCGCGGCCGGAATTGCCGCCGCCACGACCACGTCGACGTAGGAGATACCAACGAACTCGGCGATGATGAAGGCGGCGGCACCCATGATCGGCGGCATGATCTGGCCGTTGGTGGAGGCCGCGACCTCGATGGCGCCCGCCTTGACCGCGGGCATTCCGATGCGCCGCATGACGGGGATGGTGAACGTGCCGGTGGTCACCACGTTGGCGATGGACGAGCCCGAGATCATCCCGGTCATGCCCGAGGCGAGGATCGCGGCCTTGGCCGGGCCGCCGCTGAAGCGTCCGACCAGGGCGAACGAGAGCGCCAGGAAGTACTGTCCGGCACCGGCTTTGTCGAGGAGCGCGCCGAACAGGACGAACAGGAACACGAAGCTGACCGAGACGCTGATGGGGATGCCGAACACCGCCTCCCCGGTCAGCCAGTGATAGCCGATCAGCCGGTTCAGGCTCAGACCCTTGTGCGCGATGATGTCCGGCATGGACTGCCCGAATATCGAGTAGACGAGGAAGATCGAGCAGACGATGACCAACGGGAGGCCGATGGCCCGGCGAGTGGCGTCGAGCAGGAGCACGATGCCGAGGCCACCGAGGATCGCCTCGACCGGAATGCCGTTCCAGACGAGCAGCACGCCCTGGCGGGCAACCAGTCCGTCCCAGCCGAGGAACAGATAGAACGCCGTGAACCAGGCGAGCAGTGCGCAGACGATGTCTTGGAGAGGCAAACTCTGCGCGCCCCGGCGGCGCGAGAACGGAAAGATCAGGAAGCACAGCAGCAGCGCGAAGGAGAGGTGGACCCCCCGAGCCGGAACGTCGCCGATGATGGCGAAGTCCAGCATGAAGGGGAACGGCGAAGCGATCCAGAGCTGGTAGGCGGACCACGCGAAGCAGAGCCCGCCGACCAGCCGGGCCAGCCCCGATCCCTGTTGTCGGCCCTGGTATTCGACCTCCTCAAGAGTCCTGTCGGCCTCCGCGGAGGCGCCTGCCGCGCTTGAGGTGGCGCTCTTCACTCGCCCATGATATCGCGCCGGAGCCCGCTCCCGACGTGCGGATCGGAGGAGGTCCGGGGGGAGACAAATCGGCCGGCGCCCGGAATCGAGCGCCGGCCGCGAGGCCTGGTGGCTACATCAGGCCCTTTTCCTTGTAATACTTCGCCGCCCCCGGATGGAGCGGAGCGGAGAGTCCGTTCGTGATCATCTTCGCAGGATCGAGGTTGGCGAAGGCAGGGTGCAAGGACCGAAAGTCATCGATGTTCTCCATCACCGCGCGCACCACCTCGTAGACCACATCCTCGGCGACACTCTCGTGCGACACGAAAGTCGCCATCACACCGAAGGTCGTCACGTCCTCGCCGGTCGTCTTGTAGGTGCCGGCCGGGATGGTTGCGAAGGCGTAGAAGGGATTGTCCGCGACCAGTTTCCGTTCGACGTCACCGGTGAGGTTGACGATGTACGCCCCGCAACCGTCGGTGGCCACGGCCACCCCGGCGTTGGGGACACCGACGGTGTAACCGTAGGCGTCGATCTTGCCGTCGCACAGAGCCTGGGACTGCTCGGTCGAGGTCAGCTCCGTCGCCACCGCGAAGTCGTCGGCGCTCATGCCATAGCCTTCCATCAGCACCTCGGTGGTGCCTCGCTGGCCGGAGCCGGGGTTGCCGATGTTCATCCGCTTGCCCTTGGTGTCGCTGAATGAGTTGATGCCGGTGCCGTCTCCCGCGATCAGGTGGAAGGGTTCGGGATGCACAGAGAAGACCGCGCGCAGGCCGGGGCAATTCGTGACCTTCTCGGAGCTGCCGTTGACCGCATGGAACTGCCAGTCGGACTGGGCGACACCGAACTCGAGTTCACCCTGGCAAATCTGGCCGATGTTGTAGGTCGAGCCGCCGGTCGAGGGGGCCGCGCAGCGAATCCCGTGCTTGCGCCCCTTCTTGCGCCCTTCCGCCGCTTCCTTGTGGACCATGCGGCAGACGGAATTGCCGACCACGAAATAGACGCCGGTCGGGCCGCCGGTTCCGATGGAAATGAATTGTCGATCCTGCGCAACCGCACCGCTCGTGGCGCCGAGACCGGTCCCGACAAGGACGGCGGCCAGCGCGGCGGTAGTGAAGCTGGATTTCTTCATGATGCGTGCTCCTTGCGTGTTGTCATGAGGCGATTTGTCATGGGGCGATGCCGAGCCCCGTTGTCGTGGTACAGCCGTCGGCGCCGCTCCGCCGGTCACAATGCCGAGACCGGCCATTCACCGTTCCCGGAGCCCGGGCGACGGGTGGTCCACCTAGCCCGGAAATTTCACCGATTCACGGCTGCGGTGAAATTTCCGGACTGACTCTCTCTACTATAGTCCAATCATGTGGCGGGCGTTGAGCAGCACGGCGAATGCCCCGTGACACCGTCACACAATTGTCATCAGAAGCCCGTAACGTCAGAAGCCCGTAACGTCCCCGGACGGGTCGGATCGGGAAATCGTCGGGATGCCGAACGACGACTTGAAAGAGCGGGAGCAATACAACCCACCGCCTCGCGCTCACGCGCAGGCTCGACGAGATCGGCGCCACGCCTCTTCACCACGCGTAGCGCTACCCTTCCCGGCCCTGCCGCCGGCTCCAGGTATCGCGGAGGGTCACGGTGCGGTTGAACACCGGCGCCCCCGGCTCGTGGTCCCGGGCATCGGCGGTGAAGTAGCCAAGCCTCTCGAACTGGAAACGCTCGCCGGGGGGCACGAGGGCGAGCGATGGCTCGACCACGGCCGATTCCAGCACTTCAAGCGAGTCCGGATCGATGCGGTCGGCGAGACGTTCCACGTTGCGTCCCGGCGCCGCATCCCGGAACAGCCGGTCGTAGAGCCGCACCGTCGCGCGAACGCACCGGCGGGCGCACACCCAGTGGACGGTGCCCCTGACCTTGCGGCCGTCGGGGGCCCGGCCCCCGCGCGAATCGGGGTCGAACCGGCCGCGTATCGCGATCACCGCGCCGGTACGAGGGTCACGGTCGACTCCCGTGCAGGTGACGAGACAGGCATAGCGCAGGCGCACTTCGCGACCGGGGGCGAAGCGGAAGAACTTCCGCGGCGGATCCTCCATGAAGTCGTCCCGGTCGATGAACAGCTCGCGCGAGAACGGCACTTCGCGCGTGCCCAGCGTCGGGTCGGCGGGGTGGTTCGGCGCTTCGAACGTCTCGGCGCCCTCCTCCGGATAGTTCTCGATCACGAGCTTCAGCGGCCGCAGCACCGCCATCGCGCGCCGGGTCCGGGATTCCAGATCGGCCCGGACGCAGTTCTCGAGCAGTTCGAACTCCACCGCGCCCTCGTTCTTCGTCACCCCGATCCGTTCGCAGAAATCCCGCAACGCCTCGGGCGTGAACCCCCGGCGGCGCATGCCCGCAATCGTCGGCATGCGCGGGTCGTCCCATCCATTCACATCGCCACCGTCCACCAGCCGGGTGAGATGGCGCTTGCTCATGATGGTGTGGGTCAGGTTCAGGCGGCCGAACTCGATCTGGCGGGGCGGAGAAGGAATCTCGAGCTTCTCCAGGAACCATTCGTAGAGTGGGCGGTGGTCTTCGAACTCGAGGGTGCACAGCGAGTGGGTCACTCCCTCGATCGCGTCGGAGAGCGCCTGCGCGAAATCGTACATGGGGTACACGCACCAGGCGGTTCCGGTCAGCGGATGCGGCGTGTGCATGATCCGGTAGATCACCGGATCCCGGAGGTTCATGTTGGGCGAGGCCATGTCGATCTTCGCCCGCAGTACGTGGGCGCCTTCCTCGAACTCGCCGGCGCGCATGCGCGCGAACAGGTCGAAGCTCTCCTCCACGGAGCGCGAACGGTACGGACTGTCGCGTCCCGGCTCGGTCAGGGTACCGCGTCCGGCCCGGATCTCCTCGGGCGGGAGGCTGCACACGTACGCGTTGCCCGTCTCGATCAGCCGGACTGCGTAGTCGTACAGCGGTTCGAAGTAGTCCGAAGCGTGGCGGGGACGGTCGCCCCAGTCGAACCCGAGCCAGCGCACATCGGTCTGGATCGTCTCCATGAAGTCGGCCCGCTCCTTCGTCGGATTCGTGTCGTCGAACCGCAGGCGGCACAGTGCCCCCGGATAGTCGCGCACGATGCCGAAATTCAGGCAGATCGACTTCGCGTGCCCGATGTGCAGATAGCCGTTGGGCTCGGGCGGAAACCGCGTCACGACTGTATGCGGCACCTTCCCCGCCGCAATGTCGGCATCGATCGCGTGGCGGATGAAACTGGTGGACGCCGCATCCGGCGACGCCGCGCGGGCAACCTTCGACTCGGCCATTCCCGACTCCATCTGAACGGAATGGCGCATGGTACCGATCCGACGGGGTACGTGGTACGCGATGCCGCGATCATGCCGCCAAACGGCGGAACAGTCCGGTATCGGAACGGTGCCGGCAATTCCCGCCAGCGCCCGCGCAGACGATGCCCCGGGGTGATGTTCACCCGATTTCGGCCCTTGCGATGTCCGGTCGAGGGGATTTCGAGGACATGTTCCCTCTGACGGGAATCGCCGGGTCAGGTTCGGAATTGGCCCGGCTCGGAATTGTTGGTGAGCCGACTTCGAGTGGGTATACTGCGCGGTGCTCTCGGGTTGCGCCCGCATGCCGTATTCGGCCGGCGGGCTGCCGGGATGGAGTAGATTCACCTTGGTGCCACCGGGACAGAGGACGGATGAAACGAACGATGCTGATTGGCGCCGCGTTGACGGGCATGACGCTCGCCCTCGCGACGTCTGCGCACGCGGACGGAGATGCCGCGAAGGGAAAGGTGAAGGCCATCTCCTGCATGGGTTGTCACGGGATTCCCGGCTACCACAACGCCTATCCCAACTACCCGGTGCCGCGGGTAGGCGGACAGTACCCGGAATACATCGTCGCGGCGCTGAAGGCATACAAATCCGGGCAGCGCAACCATCCGACGATGCAGGCGCAGGCCGCGACACTCAGCGATCAGGACATGCAGGACATCGCTGTGTACTTCGCGTCGGCGCCCGGCCAATGATCGAACCCCGAATCCCGCATCCGCTCGTTGCGCACGTTTCCCGGAGATCTCCGATGACCCGCACTCTCCTCGTCCTGGCCGTCGCAACCGGCGTCGCGCTGGCGCAGGCGGCCACCGCCGCCGGTGACGCCGAAGCCGGCCGGGAGAAGGCTGCCGCGTGCCAGCAATGCCACGGGATCGACGGCAACGGAACAACACCGCAGTTCCCGAAGATCGGAGGACAGCACGCCGGCTACATTGTCCAGGCGCTGGAGGACTACAAGACGGGGGTGCGCCAGGATCCGGTCATGGCTGCTTTCGCCACCGGGCTTTCAAAGCAGGATCGGGAGGATCTGGCCGCCTGGTATTCGAGCCAGGACGGTCTCCATACCATCAAGTTCGACGAGTAGAATCCGGGTAGCGCACCCTCGGCGGTGCGTCCGCACGGACGACCCTTCCTCTCGACCGTCCCTCGACCACCCGATACACCGTTTCGTTCCCTGCGCCCCCGGGTGCTTCCTTCGCCGCGCCGATACGCGGCGGCGAAGAGACATTTCCCCCAACCGAATCCATCCGGGTCCGGCGAGGTTATTCGGACTCCGGAAGCGAGTTGTGCGTCCCGTCGCAGTACGGAGCGCCGGCGGTGCGCTTGCAGCCGCACAGCCAGACCTTTGCGGCTTCCGACAGCGACAGCTTCAGCGGAGTGAATTCCGTGTCCTTGTGTGAGCCGTCACAGAACGGCTGGCGGGCGGACTGCCCGCATCGGCACCAGAAGTAATCGCCAGGTTCCAGTTCGAGCCCGTAGGGACTGCGTTGAGCAATGACCGGTTGTTCCATTCGATGCGGACTCCCTGAATCAATGTAAATGGATCAATTGAAGTATGTTGCGCGGCATGGGCGGCAGCGAAGCGTCCCGCGAGCTCAGATTCGCCTGCCTTTCAATCGCTCGCGAAGCCGCCGGACGTGAAGCTTCGCGCCCCGCGCGTGCGGGTGGATTTCAAGCACCTTCTCGAACACGTCGAGCGCACCCTTCTCATCGCCGCGCTGGAGAAAGATCAGCCCCATGCCCGAGATGGCTCCGAAGTGACGCGGTTCCAGCGCCAGCGTCCGCTCGATGTCCCGAACCGAATCCTCAAGGCGTCCCATCAGATAGTACACCGTCGCCCGCTTGTTCCAGGCCTCGGCGAACATGGGGGCGGCAAGAATCAGGTCGGTGAACCGCTCGGCGGCGTCACGGAACCGGTTCGCGCGCATGGCCACGATTCCCCGTCCCATCAGCTCGTTCAGCGTCGAGTCCCCTCCATCAAGCCAGATCCGCCAGATGGCGGCCTCGATGCCGAGCGCGGCTTCCGGGTCCGGAACCTCGGAGAGCGCGGCGAACAGATCTTCGAGACGCGGGTCACGCTGGTCGGCCACCGCTGACATCGGTCCGGCGAGCGAGACCGCCAGTAACGCGCCCGCGAGCGTGCGCGCGAGGCGCATCACGGATGCAACCATCCGCCGGCGTCGTTCCGGTGCCGCATCACGCATCGAACGCTCATCGCATGGTCACGAGCTCTTCCGCGCTCGTCGGATGGATGGCCACAGTGTCATCGAGATCGCGTTTTCGCGCGCCCATCCTCACCGCCACCGCGAAGCCCTGCATCATCTCGTCGGCACCCTCTCCGATCACGTGGCAGCCCACCACCCGTTCCTCTTCTCCCACCGTGACCAGCTTCATCGCGGTCGCGCGCGGATGGTCGGAGAACGCGTGGTACATGGAATTGAAACGGGTCCGGTAGACCCTGATCGCATCTCCGTGCTCGGCCCGGGCCTGGGCCTCGGTCACTCCGACGGTGCCGATGGGCGGGTGCGTGAAGATCACGCTCGGGATGCAGTCGTAGCTCAGCTTGCGATCCGCCTCGCCGCCGAACAGTCGATCGGCAAGGCGCCGACCGGCTGCGATGGCTACCGGTGTGAGCGCCGCGCGGCCGGTGACGTCCCCGATCGCGTAGACCCCTTCCACCGATGTCCGCTGGAACTCGTCAGTGACGATTGCGCCGCCCCGCACCGTTTCCACGCCGGCGGCCGGCAGATCGAGATCCTCGACATTGGGCTTGCGCCCGATGGCCCACAGCACCGAATTCACCGCTCCCATCGAAGTGCCGTCGGAGATCCGCACCGCCAGCGTGTTGTGCGAACCCTCACCCTCGATCTTCTCCAGTTCCGCCTCGGTCCGGATCTCGATTCCATCGGCCTTGAGCGCATTCATGAGCTCGGTGCCGATCAGCTCGTCGAAAGCGCGCAGCACTCGATCGCGCCGCACCACCATGGTGACCTCGCTCCCGAGCGCCCGCAGCACCCCGGCGAGTTCGACCGCAATGTACCCACTGCCGGCCACGACGACCCGACCCGGTAGTTCTCCGAGCTCGAAGAACCCGTCGGACGTGATGCCGAGCTCCGCGCCCGGCGTGGGCGGCACGATCGGCAAACCTCCGGTCGCGATCGTCAGGTGGTCCGCCGTGAGGCGGGTGTCGCCGACCGTCACGGTGCGCGCTCCGACGAAACGGGCCGGGCCGCGATAGTGCTCGATTCCCTCGGTCTCCAGACGACGGGCGTAGATGCCATTCAGTCGCTCGACGTAGGCATCCCGGGCCTGCTTGAGCCTCGGCCAGTCGAATCCCCTCCGGGAAACATCGAACCCGTATCCCGCATAGTCGTCAAGGGCATGACCGAGAGACGCTGCGTACCACATCAGCTTCTTGGGGACACAGCCGACGTTGACACAGGTTCCGCCGAGCCGCCCGGGTTCGACGACGGCGGCGCGCGCACCATGACTCGCGGCCCGGACCGCCGCTGCAATGCCGCCGCTGCCGCCGCCGATGGCCAGAAAGTCGAAATGATGCTCCGTCATTGCACGATTTTCTCTGTTTATCGTGCGACCTTCTCTACAACAGTGCCGACCGGGGCGCAACCGCCCCATTGCCAACACCATCCATTGTCCTCGCAGGTGCCAGCAGGATTGCGATATCGGCATGAAGACCGGGTCTCTCGAGACGCCGCGAAAGAGCACGACTGTGAATCACCCGCATCAGGCGCACATCGAGCGATGCGTATAATCCGCGCCGGCCGGTTCGAGCCGAACCAGAGATCTCCCGGTGCCGCAAACGGAGCTCCACCGCGACCGCAACCCACTTCTGGAGGCCGTCGATCTGTCATGCTCTCGCGGCCACCGGACGCTGTTCGAGAATCTCGCCCTGCAAGTCTCGGGCGGAGAAGTGGTTCAGATCCTCGGCGCCAACGGAAGCGGGAAGACGACTCTTCTGCGTGTTCTCTGCGGCCTGCAGCCGCCGGCCGCCGGAAGCCTCCGGTGGCGGGGTCGGGATATGTCCCCCGGCGCGCCGGAGGTGTACGCGGAAGTCCAGTTCATCGGCCACGCGGGCGGCGTGAAGCTCGATCTGACCCCGCGCGAAAACCTCGACGTCGCCATCGCGCTCGGGGGTCGACCAACCGGAACGACGGTGGCCACCGCGCTCGCCCGCCTCGGCATCGGGAAGTTCGGCCGGCGACCCGTACGCACCCTGTCGGCGGGCCAGCGCCAGCGCGTGGCGCTCGCCCGACTGTTGACCTGCGCGAGCCTGCTCTGGGTGCTCGACGAACCCTTCACCGCACTCGATGCCGACGGAGTGTCGATCGTCGACGCAATGCTGTACGAGCACATCCGAGCCGGCGGCGCGGCGATCATCACCAGCCACCATCCGGTGGCGCTCGGCCGAGTCACCCCACGACCGGTTTCCATTGACGCCGGGGCATGAATGCGTTTATCGCCATCGTGCGTCGGGACCTGCTCCTGGCGATGCGCCACCGGGCGGAGGCGGCCAATCCGCTGTTGTTCTTCGTCATCGTCGTCGCCCTCGTGCCGCTCGGTCTGAATCCACGCCGCGAAACGCTGGAGCTGATCGCGCCGGGCGTGTTCTGGATCGGAGCACTGCTCGCCACCCTGCTCTCGCTGGAGCGCATGTTCCGGTCCGATTTCGACGACGGCTCCCTGGAGCTGATGCTGATCAGCCCGCAGCCGCTGCCCCTCATCGTGCTCGCGAAGATCCTGGCGCACTGGCTGGTGACCGGCCTGCCGCTCGTGTTGGCGGCGCCGCCGATCGCATTGCTTCTCGGTCTGCCGACCAGCAGCCTCGCCGTGCTCCTCACCACACTCGTGCTCGGGACGCCCACGCTCAGCGCCGTCGGCGCCATCGGCGTGGCCCTGACGGTGGGTCTCCGACGGGGTGGCATGCTGTTGTCCCTTCTGGTCCTGCCCCTTTATATTCCAGTACTGATCTTCGCGGCGAGTGCGGTGTCCGCCGCCGACGGGCTGCCGGTGACCGGGCAGCTCTACCTGCTGGGGGCGCTGGCCGTGCTGTCGTTCACCCTCGCGCCGCTCGCGGCGGCGGCGGCGCTCAGAATCAGTGTGAGCTGAGACGGATCGAATCCGGATGTGGGCCTTTCTTCACCGCTTCGCGTCGCCGCCGCACTTCTACCGGCGAGCCGGGGCGATCGCGCCGTGGCTCGGCTGGATCTGTCTGGGGCTGATGGCGGCCGGACTGTACGGCGGCCTCGTCGTGGCCCCACCCGACTACCAGCAGGGCGAGAGCTACCGGATCATCTTCGTGCACGTCCCGAGCGCATGGATGTCCATGTTCGTCTACGTGGTGATGGCCGGCGCCAGCGCCATCGCCCTGATCTGGCGCATCAAACTCGCCGAGGTGATCGCCATCGAGAGCGCGCCGGTCGGCGCGTCCTTCACCTTCCTCGCCCTGGTCACCGGCTCGTTGTGGGGCAAACCGATGTGGGGAACGTACTGGGTATGGGATGCTCGCCTCACCTCCGAGCTCATCCTGCTTTTCCTCTACTTCGGGGTGATGGGGTTGTACGCGGCCATCGAGGACCGCCGCACCGCAGGGCGCGCCGCGGGACTGTTCGCTATCGTCGGCGTGGTGAACATCCCCATCATCCACTACTCCGTGGAGTGGTGGCACACCCTGCACCAGGGACCGACGGTGACGAAGCTCTCGGCCCCCTCGATCCATGTCTCGATGCTGGTTCCGTTGTTGCTGATGGCGGTATCGTTCAAGCTTTTCTACGTCACGGTGCTGCTGCATCGCGCCCGCTGCGGGGTGTTGGAGCGCGGACGCAATGCGGGCTGGGTGCGGAGCCTCCTCGCACGTACGGAACCCGAATGACCATGACAGAATCCCTCGTCGACTTCTTCCGAATGGGCGGGTACGCCTTCTACGTCTGGTGGTCATACGTCGTAGTGACCGTGGTGCTCGCGCTCAATTTCGTGCTCCCGATGCTGCGCCACCGCCGCGTGCGCCGAGACCTCGCGCAGGAGCTGCGCTTCGCGGACCGTTGCGATGAACCGTAGGCGACAGCGGATGATCTTCGTGGCCCTCCTGGTCACCGGCGTCACCGCGGCAACCAGTCTGGTCATCGCCGCGATGGGCGAGAACATGCTCTATTTCTACAGCCCGAGCCAGATCAGGGCCGGCGAGGCACCGAGCGGATCGAGCATCCGGGTGGGCGGGCTGGTCGTCGATGGCAGCGTGCAGCGCGGCGAGGGGCTGGAGATCTCGTTCGCCCTCACCGACGGGGCGGCGACCGTCGACGTGAGCTACGCCGGCATCCTTCCGGATCTCTTCCGCGAGGGACAGGGCATCATCGCCTCCGGAGTCCTGAATGCCGGGGCCCGGCTCCAGGCGGAGGAAGTGCTCGCCAAGCACGACGAGAACTACATGCCGCCCGAGGTCGCGGAGGCGATGGAGGCGGCGAAGCGAAGCGGGGCGATGGCGCCTCACGGAAGCATGCGGCAGTGATCGGCGAGCTTGGTCATCTCGCGCTGATCCTCGCGTTCCTGGTCGCCTCCATCCAGGGCGTGGTGCCGCTGCTCGGTGCGTGGCGCCGCGTGCCGGCATGGATGGCGGTGGCGGTCTCCGCGGCACGGGCGCAGTTCCTGCTGATGGGCATCTCCTACCTCTGCCTGACCTGGACCTTCGTCGTCTCCGATTTCAGCGTCTCCTACGTCGCGCTGAACTCCAACACCGCGTTGCCGCTCGTCTACAAGATCTCCGCGGTGTGGGGCGCCCATGAAGGCTCGATGCTCCTGTGGGCCACCGTGCTCGCGGGTTGGGGCTTCGCGGTGGCGGTGTTCAGCACCTCCCTGCATGCCGCGTTCCGGGCTCGGGTGCTGGCGGTGATCGCCCTGGTCAGCGTCGGATTTCAGCTCTTCCTGCTGCTCACCTCGAATCCGTTCGAGCGGCTGCTGCCCGCGCCGATGGAGGGGCGCGATCTCAATCCCCTCCTTCAGGACCCCGGCATGGCCGCGCATCCACCGATGCTCTACATGGGCTATGTCGGTCTCGTGGTGCCGTTCGCCTTCGCGGTCGCCGCTCTTATCGAGGGACGTATCGATCTCGCATGGACGCGCTGGACCCGACCGTGGACGACCGTCGCCTGGGCCTTCCTCACCAGCGGGATCATGCTCGGAAGCTGGTGGGCGTACAGCGAACTCGGCTGGGGCGGGTGGTGGTTCTGGGACCCGGTGGAGAACGCCTCGTTCATGCCCTGGCTCGTCGCGACCGCCCTGATCCATTCGCTGGCGGTGACGGAGCAGCGCGGGGCATTCCGCGCCTGGACCATTCTGCTCGCGATCTCCGGATTCTCCCTGAGCCTGCTCGGTGCCTTCCTCGTACGCTCGGGGGTGCTGGTCTCGGTCCACGCCTTCGCCACCGACCCGGCGCGCGGGCTGTTCATCCTCGCCTTCCTCATCGTCGTGATCGGCTCGGCCCTCGTACTCTACGCCTGGCGCGCCGCGCGGCTCGCCGGCGGTGGCGAGTTCGACGTGTGCTCGCGCGAGACCTTCCTGCTTGCCAACAACGTGCTTCTGGTGGCCACCTCAGCGACGGTGCTCCTCGGCACCCTCTACCCCCTGTTGCTCGATGCGCTCGACGCCGGGAAGATCTCCGTCGGACCGCCCTACTTCGATGCGGTCTTCGTGCCGCTGATGCTTCCGCTGGCTGCCTTGCTCGGCTTCGCGCCGCTTGCCCGGTGGAAGAAGGACGGATGGCGGCGGCTGTGGGCGAAGCTCCGGCTGCCGTTGCTGGTCGTGGTGCTGGCGTCGCTCGCGCTCGCGTTCGGCACCCCGGCGTCATGGGCGATGGCGGCGGGCACCGGCTTTGCGCTCTGGATCGCGGCGGGTGTGGTGCTCGGCCTGCGGGACAGGCTGCGCCACCGGCACGGCGCATCCGTGCGGCGGGCGCTCGGACGAGGCTTCATCGGGATGAGTCTGGCCCATCTCGGCGCCGGGGTGTTCATCGCCGGCGTCACCTGGACCACCGGCGCCGGGGTGGAGCGGGACGTGCGGCTCGCACCCGGCGAGAGCGTGGAAGTCTCCGGTTATTCCTTCCGGTTCGACGGGGTGGCCGTGCACCCCGGCCCGAACTACCGCGCGGTGCGCGGTACGGTGCAGGTGTTGCGCGACGGTGAGCCCTACTCCGTGCTCCACCCGGAAAAGCGCACCTACCTCGTGCAGGAGGAACCGATGACCGAGGCGGCGGTCGATCCCGGCTTCACGCGTGATCTCTACGTGGCGCTCGGCGAGCCGGTGGGAACGGAAGGAGCGTGGACGATGCGCGTCCAGTACAAACCGCTCGTGCGGTGGATCTGGCTCGGACCCCTGATGATGGCGATCGGCGGGCTGCTTGCCGCCGCGGATCGGCGGTACCGGCCCTTGGCCCGGCCGGTGCGGGCGGCGGCGCCCGCCGCAGACAAGGCCCGGGCCTGGGGCTGAGTGCGCGGCATGCGAATCCTGGCCCTGATCGCCCTGATCGCCACGATGACTCTTGGCAGCACGACTGCGGACGCGCGGAGCATGTTCGAGCCACGCGGATTCTCGAGCCCCGAGCGCGAACGGCGGTATCACGCGCTGGTCGACGAACTCCGGTGTCTCGTCTGCCAGAACCAGACCATCGCGGAATCGAATGCGGACCTCGCTTCGGACCTGCGCCGCGAGGTGTACCGCATGGTCGAGGACGGCCGTAGCGAGGCCGAGATCGCCGAGTTCATGGTCGCCCGCTACGGGGATTTCGTGCTCTACCGCCCGCCGTTGCGCCCCGGCACCGTGCTGCTCTGGGTGGGACCCTTCCTGCTCGCCGCGGTCGGGCTGGCAGTACTGGTGGCCCATCTGCGCCGGCGTCGGCGCGCCCCGGCCACACCGCTCGGCGAAGCGGACCGAGCGCGACTGCAGCGCATCATCGGGGCCGAAGACTGATCCGCCCCCTTCCCCCCTGCTCCCGGGAGAACATGGCGCAGCGGCCGATGCATTCGGCCCTGAGATCGCGCAGAATCCGCGCTCACCGTTCCGGCCGCCGTCCACGCGTGGAGCCCCCGACTTGTCCAGCGTCGTGCAGCAACGCCTGCGAAATCTCGTCCAGGCCCTCGGTCCGAGCCTGTTCGCGGGAAGGCGGGTCGGGGTGGAGAAAGAAAGCCTGCGCGTTGATCGCGCCGGTTACATATCCCAGCGGCCCCATCCGGCGGCGCTCGGCTCCGCCCTCACCCACTCCACCATCACCACCGACTTCTCCGAGGCGTTGCTGGAGTTCGTGACTCCCCCCCGGCGTGGCGTGCGCGAGACCGCCCGCGACCTCCGGTACCTGCACCAGTTCACCTATCCGCTGATCGACGACGAAGTGCTGTGGGCGACGAGCATGCCGTGCATGGTCACCGGCGACCGCTCGATCCCCATCGCGCACTACGGCAGCTCCAACGTGGGCACGATGAAGCATGTGTACCGGCACGGACTGAGCCATCGCTACGGCCGGGTGATGCAGACCATCTCCGGCGTGCACTTCAACTTCTCCCTGCCGAGGTCGTTCTGGGCCGCGTTCCGCGAGACGGAAGGTCGCGCCGGAGAACGTCTGGGAGCGTTCGCATCCGAGCACTACTTCGCGCTGCTGCGCAACTTCCACCGCCGCGGATGGCTCGTGCCGCTGCTGTTCGGGGCATCGCCGGCGATCTGCCGCTCCTTCCTCGGCGCCGCGCCGCATGCGTTCTCCGAGTTCGGAAGGGGAACCCTCTACGAGCCGTTCGCCACCTCGCTGCGCATGAGCGACATCGGCTACAAGAACAATTCGCAGAGACAGCTCGGGATTTCCTACGATTCTCCTACCGACTACATCCGCACCCTGCACGCGGCGACCGAGACTCCGCACCCGCCGTACGAGGAGATCGGAATCGTCGTCGACGGCGAGCACCGTCAGCTCAACGCGAACCTCCTCCAGATCGAGAACGAGTACTACAGCTTCGTTCGCCCGAAACAGATCGCGCGTTCAGGGGAGAAACCCACGGTCGCGCTGCAGCGACGCGGGGTGCGATACGTGGAGATCCGTGCCCTTGATGTCGACCCGTTCTCGCCGGTCGGGATCGAGGAGGACACGATGCGGTTCATGGAGGCGTTCCTGATTCACTGTACGCTCGACTCGAGTCCTCCCGTGACGCGGCGGGAACGGGATGAGAACGAGGAGAACCAGCGCCTCGTCGCGGTGCGCGGGCGCGATCCGGCCCTGCGGCTGCGGCGAACCGGCACCAGCGTGCCCATTTTCGACTGGGCCCGCGAAATCGTCGACGCCGTTGCCGAGATTGCCGAGATACTCGATGCGCCGAACCGGACCCACCGCTACGCCGACGCGATCCGGACATGCCGCGCGTCTCTGGACGATCCGCAACTGCTTCCGTCGGCCCGGGTTCTGGAGGAGATGCGCACACGCTCCGAGGCATTCTTCGAATTCGCGATGCGCAAATCCGAGGAGCACCGAGCGACTCTTCTCGCAACGCCGTTACCGGCGGCGCGCAAGGCGGCGCTGGAGGCGGAGGCGGCCACATCGCTGCGCGCTCAGCGTGAGATCGAGGCGGCGGATCAGTCCTCGTTTCCGGAGTACCTGCGCCGCTACTTCGCTCGGCACCCGGCCAAGACGCGCTGAGACCAACCATCCGACCAATCGGCATCTACGACTGGAAACCCGACCATCTGCTGGATTGATTCGGCTCGGAGCGTGACGTCCGGCCCGACAAGATCCGGATCCGACCGGAAGCCGGCCGTCAAAGATCACCTCCGCGAACATGAGGATCTCCGGATGAAGGCATCGCCCTCCCACCACATGGAATCACTGGCCGCCCACGGAGTCTGGTCCCCGGTCCTCGTGCCGCTTCAGCCGGATCTGGGCATCGATTCGGAGCGCTTCATCGCGCAGGCGCAATGGCTCCTCGCTCAGGGCTGTCACGGTCTCGCCCTGTTCGGGACCACCAGCGAGGCGAACTCGTTCTCGGTCGCGGAGCGCAAGGCACTCCTCGAAGAGGTTGTCGAGGCCGGCATCTCCCCCGAACGCCTGATGGTCGGCACCGGGTGCTGCGCCCTGACCGACAGCGTGGAGCTCACGCGGCACGCCGTCGACACCGGATGCCGACGAGTACTCATGCTGCCACCGTTCTACTACAAGGGAATGAGTGACGAAGGGCTATTCCAGAGCTTTGCTGAAGTCGTGGAGCGCGTGGGGAACCCCGACTTGCGGGTGTTTCTCTACCACTTCCCGAGGCTTTCGGGAGTGCCGGTCACCGAGGGGTTGATTGCGCTGCTCGTCGATGCGTTCCCCGAGGTCGTCGCCGGGGTCAAGGACAGCTCCGGCGAGTGGTCGAACACCCGGATGATGCTCGATCGCTTCCCCCGCCTCGCGATCTTCCCCGGGTCGGAAACATTCCTGCTCGACGGGCTTCGCGCCGGCGGGGCGGGCTGCATCACCGCCACCTCGAACGTCAACGCGAGCGGAGCCCGGGCGGTCTTCGATGCCTGGAGCGCCGGACACGAGGACGCCGATACAAGGCAGACGGCGGCCACCACCATCCGTCGCGCCATCGATCGACATCCGGGGATCCCGGCCCAGAAGTTCCTCATCGCGCGCTACCGGAACGATCCGGCGTGGCGCACGGTCCGCCCCCCCATGACCGCGCTCGCCGACGAGGCCGGCCACGACCTCCTGGACGCACTCTCCGCCACCGAATTCGACGGAGCCCGCCTCGCCATTCACTAGAACGCCGACAAGAACAACATTTCAATTCAATGTGTCTGCCCCGCTGATCGGGAAGGGGTTTTGAGACTGTTCGGGGGAAAGTCGATTTCGGTCAGGGTCAGTACCCCAACCCCCGGGACGCGTCGCCACCGCCGGGAAACGGAACACGATCACGTCGCATTCGGTACCTCTCGATCCGCACATTCTGTGCGAGAATCCGCGCCCTCGCGAATCATCCACCGACCCTTGCCCGACCGGTGACGACATGAACCAGACCAAGCGCCGTACCGGCGGCCGGGTTCTGATCGACGCACTGCGCATCCACGGTGTGGACACCGTGTTCTGCGTACCGGGCGAGAGCTATCTCGCGGCCCTCGACGCGCTGCACGACGCGCGGGACGCCATCACCACGATCACCTGTCGGCACGAAGGTGGCGCCGCCAACATGGCGGAGGCCTGGGGCAAGCTCACCGGGCGGCCGGGCATCGCCATGGTCACCCGCGGGCCGGGGGCGTGCCACGCGACCATCGGGCTCCACAACGCGGTTCAGGACTCGACCCCGATGGTGCTGTTCATCGGTCAGGTCGCGCGCGGGCACTCGGATCGGGAGGCGTTCCAGGAGATCGAGTACCGGCGGTTCCTCGATCCGCTGTGCAAGGGGGTGGTGCAGATCGACGATCCGGCCCGCATCCCCGAGCTCGTGAGCCAGGCGTTCCACCGTGCCTGCTCCGGGCGACCGGGGCCGGTGGCGGTTGTCCTTCCCGAGGACATGCTGACCGAGGAGACCGACGTCGCGGACGCGGGGCCGTACACGGTGGTATCGCCGGGCGTTGCGCACGGTGCGATTCCGGCCCTGCGTACTCTGCTCGCGCAGGCGCGATGTCCGCTGGTCATCGCCGGCGGCGGAGGCTGGTGCGCACGGGCGAGCGAGGATCTGGCCCGGTTCGTGGAAGCGAATGCGCTCACCACCGCGGCCTCGTTCCGCTGTCAGGACCGGCTCGACAACACCCACCCCTGCTACGCCGGCGACCTCGGGCTCGGCATCGACCCGAAACTCGCCGAGCGGGTGCGCGACGCCGACCTGCTGCTGGTGGTCGGCGCCCGGCTCGGCGAGATGACGACCCACGGCTACCGGCTCGTGGCACCGCCGTCCCCGCGGCAGAAGCTGGTGCACATACACCCCGACCCCGACGAGCTGGGCCGCGTGTACCAGCCGACCCTCGCGATCTGCGCGGGATCGGCCGAGTTCCTGCGCGCCGCCACCGCGATGCCGCCGGTGGACGCAGGCGCCTGGCGCGACGCCACCGCCCACGCCCACCGGGAATATCTGGAGTCCGTCGAACCGACCGCCGGCCTGCCGGGGCCGGTGGAGATGGGAAAGGTCATGACGCACCTGCGCGAGCGGCTCCCGCCGGACGCGATCCTCACCACCGACGCCGGCAACTTCTCCGCCTGGATGCACCGGCACTACGTCTACCGGATCTATCCGAGCCAGATCGGCCCGACCAGCGGCGCGATGGGCTACGGGATCCCGGCCGCCATCGCGGCCCGTCACGTCTACCCCGACCGGCCGGTGGTCGCGTTCTGCGGCGACGGGGGCGCGCTGATGACCGGGCAGGAGATCGCGACGGCAGTGCACCACGGGATCGACCCCGTCATCCTGGTGGTGAACAATGCGATGTACGGCACCATCCGCATGCACCAGGAACGGGAATACCCCGATCGCCCCATCGCCACCGGGCTCACCAACCCCGATTTCACGGCGTGGGCCGAAAGTTTCGGCGCGTTCGCGGCCCGGGTCGAACGCACGGACGAATTCCCCGGCGCGTTCGAGGCCGCGCTGTCGGCCGGTCGCGTCGCGGTGGTGGAACTGCGCATCGACCCGGAGCTGATCACCACCCGCGCGACGCTCGCGCAGATCCGCGGCACCGGCGCGCGCGCCTGACCCCCCCCCAACGCCCCCGCCATCCTCCCCCGCCATGTTCGCCGCGATCGCCAGTGCGTGGGCGTTGCTGCTCGGCATTGCCCTCATCATGCTCGGCAACGGGCTGCAGAGCACGTTGCTCGGGGTGCGAGCGACCCTGGAGGGATTCGGCACCGGCACCACGGGGTTCGTGATGACCGGCTACTTCGCCGGCTTCCTCGCCGGTTCACTCATCGTCCCGCGCCTGCTCGCCAACGTGGGGCACATCCGGGTCTTCGCCGCCCTCGCCTCGGTCGCATCCGGCGCCGCCCTGCTGCACACGGTGTCCGTGACCCCGGTCTCCTGGTTCCTGATCCGGGTGGTCACGGGGTTCTGCTTCTCCGGCCTCTACGTGGTGGCCGAGAGCTGGATCAACGACGCAGCCACGAACCGGACCCGCGGCCAGTTGCTCTCGGTGTACATGATCATGGTGATGGGAGGGGTAGGCACCGGTCAGCTCCTGCTGAACCTCTCCGACCCGCGCGGCTTCGAGCTGTTCGTGCTGGTCTCGGTCCTGGTCTCCTTTGCGCTCGTCCCGATCACGCTGAGCGTGGGCCGCGCGCCGAGCTTCGAGGCGCCGGAATCGATCGGGGTCCGGGCCCTGTTCCGGGCGTCGCCGCTCGGCGTCTCCGGCGCGTTCCTGGTCGGCATCGCGCACAGCGCCCTCTTCTCGATGGGAGCGGTGTACGCCACCCGCATCGGACTCGCCGTGGATCGGCTCTCCCTGTTCATCGCGGTGGCGCTGTTCGGCGGCCTCGCGCTGCAGTGGCCGATCGGCTGGCTCTCCGACCGGTTCGACCGGCGCCGGGTTATCGTGGCAGCGGCCTGGATCGCCACCGGCGCCTCGATCGCAGCCGGCGCCGGCGGAGCCGATTCGTACGCGCTTCTCATCGGCGCCACCGCCCTGCTCGGCGGCACGTCGCTGCCGCTCTACTCCCTGTGCGGCGCGCACACCAACGATCACCTGACCCCGCGCCAGATCATTGCGGCGAGCGCGACCCTGGTTCTCGTCGGGGGGTTGGGGCTCACCATCGGCCCTCTGCTCGCGGCGGAGCTCATGCGGCTCTCCGGGCCGCCGGGCCTGTTCTGGCTGATCGCCATCGTCCACGGAGCCATCGGCGCCTATGGCCTGTACCGGATGCTGCGCCGCGAGCCGGTGCCGCTCGACGAGCAGCGCACCTACGACCCGGTGAGCCTGCGCACATCGCCGATCGTGCAGGCACAGACGGGCGGGGAGATGGACGATGCGCAGGACTCGAAGGGCGAATGAAGAGATGACTGCGTCATTGGTTCAACATGTCGGCGTATGAGCATGGCATACTGATGCACCGTCGATCTGGGCGGAATGATGCGTACCACCCGATGAACGAGACGGTGCCCGCTGCAACCCGCGATACTCGCAAGCGCGACGTGATCGACGCATTCCGCCGCATCCTCCCTTCCGCGTCCGTTCTGCACACCGAGGAGACCCTGAAGCCCTACGAGTGCGATGGGCTCACCGCCTACCGCCAGGTTCCCCTCGTCGTGGTACTGCCCGATACCGTGGAACAGGTGCAGGAGGTGATGCGTATCTGCACCCGTCTCGGCGTGCCGGTGGTCGCGCGTGGTGCGGGCACGGGCCTCTCGGGCGGCGCCCTGCCGCTGGCCGACGGGGTGTTGCTGAGCCTCGCGAAGTTCAACCGGATCCTGGAGGTCGACGCCGTCAACCGCACCGCGCGGGTGGAGCCGGGGGTGCGCAACCTCGCCATCTCCGAGCACGTCGCTCCCCTCGGGCTCTACTACGCGCCGGACCCGTCCTCGCAGATCGCGTGCAGCATCGGCGGCAACGTGGCGGAGAATGCAGGCGGGCTGCACTGTCTCAAGTACGGGCTCACCGTGCACAACATTCTGGAACTCGACGTGATCACCGCCGACGGCGAACGCATCACCATCGGCGGCGGCGCACTCGACTCGCCCGGTTACGACCTGCTTGCGCTGATGACCGGATCGGAGGGTCTGCTCGGGGTGGTGGTGGAGGTCAGGGTGAAGCTCCTGCCGAAACCCGCCTGCGCGAAGGTGGTGCTCGCGGCGTTCGTGGATGTCGAGAGCGCGGGCGCGGCGGTCGGCGCCATCATCGCCGAGGGCATTCTCCCGGCCGGACTGGAGATGATGGACAACTTTGCCATCCGCGCCACCGACGACTTCTGCGGCGCCGGCTATCCGACCGACGCCGCCGCCATCCTGCTCTGCGAGCTCGACGGAGTCGAAGAAGAAACCGAGGACCAGGTCTCGAACGTGCGGTCGGTGCTGGAGCGCTGCGGGGCGACCGAGGTACGGGTCGCGCGCGACGACGCCGAGCGCGCCCGCTTCTGGATGGGACGCAAAGCCGCCTTCCCCGCCGCCGGGCGCCTCTCGCCCGACTACCTCTGCATGGACGGCACCATCCCGCGGCGCGAGCTGCCGGCGGTACTCAACCGCATGCAGGCGCTCTCCGACGAATCGGGCCTGCGCATCATGAACGTGTTTCACGCCGGCGACGGGAATCTGCACCCCCTCATCCTCTACGACGCGAACGCGCCCGGCGAGCTGGAGCTGGCCGAACGGGTCGGAGCGCAGATCCTGGAGCTCTGCGTCGAGGTCGGCGGGACCATCACCGGCGAGCACGGGGTCGGAGTGGAGAAGATCGATCAGATGTGCGTGCAGTTCGCATCACCCGAGTTGGTCCAGTTCCAGGCGGTGAAGGCCGCGTTCGATCCGGACGGGCGGCTCAACCCCGGCAAGGCGGTGCCAACCCTGCAACGCTGCGCCGAGTACGGCGCCATGCACGTGCACGGCGGCAAGCTGCCGTTCGCGGACATCGAGCGGTTCTGAGTCGTACCGAGCGCCTCTCCGGCGACAATCCAGAGCACCGAGCAAGGGCACGATGTCATGGTCTTCGGAACATCCTCTGCCCGGCGGGGCCATGCCGCATCGTCCGCCCCATTGCCCGCCACGTCGTCCGCCATGTCGTCCGGAAGAATCGCTCGGGGCCCCGCCCGCACGAAATACATCTGCGCCGCCCTGCCGGGTACGACCGGCGACAGTGGACTGACGGACGCAGACCGATGGATGCCGATCTGAGCGTACAGCTCTGCGAGCGGGTCCGGGCGGCTGCGGCCGACGGGACGCCACTCGCCGTCACCGGCGGCGGGACCAAGGCGTTTCTGGGGCGCGTCACGCAGGCGGAACGCTTCGACGTCGCCGGCCACCGGGGCATCGTCTCCTACGAGCCGACCGAACTCGTGCTTTCCGCCCGCGGCGGCACCCTGCTGGCCGAGGTCGAAGCGGCACTCGCAGAGCGGGGGCAGATGCTTGCGTTCGAGCCGCCCGCGTTCGGGGAGACGGCCACTATCGGTGGCACCGTCGCGGCCGGACTCTCCGGTCCGGCGCGCCCCTACGCCGGCGCGGCGCGCGACTTCATGCTCGGCACCCGGGTGCTGAACGGCAAGGGCGAGGTGCTGCGCTTCGGCGGCGAGGTGATGAAGAATGTCGCCGGCTACGACGTATCGCGCCTCATGACCGGCGCCTGCGGTACCCTCGGGGTGCTGCTCGAAGTCTCGCTCAAGGTGCTGCCGCGTCCGACCGCAGAGCGCACCGTCACCTTCGACACGAGCGCAGCGGAAGCCATCGCGCAGTGCAACGCCTGGGCCGCGAAGCCGCTGCCCCTGACCGGGGCGTGCCACGACGGGGAGCGGCTCTTCGTGCGGCTCGCGGGGACCAGGAGCGGCGTCGATGCGGCCGCCCGCGAGATCGGCGGTGACTCCGTATCCGACACCCCCGATCAGGACCCCGTCGCAGGGAGCAATCGGTGGTGGGCCGCACTGCGCGAGCAGACGCTGCCATTCTTCACCCGGGAGGGGCCACCGTTGTGGCGTCTCTCGGTACCACCCGGCGCCGCGCCCCTGAACATTGCCGGGGACATCACCGGCGACACCCTCGTCGACTGGGGCGGGGCGCTGCGCTGGCTGCGCACCGCCGCACCGGCGGTGGAGGTGCGGGCGGCCGCGGAGCGGGCCGGCGGCCACGCGATGCTCTTTCGTGGCGGCGACCGCACTGGCGAGGTGTTCCACCCCCTTGCTCCGGTCGTCCGCACACTTCACGAGCGCCTCAAGACCGCATTCGATCCGGCCGGTATTTTCAACCCGGGACGAATGTACGAGGGGATCTGAATGCAGACCCGCCTCGCCGACTTCATCCGCGACACGCCCGACGGACAAACCGCGGACGCGATTCTCCGCAAGTGCGTGCACTGCGGGTTCTGCACCGCCACCTGCCCGACCTACCAGCTTCTCGGCGACGAACTGGACGGGCCGCGCGGGCGCATCTATCTGATCAAGGAACTCCTTGAAGGCGCGGAAGTCACCGCCCGCACCCGGACGCATCTCGACCGCTGCCTCACCTGTCGCGCCTGCGAGACCACATGTCCGTCCGGCGTGCGCTACGGGCGGCTCGCGGATATCGGACGCCGCCTGGTGGAGGAGCGGGTCCCGCGCCCCTTCCTGGAGCGCGTCAAGCGCCGCACCCTGCTCGCAGTAATCCCCCATCGCGCACGCTTCGCCCCGCTGCTCGCGATGGGCCGCCTGGCGCGCCCGTTTCTACCGCGCGCCATCGCCCGCAAGGTACCGCTGCTCGATCCGCCGGGTCGCTGGCCGGCGCCGAGACATGCCCGGCGGATGCTCGCGCTCGGCGGCTGCGCCCAGGGTGCCATCGCACCCGGCATCGACACCGCGACAGCGCGGGTCCTCGACCGGCTCGGCATCAGCTACGTGCCGGCGCCGGCCACCGGCTGCTGCGGCGCGGCGAGCCATCACCTCGGCGCGCACGACGCGGCGCTCGCGATGATGCGCCGGAACATCGACGCGTGGTGGCCGGAGATCGAGGCGGGGGCCGAAGCCGTCGTCGTTACCGCGAGCGCGTGCGCGGGCGAGGTCAAGGAGTACGCGGAACTTCTGGAGCACGACCCCACCTACGCCGACAAGGCGGCTCGCGTCTCGGCGCTCGCACGGGACTTGAGCGAGGTCATCGCCGCCGAGGACTGCGCCCGCCTCGCGCCGACCCGCGGACCGAAACGGGTCGCCTTCCATTCCCCGTGCACGCTGCAGCACGGACAGAAGATTCGGGGCGTGGTCGAAGGCATCCTGGAACGCGCCGGCTTCGAGCTCACTGCAGTCGCAGACGCTCACCTGTGCTGCGGCTCCGCCGGCACCTACTCCATCCTGCAACCGAAACTCTCCCGCGCGCTGCTCACGCGCAAGATAGGGCACCTGGAAGCCGGCCGCCCGGAGGTCGTCGCCACCGCGAACATCGGCTGCTACGCCCACCTGGGCACCGCCGCCTCGGTGCCGGTCCGGCACTGGATTCAGCTTCTCGATCCGGGCGACGGGGCGTAGCGGCATTCGGTCACAACGGAGGGAGACTACATACGGCAGGACATCGCGTCTTCGCCTTCCGGCGATGGAAGATTGCTCTGTACCACGGACCCATCTTCACCAACCACCACATCCGGGTTGACGTTGTAGGGATCGTCCGTCACGAACGCCGGTGTGCCCCCTGCGAGTCTGGTCGGTTCACCGGCACCCAGCAGGCCCGCATCGCCCTCGCCAAGATCGACGACGACATCCGGATCAGAGGTTGAAGTCGCGGTCACGCTACCGTCGTACACCGCCACCGCGAGATCTCCCTCCTGCACCGGCCGGGAGCTGTCACGGAGCAGATTCGGCTGCACCTCGATATCCTCGGGGACGGGCGCCCGCCGGAGAAACGCGCGGATCGCCGCCGGCAGGGGCACGTCGGTACGTGGCCGGGCCAGCTCGGAAGCGATGAACGCGGTAGTGCCAGCGGCGAACTCGAAGGCCCCCGCTGCGGACTCCGACGCCACCCGCCCGAAACGCACGATCACGAACAGTCCGTCCGGCCCCGCCTGTGCGTAGGCGCTCGGGAAGGCGCCCTCGATCAGGGTCGCCAGCATGCGCGCGGCCGGGATGGCCGGGCTCAGGGAAGCATGCCCGTCCTGCGCGCAGACGCTGGTACATACGACATCGAAACGGGTTCCTCGGGTACTGATAGTCGCCACCGGAGTTGCGATCTGGTAAGCCTCGGGCCGCATGTTGGAAATGATTCCGGCGACGACCCGAATCCCGCCCTGGAGCAGTCGCATCAGCGCACTTCCGCCCTCCGGCGACTCCACGTCGTACTCGTGTCGACTGATGCGAAACTGCGTGTTCTCCAGCAACGTGATTCGACTCTCGTCACGAAACGCGATGACCACGAAGGAATCCGAGCCGGTCTCCAGCGTATCGCCCTGGAATACCCCAACACCCGCCGACAGCGTTCTCTCCTTGTTGAACAGCGACACCGCGGTCGCCTCTCCCTTGACGAATGCCACCCGCCCGACGATATCCGGCCCTCCTCCGGAATCCTCGCCCAGCGCTTCGGCCTCCTCCTCGCAGTCGCGCTCACACAGCCGGGCACTGAAATCGGTCCCGGCAATCCCGACCGTTGCCACTGGAGTACGCAGTTCGAAGGCATCCGGCGCGCGGCCGGCCACCGTGCCCGTCACCGTGCGAAGTCCGCCCTTGAACAGGTTGAAACGCACCCGCTCCACGTCCTCGGCGTCGACGTACTCGTCAAATCGGAACACGGAATTCGGCCGCAGCGTCAACCTGGTGCCGTCGTTGAGCTCGACGATCGCAAAGCTGCCCTTGCCCGCAGTCAGCACGTCCCGCTCGTACACCGGCGTACCGTGGCCGACGAGACGGATATCGCTCTCGAGCGACGCCGTGACCGCCCCTTGCGCAAACACCGTAGTGCCGATGGGCTGCTTCGCCATTGCCCGGGGCGAAATCACGAACAGGGCCACCAGCAGGATCAACACCGTGCTCAGACATCGTTCGGGGACACTCATTTCGATTCAGCCCCGGCTGGTCTCAGTACTGCACCACAAGATTCAGATGGCCGCGTACGCCACTTTCGCGGGTGATGGCCCCGTTGACGATCGCACCGAAATCAAGCGTCAGCGCCGCATGCTCTTTCCAGTTCCACCGCATCCCGGCTCCGACGCTGACCAGGTTCTCCCGAGGGACGAGACCGCCGGCAGGTTCGTTGACCACGCGACCGGCATCGGCAAAGAATACGAAACGCGTCCCCCCGTCGGACAGGGCGGGAGTCCACAGTTCCAGACTCCCGCGCACCCCGTCGTCTCCGGCAACCTCGCGCTCGGAGAATCCACGCACCGAGCCGGCGCCGCCAAGCCCGAACTGCTCACCGGCGATCAGCGGCTCGTTGGCCTTCTGAACTTCGAACAGCGCGCGACCGGACCACTGTGCCGGCAGCGGCCAGAAAATCGTCGCGCTCCCACGCAGAACATCCCAGCCGGCCTTCGCTCCGGCGCGGTTGCTGCCGTAGACGCTGTCGTCGTTGTCGACTCCACTCTCGATATTGCGCGCAAATCGCACCCGGAAATCGGCGCCCCAGTCGACGCCGGCGTACTCCGCGCCGTAGGTGAGTGTCAGCGGGAAGCTGCGTACCGGTGGCGGCGCGACATCCACCTCGCTGCCTGCAAGCACCAATCGGTTTTCGAATCGACGATCGTCGATTCCGATGGACAGGCGATGACTCAGGTTCCCGCTGCGTCGCAGCTCCTGCGCGTAGGCGACCCCCGCGAACGCCCCCGCACCGCTCACGTCGAGTACGTCCAGCACCCGGCCCGAATCGGCATCGGAGCGCACGTAGTACGCCGACAGCATCCCACCGAGGCCGTAGACCGGAAGGCCGTAACCGACCGCCCACTGCGCTATCTGGCCGGTGTGGCCGGGAGATGTGGTATAGCTCGCGTTCACGCTGTGGTCACGGTCGAAGAGGTTGCCCGCGTTCGCTCCGACCGACCAGCGAAACCGTCCACTGGAAGCGTCGCCGGTGTTGTCCAGACCGCTCCACAGAAGCCAGGGACGACGGTCCTCTACCTCCAGCCTCGCATCCAGCCCTGCGATGCTGTCTTCGCTCTCCCGGAACGTCAGGTTCGTGGTCTTCCACGGCAGGCGATTCGCGACCGCCAGGTTGCGGGCAATCGCATCGGTGTCCGGCGTCTTCCCCTCGCGCAACGCCGGCACGCTGCGCCGTACGTTCGCCTCGGAGTGGTGGGATGCACCTTCGACCTCCACGCGCTCCACCTCGAACACCATCAGACGCAGCACGACTTCACCGTCGTCCAGGGTCTGGGGCGGGAGCATCACTCGCTGGAACGGGATTCCCGCTGCCTGAATGGCGCGCTCAAGCGCATCCGCCGCGGCCAGGAGGCCGTCCACGCCCGCGTGTTCTCCGGTGAACGGCTGGAGCACCTCACGCGTTCGCACTTCCGACAGGGGACTGTCTCCCTCCACCACGAACCGTTCGACTTCGAAACGCACCACCGGGGTCTGGGCGTGTGCCGCAGTCAGCGTCACCGCGGCCAGCAGGACGGCCGCCGCGCAACCGCCGACCCACCCGCCGGGCATGGTGGGCGCTCTGTTCACCGGCGTTTCACGAGGCAGTGGTCATGACGGACACATCTGTAGCTCTTCCTGCTCTTCCTCACCTTCGTCGGCTTCGGCGCTGTCGGACTCGGTGCTCGACTCGCCGTCATCGTCGTCCTCATAAGGAAGGATTTCGCCGACGATCTCGTTGATTTCCTGCTGCGCAAGTTCCGAAACCGAGAGGTTCGTGAACCCGTTGGGGCCTACGACGAGCTCACCGAACTGGGCAGAAGCACCGTTGTGAACCTCCACCACACCTCGCGCCTCGTCGTCGCCCACCACTAGGCGATTGCCATCCCCAGACACTATGATCATCGAGCCCCGACCGGTTGCGATGATCTCTCCGTTGGCGGCAGGCCCGGCATTGCCGACGATGAGACGTGCCCGCTCGCCGGAAACCTCGATCCGGCCACCGGAATGGATATTCACGGTGCTGGACTGGTTGATGGAATCGATATCCGAGTCAGGGAATTCGGGATTGAACGTATCCCTGGAGATATCCGCCAAGGCTCTCTCGCCCTGCAACAGCAACCTGCCGCCGTTCCGAATGGTGGTAATGCCACGCCCTCGTCGTCCCAACGCGACCGACGGGCCATTCTCACCCCCGGGAGAATTCTCGATGACTTCGAGATTTGATCCTTCACCGTCGATCAGCAGCGTGCCGACGCTGCCCTTGTTGCGTGCGAGGTGGAAGAACGGGCCGGACGTGTCGTCCGTATCGAGAACCCGAAGCAAACCACCCTCCAGGATTTCGAGACGACCGTTCGAGCCATCATTGCGCGCCACGCGGGCGAAGCCTCCCTCGGAGGGAAAGTCAGGATCCCTTCCGTTGGCCGGCCAGACGATCACCCGAGAGCGCGTTCCATCCGCAGCGACGCCGCGGATGACCGCTCTGCCCACACCCCACCATGCGAGGTGAAACTTGCGGGTATCGACAAGGCCGCCGTCAAGCACCTGAATAGTTCCTGTTCCATAGTTTCCGACAAAGACTTCGTTGTTGTCTCCGACGGTGGTGAGTGACGAACCGGAGCCGGTGACAGTCACCGTTCCGTGCCCGCTTGCACCATGTCCGACAATGACTCTTTCGGTCGAAACATCGGCATCGCTCGCGGTGGTCAATTCACCGACGCCATCGTCACCCACCGTGATTGCGCTTTCCGGTCCTTCAGTGGCGAGCGCCGACCCCGAACCGGTCACGGTCACGGTACCGCGTGAATCCGGGTGGACACCGATGAGCATCAATCCAGTGGAGACCTTGGCGCCACCAAGGATCGAGAGAATTCCCATGCCTTGCTCCCCGACAAAGAAATGGGGATTGGACCCCAGTGCGGTAAGCAACGAACCCGAGCCAGTCACCGTCACAACCCCACTTCCGCCTGCACCGAACCCGGCCTTGACGGACGACCCGATCACCTCGGCCCCCGCCTCAATAGTCAGCGTGCCGCTCCCACCATCGAAGCCGAGAACGATGGCGCCTCCGTCCGTGCCGTCGACGGTGAGAGTCGAGCTGGAATCGGTGACGGTAACCGTCCCCGCCGAACCCGATCCATCCCCGATTCCGACTCCTCTGGCCGTGGTCATAACGCCGCCATCCGCGATGGTCAGGATGCCGGTGCCGCCATTCTGAGCGACGTTGAACCATGAGGTAGCGTCGATGCTGGCACCGTCCCGCACGGTCAGCGCACCCGAGTCGCCCACACCGCTGCTGATGGCGACATGCCGGGAATTCTCCTGCCAACGGACGCCATCTAAAGTCATGGTCGCGCCATTTTGAACGTGCAGATAGTCCGCATCGGTCGTCAACGAGCCGCCATGCAAAATGACATCGGCGTTGAATTCGATGCCATGGACATCAATATCTCCGGCGTCGAGCACGAGATGGAGCTCGGCACCGCCCCCTGCGTCGGTGATTGGCCGGTTGACATTGATTCCCCCATGGGCGTCTAGAATCAGGGTGTTGGTGCCGACCGTGCGCTCAATGTCGAACGGTGCGTTCAGGGTGATATAGCCGCCCTGGCTACTCTCACCACTCTCGGTGGTCTGCACCGCCACCCTCTGCCCCCCCGACAGCGCGGCGATGATGAGGTCGATGCCGAGCTGTGCCCCGTCGTCCGTGCTGGTGAACGGGTCGGCGTCGTCCACATTGAGAGCGCCGCCACCCGGCACGATCTCGATGTCGTTCGGATCGATGAGCCACTCCCCGCCACCGCCATTAAGCGCGGAGATGTCCGGCACCTGCACGATCACGAATGTATCGAGGCCAGATGTCTCCACGAATCCACCATCCCCACCATACGGGCCACCCCGCGCGCTCAGCCGGCCCTGCACGTTGGCAAAGTCTTCGGCGAACACCACCACCGCGCCGCCATCGCCGTCATCGAGCGCATCGGCCGCTACCGTGGAATCCGCCGAGACCCAAGTGGATTCCGCGGTCGGCACCGATCCCTTGCCTCTCACGTCGCCGCCCACCAGCACCCTGCCGCCTCCGCCGGGGCCGGAGGCGTCGACCCGCGCACCAGCAAGACCCACCCGGTGGCCGAGCAGCCGGACGGTGCCGCCACGCCCTTCGCTCGCCCGCGCCGACACCTCGCCCGAGACCGACGTGGTCCCGGTCTCGCTCTCGATGTGCACCTTGCCGCTCGACGACCCTTCGGCCGCAACCCGACCGCCCGTTTCCAGAGTGATGTCGCTCCGAGCGACGAGGCGGACGATGCCATCGTCGTCGACCGTGACCGCATTCGCTTCCACCGTTCCCGAACTGCGGATCGTGCCCGCAAGCACTCCCGCCGCTCCCCGCTCGGCGATGAGGTCGCCCAGGTTCAGCACCTCGTCCTCCGGCGCCTGCACCTCCACCCGCACCCCGTCGAGATCGAGACTGGTCAGCGTGGCCCTGCGCCCGGCCGCGAGCACCAGGTCGCCGCCGTCAGTGCGGACGACGCCGCTGTTCTCGATGCTCGGGGCAAGCAGGAACACGCCTTCCGCCCCGGCCTCGATACGACCCCGATTGACGACACGCCCGGCGTCCGGACCACCCTCGAACCGGTAACGTCCGGCGAGGAAGTCCGCGTCGGTGATGCCGAGCGTCGAGGCCACCAGCCCTGCGGTATCGACCACCGCATCCCGGCCGAAGACGATCCCGTGGGGGTTGATCAGAAACACCCGTCCGTTGGACTGGAGCCGACCGAGGATGGCTGAAGGGTCGGGCCCGGTGACCCGGTTGAGCACCGCGTCCGTGGCCGAGGGCTGGATGAAGCGGGTGAGCTCCCCACGGCCGATGGAGAAACCCTGCCAGTTGACGACGGTACCGGCCGCAGTGGTGACGTTCAGCGTATGCGCATCGGGGCGGAGGAATTGCGCGCTGCCCTGGACCACGGTGGGTCCGGTGGGGTTGGCATGGGCAGCGACGCCGGAAAGCGCACCGCAGAGAAGGCCGGCGAGCAGTCGGCCGAACTCGGACTTCCGCCGTCGAAGTATATCCCTCAGGCTCATGGAGACGGGATTCCAGCGACAAAGCTTCCATGACTTACTATCGGATCGATTCGGGAAAGGCAAGCATCGCTCGCCCAATAGCTCGCCCGCGCGCGGGGCCCTTTCGCGCCAGCGGCGAGGCGATGACTGCGTGATGGAGTCGGCCGGTTCGTTGCCGCCGATCGGACCCGGGTGCCTGGCGGCAACTTCGGATGGGTCCGGCCCGGCATGAGTCCCCCCGGCTCCGGTAGCATCGCGCTCATGCGTCGCCTTGCTCCCTGGCTCCATCTCGTCGTGCCGTTCACGGTTCTCGCGATCGCACTGGTGCTCCACGTTCGAGCCCCGGGGTTCGTGGAGAACCTCCGCTTCCGAGTCTTCGACACGTACCAACGGCTGTCCCCGCGCCCGCCGGCCGGTGCCCCGGTAGTCGTGGTCGACATCGACGATGCCAGCCTGCGCCGGGTGGGTCAGTGGCCCTGGCCACGTACTCGCATCGCGGAGCTGATCGACGGGCTGCATGACGCCGGGGCGGCGGTCATCGGTCTGGATGTCCTTCTCTCGGAGCCCGACTTCACATCGCCGGAGAACGTGATCCCCCGATGGAAGACGACACCGGGGGCAGCGGTCCGGATCCGCGAGGCCGTGGCGGGCCTGCCTTCCCACGATGAGATTCTGGCCGATGCCGTGCGACGTGCCCCGGTGGTCACGGGCTTCGCCCTGACGGGGAAACCCAACCCGGCGCGTCCCCCGCGCCCCTACCACATCGAGATCGTCGGACCCAACCCGCTTCCGGTGCTACCCGAGTTCGCGGGCACGGTGCCGAATCTGCCGCACATCGACGCCGGTGCACTCGGGGTCGGCGGCTTCAACTTTCTGCCGGCGGTGGACGGAGTCCTGCGCCGGATTCCCCTGCTGTTGCGCATCGGGAACGACATCAGCCCGAGCTTCTCGGCGGAGATGCTCAGGGTCCTGCTCGGGGCGGACGGCTACGAGATCCGGGTCGATCCGGTGGGAATCGAGGGAGCGTTGCCGGCGATCCGGGAAGTCGCGGTGGGGGGATTGGTGATCCCGACCGACGCTGCGGGACGCATGTGGCTGCACTTCACCCGGCCGGAATCGGTGCACCCGCTCCCGGCATGGCAAGTGCTGGCGGGAGACATGGACCCCGAACGGCTGGCCGGCCAGGCAGTCGCCGTCGGGACCTCCGCCGCGGGCCTGAAGGATCTGCGCGCCACTCCCCTCGATCTGGCCGCAGCCGGCGTGACCGTCCACGCCACGGCGGTAGAGCAGATGCTGCTCGGCCAATTCCTGGAGCGACCCGCCTGGGTCGAGCCGGTCGAGCTTATCTACACGGCCCTCCTCGGACTGGTCCTGATCTTGCTGCTGCGCCGGTTGAAGGCACTCGGCTGCGCGGTGCTGGGCACGCTCGCGGTGACGGTCGCGGCCGGCGCGTCCTGGTACGCCTACACCGAGCATCGACTCCTCGTCGACCCGATACTCCCTTCGCTCGCGGCGTTGCTCGTCTACCTCGTCGGCTCGCTCATCAGCTTCGCCCGTACCGAGGCGGAGCGGCGTCAGGTACGCACCGCATTCGCCCACTATCTGGCTCCCACGGTAGTGCAGCAGCTTGTCGACCACCCCGAAGCACTGCGCCTCGGAGGCGAGCGGCGCGAAACCACCTTCCTGTTCACCGACCTCGCCGGGTTCACGTCTCTCGCGGAGGGTCTGGAGCCGGACGTGCTGGTGCGTCTGCTGAACGAGTATCTCGACGGCACCTGCCGGATCGTGCTGCATCACGGTGGGACCATCGACAAGATCGTCGGCGATGCGCTGCACGTGATGTTCAACGCCCCAAGCGACCAGCCGGACCACGCCGAGCGCGCGATCCGCTGCGCTCTGGAACTCGACGGGTTCTGCCGCGACTACGCGGCCCGACAGCGCACGCTCGGGATCGATCTGGGCGACACCCGCATCGGGGTAAACACCGGGGAGACGGTGGTCGGGAACTTCGGCGGCGCGACCCGCTTCGACTACACCGCCCACGGGGACGCCATCAACACCGCGGCGCGCCTGGAGGGGGTGAACAAGTACTTCGGCACCCGCATCTGCGTGAGCGAGACCACGCTTGCGCACTGCCCCTGGCCGCACCACCGGCCCATCGGCAGACTCGTGCTCAAGGGCAAGTCGGAGGGGCTCGGCACCTTCGAGCTGCTGGACGACGCACGCGCCGAAGCGCCGGAGATCGAAGAGTACATGCGAGCCTGGCGGCTGCTCGAAGCCGAGAACCCGGCCGCGGTGGCTGCATTTGCCCGACTCGCCGAGCGCTACCCCGCCGACGGCTTGATCGCCTTCCAGGCCACCCGGCTCAAGACCGGTATGAGCGGACCGGTCATCCGGCTGACCGGGAAGTGAGGAAACGGTCTGCGATTCACTCAGTCACTCGCCGTCGTACAATCACCCAGATTCGCGTTCGGCCTTCCGCGACTCACGAGCGCATGAGGCCGTTTTCCATGCGTCCCGCACCACCGGGCACCCCTCCCCCGACGCACACCCCACGAGACCATCCATGAGCGGACCCCGATACCTCAACTTCGACACCCTGAGCCTGCACGCGGGCCAGCAACCCGATCCGGCCACCGGTGCGCGCGCGACGCCGATCTACCAGACCACCTCCTTCGTCTTTCGGGACGCCGACCAGGCGGCGGCGCTGTTCAACGCCGAGCGGCCCGGGCACGTGTACTCGCGGATCACCAATCCGACCACTTCTGTGCTGGAGGAACGGGTCGCCGCACTCGAAGGCGGCGTCGGGGCCATCGCCACCGCGAGCGGGCAGGCCGCGATGCACCTCGCGGTAGCGACCATCGTGGGCGCGGGCGAGCACATCGTCGCCTCGTCCGCGCTCTACGGCGGCTCGCACAACCTGCTCTCCTACACCCTGCCCCGCTTCGGCATCGAGACCACGTTCGTCGACCCGCGGGACCCGGGTGCGTTCCGCGACGCCATTCGCCCCGAGACCCGTCTCGTGTTCGGCGAGACCCTCGGCAACCCCGGCCTCGACGTACTCGACATCCCAGCCGTGGCCGGGATCGCGCACGCCGCCGGGCTGCCGTTGCTGGTGGACTCCACGTTCACCACCCCGTATCTCATGCGCCCGTTCGACCACGGCGCGGACCTCGTCTTCCACTCCGCGACGAAGTTTCTCGGCGGCCACGGGGTGGCCATCGGCGGGGTGCTGGTCGACGGCGGCACTTTCGACTGGGACGCATCGGGCCGGTTCCCGACCCTCACCGAGCCCTATACCGGCTTCCACGACCTGGTGTTCACCGAGGAATACGGCCCCGCCGCGTTCATCATGCGCGCGCGCAAGGAAGGCGCCCGGGACTTCGGGGCCTGCATGAGCCCCACCACCGCGTTCCACATCCTTCAGGGGGTGGAGACGCTCCCGCTCCGCATGGAGCGCCATGTCGCGAACACCCGCAAGGTGGTCGAATTCCTCGACGGCCATGACGCGGTGGCGAACGTCGTGTCCCCGGAGCTCCCCGACCACCCCGATCACGCGCTCGCAAAAAAGCTGCTGCCGCGGGGCTGCGGCGCGGTGTTCAGCTTCGAGCTCCGGGGCGGACGGGGCGCGGGACGCGCCTTCATCGAATCGCTGCGGGTGTTCTCGCACCTCGCGAACGTCGGCGACGCGAAGTCCCTCGTCATCCACCCCGCGAGCACCACCCATCACCGCATGGACGCGCAGGCGCTGGCCCGGGCCGGGATCTCGGAGGGGACGGTGCGGCTCTCGATCGGACTGGAGGACATCGACGACCTGCTCGACGATCTGGGGCGTGCTCTGCACCGCTCGCAGCGGGCGGCGCGGGCCGAGGCCGGCGCGCGGAGGGCGGCGTCATGAGGTTCGAGGTCGACGGCATTGCGAGCTACGCCTATACCGGCGCGCGCCCGCTCGCCGCGGGACGGCCCACGGCGGTGTTCGTCCACGGCGGCGGACTCGACCACAGCGTCTGGATCCATCAGAGCCGCTACTTCGCGCACCACGACTTCAACGCGCTCGCCCTCGACCTGCCGGGCCACGGTCGCTCCGGGGGCGAACCTCTCGACACCATCACCGCGATGGCCGACTGGGCGATGCGCGCCGCCGATGCGCTCGGCATCACACGCCTCTGTGTCGCCGGACACAGCATGGGCTCGCTGGTTGCGCTGGAGGCAGCCGGCCGGTACCCCGACCGGGTGGACGCGGCCGCCCTCGTCGGCTGCGCGGTGCCGATGACGGTCACCCCCGCACTGCTCGAGGCGGCGGAGGCAAACGATCACGCCGCCTTCGACATGATCACGCTGTGGGGACACCGCATGAGCGCGCAGCTCGGCGGCAATCCGGCCCCCGGCATGTGGATGACCGGCGGCGGGGTGCGGCTGCTGGAGCGGAGCCGCCCCGGCGTGCTCCACAATGACTTGAACGCCTGCAACGCGTACCACCACGGGCTGGAGACCGCAGCGAAGATCACCTGCCCGGTGCATCTCCTGATCGGACGTGAGGACGCGATGGCACCCCCGCGGGCGACACGCGCACTGATCGGGGCGCTCACGGTAGTCCGGGTCGTCGAGCTTGCGGACTGCGGCCACATGCTGATGGCGGAGCAACCCGATGCAGTCCGCGACGCGCTGATCGCCGCATTTTCGGCCCCCGACGCCTGAGCCGGCGTCCGGCGCCGTCTCGCCGGCCCCGTTCCGAAGACCCACATCTGGTTTCGAGTAACACCGAGGACAGGTCAGCGCAAACGAAGTCCAAAGCGCTTCAGAGCGCGAAGTTACTCAAGCGCTTCGAGGACTGGCGATGAATAACGAAGCCAAGCAGGTCAAGCAGGGTGAGGGGGCCAAGCCGCAGACGGAACCCGGACGCATCGGATTCCAGGGTGAGGCGGGCGCATACGGCCACCTCGCGTGCCGGGAGGCGTACCCGGAGATGGAGCCGGCGCCCTACCCGAGTTTCGAGGACACCTTCACGGGCGGGAAGAACGGCGAGGTCGATCTCGTGATGATCCCGATCGAGAACTCTCTCGGGGGCCGCGTGGCGGACATCCATCACCTGCTGCCGGAGTCGAGCCTGCACATCGTGGCCGAGCACTTCCAGTCGGTGCAGCACCAGCTCCTCGCCGTGCCGGGCGCAACGATCGAGGGCGTCAGGCACGTCGAGAGCCACGTCCAGGCTCTCGCGCAGTGCCGCCGCTTCATCCGCAGGCTCGGCGCGCAGCCGGTGACGACCGCCGACACCGCCGGCGCGGCCCGGCACGTAGCCGAGCGCCGCGACCCGGCGATTGCGGCGATCGCATCAAGCCTCGCGGGCGAGATCTACGGACTCGATACGCTGCACGCCCGGATCGAGGACCACCATGCGAACACCACCCGGTTCGTGGTGATGGCGCGCGAGCCGATGCGTCCCGACCCGGTGCAGCGGTGCATGACCTCCATCGTGTTCCGGGTCCGGAGCGTCCCCGCCGCGCTCTACAAGGCGCTCGGCGGCTTCGCGACCAACGGGGTGAACATCACCAAGCTCGAGAGCTACATCGTGGATGCGGGCTTTACCGTCGCGCAGTTCTACGCCGAGTTCGAAGGACACGTCGAGCACCGGCCCGCGCAGCTCGCGCTGGAGGAGCTCGGGTTCTTCTCCGAGGATGTCTCCATCCTTGGCGTCTATCCCGCCCATCCCTTCCGCCGCGGCATCGGGATGCTGTGAACACCCTTCCCCCATCCTCGCCAAGGCCTGATCGGTCCGAAACATGGCGCACGCGCGTGCTGCCGACACCGCCATGATCCTCGTCACCAACAACGAAGGATGGTCGGGGGTCTCGTGCACCGCGCAGGCATTGGCGACGGGTGAACGAGCCATGGACGCCATCGAAGCCGGCATACGGCTCGTCGAGGCAGACGAGCGCGTGCGCACAGTGGGACGGGGCGGCTGGCCGAACATCCTGGGCGAGGTGGAACTCGACGCCGCGATCATGGACGGCGACACCCGGCGCACCGGTGCGGTGGGAGCGCTCAAGGGCTTTGCGCACCCGATCTCCATCGCGCGGGCGGTGCTGGAGCGGCTCCCGCACGAGCTGCTCGCGGGCGACGGAGCCGCCCGGTTCGCCCGTGATATCGGAGCCGAGCGGAGCGAAAACCTGACCGAAGACTCCGCCGCTGCCTGGCGGCGCTGGGTCGACGCGAACGTGTCCGGCGAAGCGCGGCACCGATGGCCGGAGGGGCCGCTCGAAGCACACTGCCGGCGGGCCGTCGATCCCGAGCGCGGTCGTGACACCACGGTGTTCCTCGCGCTCGACGCGAACGGCTCCATCGCCTCCGGGGTCAGCACTTCCGGCTGGGCCTGGAAGCACCCCGGGCGCCTCGGGGACAGCCCCGTCATCGGAGCCGGCTCCTACGCGGACTCCCGCCACGGCGCCGCGGCCTGCACCGGCGCCGGCGAAATGGCCATCCGGTGCGCGACGGCGCGGTCGGTGGTGCTGTGCATGAGGATGGGCATGAGCGTCGAGGAAGCGGTGAACGAAGCGGCGCGCGACCTCGCCACGCTCGAAGGGGGTCTCGTCTCCCGGGTGACGGTGCACGCCATCGATGCCGCCGGCGAGCACGCAGTGGCCGCAGTCAATGCCGAAGCGCCGCTCCACCACTGGCTGTGGCGCGGTGGCGACACGGTGCCATCACAACATCCGGTGCGCGAGGTCGGCAGTGGGCTACTTTGAATCCATCATTGCGGGGCAACCATGGGGATACTGCCGTTTATCATCGTGACAATGAAGGTTCCCGTACGGACGGCATTCGGAACGGTGCGGTTTGGAACAGGCTCTCTCATTCGCTTGAAGCGGAAGGAATGGATCAACATTTTGGTCGCTCTGGTAGTGAGCATTACAACGATGGCGCTGTTTGGCAAAGTAGCTTCCGTCTGAAAATACAAAGTAATTCGCGACCTTGAGATCCGACCGCTGTACACCCCTGATGCGCAGATATAGAGTCCGCCGCCTGCCGCTGTGCAATGCATCCCGTTTCCCGGCCGTGCACCGATTCATCCCGGGCGATACCCGGGTCGGATCGAATCCACATCCGAGCCACACCCGAGCCACCGATCATGCGTAACTCGAACCCCTTGCGCGGGCGCAATTTCCTGATGACGCCCGGACCCTCCAACGTCCCCGACCGCGTGCTCGCCGCGATGCACCGTCCCGCCGTCGATCTGGTCGACTCCGACTTCATGGCCGTCACCGATTCGTGCTTCGCCGACCTCGCCAGGGTGTTCAGGACCGACAGCCGGGTGTTCGTCTACGCCTCCAACGGCCACGGTGCCTGGGAAGCCGCGCTCGCGAATCTCATCGGCGAGGGCGATCTCGTGCTGGTGCCCTTCACCGGTGTGTTCTCGGCCGCGTGGGGCGCCCTTGCGCGGGACCTCGGGGCCGAGGTCGAGAAGGTGGCGGGGGACTGGCGACGCGCCTTCGACCCCGACCGCATCGAGGAGCGACTGCGCGCGGACCGGGACCATCGCATCAAGGCGGTGCTGGCGGTGCACACCGACACTGCGACCTCGGTGACGAGCGATATCGCGGCGGTGCGCCGCGCCCTCGACGCCTGCCGCCACCCCGCCCTGCTGATGGCCGACGTCGTCGCCTCGCTCGGCACCGTCGACTTCCGCATGGACGACTGGGGGGTGGACGTGGCGGTAGCCGGATCGCAGAAGGGACTCATGACCCCGCCCGGACTCGCATTCACCGCGGTGAGTCCGCGCGCGCTGGAACGCAGCCGAGCCACCGGCATCCGCCGCGGATACTGGGACTGGCCGCGGCGCGTGGACAGCGAGGAGTTCTACATGAAGTTCTTCGGCACCCCGCCGGAGCACCTCATCTGGGCGCTGCGCGAGGCGCTCGACATGCTGTTCGAGGAGGGGCTGGAGACCGCGTTCGCGCGGCACCGGCGGCTGGCGGACGCGGTGCACGCCGCAGTCGGCGTATGGGGGGAAACCGGCGCGCTGGAGCTCAACGCAGTCGCTCCCGCCGAGCGAGCCACCTCGGTGACCACCATTCGAGTCGCGAAGGGCATCGATTCGAACCGGCTCCGCATCCTCGCCCGGGAAGAACTCGACGTCTCGCTCGGTTATGGCCTGGGGCCGCTCGACGGCAAGGCGTTTCGCATCGGGCACATGGGCTGGATCAACGAGCCCATGGTGCTCGGGGCGCTGGGCGGGGTAGAGATGGCGATGCAGGCCTGCGGTGTGCCCTACCGCAAGGGGGGCGTCACCGCGGCCGTCGACACCCTGGCCGCGGCCCGGTTTCCGGAGGCGAGCCGCGCGAACGCGGCCTGATGACGTGATGGCGCGAATGACCACCGCCCGGGCGATCGTGCGCTCGCTCGTCGCGAACGGCGTCGACACCCTGTTCGGACTTCCGGGGGTCCAGCTCGACGCGCTGTTCAACGCGCTGCATGACGAGCGCGACCGCATTCGTATCATCCACCCCCGCCACGAGCAGGCGGCGGCGTACATGGCTCTCGGCTACGCGCAGGCGAGCGCGAAGGTCGGCGCCTATGTCGTCGTGCCCGGGCCCGGCATCCTGAACACCACCGCGGCACTCGCCACCGCCTGGGGAGCCTGCGCACCGGTGCTCGCGATCACCGGACAACTCCCCGCGCCCGCGATCGGCCAGGGCTACGGGTTGCTGCACGAAATCCCCGATCAGCTCGCGATCCTGCGCACTCTCACCAAGTGGGCCGGGCGCATCGAGCACCCGACACAGGCGGCGGAGCGGATGCGGGACGCATTCCACCAGCTCCGGTCCGGCGTGCCCCGCCCCGTCGCGATCGAGTCGCCGATGGACGTGCTCGGATTCGAGGCGGACATCGAGGGCATCGAAGCCGCGTCGCCAGCGGCGCCGATCGCCCCCGATGCCGGCGCCGTCGACGAGGCCGCGAAACTCCTCGCCTCCGCCGAGTCCCCGGTCATCGTGGTCGGCGGCGGCGCCCTGCATGCCGGGGATGCACTGCGCGCGGTGGCAGAAACCCTGCAGGCTCCGGTCATCGCCCACCGGATGGGGCGCGGCATCCTCGACGATCGCCACCCGCTGTCGGTGACCCAACCGGCGGGCGCGAAACTGTGGAAGCATGCCGACGCGGTGCTCGCCGTCGGCACCCGCCTGCGGCACTACCGAGCCGAGTGGGGTGCGGCCGGGCTCCCGATAGTGCGGATCGACCTCGACCCGACCCAGATGCATCGCCTGGGCCGGCCCGCCGTTCCCATCGTCGCCGATGCGCGCCTTGCGCTGGAGGCGCTGTCCACCGCACTCGGACCGCTCGCCGGCCAGCGCACCCCGCGATCCGAGGAGATCGAGAGCATCAAGACGGCCGCACACCAGGAAATGCTCTCGGGCGCGGGCGCGCAGATCGAATTCCTCGACGCCCTGCGCGCCGCCCTGCCCGAGGACGGCATCTTCGTCGACGAGATGACCCAGATGGGCTACGTCGCCCAGTCCGCGTTCCCCGTCCATGCCCCGCGCACGTTCCTCTCCACCGGGTACCAGGGCACGCTCGGCGCCGGCTTCCCGACCGCGCTCGGGGCGCAGGTCGCCTGCCCGGACCGCGCGGTGCTGTCGATCAACGGCGACGGCGGCTTCATGTTCAACGTTCAGGAACTCTCGACCGCAGTGCAGCAGGGTCTCGGGGTGGTCGCGGTGGTGTTCGAGGACGACGCCTACGGCAACGTCAAGCGTATGCAGGAAGAACTCTACGACGGCCGGGTCATCGCCTCCGAGCTGCACAACCCGGATTTCGTGAGGCTCGCGGAGAGCTTCGGCGCGGCCGCGGTGCGCGTGGACACCCCCGGCGCGTTGCGCGATACCGTCGCCGCCGCGTGGGGCCGGAGCGTGCCGACGGTGGTGTGCGTCCGCGTCGGCCGATTCCCGGACCCGTTCGACGCCGTACTGCCGACGAAGGCAGTGCGTCCGCGGCAAGGACACTGACCGAGCGGTTGCACCTTGAGAATCCGGCCCGAATAGCGGGCTCTCGTCCGCTCATCGTGCACAAAGTCTCAGGGAACCGCGCCCACCGATTCGATGCCCCGCCAGGCCCAGTCGTTGTAATCGTCGGGCGCACGCAGGCACGACGCCCATACGGGCTCGGATTCGAGCGCATCCCACCGCGGGGCGGGGCCATGACCGTGCGCGGCCTGGACAAGACGACGCTCGCGCTGACTCGTCCGGACCTCCCTCTCCAGCTCCGCCGCCTCCCAGGTCTCGACGGCCAGACCACGCAATGCGGCGAGGGTCGCCGCGCTCCCCGGATCCGCGGAGAGATCGGTGCGCTCCTCCGGGTCGGCCCGGAGATCGAACAGCACGTCCGGCGCACCCCCACCGGTCATCAGCTTGAACGACCCGTGCCGCACCATGAACATCGGCGACGGCACTCCCTCGGAGGTAATCTCCGCGAACACCGGCGCTTCCCTCGCCACGGCCGCATCGTCGCACAGAGGCAGCAGGCTTGATCCATCCGGGGGCCGGGGAGCCCGGCCCGCCAGATCGACGCCCACCAAGTCGCAGATCGTGGGCAGCAGATCCACCAGCGATACCGGCTCGGATCGCCGCGCAGCGGCGAATCTCTCCGGCGCATGGATCACCAACGGCACCCGCGCCGCATGGTCGAAGAAGTGCTTTTTGAACCACAATCCCCGCTCGCCGAGCATGTCGCCGTGGTCCGAGGTGATCACGATCGCGGTGTTCCGCGCCAGGTCGGTTGCCTCCAGGGTGTCCAGAAGAGCCCCGATCATCTCGTCGAGGTACGAGCAGTTGGCGAGATAGGCGTGGCGAGCGGTGCGGATATGGTCCGGCGTGATGCGCCCGTCGAGCAGACCGTGGTGGACGAGCATGCGCTCGCTGTGGAGATCGCGCTCCGGCGTCGGCAGCAGCGGGGTCGCCGGCATCGGGACGTTCTCGTGCCGGTAACGGTCCCAGTGCTTGCGCTGCGCGCAGTACGGCTCGTGGGGATGAGTGAAGGATGTGAGCAGAAAGAACGGCCGGCGATCCGCATCGCGCGCGAAATCGTGGAGCCTGGACACTGCCCGGTGGAGCACCGCCTCGTCGTGGTCCATCTGCATGCTGCGCACGCAGGTCCCGGCCCGGGTGACGCCACTCGAATCGTTGTTCGAATCCATGCGGACCTCGTCCCAGCTCGGCGTCCAGTGGAAGTCGGTGGGATAGAGCTCGGGCACGAGCCGCTCGTGGAACCCGTGCAGCATGTCCGGCCCGACGAAGTGCTGCTTGCCGGACAGCGTGGTGTGGTACCCGGCGAGGCGCAACCAGTGCGCCATGGTGGGGGTGGCGGCAGGGAGTTCCGCCCCGTTGTCGAAAGCGCCGATACGCGACGGCAGCATCCCGGCCAGCATCGAAAAGCGTGACGGCGCGCAAAGCGGAAAGTTGCAGTAGGCGTTCTCGAACACCACCCCTTCCCCGCACAACCGATCGAGGTGTGGCGTGTCCGCCGGACCGCCGTACGCGGGCAACACCTGAGGCTTGAACTGGTCAGCCTGAATGAACAGAACATTCGGTTTGCGGTGGTCAGTCACGAGAGTCTCCGGAGTCGGAACCAGGGAAGCGACGCTCTGCTTCCATCGCGCACCGGCGCTACTGGAATGGAAGCATGCGCCGAGGTGGACATCGACGCCATCTCCTGTACCGTACCGGATCGGGCGACCGTTGATAGATGGTAGCGATACATGGATACGATGCAATTCGACCATGCGGACGTCGGCCCGCACGTCGGTCACGAGACGCATCGATGAACTTCGACGCCTACGATCTCGACGCGGCGTTTCACGACGAGATGTTCCTGCCCGACGGCATGCCCCGGGCGCATTGCCGGGCGCTGTTCGATGCGCTGCGGCGGATTTCCAACGACGATCTCACCGGCATGCAGGAGCGGGTCACGCGCTCGTTCTCGACCGAGGGCATCACGTTCACCGTCTACGGAGACGACGAGGCGGACGAACGGATCATTCCCATCGACTGCGTACCGCGCATCGTCTCCAGCGCCGACTGGCGACGGATCGAGTCGGGCCTTTCCCAGCGCATCGACGCCCTGAACCGCTTTCTCGAAGACGTCTACGGCGAGGCCCGCATCGTCTCCGACGGAGTGATCCCCGCTGATCTGGTACGCGGCTGCCCCCAGTACCGCATCGAGATGCGCGGGGTGCATGTGCCCCACGGCACCTGGATCGCGGTTTGCGGGACCGATCTGGTGCGCACGCATGACGGCTTCCAGGTACTCGAGGACAACCTGCGGGTCCCGTCGGGGGTGTCCTACATGATCGCTAACCGCAAGGTCGTGAAGAGGAACCTGCGCCGCGTCTACCGCAGTTGCCGGGTGCGCGAAGTCGAGCACTACGGGAGCGTGCTGCGCGAAACCCTGTGCGACCTCGCCCCCGGCGGCCGCGCCGACCCCTGCATCGTCCTGCTCACTCCCGGGGTCTACAACTCCGCCTTCTACGAGCACATGTTCCTCGCGCAGGAACTTGGCGCGGCGCTGGTCGAAGGGCGCGACCTGCTGGTCAGGGACGGCTTCGTCCACATGCGCACCACCGAGGGGCTGCGGCGGGTCGACGTGATCTACCGCCGCATCGACGACGACTTCCTCGACCCCCTCGTGTTCCGCCCGGACTCCCTGCTCGGCGTGCCCGGCCTGCTGAACGCCTTCAAGCTCGGGAATGTCGCCCTGGCCAACGCGCCAGGGACCGGGGTCGCTGACGACAAGAGCGTCTACGCCTGCGTCCCGGACATGATCCGCTACTACCTGGGCGAGGAGCCGATCCTCGCCAATGTCGAGACCCATTTGTGCCGACGACCCGAAGGGCTGGAGTACACCCTCGACAACTTGGAGCGCCTGGTGGTGAAGCGCGTCGGCGGATCCGGAGGCTACGGCATGCTCGTCGGCCCGCACGCGACGCCTGCGGAGCGCGCGGCCTACGCCGAGCAGATCCGGGCCGACCCGGCCGACTTCATTTCCCAGCCGGTGCTCGCGCTCTCGCGCGCACCCTGCTTGGTGCAGGGGCGGGCCGAGCCCCGTCACGTCGACCTGCGCCCGTTCGTGCTCCGCGGCCGGGAGACCCGCATCGTCCCCGGCGCCTTCTGTCGGGTGGCGCTGCGCCGGGGGAGCCTGGTGGTGAACTCCAGTCAGGGCGGCGGCGGCAAGGATCTCTGGGTGCTGGAGGACTGAATGCTCTCGCGCAGCGCTCAGGGGTTGTACTGGATGAGCCGGTATCTGGAACGGGCGGCGCATCTGTGCCGCCTGCTCGAACTGCAGGTCGAGGCCCTGGTGGATCGGCCGGCCTCCATGATCCACTTCGGCTGGAGGCGGATCTACGCGAGTCAGGATCGCAGGCCGCCGTTCGAAGACGATGCCGGGCTTGACGAGAGCGATGACTTCACCCTCGCCGACGCCTACACGCTGGCCGGCGATCTCACCTTCGAACGTTCCAACCCCGAATCGATCCGGAACTGCCTCGCGGCGGGGCGCGAGAACGCGCGCCAGATGCGTCACTGCATCAGCGCGGAGATGTGGACCTGCCTGAACCTCGCCTGGCTGCGGGTCCGCGATCTCGACATCGAAGACATCTGGAAAGTGTCCCCGGAGAGCTTCTACGCCCGGACCCGACGGGACATCGATACCTTCGTCGGGGTGGCGGAGGCGACCATGTACCGCGGGGAAGGCTGGCGATTCATGCAGATCGGCCGATTCATCGAGCGCGCCCAGCGCGTGACCACCGTGCTCCTGGCGCAGCTCGCCACCGGGAAGCGGATGCCGGACACCGACCCGAACGCCGGTCTTGAGACCGGTCCGGAGACGGGATGGGTCGCCCTGCTCCGCACCTGGCAAGCGTTCGATGCGTACCGACAACGCTACAGCGTCGAGGTCCGACCCGACCAGGCGCTGGATCTGCTCGTGGCCGACCCTCTGCTCCCGGGCTCACTGGCCCGCTCCCTGGAGACACTCGTCCGCGAGCTTGCCGCTATCGGCCCGAGTCCGAACGCCGGCGCCGGCGCCGCGGTGGAGCGCCTGGCCGGACGGCTGTGCGCGCTGATTCGCTACGAATGGCCGGACCACCCGGACCGACCGGCGCTCCTCGCCGAGGCGCGGGCGCACTGCCTCCATCTCCACGATCTCGTGAGCGCGGCGTACATCGACTACGACCCCGGGGAGGCTCCGGTACGCTGAACGCCATGGTCGGCGCCCTTCGTCACGAGATCGAGCACGTCTCCCGGTATCACTACGAGAGCGACGCGCGCCGGTGCACGATGCTGCTCTGCCTGGAGCCGCGCGCGGATCGGGGACAGCGGCTGCTCGACTTCGCACTCGAGACCCGCCCCCGCGGTGGTCTGAGCCGCGAACGGGATGGCTTCGGCAACGTCCGGCACGTGCTCGACATCCACGAAGCGCACCGGACGCTGGAAATCACCGCCCGTTCCACGGTCGAATCGGCGCCGGTGCCGGTGCTGCCGCCGCGTCTGAGCGCATCGACCTGGCAGGAGACTCGCGTCCTCGGGCAGCATGTTGCCGATTGGGACTTCATCCGTCCGAGCCCCCTGATCCCTCTCACCCCGTCCCTCTCCGCGTTCGTCGAACGCCATGGCATCCGGCCCGGGAGCGACCCCCTGAAAAGCCTGGTGGACCTCTCCGAGACGCTCCATGACCAGCTTCGGTACGCTCCGGGAACCACATCCGCGGAATCCTCCGTCGAGGACATCCTCCGAACCGATCAGGGGGTCTGTCAGGACTACGCCCATGCGATGATCGTGATCGCGCGTTCGTGGGGCATTCCGGCACGCTACGTCTCCGGCTATCTGCACCTGGTCGAATCGGACGGCGGACATGTACCGGACAATGCGACTCACGCCTGGGTCGAATGCCGGCTGCCGGATCTCGACTGGATCGGCTTCGACCCCACCAACCGGAGTCTCGCCGGGAGCGGCCATGTCCGCATCGCGACGGGCCGGGACTATCAGGACGTGTCACCGACCCGCGGCATCGTCCAGGGCGGCGGGAGTGCCCGCCTGGAGGTAGAAGTGCGGGTGCAGTGAGCCAGCCCGGAAATTTCATCGGATCCCGGCTGCGAGCAGTCGCTCCCACCGGCGTTCCGAGAGACCGTCACGCGTTGCGATTCCGGCAGGATTCCGATTTGTGCGGCATTCTGTTGACGGCAATTCCAGGAACATGTTCCTTATGGCGGGAATTGCCGAAGCGAGAGCGTTGCCCTTGATCCGAGACGCGGCTATTCTTTCCGTGGTCATGCGGAAACGCACCCGTGCCGGGGAAGCGGAACACACTATCAATCAGGATACGAGAGCCATGGACATCAAGACCGAGCGGAACGATGGCACCTTGATCGCGAAGGCAGAGGGCCGCATCGACGGGGTGAATGCGCGCGACTTCGAGGAGGCGATGAAGGCTGTGATCAGCGACGATGACAACACCGTCGTCATCGACCTCGAAGGACTTTCCTACATCAGCAGTGCGGGCTTGCGCGTCATCCTGCTGATCGCCAAGACCCTGCGCAAGCGAAACGCCGAGCTTGTACTCTGCTCGCTCTCCGCTCCGATTCGCGAAGTCTTCGAAATCAGTGGGTTCGACAAGATCATCCCGGTGCACGACTCCCGAGAGCAGGCGCTCGCTTCCATCGGTGGCTAGTGGCTCGACAATTCGCCGTTGATGGATGAATGGCTCGCACCCGCGCGCATCTGCCGCTGACAGAGCGCTTTCATCCATCGCCCTGCTCCCCCGTCAGAGCAGATCCCGAACCGCGTCACGCTCTTCCTCGAGTTCGGCGCGGGTCGCATCCATCTTTCCGCGGCTGAAATCGTCGACGTCCAGTCCCGGCACGATGCGCCAGTCGCCATCTTCGATGGTGACCGGGAAGGAGTAGATCAGGCCTTCGGGAATACCGTAGCTGCCGTCGCTGGCGATGGCCATGCTGGTCCAGTCGCCCGGGGCGGTGCCCCGCACCCAGTCGCGCATGTGGGAGAGCCCCGCAAAGGCGGCGGAGGCGGCACTGGAAAGACCACGCGCCTCGATGATCTCCGCGCCCCGTTTCTGGACCCGCGGAATGAATCGGTTGCGGACCCATTCGAGATCCAACCGCTCCATCGCTGGCGTACCACCGATGGTGGCATGGCTCAGGTCGGGATACTGAGTCGCGGAGTGGTTGCCCCAGATCGTCACCCGCCGAATGTCGGTGACCGGAGCGCCGGTCTTGTCCGCCACCTGGCTGATGGCGCGATTGTGATCAAGCCGCATCATCGCGCTGAACTGTGCCGGGGCGAGATCCGGCGCGTTGCGCAGCGCGATGAGGGCGTTGGTGTTGGCGGGATTGCCGATCACCAGCACCTTCACATCACGGCTGGCGTGATCGTTGAGGGCCCGCCCCTGGGGGCCAAAGATCCGGCCGTTTCCGGCCAGCAGATCCCCGCGCTCCATCCCTTTGCCACGCGGTTTCGCGCCCACGAGCATCGCGTAATCCGCATCCCTGAACGCGACGGCCGGATCGTCGGTGACCACGACGTCCTGAAGCAGCGGATATGCGCAGTCAGCGAGCTCCATGACCACGCCCCGCAGGGCATCGAGCGCCGGCGTAATCTCCATCAGGTTCAGCGCCACCGGCCGATCCGGCCCGAACATCTCGCCGGAGGCGATCCGGAACAGCAGCGAGTATCCAATCTGGCCTGCTGCGCCGGTGACGGCGACTCTCGCGGTTGAGGTCATGTGCCGATCTCCTGTTGATTCGTGGTCGGCGTCCGGTCGGCGGTCACCGATTTCAAGCCCCTTGATGGCCAATGTCCGGACGATATCCGGCACCGCATGGGCACCACCGACTTCTGCGGGAACGGACTGTCTCGAAGAGCGTCGTTCCCGGCCTCGCTACCAGCGTTCATCCGCGATCCTTCATGGGCACGAAGTCGCGCCGCGCGGCGCCCACGTAGCGTTGCTGCGGACGGCCGATACGCTGGTCGTCGGCGGTGAAGAACTCCATCCAGTGCGTGACCCAGCCGACCGAGCGCGAAATGGCAAAGATCACGGTGAACATGTTCAGCGGGATCCCCAATGCACGCAGGATGATGCCGGAGTAGAAATCCACGTTCGGGTAGAGATTGCGTTCGATGAAGTACTCGTCCTGAAGCGCGATCTCCTCCAGACGCAACGCAACCTCGAGCAACGGCTGATTGCCCGCGTCCAGATCCTGAAGAAGGTCGTGGCACGCCTGGCGGATGATGGTCGCGCGGGGATCGAAACTCTTGTAGACACGGTGCCCGAAGCCCATCAGCCGGAACGGATCGTTCCTGTCCTTCGCGCGTTCGACGTACTTCGGGATCTCGGCCGGGTCGCTGATGTCCTGCAGCATGTTGATCACCGCCTCGTTGGCCCCACCGTGCGCCGGTCCCCACAGGGTCGCGATGCCCGCCGCCACGCACGCATAGGGGTTCGCACCGGAGCTGCCCGCGAGCCGCACCGTGGATGTGCTCGCGTTCTGCTCGTGGTCGGCGTGCAGAATCATCATCAGCTCCAGGGCGCGCACCGCCACCGGGCTCGGGATGTACGGCTCGGCTCGGACCGAGAACATCATCTGCAGGAAGTTCTCCACGTAGCCGAGCGAGTTGATCGGGTACATGAAGGGCTGACCGATGCTGTACTTGTAGCAGTCGGCGGCGATGGAGGGCAGCTTCGCGATCAGGCGGATCGCGGCCAGCTCACGATGTTCGGGGTCGCTGATGTCGAGGGTGTCGTGATAGAAGGTCGAGAGCGCCCCCACGATGCCGACGAGCATCCCCATCGGGTGAGCGTCATGGTTGTACCCGGCGATGAACCGCCGGATCCCCTCGTGAACCATGGTATGGCGCCGGATTTCAGCGTTGAACTCCTTCCACCGCGCCTTGTCGGGCAGTTCGCCGTAGAGCAGGAGGTGGCAGATTTCGAGGAAGCTGCTGTGTTCGGCGAGCTGCTCGATGGGGTAGCCGCGGTAGAGCAGCACACCCTCCTGCCCGTCGATGTAGGTAATCGCGCTGGAGCAGCTTGCGGTCGACGCAAAGCCGGGGTCGTAGGTGAAGTACCCGAGCTTCGACGGCAGCGCCCGGATGTCGAGCACGGAGCGTCCGTGCACACCTTCCAGCACCTCGCATTCGACACTGCTTCCGGACGCGTTGTCCGTAATCGTGACGAGCCTTCGGTTGGTCATGGTGCTCTCCCATGATTTCGAGCATCGATGGACGCGGGCGGAACGCTGGAACCGAGTTGCCCCGGCCGGAATCGGCCGCTCGGCGGATGGGGCCTCGGGGATGCCGACGCGACCCGAGTTCGGGGACGCTGCGATGGACCCGGCAGAGCTTGCGAAAGCCCGACAAGGCGGCGCATGCTCTCACAGGTTCCGGACGTTTTGTACTCCCGGATCCTGAACTCGGCCCGCAGCCTCGCCTTTCGTCGGGCGCGGCTGAGGTGGGTGTGACGCGTCCGGGAGCAGCAAGGCGGAGTCGAGCGCAACCGGGCGAGCGAACGCATTGTCCGCCGATTCGCTCCCGACAATTCGCACCCGCAACCGTGACCCGGTAAGAAATGCGGGCTAGACTTCGAGCCGGATCGAATCACCTGCCATCCGAGCCGAGAGCCGAACGATGGACTCCTCCCTGCTCCAGATCGGGAACACCGGGTTTCTCGACGCCCTGTACCGTGCCTACCGTGCGAATCCGACCTCCGTGGCGCCCGAATGGCGCACGTATTTCGCCGATTTCGACCGCACTGCCTCCACCATCCGGCCCGCCCACCGCGAGGATGGGCCGGAGTTCGATCGGCGGCAGATGTCGGAGTACACCGAGCAGCAGATCAAGGTGGTGGCGCTCATCAACGCCAACCGGTACCGCGGCCACCGCGGGGCGGACATCGACCCCCTCAGGATCTACGAGCGCCCGCCCATTCCCGAACTCTACCCGGAGTACCACGGCTTCGGGGAGGCCGACCTCGACCGGGTGTTCAATACCGGCACGCTCCGTATCGGCAAGCCGGAAGCGACGCTGCGCGAGATCGACGCGCTGCTGCGCGATACCTACCGCGGCTCGATCGGGGTCGAGGTGACCCACCTCTCTTCGACCGAGCAGAAGCGTTGGATACAGGGACGGCTCGAATCGAGCCGGGGACAGCCGAACTTCGACGCGACCAAGAAGCGCGACATCCTGCACCGGGTCACCGCCGCCCGAAAGCTCGAGGACTACCTGCACCGCAAGTACGTCGGCCAGAAGCGGTTCTCGCTCGAAGGCGGAGAGAACCTCATCCCACTCCTTGATGAAGTGGTACAGGATGCCGGCAGCCGCGGGGTGCGCGAGGCGGTCATCGGCATGGCCCATCGCGGGCGGCTCAACGTGCTGGTAAACATCCTGGGCAAGCACCCCGGCGTGCTGTTCGGGGAGTTCGAAGGCCGGATCGACATGGGCGCCGGCTCCGGCGACGTGAAGTACCACCTCGGCTTCTCCTCCACCGTGGAGACGCCCGGCGGACCGCTCCATCTCGTGCTCGCGTTCAACCCTTCCCACCTGGAGATCATCAACCCGGTGGTGGAGGGGTCGGTCCGGGCCCGGCAGGAACGCCGCCAGGATTCCACCCGCGATCAGGTGCTGCCGATCCTCATCCACGGCGATGCCGCGTTCGCCGGTCAGGGGGTGGTGACCGAGACCCTCAACCTCTCGGAGACGCGCGGCTACGGCACCGGGGGGACCGTACACGTGGTGGTGAACAACCAGATCGGCTTCACCACCAGCGACCCTCTCGATTCGCGTTCGACCCTGTACTGCACCGACGTCGCCAAACTCGTGCAGGCGCCCATCTTCCACGTCAACGGCAACGACGCGGAGGCGGTGGTCTTCCTCGCGCAGCTCGCGCTGGACTTCCGGATGCGCTTCAAGAAGGACGTGGTCATCGACATGATCTGCTTCCGCCGGTACGGCCACAACGAGTCGGACGAGCCGCTTGCGACCCAGCCGATGATGTACAAGAAGATCCAAGACCAGCAAGGCCCGCGAAAGGTCTACGCGGATCGGCTCGTGGCAGAAGGCGTGGTCGAGCCCGGCGAGCCGGGGGCGATATCCGAGGCCTACCTCGCCGACCTGGAGGCGGATCGCGTCGTGTCGAGACCTCTCGTCGACGACGGGGAGAGTCCGCACCTTGCGCACTGGACGCCGTATATCGGCACCGACTGGCGAGCGCCCGGCGACACCACGGTGAGCATCGAGCGCGTGGAGCGGCTCGGAAAGAAGCTCTGCGAGCACCCCGCCGATTTCGAACTCCATCGCAGCGTCCGGCGGATCATCGACGCCCGGCGCGAGATGGCCCGCGGCGAGCGGCCGATGGACTGGGGATTCGCCGAAAATCTCGCCTACGCGACGCTGCTCGAAGACGGCTACCCGGTGCGCCTGTCCGGTCAGGACAGCCAGCGCGGCACGTTCTTCCACCGTCACGCGGTGTTGCACAATCAGAAGCGGTTCGGCACCTGGACGCCGCTCGAACACCTCTTCGACGGCCAGCCTCGGTTCCGGGCCATCAACTCACTGCTCTCCGAAGTCGCAGTGCTCGGATTCGAGTACGGCTACAGCACCGCCGAGCCGGAAGGGCTGATCGTCTGGGAGGCGCAGTTCGGGGACTTCGTGAACGTCGCCCAGATCGTCATCGACCAGTTTCTCAGTTCTTCGGAAGCGAAGTGGGGCCGGTTCTGCGGGCTGGTGCTGATGCTCCCGCACGGATACGACGGTCAGGGGCCGGAGCACTCGTCGGCCCGCCTGGAACGCTTCCTCCAGCTCTGCGCCGAGGAGAACATGCAGGTTTGCGTGCCGACGACGCCCGCCCAGATGTTCCATCTGCTGAGGCGACAGCTTCTGAGGCCCTATCGCAAGCCGCTCGTGATCATGAGCCCCAAGAGCCTGCTGCGGCACCGGCTTTCGACCTCCACCCGTGAGGATCTGTGTACCGGCGGATTCCGGATCCTCATCGACGAGGTCGACGACATCGATTCGGGTCAGGTCACCCGGCTCGTACTGTGCTCCGGCAAGATCTACTACAACCTCCTGGAGCGGCGGCGGGAAGCCGGGTTGCACCACGTGGCCATCGTCCGGGTGGAGCAGCTCTACCCGTTTCCGGAGGAGGAGATCCGGACCATTCTCAAGGTATATCCGAAGGCGAACGAGATCTGCTGGGCGCAGGAGGAGCCGCGCAATCAGGGGAGCTGGTTCTTCATGCTCTCGCGGCGCCACCTTGCGGGGTGCATCCAGCGCAAGCATACGCTGGTCTACGCCGGCCGCGACTACTCGGCCTCCCCCGCCGCCGGCTACTTGAACGTGCACACCAGCCAGCAGCAGGCTCTGGTGGAGACAGCGTTGGGACTCGACGGGGTCGCCTCGCGCCGGAAAAGCGCGTGAGGGCAGGCCGATGCCCCCATGTCCACGAACTTCCAAGGAGATAGTGCAGTGACCGTCGATGTGAAGGTGCCGGTGCTGGCCGAATCCGTCCCCGACGCCACGCTGCTGGAGTGGCGCAAGCAACCGGGGGATACGGTCGACAGAGACGAGATCCTCATCGAGCTCGAGACCGACAAGATCGTGCTGGAGGTGCCGGCACCGGAAGCCGGGGTGCTCGCCGAGATACTGAAGCAGACCGGCGACACCGTCCTGAGTCAGGAGGTACTGGCCCGGATCGAGCCCAACGCCGCTGCATCGAGTGCCGCCTCCTCGGAGATCGCCGCCAACCCCGCCGCGACCGCACCAGCCAGCGTCAGCGCAGCGCCCGAAGTCGGCGCACCGGCTTCCACCACTGCTTCCGAACGCCTGAGTCCCGCGGTGCGCCGACTCGTCGAGGAGCATGACCTCGATCCATCGACGATTTCGGGCACCGGCCGGGATGGCCGACTCACGAAAGGCGACGTGCTCGCTCATCTGGAGGTGGCCACACAGTCGGCGGAATCCGGAGCAGCGTCTGCGGCTATCCCGGCGGAGCCTGGGGCTATCCCGGCGGAGCCTGGGGCTACTCCGGCGGGGCCTGGGGCCGCCACCCGCGCCCGGACTGCACCGCCGGCATCAATGCCTGCGCCAACGCCCGTCCGCGCACCCGCCGAGTCCGTGTCCGCGGCCCCGGTGCCGGGGAGTCGGGACGAACGCCGCGAGCCGATGTCGAGGCTCCGTCAGCGCATCGCGGAGCGCCTGGTCGAAGCGCAGCACACCGCCGCGATCCTGACCACCTTCAACGAGATCGACATGCAGCCGGTGATGGCGCTTCGCGCCCGACACAAGGAGGGCTTCGAGCGCCGTCACGGAGTACGCCTCGGATTCATGTCGTTCTTCGCCAGGGCGGCGGTCCAGGCACTACGGCGCTTCCCCGCCGTCAACGCCCGCATCGACGGCGGCGACATCGTGCACCACGACTACTGCGACATCGGCGTTGCGGTCGGCTCGCCCCGCGGTCTCGTGGTGCCGATCCTGCGCAACGTGGAAACGATGTCGTTCGCGGAGATCGAGGCGCGCATCGCCGAGTTTGGCGCGAAGGCCCGCGACGGCACGCTCTCCATCGACGACATGCGCGGCGGCACGTTCACCATCTCCAACGGCGGCGTGTTCGGTTCCCTGCTCTCCACCCCCATTCTCAACCCTCCGCAGAGCGGCATCCTCGGCATGCACAAGACCGAGGATCGGCCGGTGGCCGTGGACGGCGAGGTCGTCATCCGCCCGATGATGTACGTCGCCCTGTCCTACGATCACCGGATCATCGACGGCCGGGAAGCGGTGCAGTTCCTGGTCTGCGTGAAGGAAGCCATCGAGGATCCGGCGCGGCTGCTGCTCGACGTCTGATCAAGAATTCATGGACAACTTCGACGTGGTGGTGATCGGAGCCGGCCCCGGCGGATATGTCGCGGCGATCCGCGCCGCCCAGCTCGGGCTGCGCACCGCCTGCGTGGATGCGTGGCGGGACGCGCGTGGAAAGCCGGCGCTCGGCGGTACGTGCCTCAACGTCGGCTGCATTCCCTCCAAGGCGCTCCTCGATTCCTCCCATCACTACCACAACCTGCGCCACCGGTTGCCCGCGCACGGCATCGAGGCGGGCGACATCAAACTCGATCTGCGCAAGATGCTCGCGCGCAAGGACAAGGTGGTGCGCACCCTGACCCGTGGAGTCGCGGGCCTGCTGCGCAAGCACAAGGTCGAATCGATCACGGGCCACGCCGCACTCGCGGGCGGCGGCAAGATCGGGGTCACGCCGCACGGAGACGGCGCCCGCCGCACGCTCGTGGCGCGGCACATCATCCTCGCCACTGGCTCGATTCCGATCCGCATCCCGGTGGCGGAAGTCGACGGAGACCGGATCGTCGACAACGAGGGCGCCCTCGCCTTCTCCGAGGTGCCGCGACGCCTCGGCATCATCGGTGCCGGGGTCATCGGCCTGGAGCTCGGCAGCGTATGGGCGCGGCTCGGATCCGAGGTCACCATCCTGGAGACGCTCGACGACTTCCTCCCCGCCGCGGACCGGCGAATCGCGGGCGAGGCGCTCAAGGTGCTCCGCCGGCAGGGGCTCGACATCCGGCTCGGTACGCGGGTCACCGGCGCCCGCGCGCACGATGCGGGCGTCGCCGTCGGCTACGACGACGCCGAAGGTTCGCACGAAGGCGAGTTCGACCGGCTCGTGGTCGCGGTCGGGCGCCGCGCGAACACCGAGGGGCTCGACCCGGCTGCGGCCGGGGTGGAGCTCGACGACCACGGCCGCATCGTGGTCGACGCACAATGCCGAACCACCGCGGACGGCATCTGGGCCGTAGGGGACGCGGTCGCCGGACCGATGCTCGCGCACAAGGCGTCGGAGGAAGGCGTGGCGGTGGCCGAACGCATCGCGGGCCACGCCGCGCACGTCGACCATGCCGTCATCCCCTGGGTCATCTACACCCACCCCGAGATCGCGTGGGTCGGCCAGACCGCAACCGAGCTCGATGCGGCCGGCGTCGAACACCGGGAAGGCGCATTCCCCTTCGCCGCGAGTGGACGCGCCCAGGGCTCGGGCGAGACCGAGGGCTTGGTCAAGGTGATCGCCGACGCCGCGACCGACCACATCCTCGGCGTCCACGTGCTCGCCGCAAACGCTTCGGAGCTGATCGCCGAGGCGGTGGTAGCAATGACCTTTCATGCGAGCGCGGAGGACATCGCCCGCACCATCCATGCGCACCCCACCCTCGCTGAGGCGATGCACGAAGCGGCGCTCGCAGTGGACGACCGGCCGATTCACATCTGAGCCGATCGGCAGCCGGAGTGGGATGAATCCCCGCTTGCGCTCCGAATCAGACGGCGCTAAATTCCGAATCAGACGGCGCTAAATTCCGAATCAGACGCTCTCTCACTCCGAATTGGACGCTCTTCTGCTCCGAATCGGACGCTCTCTTGCTCCGAATTGGACGATGACCGATGCTGAATCGGACGGTCAGCCCCGGGACGCTTTTCGCACGACACGCGGAGACGCAGGTACGGGCGGCGCTCGAAGATACCCGTATCGTCGCCATCGTCGGCCCTCGCCAGTCGGGCAAGACGACTCTCGCACGCCGCATCGCCGTCGACGACGGACGGCCGTTCATCACGCTGGACGACGAGCAGTTCCGGAGATTTGCCGAGGACGACCCCACTGGATTCGTTCGTAGCCAACCGGTCGCGGTCATCGACGAAATCCAGCGCGCGCCGGCGCTCATTCTTGCGCTCAAGAAAGCTGTCGACGAAGCACCGCATCCCGGGCGCTATCTGATCACCGGCTCGGTCGATCTCTTCAGGGGCGCACTGTCTCCCGATTCTCTCGCCGGTCGGGTCGACACCATCGAACTCCTGCCCTTCTCGCAGGCGGAGGTCGCCGGCGCCGGAGTGCCGGAGTTCCTCGACCGGGCCTTCGCCGACGACTTCCCGAACCTCGCGTTGACGGGACCGACCGACGACCTGATCGAACGGGTGATTTCCGGCGGCTTTCCCGAAGCTCTTTCCCGAACCGTCCCGAGCCGGCGTCGGAGGTGGCTGCGGGCCTACGCCCGCGCCCTCGCCGAGCGCGACGTCCCGGAGATCTCAACCGTCGGCAGACACGTCGAGATGAGTCGCTTGATCGACCACGCGGCCGTGGCCTCGGGCCAGTTGCTCAACCTGTCCGCTCTGGGATCGCACCTCGCGATCGACGGCAAGACCGTCGATCGCTGGCTGACGCTGCTGGAGCACATGTTCCTGGTCCGTCGAATCCGCGCCTGGCATCGCAACCGACTGAAACGGTTGGTCAGGACGCCGAAGCTGCACTTCCTGGACTCCGGTCTGCTCGCAGCGCTGCAGGGAACTGGCCCCGCCGACATCGCGCGGGACCGGGGGAAGCTCGGACCACTTCTCGAATGCTTCGTCCACGCGGAGATCGCCAAGGCGATCGTCCTGTCGGACGAGACGACAGCCGTCACCCACTACCGTGACAAGGATCGGCTGGAGGTCGATCTGGTCCTCGAGCGCTCCCCGAATCAGGTCGTCGGTATCGAGGTCAAGGCGGGGGGGACCGTGCGCCCCGGGGACTTCAGGGGGCTGATGCGCCTCGCAAGGGCCACCGGTGACCGCTTCGCCTGCGGAATCGTCCTGCATGACGGCGACCGCATTCAGCGGACAGGCCCCGGACTCTTCGCGATGCCCGTGAAGATGCTCTGGGCATCATGAGGACCCATGACCGGCGAGGTGAAGCGCTGGACGGCGGCCTTGCATGATGCTCGGCGGCGTGGAGAGATTTCCCGTGGAGAGGCTTCCCGGTTCCATCGCCAGGGCCGTTCGAAGATAATGCTGCATGACAGCATTACACCGCTCTCGTCCGGAGGAACCGGGGAATGGCCGATTCATTCAACGCGCGATCGACCCTCGAGGTCGGTGGCATGGAGTACGAAATCTTCAGGCTCGACTGCCTCGCACCGCGTTTCGACCTCGCGCGCCTGCCGTGGTCGCTGAAGATCCTTCTGGAGAACTTGCTCCGCCACGAGGACGGCGCCGGCGTCACCGCCGGCGACATCGACGCGCTGGCGGGATGGGACCCCGCAGCGGAGCCCTCGACCGAGATCGCGTTCACGCCCTCCCGGGTGCTGCTTCAGGACTTCACGGGGGTGCCGGCGGTGGTGGATCTCGCCGCGATGCGCGACGCGATGCGCTCGCTCGGCGGCGACCCCGCAAAGATCAACCCGCTCTCGCCGGTGGAACTCGTCATCGACCATTCGGTGCAGGTCGACCGGTTCGGTACCCATGACGCGCTCACCCGCAATACCGAGATCGAGTTCGAGCGCAACCGCGAGCGCTACGCCTTCCTGCGCTGGGGTCAGCAGGCGTTCCACGACTTCAGGGTGGTGCCGCCCGGCACCGGCATCGTCCACCAGATCAACCTGGAATATCTTGCCCGCGTCGTCTTCGCGCGCGAGCACGGCGGGGTGACCCGCGCCTATCCGGACACTGTGGTCGGCACCGATTCGCACACCACCATGGTCAACGGCCTCGGGGTGCTCGGTTGGGGCGTCGGCGGGATCGAGGCGGAGGCCGCGATGCTCGGCCAACCGATCTCGATGCTCATCCCTCAGGTGGTCGGATTCGAGCTGACCGGTCGGCTCCCCGAGGGCGCCACCGCCACCGACCTCGTGCTCACCGTGGTGGAGATGCTTCGCGCCCGGGGCGTGGTCGGCAAGTTCGTCGAGTTCTTCGGCGACGGGCTCGACCACCTGCCGCTCGCCGACCGCACCACCATCGCGAACATGGCCCCCGAGTACGGAGCGACCTGCGGCATCTTTCCCATCGACGCCGAGAGCATCGACTACCTCCGCCTCTCCGGTCGTCCCGAGTCCCAAATCGCGCTGGTGGAAGCGTATGCGCGGGCCCAAGGCCTGTTCCGGGAGCCCGGCGACCGGGCGGCGGCCTACTCCGACACCCTCACCCTCGACATGGAGACCGTCGAGCCCTGCATCTCGGGACCGAAACGGCCCCAGGACCGCATCCTGCTGCGCGAGGGAAAGGCCGTGGTCACGGATCACATCGAGGCGATGCAGCGCGAGCGCGGCGCGGCGGAGAGCCGCAGTGTCGTCGTGCATCCGGCGAGCGCCCCCGGTAGCGCCCGATCCGATGGCGCTCAATCCGACGGAGCAGGACACGCCCCCGCCGCGTACACGCTGCGGGACGGCGCGGTGGTCATCGCCGCCATCACGTCGTGCACCAATACCTCGAACCCGGCGGTGCTGATCGGCGCCGGACTGCTCGCGCGCAACGCCCGCGCCCGCGGACTCGCGGTCAAGCCGTGGGTGAAAACGAGCCTCGCGCCGGGCTCCATGGTGGTGCGGGACTATCTGGAGAAGGCCGATCTGCTCGGCGACCTCGAATCGCTCGGCTTCCACATCGTCGGCTTCGGGTGCACCACCTGCATCGGCAATTCGGGACCGCTCCCCGAGGAGGTGAGCGCCGCGATCCGGGACAACGATCTCATCGTGAGCTCCGCACTCTCCGGAAACCGGAACTTCGAAGGAAGGGTCCACGCCGAGGTGAGGATGAACTTCCTCGCGTCGCCGCCGCTCGTGGTCGCCTACGCCCTGGCCGGACGAAGCGACATCGACTTCCGCGAGGAGCCTCTCGGCGAGGATGCGGAAGGGGCCCCGGTGTACTTGCGCGACATCTGGCCGTCGAGCCACGAGATCCAGCAGACGATCGCGTCTTCGATCTCCTCGGAGATGTTCCGCCGGAGCTACCAGGGGGTGTTCGAGGGCGATGCGCGCTGGCAGGGGATGGAGGTCCCGCCCGCCGACCGCTTCGAATGGGACGCCACGTCCACCTACGTCCAGAACCCGCCCTACTTCGACGACATGTCGATGACCCCGCGCGGTATCCCCGCCATCCGCGGCGCACGCCTGCTCGCGCTGCTCGGCGACAGCATCACCACCGACCATATCTCGCCAGCCGGCACCATCAAGGCGGACAGCCCCGCCGGACACTTTCTCCAGGGACGGCAGATCCCGCCCCGGGAATTCAACTCCTACGGCTCGCGGCGCGGCAACCACGAGATCATGATGCGCGGAACCTTCGCCAACATCCGTCTGCGCAACCGGGCCGCACCCGGCACCGAGGGCGGATGGACCATCCACCAGCCCTCCGGCGAACTGATGTCCATCTACGACGCCGCGATGCGCTACAAAGACGAAGGCGTGCCGCTGGTAGTGCTCGGAGGCGCGGAGTACGGCACCGGCTCCTCGCGCGACTGGGCCGCGAAGGGCACCCTGCTGCTTGGGGTCGCGGCGGTCATCGCCCGGAGCTTCGAGCGGATCCACCGCTCCAACCTCGTCGGCATGGGCGTGCTGCCGTTGGTGTTCGCGGACGGCGAGGACGCCGAGACCCTCGGGCTTACCCCGGAGCACGTCTTCGACGTGGAGGGGCTGGCCAAGGGAGCGAAGCGCGTCACCGTGACCGCCACTGCTCCGAACGGAAGCGTCACGCGGTTCGACGCGACCGTGCGCATCGACACCCCGAAGGAGTGGGAGTACTACGAGAACGGCGGCATCCTGCACTACGTGGTCCGCCAGCTTGCGGCCTGAACCGGGGCCATCTGCGCGCGCGACCTGCGGGGCCCGAACATCGGAGAAGTCCGAATGAACGAACAGACACGCACCGAGGTTGAGGCGGCGGCGTTCCGGCGCCTGGTCGAGCACCTGCGCACAAACCCCGAGGTGCAGAACATCGACCTCATGAACCTCGCCGGGTTCTGTCGCAACTGCCTGTCCAAGTGGTACCGCGCCGCCGCCGAAGATCGGGGGGAGGCGATGAGCTACGAGGATGCGCGCGAGATCATCTATGCGATGCCGTACTCGGAGTGGAAATCCATGCACCAGCAGGAAGCGACACCCGAGCAGAAGGCCGCATACGAAGCGAGACAGCACAAAGGCGCATGAATCGATCCGCGATTCCGGCCCACGCTCCGAGAGGCCGCCTTGTGGTGTGCCCCCAGCGAAAATTCGATCTCCGGAACGCCCGATCAGGATAAGTCCGAGATCCGAGAAAGGACTGCGGATCGGCGGGAGTGGCTGTGAACCGATCCGCAGTTCCCGCCAGGACAAGGCCAGGGCTCGACATTGCCCCGATCGGATGCTCCGGAGTTCGAGATCCCGCCGAAATCGCACTCGGCGTCGGCCTTCCGGAGTATCGGCGGGAATGGTTGTGGACCGGTCGCGGTGCTTGCACATCAATCCGGCGCCAAATTAAGGTCGCGCGCAGGGCATCCCCTACCGGCACGTCCCGCGGCCCACGCTGGGCGGGATGATGCCGCCGGGCGTACCTCCATTTCGATACGCACTGCCACGGGAGAAGTCGCAATGACCGACAGTCCACGCCTGCCACGTTCGAAGTTCCGCGCGTCGCTGCGCGACCGCTGGAACGAGGCACACGATTTCGACCCCGCCGATCCCTTGGTCGGGTTGAGCCGTCACGATCTTTCGGGGCCGGTGATCGAGCGCCGCACCGTGCTGCGGCTTCTCGCCGCGTCGGGCGTGCTGACCGCCGCTCACCTGCTGCCGGGAGTCGGGGTACGGCCGGCCCGCGCCGCGGCCGGTGGGACGCTCCGGGCCGGGTGGGCGGCGGTCGGAGAGTTCCGGACCATCGATCCGGCCCAGATCAACCAGGTGCTTCTGTTCCAGATCTCGTCCAACGTGCTGAGCGGGTTGACCCACATCAACCCGCAACTCCAGGCCGAAGGCGATCTCGCCGTCGACTGGACGGTGGACGACACGGGCACGCAGTACACGTTCAACCTCCGCGAGGGGGTGACGTTCCACAACGGCGACCCGTTCACCGCCGACGACGTGATCTTCACCTACGAGCGCTCCAGCGATCCGGACCAGTCGATCCATTCACGGGTTCTGGCCAATGTCGCCGGCATCGAGAAGCTGGGTAGCCACAAGGTCAGGTTTTCGCTCAAGGCACCGCAGGCCTCGTTCCTGGTGAAGACGCTGGAACGCTCGTCGGGACGCGCCATGACCATCGTCTCGCGCGGCGCGCTGGCCAGTATGGGCGCCTCCGACTACGGACTGCGTGCGGTCGGCACCGGGCCGTTCAGGGTGACGGACCACAAGCTGGGACAGTCGATGACGCTGGAGCGGTTCGAGAACTACTACGACCCCGAGCGCCCCAAGCTCGACAAGATCGTCATCACCCCGATCATCGACCCCGAACCGCTGGCGGCGGCCATCGAGGCGGGCGACATCCACATCATCGGCGGCAATCCGGTGGCGCCGGAACTGGTCGACCGGTTCGAGGCCAACCCCGACCTCAACGTCTCCACCGTCCCCGCTCCGGGATTCCAGGGGGTCTTCCTCAATCCCTGGCGCGACCCGATGCAGGTGTCGGACTTCTCCAAGCCGATCGAGGAACTCAAGAGGGAGCCGGGGTTCATGGTGCGCCTCGCCATCGCCAAGGCCATCGACCGGGATCTGTACATCAGGCAGGCCCAGTTCGGGCGCGGCACGCCGGCCTACGGCACCATCAATCCGGCGATGGGTTTCTACTTCGACGACACCCTCGGCGAAACCTCCGAGCAGGCGTTCGACATGGAGGCGGCGCGCAAGCTGCTGGCCGATGCCGGGTTCCCGAACGGCGACGGGTTCCCGACGCTGAAGATCCTGTGCACGCCCGCCGCCCGCCGCGACTGCCTCGTGATCAAGAACCTGCTGAAGAAGAGCATCGGCATCGACATCGAACTCGACACCAAGGACTTCCCGGTCCTGCTCGACGAGTTCCAGACCATGAACTTCGACCTCTGCCGGCTCGGGTCGGGCGGCGACTTCGATCCCGACGACGGCCTGGTGGACTGGGTCCAGACCGAGTCGAAATTCAACGGCCGCAAGCGCAACAAGGACGAGATGCCGTTCGGCCTGTTCTCGGATCCGGAGGTCGACGACCTCGTGGCCCGGCAATCCGCCACCGCGGACGTCGAGGCCCGCCGAACCCTGGTGCAGAAGGCAAACCGAATCACGTCGGACAAGGTAGCGCAGGCGTTTCTCTTCCATCCGGCCGATGTCCAGGTGACCCGCAAGGAGGTCGATTTCCCGGTCAAGAGCCGGATTCCGGGGCTGGTGGACATGGACCGGGTGACGCTGTCCGGTTGAGCCCGACCGGGTGAGTATCATCGGAGTGCGGGGCCGGTCGCGACCGGTCCGACTGGCCGGGTCGGTCCGGCCGATCCGACCGGCTCCGCCCGCATCATGACGGGCTACCTTCTCCGCCGCTGCCTCGGCGCCGTCGTCGTGATGTGGGCGGTAGCGACCCTGGTCTTCTTCATGCTGCGGATCGTCCCCGGCGATCCGCTCTCCGCGATGCTGTTCGACGCCGCGGACCCGGCCGCGGCCGACGAGCTGCGCATCAAGTTCGGCCTCGACCAGCCGCTGCCGGTCCAGTACGCGAAGTGGTTCTGGCTGGTGCTGCAGGGCGATCTCGGCAATTCCATCTACGGCTCGCGCATCCCGGTGAGCCAGATCCTGATCGAGGCGGCGCCACGCACCTTCTCACTCGCGGTGCTGGCCTTCGTCGTGTCAGTCCTCATCGCGATTCCGGCGGGACTCATATCGGCCCTGAAGCGCGGGCAACCCATCGACCACGGGGTGACCTTCATCGCCTTCCTGGGGCTCTCGATGCCGGATTTCTGGCTCGGCATCCTGCTGATCATCCTGTTCGCAGCCAGTCTCGGCTGGCTGCCCGCCATCGGCTATGAGCCGCTCTCGAACGGCTTCTGGCCGTGGCTGTCGCACTTGATCCTCCCCGCCATCGCGGCCGGCACCGCGTTCAGCGCAATCATCGCCCGGATGGTGCGCTCGTCGATGCTGGAGGTGTTGAAGACCGACTACGTGCGGGTCGCGGCGGCGCGGGGCCTCACCCCCTGGCGGGTGGTGATGGGGTATGCCTTTCCCAACGCGCTGATTCCGGTGATCACGGTGATGGGCATCGCCTTCGGCCTGCTCATGGCGGCGGCAGTGGTGGTCGAGACCGTGTTCGCGATCAAGGGCCTCGGCCGCATTCTCATCGAGGGAATCCTGAATCGCGATTATCCGGTGGTGCAGGGGGCGATTCTCGCCGTCTCCTTCATCTTCGTATTCGTCAATCTGCTGGTCGACGTGCTCTACGTGGCCATCGATCCGCGCATCCGCATCGAATGACGGACAGCGCGGTCACGCCGGGGGATCCGCCGCCACGCCGGGCGAGCGTCATCCGCATGATCCTGCGCGACCGCCGCGCGCTGGCCGGCGCGGTGTTCCTCGCGGTGCTGACCGTTGCGGCGGTGTTCGCGCCCCTCCTCTCCCCCTACGATCCGAACGCCATGGATTACATGATGCTGGATCCGCCGCACGCGGCGCATCCGCTCGGCGTCGACGATCTGGGCCGCGACCTGCTCTCCAGGATTGTCCATGGCGCGCGCGTGTCGCTGTTCGTGGGGCTCGTCACCGTCGCCATCGCCCTCGTCGCGGGCGTCGCCCTGGGAGTGGCCGCAGGCTACTATCGCGGCTGGGCCGACACCCTGATCATGCGCTACATCGATCTCCAGTGGGCGTTCCCGAACATCCTGATCGCGGTCTATCTCGTCGCCGTCTTCGGGACGGGACTGGCGAACGTGATCGTCGCGATCTCGCTCGCCTACCTCGACGACTTCGCGCGGATCGCTCGCGGCATGACCCTGTCGGTGAAGGAGGAGCAGTACGTCACCGCCGCCCGGGCGCTGGGGCTGTCGGATCTGCGCATCATGCTGCGTCACATTCTGCCCAACATCACCGCGCCGGTGATCGTGCTGGCGACGGTCAGCGTGTCGAACGCGATCCTCGCCGAGGCGGTGCTCTCGTTCCTCGGCCTCGGGGTGAGCGCCAATACCCCGACCTGGGGACTGATCCTCTCCGAGGCGCGCAGCTTCGTGAGCCGCGCCTGGTGGCTCGGCATCTTCCCGGGCCTCGCGATCATGCTGACGGTGCTGTCGATCAACTTTCTCGGTGACGCCCTGCGTGACGTGCTCGATGTGCGCGAGAGTCGGGACATCGCTTAGAAACGGGCAGTGTCCCACTTCGACTTCCGAGCTCTCGGGAAAAAACCGCGCATACAGACCGGAGGCACCAAGCGGAATGTCAAGGTGAGACACTACTTGGAAACGATACGAACGAGGAGAAATCCTTGACCTGGTCGATAGTTGCGAGAGATTCCGAAAGTGGATTATTCGGACTCGCCGTCGCATCGAAGTTCTTCGCGGTGGGGGCGCTCTGCCCCTGGAGCGGCGGGCCGCACGGAGCGGCCATGTCCCAGGCGCTGCCGAATCCGGAGCTCGGTCATCGCGCGCTCGGCCTGCTCGCGGAGGGACACCTGGCCGGCGATGTCGTCGCCATGCTCACCGGCATGGACGGAGGCATCGACCAGCGGCAGCTTCATGTGATCGACGCCGCCGGCGGTACCGCTGCGCACACCGGCGCCCACTGCGTCGACTGGTGCGGGCATCGCTCGGAACCGGGCGTGTCGGTGGCCGGCAACATGCTGGCAGGCTCCGAAGTGGTGGCCGAGACTCTGGCCGCATGGAAGGCGAATCCCGACCTGTCCATCGTCGAGCGTCTGATCGTGGCCATGCAGGCCGGCGAGGACGCCGGCGGCGACAAGCGCGGCAGGCAATCCATCGCGCTGCGCATCCAGGGGCCGGAGATCTTCCCGCGCCTCGACATGCGGGTCGACGATCATCAGGACCCGATCCCGGAACTCCGGCGACTGTACGATGTCGCGAAGGAGCGCTTCATTCCGTTCTCCGCCGGCATGCCGCGGGCGGGGCGGCCGTTCGGAATCCTGGATCGGGCGGTCATCGACCGCATCATCGAGCGCGACGCGGGCAAGCCGCTCGCGGCGCGGACCGACATTCCGGAGGTCTGAACGTTGGCACAGACGTTCACCACCCGACCCGAGATCCGGGGCACGTTCGGCGCCGTCGCGAGCACCCACTGGATCGGTTCAGCAGTGGGGTTCGGGATTCTCGAGCAAGGCGGCAACGCATTCGATGCCGCGGCGGCGACCGCCTTCACCCTCCAGATCGTCGAACCGCACCTGAACGGGCCGGGCGGCGAGGTGCCAATCATCGTCCATCCGGCCGGGGCGGATTGCCCCCGAGTGCTCTGCGGTCAGGGGACCGCACCCGGTTCGGCCACCATCGCCCGCCTGAACGCAATGGGCGTGACCCGAATGCCCGGCACGGGGCTGCTGCCTGCTGTCGTGCCCGGGGCGTTCGGAGCCTGGATGCAGTTGCTGCTGGAGCATGGCTCGATGCCGCTCGACGACATCCTTGCCCCGGCCATCGCCTATGCTCGGAACGGCTTTCCCGTCGTGCATCGAGCCGCGGAGTCGCTGCACGCCATCGCCCCGTTCTTTCGCGCGCACTGGAAGCACTCGGCCGATGTCTGGCTGCCCGGTGGCGATGCGCCACGGCCCGGCGCGCGGGTCTCCCAACCGCAGATCGCCGAGACCTACGCCCGCATCCTCGCCGAGGCCGCTTCGGCCGGAGCCGATCGGGAGGCTCGGATCGAGGCGGCGATGCGCGCCTTCTATCAGGGTTTCGTCGCTGATGCCGTGGATCGGTTCTACCGCACCGAGCAGGCGGACGACACGGGCACACGCTACCCGGGACTCCTCACCGGCGAGGACATGGCGCGATGGCGTCCCACCTGGGAGGACCCGGTCTCGACCGAATTCGCGGGGGTGACGGTTCACAGCGCCGGGCCCTGGACCCAGGGCCCGGCACTTTTGCAGGTCCTGCGCATCCTGGATGCAGCGGGCATTGACAGCATGGAGCCCGGCGGCGCGGCGTGGGCGCACTTGATCGTCGAAGCACTGAAACTTGCGCTTGCAGACCGCGATGCGTGGTTCGCAGATCCAGAGCATGCGGACGTCCCCCTGGATCGGCTGCTCTCGCCCGACTACATCCGGCGTCGGGCCGCGGCCATCGGGGACACCGCGGACGGGGACCTCCGTCCCGGAGATCCGGCGCCGGACGGCGCCGCCCGGCGTGATGCCCTCCTCGCGCTGGCGGCGACCCCGGGTAGCACGGCCCCGAGAAACATGGGACAGGGCACCGGCGAACCGACATTCGCCGACCTGCCGGAGATCGAGGGCGATACCGTCCACTTCGATGTCGTCGATCGCTGGGGAAATCTGGTTGCCGCCACTCCGAGCGGCGGCTGGCTGCAAAGCTCGCCCGCGGTGCCCGGTCTCGGATTCAGCGTTACTACCCGGGGGCAGATGTTCTGGCTGGACGAGCGCCTGCCATCCCATCTCGCTCCGCACCGGCGACCACGCACGACCCTGACCCCGACGGTGCTGACCCGGAACGGCCGGGCGGTCATGGGCCTCGGCACCCCGGGGGGGGATCAGCAGGTGCAGTGGACACTGGGACTGCTGCTGCGTCACCTGCATCAGGGACTGAACCTGCAAGCGGCCATCGACGCGCCGCTGCTGCACACCGCCCACCATGTGAGCTCCTTCGCGCCGCGGATGTTCCGCCGGAGCGTCTTATGCATCGAGGATCGGTTTCCGCGGGCGGTGCGCGACGAGCTTGCCGCCCGCGGCCACCACCTCGATGTCCAGCCCGCCTGGTCGCTGGGGCGAATGTGTGCGGCCGGGTTCACTTCCGGCGGCTTCGTGCGCGCCGCGGCGACGCCCCGATTCATGCAGGCATACGCGGTGGGGCGCTGAGTGAGGATCACGATGGATCGGCAGCAATTCCCGCCGGCGGCCCGAGAAGCCATCACGCGGCGCGATTCCGGCAAGATTTCAGTCTTCGGAGCGTCCCGTCGGGGCGATTGCGAGCGTATGTTCGAGTCTGGTGGCAATCGCTGATGGATTTGTCCACGCTGACCGCGATCTCGCCAGCCGACGGCCGGTACGGCTCGCGAACCGCTGCATTGCGGCCGATCACGAGCGAGTTCGGTCTGATTCGATACCGGATCGCGGTCGAGGTGCGATGGCTGAGGGCGCTCGCCGCGGAGGCGGAATTCGACGCGCTGGCGCCCTTCGATCCGGGCGCGGAGAAGCGCCTCGACGACATCGCGAGCGGTTTCTCGCTCGACGACGCGCGGCGAGTGAAAGCCATCGAGCGCGAGACCAACCATGACGTCAAGGCGGTCGAATACTTCATCCGCGAACAAATCGCGGGCGCGCCCGGGCTGAGCCGGGCCAGCGCATTCATCCACTTCGCGTGCACGTCGGAGGACATCAACAATCTGGCCTGCGCGTTGATGCTCTCGGAGGCCCGGGCCGAGGTGCTTCTGCCCTCGATGCGCCATCTGCTCGACGCGGTGCGGGGCCTCGCCCGCGCGCACGCCGCGGTGCCCATGCTCTCGCGCACGCACGGTCAGCCGGCCTCCCCCACCACCGTCGGCAAGGAAATGTCGGTATTCGCCTCCCGCCTCCGGCGCCAGCTCGACGCCTTCGCCGCCGTTCCCGTGACCGGCAAGCTCAACGGCGCGGTGGGGAACTACAACGCGCATCTCGCCGCCTGCCCCGGTGTCGACTGGCACCGCATCTCCCGGGAATTCGTGGAAGGCCTCGGGCTCGCCTGGAACTCGCACACCACCCAGATCGAACCCCACGACTCCACGGCGGAGCTGTTCCACGCCCTCGCTCGGGTCAACCAGGTGGTGCTCGATCTGTGCCGGGACGTGTGGACCTACATCTCGCTCGGGTACTTCCGCCAGCGCCCGGTGACCGGCGAAACGGGCTCGTCGACGATGCCGCACAAGGTCAATCCCATCGATTTCGAGAACGCAGAAGGCAACGTCGGGATCGCGAACGCGATCCTGGGACATCTGGCCGCGAAGCTGCCGGTGTCACGCCTGCAGCGGGACCTGAGCGACTCGACCGCGCAGCGCAATCTCGGGGTCGGCCTCGCGCACTCGCTGATTGCGTACGATTCGTGTCTCCGGGGGCTCGGCAAGCTCGCCATCGACAGGGATGCGATCGCACGGGATCTCGACGATGCCTGGGAGTTGCTCGCCGAGCCGATACAGACCGTCATGCGACGACACGGGATCGAGAATTCCTACGAGCTTCTGAAGACGCTGACGCGCGGCCGCGCCATCGACCGTGCCACGCTCGCGCGTTTCATCGAGTCCGTGGCGATCCCCCGGGAGGAGAAGGACGCCCTCCTCGCCCTCACCCCGTCCGCTTACGTGGGCGCCGCCGAACGACTCGCACTCGACCCGTAGATTCCGGTTCGCCCGTCCGACGCGAGACCGGCTGCGCACCGGCGTCGGCCGTCGGAGCGTGCCTGAGGTCGTGCTCCTACCAAGCGGGGTTGTTCGGGGCCGGGCACCAGTAGTAGGGAGCCTCGCATCGCACCCACCGCACCGGTGGATCACCGCCTGGCGCCGGCTGCGCACCGGCCCGACCCTTGGTGGCGGACCATATCCAGTCGCCGGAGCCGCCCGAGGACCAGCGCTCGCCGGTGGGCAAACCCCGATATCGCGGATCGCGATAGGGGCCGGACGGCGGCGGATAGAACGCACGCGGCGCGACCGCCGGCGCCCCGGGGCTGGCTCCGCGGCCGGGGAGGACCGGCGGACCGGCCATGGACGTACGCACGGCGAACCCGCGGTCCAACGTCTCCATGTTCTCCGGCGAAGCGCCGGGAGGGGACTCCGGCAAAGCGACGGAAAGGTTTTCCGGCCGGGCGCCGAAAGAGGTTTCCGACGGAGCGACAGAGGGGGTTTCCGGTCGGGCGCCGGAAGACACGGCCGCGGGCATGGTCCCGACCGTCGCATCGAGCATCGCCACATCCGGGGCGTCGGCGCCGGGGGCGACCTCGGTCTCGGCCGAGACTGCACCCAAGTCATCGGTACCAGCCACGACCGCCATCTCGGGCTCGTCTCCTCCGCGGAAGACGAGTACCAGGAATCCGACGATGATCAGCGGCCCCCAGAGGGCCAGCAGGCCACCCATGCCGTCGGACTGTTCCTGTATGGAGTCCCTGATGGCGCCTGGATGCACCGGACCGGGAGGACGCGGCGAGTCCATGGAAGGCTCGGACTCGCGTGACAGCGCCGGGGACGCAGCGGCTATGCCCTCCGATGCGACCGTGGAACCTTCCTCTGTCTTCGGAGGGCGGGATTTCGCGGCTCCTTCCGAAGCCTCGGCACTCGCGGACCCGGAGGCCGGCGCATCGGCAGTGGCCCGAGCCACCCGGGCCGCCTTCTTTTCCGACGCCGGAGCCCTCGCGACCGTCTTGCCGGCGGCCCTCTTGCCGGCCGGGGCCGTCTTGTCGACCGCAGCGGCTCTACCGGTGGCGGCGGTCTTGTCGGAATCAGCGGTCTTGCTGGCGGCAGTGGTCTTGCCGGAAGTGGTGGTTGCCTTCTTCGCGACCTTCTTGCGCCCCGCTTTCTTCGCGACCTTTTTCGCGGCCTTCTTCGCCATGGCCCGGAGTCCGCCGCGCACGGATCCAAGGGCTTCGCGTTCGGGATCCCGGGCTGTTGCTTTCACGATCCTGTTGTCGGTCATCGCTCGATCCCTCTTCAGTTATTCGGATGCTACCACGCCAAATTCCTGCCTCCGGCGACCGAGGCGGCAGCACCATCGGCGACATGCGATTCAAGTATTATCGTGTGCGCGCCATGGACGCTCCCCCCCCTCCCATCGCCGACTTCCTGCTGTTCAGGGGAAGGCCGGCCCTGGCGGCGTTTCGCCGCGAGCGCCTCGTGGAGCGCGCGCGAAAGCACGCGCGCAGGATCACCCATGTCGACGGATGCTGGATCTACTTCGTTCGCACCGACGACGTTTCGGATCCGACCGTTCGGCGACTCGAGCAGCTTCTTGACGCCTCGTTCGTCACCGGCGGGCGGACCACCGCGATACTCGACGCCGCCATCGTGGTGACGCCGCGGCCGGGAACGATCTCCCCCTGGTCGAGCAAGGCCACCGACATCGCCCGTCACTGTGGTCTGGAATGCGTCGTACGCATCGAGCGCGGCATGGCGTGGACGATTGCGCAGACCGGTGGCGACTCGGGCGACTCGGGCGATCCGAGCGATACGGGCGATCCGGGCGAAACCGCGGGAATGATCGCCGAATCGGGGTTACTCCACGACCGCATGACGCAGCGCACCTGGTCCTCGCACACAGGTCCGGGAAACATGTCCGCCCCGGACGCGGGCGCCGCAGCCCTCTTCCTCGACGGAACGCCCCCTCCCCACTCGACGGTGACCCTCGGCCCGGACCCCCGCGCCGCGTTGAACCACGCCAACGCCTCTCTCGGTCTCGCCCTGCGCGGCGAGGAGATCGACTACCTGAGCGCACGCTTCCTCGAACTCGACCGCGACCCCACCGATGCCGAGCTGATGATGTTCGCGCAGGTGAACTCCGAGCACTGCCGCCACAAGATCTTCAACGCGGTGTGGACCGTCGATGGTGTCCGGTCCGAACGATCGCTGTTCGACATGGTCCGCCACACTCAGGCGTGCGCCCCGGGCGAAGTGCTGTCCGCGTACCGCGACAATGCCGCCGTGACGCGCGGGCATGCGGCGAGCTGGTTCGTTCCGGATCCGGACACCGGACGGTACCTCGCCGAGCCGGGACGGGTGGAGATCCTCATGAAGGTGGAGACCCACAACCACCCCACCGCAATCTCGCCCCGTCCGGGGGCGGCGACCGGCTCCGGCGGAGAAATTCGCGATGAGGCGGCGACGGGACGCGGCGCTCGCAGCAAGGCCGGCGTCACCGGTTTCTCCGTCTCGAACCTGCGGATTCCGGACTTCGTGCAGCCATGGGAGGACGAGCGCAGCCAGCCTTCACACATCGCCTCCGCCCTTGAGATCATGCTCGACGGCCCGATCGGCGCCGCCGCATTCAACAACGAATTCGGACGCCCTGCCCTTGGCGGCTACTTCCGTACCCTCGAAGTGGACCTTGAGATATTCGGAACCCAGGGGGATGGCGAGAGCGCCGAACGAAGCGACGGCGGGGGAGCGGCTGGCCGCCGGGTCCGATCCGGCTCCGGCGCCGGGTCCGACGCAAACGCCGGACCGACGGATACGCACGGCGAACGCCCCCCCGGCGACCTCATTGCAGAAACCGAGGGTCCCGCGCGAACGAGCGACGCCGGTTCGGGGTCCGGTACCGACGGACGCGACCGAGCCCGGGTCTACGGTTACCACAAACCCATCATGATCGCCGGCGGGATGGGCAACATCCGCACCGACCAGGTCGCCAAATCCACCATCGCACCGGGGGCGCGTCTCGTCGTGCTCGGCGGGCCCGCCATGCGCATCGGCCTCGGCGGCGGCGCCGCGTCCTCCCGCGGCTCGAAGAGCGACGAGGAGTCGCTCGACTTCGCTTCCGTGCAGCGCGAAAACCCCGAGATGCAGCGCCGCGGCCAGGAAGTCATCGATCGCTGCTGGCAGCGCGGCGCGGACAATCCGATCCTCTCCATCCACGATGTAGGCGCCGGGGGGCTGTCCAATGCATTGCCCGAACTGGTCGGCGACGCCGGACGGGGCGCCATGGTCGATCTGCGCGCCATCCCCTGCGACGACCCCGGGATGTCACCGCTCGAAATCTGGTGCAACGAATCCCAGGAACGATACGTCCTCGCCATCGATCCCGGTCGCATCGACGATTTCGCCGCGCTGTGCGAGCGCGAGCGCTGTCCGTGGGCACCGATCGGGGAGGCGACCCGACGCCGATGGCTGGAGGTGCGCGACGCCCGGTTCGATGCCTCGCCGGTCTCCATGCCGATGGGAACCCTGCTCGGCGATCTTCCCCGCCTGCACCGCGACGTGGTTCGGTTGCCACCGGCGGCGAGTCCATTCGACACCCGTGGGGTCGAGATCAGGGGGATCGAAATCGGTTCCGCCCTGGAACGGGTGCTGCGCGTGCCGGCGGTGGCCGACAAGTCGTTCCTGGTGACCATCGCCGACCGCACCGTCGGCGGGCTTGTCGCCCGCGACCCGATGGTGGGTCCGTGGCAGGTGCCGGTGGCCGACTGCGCGGTGACCCTGAGCAGCTTCCGCGGACACACCGGGGAAGCGATGGCGATGGGAGAGCGCTCGCCCCTCGCGTTGCTCGATGCGCGGACGGCGGGCCGGATGGCAGTGGCGGAGGCGCTCACCAACATCGTGTCCGCGGACATCGCGAGCGTCGAGCGCGTGGTGCTCTCGGCGAACTGGATGGCCGCCGGCGGGGAGCCCGGAGAGGACGCGGACCTGTTCGACGCGGTCGAGGCGGTGGCGATGGAACTCTGCCCCGCCCTCGGCATCTCGATCCCGGTCGGTAAGGATTCGCTGTCGATGTGCACGACGTGGCGCGACGACTCCGGCGTGCACAAGGTGATCTCGCCGGTCTCGCCGATCATCACCGCGTTCGCGCCGGTCGAGGATGCGCGTCTGAGTCTGGTGCCGATGCTGCGTACCGATATCGGCGAGTCATCGCTGCTGCTGGTCGATCTCGGATACGGCGCGAACCGCCTCGGCGCATCCGCGCTCGCGCTCTCCCACGGGCGCCTCGGTGCCGCTCCGCCCGACCTCGACCACCCCGAGGCACTGCCCGCGTTGTTCCGAGCCCTGGCGCGAGCCCGGCGCCGGGCATTGATCGTGGCGTATCACGACCGCTCCGACGGGGGTCTCGCCGCATGCCTGCTGGAGATGGCGTTCGCGGGTCGCGCGGGATTCGATGTCGATGTCGCTCCCCTCGGTCCCGATGCGGTGGCGGCACTGTTCTGCGAGGAGCCCGGCGCTGTCGTGCAGGTTCGTGACGTCGATCTGGCCTCAGTGCGGGCCATCTTCGACGCCGAGCCGTCACTCGTGCCCTGCGTCCATCGAATTGGCAGGGTCGAGCCCGGAGACCGCGTGCGGTTCACGGCCGGAAGCCACATCCTGTACGAGGGCTGCCGACCCGCCCTGCACCGGTCATGGTCCGAGACATCCTGGCGCCTGCAGCGCCTGCGCGATGACCCGCGGTGCGCGGACGAGGAGCGCACGCGCATCACCGACGAGGGCGAGCGCGGGCTGTGGTGCAAGACGACATTCGACTTCGCGACAACCCCGGACGATGGCGCCGGCATCGATTCCGCCAGCAACAAGACCGACATCGAGAGATCCCCGGACGACGGCGCCGGCATCGACTCCGCCGGCGGCGCGGCCGACATCGATGTCCACCCCAACGGCGGCACCGCGGAGTCCGACTTCGGCGCTCCGCACATCGCTCGCGCCCGACCCCGGGTTGCGGTCCTTCGCGAGCAGGGCGTGAACGGACACGTCGAGATGGCGGCCGCGTTCCATGCCGCGGGCTTCGATGCCTTCGACGTGCACATGAGCGATCTGGCCGGCGGACGCGCGTCGCTCGCGGAATTCATCGGCCTCGCGGCCGCCGGCGGCTTCTCGTTCGGCGACGTGCTTGGCGCCGGCGGCGGATGGGCGCACACCATCCGCTTCAACTCTCGCTGTCGCGACGAGTTCGAGGCGTTCTTCCGTCGCGCCGACACGTTCACCCTCGGCGTGTGCAACGGATGCCAGATGCTGGCCCGCCTGCGCGATCTGATCCCGGGCGCGAACACCTGGCCCCGGTTCGAACGCAATCGCTCCGAACAGTTCGAGGCGCGGCTCCTGATGACCCGGATCGCACCCTCGCCGTCCATCTTTCTCGACGGGATGGAAGGCTCGGAGCTTCCCACCGTGGTCGCGCACGGAGAGGGCCGCGCGGTTTTCGACCCCGGCGCCCTCCACCACGCCGTCCGCGATCGACTCGTCTGCCTGCAATACGCCGCCGCCGACGGGGCTCCGGCCGAACGCTATCCCGCCAACCCCAATGGCTCGGAGGCCGCCGTGGCCGGCGTCACCACCCCCGACGGCCGGGTGACGATCATGATACCGCACCCTGAACGCACCTTCCGCGCCGTGCAGCACTCCTGGCACCCCCCCGACTGGGGCGAAGACGGCCCGTGGCTGCGCCTGTTCAGGAATGCCAGGTGGTGGGTGGGGTAGTTCATGCAATGTCGTAGGGGAGCGCGACGATGTCGTCCCCGAGTTGCATGGGCGCGTTCACGGCCGCCACGACCACGCCGATCCCATGGCGCTGCCGAGGGTGATTCTCGCGAAACGCGCGAATCCCGCGGGTATCGCCGTGCGACACGCGGGCGCCGCTCTTCGCCTCCACCGCAACCAGCATCCCGTCGCGTTCAAGAACGAGGCCGACCTCCGCTCCCGAGTGCTGCCGCCAGTGATGGAGCCGGGGCGGGTAGCGCATGGCCCGGGTCTGCTTGAGGATGTCGAGCACTACATGCGTCTCGAACAACGCGCCCTGAACAGGGTTGGACATCAAGGCAGCCGGGCTGGAGATCCGCTGCGTCCACGCCGCGAATCCGGTGTCGGTGAAGTATCCCCTGGAGCGTCTGGACACGCGCTTCGCGGGATTGTTCGAGAACGGGGGAATCTCCAGCCACTGGAATGTCGCACGCAGGATCCCCAGCCAGCGCTGCGCCGTGTGGTAGGTGATGCCCAGCTCGCGCCCGAGCTGACTGTGGTTGATTTCCTGCGCGGAGTGGGCGGCACACAGACCGACGAAACGGGCGAACAGGCCCGCATCGGCCACCGCAGCGACCCGGCGGACATCGCGCTCGACATAGGTCCGCATGTACGACGAGAACAGATCGGGGAGGAGCTCGTCATCGTGGTCCAGATGACCGGGGAATCCACCTCGCCAGAGTCGGGCGGACAGCGTCGGCTCGATGTCGCGAAGCGGCAGTCGCTCCCGCCGGACCAGGCGGGCCACGGCATCGGCCTCGAAGAGGTCCTCGATCCAGCCGCGTTCCGTATCCGCCCGGCGACAGCGCTCTGCGAGCGAGAGGAAGTGAAGATCAAGGACCGCGGCCCTCCCGGCCATGCTCTCGCTCACCGACTCCAGCAGCATCGGGTTCTGGGAGCCGGTCAGCAGGTACTGCCCGGGACGACAGTCCTCATCCGCACGGCGCTTGATGACCGCCAGCAGGTCGGGAACGTACTGGATCTCGTCGAGAATGACCGGTGGCGGGTATTGGTCCAGGAACAGCTCGGGATCCTGTCGAGCGTTGCCGATGTCGATGACGGGGTCGAACACCACGCGTGAGGCTTCGGGGGCGATGTGGGAAAGCAACGTGCTCTTGCCCGCTTGCCGCGCCCCGAGCACCAGAATGACCGGTACGGCGCGTCGCAGCCGGGCCAGCTTTCGTTCGAGATGTCGCTGCCGATACTCCATTCTCGATTCTTAGCACTTATGGTTCTAATTTTCGAGTTTCCAGAAATCAACACCATCAGGAAACCAATCGTGCTCTTGCGTTGCCGCCAACAACGACCCTGAGCGTCGCTCCGTGCTGCTTGACCAACCGGGCATCGAGCGCGAAGCGGCCTCAAGTCCCGATCCAGATCAGGATATCGGTGCCTACCACCGGCAGATCGACTTCGTTCTCGCCACGCCATGCCCCCGATCCCACTGGTGACCGGAGATGGTCACCCCGTATCGTGCGCATCGAGAATGAACACGTGAACCTTTCGTGACATCCGCCCCTCACACTGCACCCTCCAGCGAAACACGGCACGACCGCACCCAACGCGTCGGGTGCGGTGCGCCGGCCGGGCAACCGAGGACGCGCGGAGTGCGACATGCTGATCAGACCCCCGAACGACATTCAGCCATCGGAGATCACCCCTCGATCCATCTTCCGCGCTCGACGGCGGTTCATGCGTGATACCGCAGGCATCGCCGGGGCGGCAATGCTCGGCGGCGGCCTCTCGCTGCTCGGTGCGCGCCGGGCCGCCGCGCTCGCCTCCGATCCGGACGCCACCGGGGAGAAGCTGGAGGGCGTCGTCGAGAGCGCGTGGCGGACCGACGAGGAACTGACCTCTTATTCCTACATCACGAGCTACAACAACTTCTACGAGTTCGGGACGGACAAGCGCGACCCCGCCCGACACGCCGGCGGCTTCAATCCCCAACCGTGGAAGGTCGAGGTGAGCGGGGAGTGCGCGAAGCCGGGTGCGTACGACTACGACGATATCGTGAAGCCCCACCAACTCGAAGAACGCATCTACCGGCTGCGCTGCGTGGAGGCATGGTCGATGGTGGTTCCGTGGATCGGTATTCCGCTCGGCGATGTGCTGGCGCGGTTCGAACCGACCTCGAAGGCGAAATATGTTGCGTTCCGGACCGTGTTCCGACCCGAGGAGATGCGCGGGCAGACCCGGGCCATTCTCGACTGGCCCTACGTCGAGGGCTTGCGGATCGACGAGGCGATGCACCCGCTCACCCTGCTCACCGTCGGTCTCTACGGCGAGGTGCTGCCGAACCAGAACGGCGCCCCGATCCGCCTCGTCGTTCCCTGGAAGTACGGCTTCAAGAGCATCAAGTCGATCGTATCGATCGAGTTCACCGAGGGGGAGCCCCCCACGACCTGGAACCTTTCCGCCCCGCGCGAGTACGGGTTCTACTCCAACGTGAATCCGCAGGTCGACCACCCCCGATGGAGCCAGAAGCGCGAGCGGCGCATCGGCGAGCTGTTCAAGCGCGATACCCTGATGTTCAACGGCTATGCGGACGAGGTCGCAAGCCTCTACGCGGGAATGGACCTCAAGGCGAACTACTGACTGATTGATTGATCGATCTGCCGCTCTCGCGACAACAGACGCCGGGCGGAAACGGAATGAAGTTCGACAAGCGGGTTGCCGTCGCCAAGACCGGCATTTTCGCGGCGGCCCTCGTTCCGTTCGCGGCGCTGGTCGTCAACGCGTTCACCGGCGGGCTCGGCGCGAACCCGGTCGAGGCCATCACCCACACCACCGGCGAGTGGACGCTGCGTCTGCTGATCGTCACGCTCGCGATCACGCCGCTTCGTCACCTGACGGGACGGGTGTGGCTCACTCGGCTGCGCCGGATGATCGGGCTGTTCGCATTCTTCTATCTGATGCTGCACTTCGCGACCTACGCGGTGCTCGACGCTTCGCTCGACCTCTCGTACATCGTCGAGGATGTCGCGGATCGCCTGTACATCACCGTTGGCTTTGCCGCCTTCGTGATGCTCGTGCCGCTCGCCGCGACCTCGACCAACGCGATGGTGCGTCGGCTCGGACCGGTACGGTGGCGCAGGCTTCACCGCCTCGTCTACGCGGCGGCGGTCGGCGGAGCGCTGCACTTCCTGTGGCTCGTGAGGGCCGACCTCCTCGAACCACTGATCTACGCAGGAGTCCTCGCCGCCCTGCTCGCGGCCCGGCTGCCGCCCGCCGTGAAATGGATGCAGAACCGCCGGTCGAAGATCGCGGCCGCGCGCTCGGCCGCGCCGGCCTCCTGAACGCTCAGAGCTCCGACCGGAATCCTGAACGCTCGGAGTTCCGGTCAGATCAGGGCCCCGGCCGGAACAGCCTTTCCGTTCAACTCGCCTGCCCCTCCTGTCCGGAGAGGACTGGAGTCCATGAAGTGGAAAAGTGATTTCGGTCAGAGTCCTTGCGCCGCGAGAAGCGCGAACCCCTCGCGCGATGCGGCCTGGTTCAGCCGCGCGTCGAAGCAGACGAAACCGACGCTCGACGGATCCTCCTCGGCCACGGCGAGCGCGGCCGCAAGCTGGAGGCTGTCCGCCGCCCTCAGCGGATGCACCCGAAGCAGCCGCTGCGCCAGCATCCTCACCCGCCGCCCCGGCTGCACCTCGTACCACACGTGCGACAGCGCGTGGAGCTGGACGAGGTGCTCCGAAATCTCCGCCGTCGTCAGACTGTCGTCCCGCTCGCGCCGCGAGAGTGCGGCGACGTACTCCACGGACGCCCCCCACCACACTGCCATCCAATCGTCCGCTTCGAGAATGCGGAGCGCCGTGTGCCGGTGCGGTTCGTCGACGCCAAGGGCGACCAGGGCGGAGGTATCCCAGAAGTTCACCTACCGGTGCCTGAGCAATGACTTGACGGTGACCGGGAAATGGCCCGATCCAGTGACCCGGGAGTAGCGTGGGAGCAGGCCCGGGAGTGGGAATGAGGTGGGCTTGGACAATTCACCGAACAGCGTCCGAGCAATTCAGCGGTAGCCGTCCCGCAATTCTTCGGAGCGTTCTTCGAGCAGGGCTTCGAGAACCCCCGCGCCTGCGCGCAAGGGCTGCCCCAGCACGTCGAGGGGGCTCCCCGAGCCGTGGCGCACCACGATGCCTGCCTGCTCCAGTCGCGCGAGCTTCGCTTCCCCATCCATGCGATCGCCCTGTCCTCCGCTCTGCGTATCGAAACCCATCGGAACGATGCGGGCAATGGGCGTCCTGCGCTCCATCACCAGCACCGATTCTCCGGATTTGACTCGGCGAAGATAGGCGCTCATGCCGTCTTTCACTTCGGATATCGTCGCGCGGATCATGCGATTTCCCGGAAACTGGAGTAGGCCATGTTAGCCATATGTATCAGGCCGAACAACCTTTATTCTGGTGGATACGACGGCGCACATATCCGTACCCGGTTTCGTGCGAGCCAGACTCCGGTCATTCGACCCCGCTCCCGCGCCTGCGCACCCGGGACGTTTACCCATGGCGTCAGGCCACCGGGTGGTGTCTCACTTCGACTCGTGAACTCTCGGGAATGTCCGTGCATACCGGCCGGAGACACCAGGCGGAATTTCAAAGTGAGGCACCATCAAATCGTTGTTTTCGCTGACATCGTGCGTCCGATTCGGTAAAAGCGGTCGGAGTGTCGGAACGGCGGGGCCGGCGATCGGTCACCATGCGGAGAAACGATGTCGAAGCGCAGTCGGATCAGCGACGAGGATCGGGCACTCTTCCGACAGGCCGCCGGCGAGGTGCGGCGCATGGAGGATGATCGTGCCTATCCGCGGCGGCCGCGGAGCACATCCCACCTCCGGGACCGGACGCCGGTGGTATGGCCGACCGATTCCCGGGGATTGGCAGAGTCGGAATGGACCCCGGACGTGGGTCCGGGCGACGTCCTGAGCTTCACGGGCGCAGGTGTGCAGCGGCGCGAGACCGAACGGCTGCGGCGCGGTCGGTACCGGGTGGAGGCGGACCTCGATCTGCACGGGCGGACGGTGGCCGACGCTTCCGCCGCCCTCGACCGGTTTCTCGAGGACTCGCGCCGCCACGGACGGCGGTGCGTGCGTATCGTCCACGGCAAGGGGCTCGGATCCCCGAGCGGCCAGCCGATCATGAAGGCGCACATCGACCGGTGGCTTCGCAACCGTTCCGAAGTGCTCGCATTCTGCTCCGCGACGCCGCCGGACGGGGGCACCGGCGCACTCTACGTGCTGCTCCGACGATAGCCGGACCCTGCATTCCGGTGCGCTGTCCGCGAGGCTGCGGTCAGAACGGGTGGCGGTAGCGGGCCAGCAGGGCGGCCTCGTGCTCGTCCCGGACATGTCCCGCATCGTGCGAGGCGATGGCGGCGAGGTGCGCCTCTCCACCTGCCCAGGGACGCACGTAGACGAGTTCGAAGTCGAACTGGCGGCCCGACGGCTCCAGATCCAGGACCGCCGATTCCGCGATGACGCCGCCATCGGGCGTTCGCCCCGACGCCCAGCGCAGTCGCGCATGTCCCGCCTCGACGCGAAGCGGCTGGGAGAGTCGTATCGCCAACCGCCCTCCGGCATGGTCGACCTCCTCACCGATGAGACCGACGGCAAGGGAGCCGGCCCACAACGCCGACAGGTCCCGCACCATGCCGCGCCTCGGATGCGCCACGCGACTCACGCCCGCATGGGCGCTCGCGAGCAGACTCCAGCCATCACCAAGCCGGCGATGGGTCGACAGTCCCGCGATGACGGAGTCCGCGGTCAGGGCGCCAAAGGCCCCGCTCGGTCGGGCCCCCACCGCGGCTTCCGCTTCCGCGAGCCATCCTGCCTGCATGGCGAGGCCGGATACATCGGAGCCACCGAGCCGGTACTCCATCAACACCCCCATGGCTTCACCCGCATCGTCGTCGCGCCGCTCACCGTACTGAGCCGCACCGTGGAAGGCGGCGGCGCGGAAGACCCCCGCGCCCGGCGCCGCCGCAAAGCCGAGACTGACCCCGTCCCGGGCGAAGCCGAGGAACGGATTGGCGAACACGCCGTCGTCGGTGAACGTGCCGGGCTTGATCGGTCCGAAGCCGCGAGCGGACACGCCATCGTCCGCATGCAGCCCGAATTGCCAGCCCGGGTGAGCCCGGTATCCGAACCGCAACCTTCCGGGGCCGAGGTCGTGTGTGAGCGACAGGGCGCCGAGCGAACCCGGCCCGACCCGGTCCCCGGCGCCCGCCGCATTGTTCCGGACGGGCGAACCGTGGACCGTCCCGACGCCGGACGAAGCCGCGGCGGCATCGAGTCGCAGACGAAGCTCGGTGCCGTCCGTGCGCCATGACGCTCCGAGGGGATCGCGTCCCAAGGTCGCGAGTCGCTCCGCCACCGAGGGGGCAGCGAACGCATGAGGTGGCAAGTGATCACCGAGCGGACCGAAGAACGGCGCGTCCAGCGCATCGAAGCGCGCGACCTCCCTGGCCGCGAGCCCGCGCGCCATCGAATCGCCGAAGGCTGCGCCCGCATACAGCATGCTGCGATGACTCGGCGCCGAAGAGCCGGCGAGCGAGTCGCCGGTCAGCATTCGCGTCTCGCCCACCGGACGGGTGGCGGCGTCGAGGTCCAGGAACCCCTGGCCGTAGACATCCGAATCCGCGTAGTCGCCCGTCCGGTCGGCGGTCGCGAGCAGGCGCTCGACGATCTCGTGGTGGCCGAGCTGACCGCGGTAGTGCTGGGCGAGCAGCCCGATCCCGCCCGTCACGAACGGGGCAGCGGCCGAGGTCCCGGCGACTTCCAGGGTGAGGTAGCACTCCGAGGTGCCGTCCCCGCAGTAGAAGCTCGGCACCGGACCGGTGATGTCCACGCCCGGCGCGGCGAGGCAGAAGTTCTTCGCGATGCCGCAGCGATTGGAGAACTCGGCGATCCTGCCCTGCCGATCCGTCGCCACCACCGCGAGCGAATGGCCGCGCAGTTCCGGAATGCGTACCGGGAGTCCGGCCACGATCTCGACCGACGTGGCCGCCTCGACAGAGCTGTCGGAACTGCCATCTTCGCCTGCATATCCGCCGGAGTTGCCCGCCGCCCACACGTAGATGGTGCGTTCGCCGATCGGCGTATCGGCCTGCGCGATGGTCTCGATGACGTTGGGGAAGCGAGCTCGCAACTCCTCGGCCTCGAAGTGCTCGATGTTCCCGGGCAGGCCGAAGCTGGCATTGACCGCCGTGACCCTTCCGTTCAATTGTTGGAAGGCCGAGACAAACTGCGCCTGGAGTGTGGACTCGACGTTCTTGATTCGTTCGAGAAAGTCCTGGATTTGCTCGGGTGTGGGGTTCTCGGGGGGATCCCCGATGATCTCCGCGGTACTCGGGAAACCGATCGAGATCACCCGGGCATCGAAGGCGACGCCATGAACGGCGGCCTTGTTTGCGTCGGGGTCATCGGGGTCCGCGCGTCGGCTTGCCGCCATGATGCCGCCCACATGGGTGCCATGACCGCGCTCGCTCGTACATTCCCCGTCGGGAGAGCGACGGTCACAGGTGCTGAAATCGGGCTTGTAGCCCTCGAAATCGATCGATGTGAGCTTGCGTTCGAACTCGGGATGGTTCGGGTCGATCTCGGTCTTGAACTTGGGATGACTCGGATCGATCCCGCTGTCGACGATACCGAGCGTAACTCCCTCGCCGGTCGCGCCGCGGGCGTAGGCATGGTGCGCCTTGATCTGCTTCAGCCCGTACTGATTGCGGAACTCCGGGTGCGCGGCATACTCCTGCCGCAACTTCTTTTCCAAGTCGGGCGAAACGGAAGACATGGAGGACATGTCCCCGTTCCCGACGCAACCCACCACCACGAGCGCGACGAGCGCCAGTCCGAACGCCGGTATCCCGTGTTTCGACCGCCAGCTCACCTTGGCTCCCGGCGACCCGAATCGTTCCGATGCTACGGCGGCCCGGTGGCAAGGGCAATCGGCAGCCGAGCCCAACCGCCATCCCCACTGGCCCTCCGAGAGGCCGCCACGCGGTGCGATTGCGACGCGACATCGATCTCCGCCGCGTCCATTGCGGGCAATGTCGGGCACATGCAGTCTCGCCCGGAAATGGCGGCGGGTCCGATGAGAAGCGAGCCGGAAGGAAAAGGTTGGATCCGACGACGGATGAACCCGCGGCGGCCCGAGTTCAGGGCTCGTCGGAGAACGATCGTGACGCTGTGATCCCGACGGGTTGGAACCCAGCCACAGGGGCGCCGGCCGCCGGCGGCGGGACCGCTCAGCTCAGAAGTTGACGGTGACGTGGACGGAGCCGGACAGCTCTCCGGGACGCAGTGCGAACTCGTCGAGGTCGTCGCCGTAGAGCCAGCGCCCCTCGACGCCCAGGAACACGTCCGGGGCCGTTTCGCGCTCCAGCCGCAGCCCCAGGCTTCCGGTGCGATCTGCGAGATTGTGGAGGACCGTCAGCTCGGCCGCGAGAGCGCGCCCGAACAGGCCCGGATGCTGCGCACGGAAAAAGCCGTAGTGCCGCCGCAGCGTGAGTCGACGCAGGTGTCCGCTCAACCGCAGGAGATTAACGGTGGCGCTCTCGCGCCGGCGTTCGTCGTCACGGATCCTGTCGTTGTCCGCGATCAGTCCGGTGATCTCGCCCCACTCCCGGTCGGAGTAGCCGTTGGCGTCGAAGTAGTACTCCAGGTTGAAGGTGGCGCCGGAATCGAGCGTATAGCCAAGTCCGACGCTCGACTGCGCGAAGTGCCGCGAAGCGTCGCCCTCCTCGACGAACCATGCGCCCGGAACGGGATCCGGCCCCCGATCGGCGCGGACGACGGCCCGATCCCGGCCCCGGCGCACCACGACATCCGCGTAGGCAAGCAGCGCTTCGCCAAGGGTGTGCGACAGCGACAATCCCGCGCCGGGGCGTTCATCGTCATCGAACGCAAGCATGGTGAGGTCGGCGTTCCACTCGGGGATCGTGAACGCGCCGGCCAGCAGCGCCCGCTCGCCCGGGGTCCAGTATCCGGTCAGCGTGAACCGATCGCCGAGCAGCGATTCGAAGCCGAGCAGGTCCTGCCCTTCGATTTCGGCCCGCCGCCGGTCCGAATCCAGGGCCTGATCGAGATCGACGGGATCGATGGCGATATCGAGAGGGTTCACCCCGAGCGATCTTCCGTGAACGACATGCCGCCGCCCGCCGTAGAGAAAATGCACGGGAGTCAGCGCGTACTCGGCGTGAAGCTCGTCCACACGAAGTCCCGCCGCTCGCTCGTCTTCGCGCCGGTGGGTGCGTGCGAACAGGCGACCTGCGGCGGTTGCGGTCCACGGTCCGTTCCAGCCCTGAAGGCTGAGAGCCGTGGTGGTGGCGAAGCGCCGGGGCTCGGGCCCGACGCGCTCCGGTTCGGGCACGAGCTGCGTCGCATCGGTCTCGCTGGCACGGGCCCGAATATCGAGCAATCCTTGTGACGACCACTGCCATGCACCCATGTCCATGCTCATGCTCATGGCCGGGACGGTGGCCAGCGCGACGGCGGACGCCAGTCGGCGCAACCGGAGGGCCACGACGCAACGACGGCCACCCCCCGACCCGAAAACGCCCGACCCGAAAACGTCACCGACCTGCGCATTCATGGTCCGCACCTCACCTCAGTCGTTTGAGATAGGTGGGCTGAAACCAGGCGGCGGGGGTGTCCTCAAGGGCGAAGTCGGAGTACTCGATGAGGGTCTCTTCGTCCGCGTTCAGGTGATCGATCACCCGCAGGACGGTCGGCCGCGACCGTCCCAGCACCTCGCGATAGCCTTCGAAGTACACGGTCTTCAGATGACGGCGGCCGGAGGCGGTGAAGAAGGACGCACGGAGCGGACGGACATCCTCGTCGGCGACGACGAGTTCGATCCGCCCGTAGGCTGCCCCGGTGGAGCGGCCGGACAGGACGAGTCGCCGGCGCCGCTCCCCGCCCTCCTCCGGCAGTTCCTCCACGGCTTCGAGAGCGTAGTCGAGCGAGTAGACGACGCGCGCAACGTCGGCGTTCGCCACGCCGCCCAGAATCCGCTGCTGCGGCGAGATCCTCAGGACCCGACGCGTCCCGGGCACGTAGATCCACATGTTGCGCTCGACGAACAGGAGCGAACGTCCGGCGCTGCGCGGCGGCTCCAGATACCGGACGAGGCTGTTGACCTGCCCGGATACGCGCACGGACAGCTTGAGCGCATCGCCCTCCGGGGTGGTGACCGCAACCTTGAAGGTGAATGCATCGCCCGGCGCGCGCACCGCATCCACCCGCTGGAGCAGCGTCGGCTCCCGCGCCGGCGCCGGCGCCGCCCCGGCACCAGCATCGGCATTCAGGGCGAGACAAAGACTCAGGATGAGACAAAGACTCGGGGCAAGGAGACGGCAAGCCGGAAGCAGCGCGGTCCTCATTGCTGCAACGCCTCCACGATCCGGATCCGGGACGCGGCGTAGGCGGGGTAGACCGCGGAGACCAGCGTCGCCGCCACGGTGACCGCGAAGGCATTGCGCAACACGTCGCCGGTGAGGCTGAAGTAGGCCTGGAATCCCTGCGACATTCCGGGTGGCGGCGGCATCGCGATGCCCCCCGTCGCCTGCACCGCGCCGGCGATCAGCCACGACGCCACCACGCCGAGACCGGCGCCGAGCAGCCCGACTCCGACCCCTTCGATCAGGAACATGGCGACCAGCGTGGAGCGGCGCGCCCCGATCGCCCGCAGCGCGCCGATCTCCCCGGTGCGCTCGAACACCGCCATCGTCATGGTGTTGGCGACCGAGAACATCACCACCACCCCCACGATGCCCGCAAACACCGTGAAGATGCCGGTGTAGAGCGCGACGACCGCATCATAGAAACCGGCCAGCTCGTCCCAGCGGCGGGTCTCGAACTCGTCGTCGAACATCGACAGCACTTCCTCGATGCGAGGTTGAAGTGCGGACAGATCGTCGGTGTCGTCCAGCAGCACGACGATGCGCTCCACCTCTGCGGTCTCCTTCGCGCGCTGCGCCAGCTCGATCGGAACCTTGACGAACACGCTGTCGTACTCCTTCGAACCCGTGCGCACGACCCCGGCGACCCGGAAATCCACCGCGTTGATGATGCCGCCGAACGAAGTGGTGAGCACCGTCACCCAGTCCCCGACCTCGGCTCCCAGACCGTTGCGCAGCTCTTCGCCGATCAGCCCGCCCTCGGGGTCTCCCGGCTCCAGAGGACGCCCTGCCACCAGCGTCTCGAAGTCCGCGAACTCCTCCTCGCCCTCCGGATCGACCCCGATCACGGACACGTTCACCGTCGTGCGGCCGGTACTGCCGAGTCCGGAGAAGGACAGTCGCGGGGTCACCGCGGCGACACCGGGCAGCTTCGCAATGTGCGCCATTACTTCGTCGGGCTCGGAGATCAGGACCGATTCCGGATCCGACACCCGATGCTGCGAATACCCGTCGGCATAGATCTGGAGATGGCCGAGCCGGGTGCGGATGGTGGTCTCGCGCAGACCCTCGAACGAGAACTCGATGAAGCCTCCGAAGCAGGCCATGGCCGAGAAGCCCACCACGATCGAGAACACGGTAATGATGGTCCGACGCCGGTTGCGAAAGATGTTCCGCACCGACAGAGACACAAGATCAAACATGGGGGAGGTCCTCGTGGAGCGGCCTCTCGCGGGAGGTGTCCCGGAGCGTCCCTTCGGTCAGTTGCAGACGCCGTCCGGCGTGGGAGACGACCATCGGATCGTGAGTGGAGACCACGAAGGTCACCCCCTCCTCGCGGTTCAGCGACGCGAAGAGTTCCATGATCCCGGCCGCGGTGACGGCGTCGAGGTTCCCCGTCGGCTCGTCGGCCAGAATGATCTTCGGGCGGCAGGCGAGCGCCCGGGCGATCGCGACCCGCTGGCGCTGTCCGCCGGAGAGCCGTCCCGGGGTGCGGTGCAGATGTCCGGCGAGTCCGACCCGTTCCAGCAGTTCCGTCGCCCTCGCCGCGCGCGAGCGACGCTCCATGCCCTTCAGGACGAGCGGCCACGCGACGTTCTCCGCTGCGGTCAGCACCGGAATGAGGTGAAAGGACTGGAACACGAATCCGAGCTTTTTGTTTCTGATCGCGGCGAGCGTGCGATCGTCGCGCCCGCCGAGGTCCAGGCCGTCGATACGGATGGTGCCGGAGTCGGGATGGTCGAGACCGCCGATGAGGTTGAGCAGCGTGCTCTTGCCGCTGCCGGACGGACCGATCGCGGCCACGAACTCGCCGGCGTCGATTTCGAGATCGACCCCGCGCAGCACCTCCAGTCGGGCGTCGGCCGACGGGTACGACTTCGACACCGCCCGCAGGGAGATGACGCCCATGGCGCTTACGGCTCCCCCGAGAGTTCGCGGGCTCGATCCAGGCGCTCCGTCCAGGGGCCGGCGTCCGGTGCGCGGTGTTGCAGCTCCTCGTAGATCCGGACCATTTCCCGGGCCATCCGGGGAGACGGCGCGAGCTGGTAGAGCCGGTCGAGCGCCAGCATGTCGTCGAGCGCCGCATCGCCCCGGCCGAACATCTCCGGCAGGCTGGAGTTCACGTTGGCCCGGATCATGCGCACCGTGAAGTTCCCGGCTCCCGCGTCCAGCGCCCGGTCCAGATGGCGCAGGCCGCGATTGGCGTAGCGAGTCTTGTTGACGACACTCGAAGCGTCACGCGCCATCAGCGCGTAGGCGCTTCCGAAGTACGCCCGGGCCTCGACATCGTCGGCGAATCGCTCCAGGTAGCGCTCGAGCCGCGCCATCGCCTGCTCCGCAGAACCCTTCTCGCCCTCGACCGCACGGTCGTGCAAGGTGATGGCCTGCTCGCGCAGCGCCGCGTACTCCGGCGGCAGATCGACACTCGATTCGGCGGCTGTCGCGGGTGACGACGCATCCACGGCGGCAGGGACGGGGGCGCAGAGCAGCGAAAGAGCAACGGCGGCCGCGCCGGCAAGTCGAACGGGTTTCATGTCCAGTCCTCCTGTGTTGTCACGATGGCCAGACTGAGATCTCCGGACGCCACGAACCCGGCCTCGGTCCGCGCGCTCGCCTTGAATCGAAGCATGTCCCCCGCCATGCGGACGAAGCGCAGTTCCATGCGAAGTCGATCACCGGGCACCACGGGTCTGCGAAACTTCAGGTTCACGCCGATAGCGAAGAGCTGCTGGTCGGCCGCGGCGGCGTCCCCGCCCAGCACCGCGTCGCCGGCCCCGTCGGGTTCGGCGGGTCGGCCGACGAACGCCGAGGTCTGCATCAGCGCCTCGGCGATGAGCACCCCGGGCAGGATCGAACGTTGCGGGAAGTGCCCCTGGAAGCAGGGCTCGTTTGCGGTGACGTTCTTGATCCCGATGGCGTATCCCGGTCCGCTCTCCTCGATGCGGTCCACCATCAGGAACGGATAACGATGCGGCAGCCGCCGCTTGATGGCCTCGATGTCGTACCGACCTGCGCAGGTGGCGGCGGAGCGGGTATGGGTCATCATGGATTCTCCTTGACGCAGTGGTGGTGCGGGGACGAGGCGCAGCCACTGGGGCCGGGCGGGGTGAGGTTCGGTGGATACTCGATCGCGATGATTGCGATCGGCAATCGACAATTCGTGAACCGCAGAGATCTTTCGCGAGCGGCAACAAAGTGCGCTTCGCGCTTCGTGAATGATCGTTGGCGGTACGTTCCCGTCGGCGCGGCTTCTGGTATCCGGGATCGTTTCTGCGCTCGCTCGGAGTGGAACGCGTTCATTCGCGCACCCCCGAATCGCCGGCAAGCTCGATGACGACGCTGCAATTCGAACCTCCGAAACCGAGCGAGTTCGACAGGACATGCTTCGGGGCTCCGGTACGGGCGACGGATGAGCAGGCCACGGGATCGCGTGGGTCCGGCTCCTCGAAGTGGATCGTGGGCGGGATGTAGTCACCCCGCCCGGCCGCGAGTGCGGCAGCCGCATTCATCGCCCCGGCGGCGCCGAGGGTGTGCCCGATCATCGACTTGATGGACGTGCAGGGAACTTCCCGGCTTCGGGGGCCGAACACCTGACGCAGGGCTCGGGCCTCGGCTCGGTCGTTGAGCAGCGTGCCGGTCCCGTGGGCGCAGACCCAGTCCACGCAGTCCGGGCTCAGGCCGGCCATGTCCATGGCGTGACGCATCGAGGTCGAGGGCCCCGCCGCGGTGGGATCGGGTGCGGTCATGCTGCGCGCATCGGAGACGAGCCCGTAACCCCGGACCGCGGCCAGCCCCCTGGCCCCACGTCGCGCCGCGAAGTCGTCCGCCTCCACGATCAGCACCGCGCTCCCCTCTCCGAGGACAAGGCCGTCCCGGTTGCGATCGAAGGGACGGCAGATGCCCGGGGTGACGTTGCGCATCACGCTGAAGCCGGCGCAGGAGATCAGCGACAGGGGCTCGAAGCCGCCGGCGACGACGACATCCGCCCGGTCCGTGCGCACCAGATCCAGAGCTGCGGCCAGAGCCAGGTTGGACGATGTGCACGCGGTCGAGAACACGAGGTTGGGACCAAGAAAGCCGGATTCGATGCAAATGCGGTATCCCGGCGCGTGCATCGAGTGATCCCGCAGCTTCGACGGGCGGCGACGCCCCTCGCGGGCGGCGCGGTAGTACTGGAATCCGGTCACCGCTCCGCCGAGGGTGGAGCCCATGGCCACCGCGCCTCTCGCGGACTCCACGCTGCGCAGGTCGATGCGCGCCATCGAGACCGCCTGGTCGAAGGCGGCGAGCAGGAGCTCGGAGCTGCGGTCCATCTTCCGGCGGTCCCGGCGCGCGTACACCGGGCCGGCATCGAACTCCGCCGCCTCGCAGGCTCGGGGGTTGCGCAGTCCGGCGGAGTCGAAGCCGGTAATTGCGCGCTGCCCGCATCGGCCTTCGCGCATGGCCTCGACGAACGACTCGAAGTCGTTGGCGATGGCGTTGACCACGCCCACTCCGGTCACCAGCGCCTCGCGAGACCTCATCGGGGGGATCATTGGAGGTGCTCCCGGAGGCCGGTCGACTCGGCCGCCGCGACGGCTCGACCCCGCGCCGCCGAAGCGGCGCGGCTCACTGGCGCCGGCGTGCGGGCAGCGCGCCCGGCGAACCCCGTCGCATGCACCGGTTCAGGCTCCGGAGGTGCGATTCGTGCGTTCGGTTCCGCGTCCGCCGAGACCGCGCTCTCCCAGGTCGGTTCCCTGATCAGAACCGCGCCGAACATGCCGTTCAGACCGGCGCCGGTACAGAGGATCGAACCGACGGCGCCGGCGAGGGTTCCGGTGCGATCCATGGATGCGGGCATCCGGCGCCGGTGGATCATCTCGACCGCCAGCGTCACGTCGAGCATTCCCGCCGCCCCCATGGCATACCCGATGTCATTGGTCATCGACGCCACCGGGGGCGCCTTGTCGGCGAAGAGCGACCGCATGGCCACGGCGTGCAGCGCATCGTCGACGGGGTTGTGCGAGAGCGCGCAAAGGATGAGGTCCACGTCGCCCGGGGCTGCTTCAGCGTCGGCGAAGCACCCTCGTACCGCCGCGATCAGTCCCCGCGCATCCGGGGCGGGGCGGACCAGCTTCCAGGCGTCGTTGGTGGTGACCGCGCCCGCCATCTCCGCCAGTGCCGGTACCTCTCTCGCCAGAGCGTCGTCCGCACGCTCGAGGAGCAGTGCCGCGGCGCCCTCCGCGGACACCGCGCCCCGGCGGGTCCGGGATGGCGATGATTCCTCCGCCCCCGCCGCCGGCCGATGCCATCGCAGGACCCGCAACGCGGACTGGACGGCCTCGCACAGCTCGTCCGCGCACAGCGCGATCACCGCATCGACACCGGGGTGCGCCAGCAGCATCTGTGCCTGTTGAAGCACCACCGGCGCACCGATGCTCGCAGCGAGCACCTGGATCGGACCCTTCAGTCCGAACTGGATGCTCGCGAGACTGGCGGGGGCATTGAAGACCGACTCCTGAAAGGCCCGCGGCTTCACCGCCGCGGCGCCGTAATCGAGCAGGTCGTCGTAGATCTCCTGCGTCGTCGCGGCCGGGCCGTGCGAGGTGGCGTACACAATGCCGATGACCGGCCCGGCTCCACCCTTGCTGGTGGAGAGTTGCGCCTGGGTCAGCGCGAGATGCACCGCCGCGATGGCGAACTGGGACACGAGCGACATCCTCGAAGTCTGGCCGGTGTGAAGCATTCGTCTGAGATCCGGCTTCACCGCCTCGGCGCACGGCAGCGCGCCCGGGTAGCGGGTGCACGAGGCGAACGTCCTGTCGCCGGCCCCGACGGCATCCCACAACGCCCCGGTGCCGATGCCGAACGACCCGACGGCGCCAGCGCCGGTTATCGCGACGCGCCGAGCGAGATCCGATGCCATTTCGCAAGCTCCTCGAGGATGGGGTTGTCAGTCTCTTCGGAAAGCCGCCGCCAGGACCGGGCCGCATCTTCGCTCCGGCCGGCCTCGGCCATCGCCCGGGACCGGGCCAGGAAATACTCCTCACGCCAGTTCCCGGAGCGCAGGATGTCCGCGTAGTCCGCATTGCGGTCGGGGTCGCGGGTCCAGTCATGCAGCCGGTCGAAATCCGCGAGGCCTTCGTCGAGGGCCCCGAACACCGACGGCATCGCAAGGTAGGTGGAAGCGCGGATCAGCCGAACGAGTGGATCGTCCGGGGCGGATTCGACCGCCGCGTCCAGATCCGAGAAGGCCACCTTGACGTGGTAGAGGCGGACGAATCCGGGGCCCGGCACGATCTGCCAGATTCCCTGAATGGGGTAGTCGCGGGCCAGCAGCGCATGAGCGGAGCCCCGCCACGCCCGCGCCAGCGTGAAGTCGGGATTGACCTCCAGCGCCCGATCGAAGGCGTCGATGGCCAGGTTCGACCACGCCGGGTCGAAGGTCGCGGAGGCCAGATGGTACGCAGCCAGCCCGGCCGCGAATGGGTCGCCGCCGGGAGCGCTCTCCTCCTTCCAGATTGGTTCATGCTCGGCGATCTCGGCCGCCCGCCAGACCCGCTCGGCCTTGTCCGGACTGTCGATCTCCGCCGGCGAGGTGACGACCTCGACCTCCGGCGTCACCGGCGTGCAGCCGGACGCCAGGAAACCGTATCCGACGGCCGACACCCCCGCGGCCAGCCAGGTCCCCAGGAACGTGCGGCGGATGAGGCGACGGTCAGGGCGTTGCATTGTCGATTTCCTCCGGACCCCGATTCGGACGGGTCGAACCGAGCACCAGGTCGTGGATGACGAGGTGCTTGAAGTACCGTTCCATCACATAGGGGGTCAGGTGTCGGTCCAGATCGGCGGCGCCGGGCGCCCCCTCGCGCACGATGGCGGCGAGGTCCAGCATCATCGGCAGGACCCTGAGTCCGTAGCCCGTCGAGTGCTCGGCGCGCGAGACGTAGGCCCCGCCGCGAAACGCACTGAATCCAAGCTTTTCATACATTTGCGCCTGGAACTCGAAAGAGTCGTTGAAGAGGAAATGGACTCGCCGCTCGGCGGCTGCTTCGATGACGCACCTGAACAGCCCCTTCAGCAACGTCGGGTTCAGGCGATGACGACGCAGCACCCCCAGGCGCCCGACCTCGGCGACGCGACCCATGCGCCGCCACGGACCGAGGTCGATCTGCGCTTCACCCTCGATGGGCAACCCGTGCCGCTTGCGATCGAAGAAGATGCCGATTCCACCGACGGGACGATCGCCCGCATATGCAAGGAATGGCACGAAGTCGTCCTGCCACTTGCCACCGGATGCCCGTTGCTCACGCGCGATCCCGGCCGCATCGATCTTGCGGCGCATGCCGAGCGCACTTTGCAGATCCGCCCGGTAGGCCTCGGCGATGACATCGTGGAAGACCTCCCACTCGCGCCGCGATCCGACTTCACGAAACGAATAGCCTTCGAGCTCGAAGCGAGTGGGCCGCTCCCACGCGGGTCCCATCGAGACGAAGTTCAGCCAGACCGTGGCGCAAGCACCGAGCACCATCAGACCGAGCGGCACGTAGAGAAAGGCGGTACTCGGGGCCAGAACCAGGGCGGCGAGTCCGGCCGCGAAGTGCAATCCGCCCCACAGGCACGACAGCCGCCGGTGCAGGGGTCGGATCCCGCCCCCTGCGGTATGCATGGCGGTAAACGACCGGCCCGTCGCCAGCAGCGTGAAGATCAGCGCCGCCAGGGTCCAGTAGACCGTCGGAGCGATCCAGGTCATCCACGACGGGTCGGTGGTGACGAACGCGGCAAGGGCGCAGATCAGGTGGAACACGGTCATCACCCGGGTGATGGGAGACGCCACGCCGAGGCGGCGCTCGTACGCCCACAGACCCGCGTAGAGCGAAGCCGCGATGAGCGGCGCCACGCCGAGCGGAGTGAAGTACAGGGTGAAGATCGCGGCCAACATCACGCCGAGGCTCGCGAGCATCAGCGTGACCATCGCGCGCAGTCGCGCGGCCGAGCCTGCTTTTCGTTGGTCCACGCGCAGTCCTCAGCCCAGGTTCTCGAGGATGGAACGCCCCAGGAAGGCCGGGGCGGATACGGTCTCGCCACGACGCCGTGCGGGACCGACGACGCAGGTCAGGCCCGGGATCGCAAGCTCCTCGGTGAGATAGGCGAGGGCGACGGAGCGCCCGAGGGTTTCCGAATCGAAGGCGGACTGGATGCGACCGAGTTCGTGATCCTCGATGAAAACCGACTGGCGCCGGAGGTCGGAGGCGTTTCCGTCGACCACCATCAGCACGCACTTGCGGTGCACTGCGCGCTTCTCGTGCTCGAGCGCCTCGGCCGAGCGCAGGTTCTCCTTGCGGAAATCGATCATCCACTGCAGCCCGGCCTCGAAGACCGAGACATCGGGGGGAACGTCCCGCGCACGGCTCAAGGTACCCATCTCGGTCATCATCGTCGGCAACGCACCGTCGCCGACCACGAGGGGATCTCCATCCGCAGCCTTCCCGAGCGTGTCGACGATCGACTGCTTGCGTTCGATTTCACCGAACAGGTGCAGTTCGTACTCCCCGAAATATCCGATGCGCGCGGCCAGGACCGCGGGGTCGCCGACGGGCATGACATTGAGGAACGCGATGGAGTGGACCTCGTCCCCGAACGCCTTCCATGCGACTTTCTCGGCCTCCGGCCCGATCAGGGCGAGGGCGAACGTTTCGTCGCGAATGTCCCGGATCGCCGCGTCGCGGCCGGCGACGCTCTGCGCGAGGGCGCGTCCCACCGCTTCCCCGTCCTCGGGCTCGCCAACGATCCGGTAGCCGTTCTCCGGTAGTGCGATCACCCAGACGATGGCTTCGATCCCACCGGACGAGGACGGAATCAGAGTGTTCGCGGCCCGGCCTTCGAAGAGATCGCGCACATTGCCGCCAACGACGGCATCCAGCGCATCGCAGGCCTGCGGGCCCACGAGCTCGAACCGGGTCCAGGCCTGGAGATCGGCCAGGCCGGCCTGTGTGCGCAGGCGTCGATAGTCGGTCATCGGGCATCCTCCTTCGGGGTCTGGCGGGACAGGATCAGGTCCACGATGGAATTCACGGACCGAATTTCCTTCATGTCATCGTCCTCGACGCGGATTCCGAACTCGCTTTCGACGGCGACGACAATCTCGAGCGCATCCACGGAGTCGAGGCCGAGCCCGACCCCGAAGAGCAGGCAGTCGTCCGGGATCTCGTCGGTGCGGCGATCGAGGTCGAGGCGCTCGACCAGCGTTTCCTTGAGACGATGTGTGAGTTCCCTGCGCCGCGCGGCATGGGCGCGCGCTTCGGCAAGCGTGCTGATCATCAGACGTAACTCCCTCCGCTGACATTGATGGTGGTGCCGGTGACGTAGGTCGACAGGTCGGAGCCCAGAAACACGCACGGACCGGCCACCTCCTCCGCACGTCCTGTCCGCTGAAGCGGGATGAGCTGACGGAGTTCCCGGTTCGCGGCCTGCGGCATCCGCCGGGACATCTCGGTCTCGATGACGCCGACGAACAGTGCATTGGCGAGCACGTTGAACTTGCCCGCCTCGCGGGCGAGGGATTTGGTGAAGCCCACGATCCCCGCCTTGGCTGCGGTGTAGTTGCACTGCCCCGGTCGGCCGGCGAGAGCGGCGACGGAGCTGATGGAGATGATCCGGCCCCCGCCCTGCTTCATCATTTGCCGAACGGCTTCGCGCGAGCACTGATAGACCCCGCGCAGGTTGACGGCGAGCACGTCGTCGAACTCCCCCTCGCTCATCATCACCAACGGCTTGTCGCGGACGATGCCGGCGTTGTTGACCAGGATGTCGAGCCTCCCGAACGCCTCGAGCGCCTTCGCGACCAAGGCGCGGGCGGTGGCCGCCTCGGCGACCGAGCCAGGCACGGTCTCGCTCCTTCCTCCCAGCTCCCGGATCGCCGCCGCGGTCCCGGTCAGGGCGTCGGAGGCGCGGGAGGCATTGAGCACCAGCGACGCTCCGTGTCTCGCGTATTCGAGGGCGATGGCGCGACCGATGCCCCGCGAGGCGCCGGTGACGATCGCGGACTTTCCTTCAAGCAACTTCATCGGGAGATCTCCTTTGCGGATGGCGAACCCCCGGTGCGCATCCGCTCGAACGCACACCGAAGGTCCTCGGGGTACAGGATCGGCCGCCGGCTGAAACGGTCCATGCACACGAGATCGACCCGCACCGTGCACACCAGGGTGCCGCCGCGGCGAATGCGGCTGACCCAGCAGGAACTCGCCGCACCGAGCCGAACCACCGAGGTCCGGATGGTGAGGCGGTCGTCGAACCGCGCGGGGAAGTGGAACCTCATGTCCGCCGAGCGCGACACCAGGCTGAGACGCCGGTCCTCGAAGAGATTTCCGACGTTCAGACCGGCCGCACGCATCAGCTCGTTGCGGCCGCGCTCCGCCATTTCCAGGTAGCGCGGGTGGTAGACGACGCCACCGGCGTCGGTGTCGCCGAAGATCACCCGGCACGTGGTGACCGCCGCCACCTTCGTCGCCACCTTCGTCGCGAGGCCGTCCGAAGTCGTGGGACCGTTCACGAGAGATCTCTCTCGAGGACGAACGCGAAGCCGTCCCCAATCAGGTCCACCCCGGTCGCCAGGATGTAGCGCAGGCGAGCGTCGGTGCTCCGGAGAACCACCAGCGCCGTGGCGACGGACATCGCCGCGCCACAGGAGGGGGCGAGACCGAACACCCCGTCCGCCCGGACGATGCGCGGCGCCACGGGCCCGAACACTGTGGTGAGCGCCCGGCGGCAAGCGCGGCGCGCCGGCGCGACACCGCGATCGAGCAGACTCACGAGACCGATCGCGGAGGGAGGAATACCGGCCATTGCCAGGGCGGCGTCAATCGCGCGCCGAAGGCCCGATCCGTCGCGCGCCACCGAGAGATCCACGGGATCCTGGAAGTGCGCCCAACCCGCAAGGCGCGCGACGGGTTGCAGATCCCGCTCGCGCGCGCTTGTCGCCCGCTCCAGCGTCAGCGCCACCGCAAATTCCCCGAGCGCCCCGGCCCGCCCACGGCGCCCGTCCGCCGCATCCCGCACCACGCCGGCACGGTGATAGATCTTCAGAAGACGCGACGACAGCTCGTCGGCCGACACCATGGCCACCCGGTCCTGACGCCCTTCGCGGACCAGATCCGACGCATACGCAAGACCGGCCGCGGCGCCGCACACGGTGGTCGTATATCCCGTGATCCCGAATGCCAGCGAACAGGCGCTCGGCGTCGCGTTCATGGTGGTCATGGGGAAGTAGTGCGCGCTCGCACATGCAGGGTCGGCGAACACGCTCTCCAGGTACTTCTCGGTCGGTTTCTGCGCGGCGAAGATCACTCCGCCGACGAGACCGGAGCGCGGTTGGTGGTCGTACGCCGCCCGGTCATGGCCGAGCGCCTCGTCCAGGGCGACGACCGCCTGGCGCGTCGCCGGGGCGCCGCGAGCGAGTCGTCGGAGCCGGGGGTCGGTGATCCGCGATCGGGGGCAGTACGCGGCGGCGACACCGCTGTCCGGGTCCCGGCGCGCCAGCGCGATCCCGCCCTCCAGCGCCCGCCGGAACGGACCGACACCCTCGCCGGCGGCGCTCACGATCCCGATTCCCGTCACCACCACCGCATCGGATTGACGCGGACGCCGGGACGATCGGCCGCCGCCCATCCGCACCATGAGCGAGCTGTTGTTGCCGCCGAACCCGAAGTTGTTGACCATGATGACGCGGGGCCGGCCGTACCGCGGAAGGCCCCGCACGTAGTCGAGACCCGCGCACTCTTCCCTCACCGCGTCCATGCGCAGACCGTGCGGGACCACCCCGTCGCCGGCGAGCAGAACAGAGGCGATCAGCTCCAGGGCCCCGCTGGCGCCAAGGGTGTGGCCGAGGAACGACTTGGTGGAGCTGACCGGGGTGGAAGCGCCGAAGATCCGGCGCAGCGCCACGGATTCCGCCGCGTCGTTGGCTTCCGTTCCGGTCCCGTGCGCATTGACGTAGTCGACATCGGCGGCCGTCAGTCCACCGTCGTCGAGGGCTGCGGTCATCGCCCGCTCGCACCCGGCGCCGTCGGGGTCCGGCGCGGTCGCATGCCATGCGTCGCCGGAGAGCCCGTAGCCCAGCACTTCGGCCAGCGCCGGCCCGCAGCCGGGCACATCCAGATCGCCGCGCTTGAGGATGACGATTCCCGCCCCCTCGCCGAGGTTGAGACCCGGCGGATCGGAGAACGGAGCGGTCTTGCCGGAAGAGATCACCCGCAGCGCATTGAATCCGGCCATCACCGGACGGGACACCGTATCGGTGCCGCCGGCGATGACCAGATCCAGCTCGCCCCGGCGGATGAGGTCGGCGCCGACCCCGATGGCGGTGTTCGAGCTGGCGCAGGCGGAGGAGACCGTCAGAACCCGGCCCCGGGCGCCGCACATGCGCTTGATCACGGACGTGCAGTGCGAGACCAGGGTCGCCGCGATCATCCGTCGGTGTATCCGTTCCCACTGGCTGCGCAGGACATGCCCGGCGATCTCCTCGGTGCGCACGAGCCCGGTGTGGGAGCTGCCCAGACAGATGCCGATCCGCTCCGGATCGAGATCCCCGAGGTTCACGCCGGCGTGATGCATCGCCTCCCGACAGGCTTCGATGGTCAGCAACGTGGCGCGGTCCACCCACGACCGAGCGTCCGCATCCATCTCGACCGGCACGTCCTCGCCGAAGCTGCTCGCCAGCTCGCCGATGAAGCGGCCGGCATCGATGTGGGTCACCTTGGCGATGGAGTCGCGGCCGTCGAGCAGGGCCCGCCTCATCTCGGCGCAGTTGCGCCCGAGCGGAGAGAAGGCACCCATGCCGACAACGATCGCCTCATGCCCGGCGTGCGGAGCCGGGCCGGTTTCGTTCGTTTCACCGGCCGACACGCCGCTTCCGGCGGAACGGCCCGACCGATCGCCCGGGCCGCGGGGCGGAAATCCGTACGCATCCCTTCCCGGACGAGCCCCGGAGGGGAGGTCCGCGCCGCGAGCCCCGGCAAGGTCACGCGGAAATATCTCGACCGACGACTCGTTCATCGCAGAAATCCTCCGTCGACACGATGGACCGTGCCGTTGCAGTAGGAAGAGGCGCCGGTGGCGAGAAACCAGACCGCCTCGGCGACCTCGGCGGGGTCGCCGAGGCGGGGCGACGCGCTCGCTTCGAGGATGTGCTCGTACATGTGCGGATCGAGGACATCGACCATGTCGGTGCGGATGAACCCGGGCGCGAGCGCGTTGGTCCGCACCCCGAGGCGGCCGAAGTTCCGGGCGAGCAGCCGGGTGGCGCCGATCAGGCCGCCCTTGGTGGCCGCGTAGGGGACCTCCCCTTCCTTGCCGGCCAATGCGGCCATCGAGGCCATCATCACCACCGTCCCGCTGCGGCCCGCCCGGGCCGAGTCGACGAGATGCGGCGCGGCGCGCAGAGCGAGCGCGACCGGGGCGGAAAGATTCTCCCGAACCAGACCGGTGTAGCGTTCCGGCGACATCGCCGCGAACGCCCCGTCCCGGGTGCGACCGGCGTTGTTGATCAGAACGTCCAGGCCCCCGTAGCGCGCCACCACCCGGTCGATGACCGAGCCGCAGGCGCACAGGTCGCCGAGGTCGGCGCGGATCATCTCCACCTCGACGCGCGCGTCGGCGAGCTGATCGCGAGTCTCGCGGGCCGCCGCCTCGTCGGCGCGGTAGACGAGAGCGAGCCGGCAGCCCTCGCGCGCGAACCTCTGCGTGATCGCGCGTCCGATGCCGCGGGTCGCGCCGGTGATGAGAACGATGCTGGTCGAGTCCATGGTCATGCCGTCATTTCCATCACGCCGTTGCCCAGGCACAGAACGCTGCCGTTGGCCGGCGGATCGCCATTGATTGTGGAGAGGATGAACCGGGAGTAGCCGCCGACCCCGACCGGGCGATAACGCAGCGCGTAGACCTTCAACTGCTCGCGACGGGTGCGCCACGCCGACTTCTCCACCATTTCGCGCGGGGGCTGGCAGACAAACGTGTTGAAACCGAGCCCCATGCGCCCGTACTCCCGAGCCATCGACTTGAGCGCCGCGGCCCGGGCCTGGTTGGCGATGGGGGTCTGGGGCAGGCCGAGAATCTTCGCCGCGTAGTCGTCGATGCAGAGCGCCAGAATGTGACCCCGGCCGGCCGGCATCATCGTGCGGATCGCGGCCCGACAGTCGGCCAGGAACGTCATCGTCTGGCGGTGGACCGCATCGGCCAGCGCCGTCGCCGCCTCGGGCGCGCTCAACGCCTGTCCCGCGAAACCGGATTCGTCCAGAAGCGGCTCGGCCAGGACCACACCGCAGGGGGTGGTCTCGGCGAGGGCCGAGGCGATACCGCCACCGACCGAGGCGTCCACGACGCATCCTCCACGCTCGCGCCAGGCTGCGGCCAGAGAGTCCGCGAGCACCGTACCCACTCGATCGAATGCAAGGATTCGTGCAGACATCGACATTCCCTCCGCCACGCCGGACCGGTCTCAGGAGCCCGCGGCCGAGCCGGTACGCGCCGCGGCGCCGTCCGGCCCCGGCTCAGATCCCGGCTCAGACTCCGGCCTCGGCGCCGCTCCGGCGGCGGCCCCGCCCGGCGCCGAATTCGCGCGAGACCGGTCCGCCACCATCGATGCAAGCCGTCCGACCGTGGAGCAGTGCTCGTCGATGAACGCCTGGTCCACGTTGGGCAGCGACAGACCGAATTCACGCTGCACTCCGGCGACGATCTCCAGCGCGTCGATGGAATCGAGGTTCAGTCCGTCCTCTTCGAAGAGGCGAACGTCATCGGTGACGTCGGCGAGATCGATTCCCACCTCTTCGAGCTCGAGCCCCTCGTAGATGACTTTCCGGCGAATGTGGTCCGCGATGACCGGACCGCTTTGGCTGGTATTCACTCTCTGCATGCCTCCGTCGTGGGCGAATCGGCGCCGCCGAATCCGCTTGCCCGCATGGGCTCCGTGTGCGTACTCCGGTCTTCCCGCCGGAGTGATGCGCATCGTCCCCTTCGCGAAAGCGGGCCGAAATGGCCTTGAGGCACCACGTTTGTCAGCGCCGGGCGCGCGCGTCGAAGGACGGGAGCCACTACCCCCCCGACTCAGGTCCCGTCGGGCGGTTCCGCACGCCCCGTCGTGGACAAGGGACACCTCGTCCCGCAGGCTCGCGATCCAACCATTCCCGCCGGCATTCCGAGAGGCCGTCATGCGGTGCGATGGCGACGAGATGTCGAACCGCACCGTGTCCATTGCGGGCAATGTCGAAAACACGTTGCGGCCGGGCGGGAATGGCGGCTCCCGAGCGCCCCGAGCGCCCTTGATCACCCCCGTCACCTCGGTCGCCCGATGCGTCCCTCGTCCGCGGTTCCCCGGTACAATGACGGGGTGCAGGCCGGCTCATCGCCGAACCGGGAAATGACCGAGGAATTACCGATGAATCGCCGTATCGCGCCGCCGCGAGCGGGTCTGGGAACCGCACTGGCACTCGCCGCATCGATCGCGCTCGCCGGGTGTGTCACCACCCGGCCGCCGGACCTGGACCCGCGCCTGGAAGCCGCCACCGCCGCGTTCGGCGGGAGATTCCACTACGTCTACGTTCCGAGCGAGGGCCGACTCTCCGACCAGGCTTTTCTCGCGATGTCGCGAGTCGCCGGCCCGCAGAAGATCGCCCGCGATCTGGCCACCCTCATGGCCCCGGCAGAGACGAGGCCGGTCCGGGTCATGGTGTCGGGACCCAATGAAGAGAAGACCTTGCTGGTGGTTCTGGATGCGCTCTCGTTCTACGAAGGGCGCCAAATCCCCGAGTTCGAGCTGCTCTATCTCGGATCGCCGACCCACGAAGCCCGGCTCGCGCGCGAGGTTTCCAAGGTCGGGGGGGCGCTTCGATTTGCGCCCTACCAGGAGTGAGCCGATCCGAAGTGCGGCGGGTGAGCCTCCTCGGCAAGGCCGGCATGGTCAACCCGCGACGGCCGTCAGCCGCCGCATGTCGGAGACCGGCGTGGGTTCCGGGGCGCCCCGAAAGTCCCTATCCGCTCGCGGGCTCGCCGGCGGCGATCCATGCCCGGTAGGCGGCGAGAGCATCGTCACCGGGCGGATAGAGCCCCAGGACGCTGTCCCCCGCCTTGACCCGCTGCTGGATGAGCGCCATGGTGAGGGTGGCGGTACTGACCGTGCACAGACGCTCGATGACCTCGGAGTCCGGAACGGGGGAAGAATTCTTGTCGACCATCAGGATGCTCCCGTATCTGGTGGAGTGCGCGAGGGGCCTTGGACCTCATGGATTGAATAGTTCACTGCGATACGGTATTAGTCCAGCCGCACAACTCGCATCGAACGGAGCAACCCATGAAACCACTGACCGGACTTACTCACCTCACCAGACTGACCGCTGTCCTGCTGCTTTCAGTACTCGCGATGCCGGTATGGGCGCAAGTGTCATCGACCGGTGAGACAGGGGCGACAGGGGCGAGTGCCTGCACGAACCTGTCGCAAATGAACCACAGCTTCATGTACGTCCAGGACGGACCCAAGAGTGACAGGGCAACACTTCAGATAAGACCCATTGGTTTTTTAATAGTCCAATCTACACAACGCCGATACGTTCCTTTCATCAACCACGACACTCCTAAAAAAGAAATACAAAATCTAATGAGCGTAATAAGCGAATTTTACGCAATAAACGAATATGATGTTTATTTAGACTTGTTGAAAGATGGTAGTAGTAGCGTACGAAAACGAGCAGTCGGATCGGTCAGTAACGTTCCCAGAACAGATTTGAATTTCAGTATCGAAAACTTCACGAACCTGGATCCAGATACACCCTATACGGCCGTTCTTCACGTCGGAGAGACGTCAAAACCTGTTTCAAGACTTTGCTTCAGGACGGCACCCGATCCGGACAACAACGACTGATCCGAATATCAATATTGTGGCCCTGAATGGCGGTGGCGCGGACATGCCTATCGCTTCCACAGCTCGCTCAGCGGCACCGCCAGCATGCGCTTGTCAGCCAGCGGCAGCAGATCTTCACCCGCATGGAGCAGAAGGCCCTGCTGGAAGTCTTTGCCGCAGCGCTCGGCGAGCCGGGCGAGCCCTCGACCATCGCCCGCTGCCACAGTCCCGGCCGCCTTGACCTCGATCCCCCAGACTTTCCGGCCTCGGGTCACGACCAGATCGACCTCCACTCGGTCCTTGTCGCGATAGTGCCAAAAGCGGAGATCGGGATCCGTCCAGGCGGTTTGGGCGATAAGTTGCTGAACGACGAAAGACTCCAGCAGGTACCCCATACGGTGTCGCGCCCCGAGCCAGTCGGCAGCCGTCAGATCGGCGAGGGTTGCGGCAAGTCCGGTGTCCACCAGATGCACCTTCGGCGACTTGACGAGCCGTTTGCCGGGGTTGCGATGCCAGGCCCGCAGACGACGCACGAGAAACAACCGCTCCAGCACGGAGAGGTAGCGCTCCACCGTCTCCCGGTGAAGGCCGAGTTCACCGGCCAGATGGGTGACGTTGAGGAGGTGCGCGCTGCGCACCGCAAGCAGCTCCAGCAGCCGACTCAGTTCGTCGGCATCCCTCACCCGCGCAATGTCCCGCACGTCACGCTCGATGACACCGCGCAGGTACTGCCGGCGCCACTGCCGGGCGCGGCGGGGGGTACGGGTCAGGGGCTCGGGATATCCGCCGGCCACCAGCCGCTCCGCCAGCGTCAGCCCACCATCTCCTGTTTCCGGCCGGATGCTCGGCTCGAGAGTGCCTTCCAGCATGGCGCCGAGAAAACGACCTTGGTTGCGCGCCTTTTCCGCCTCCGTCAACGGCTGTAATTGCGCGATCTCCATGCGCCCTGCCAATGACTCGGTCACTGTCGGCAACAGCAGGAGATGGGCCGATCCGGTAAGGAGAAAGCGCCCGGGGCGACGATCCCGATCCACGACTCGCTTGATGGCGGGGAACAGCGCCGGGACGCGCTGCACTTCGTCCAGAGTGACTTCATCCGGCAGGCCGGCGATGAAACCGGCCGGATCCGTCATGGCAGCCTGATAGTAGTTGTGCTCATCCAGGCTTACGAAGGCTCGTTCCGGCGCCAGTTGTCGGGTGAGCGTCGTCTTGCCGCTCTGCCGCGGGCCGAGCAGGCAGACCACCGGTGTATCGTTCAGCGCCTCTCGGACAACCGGCGCCAACGAGCGGGGAAGCAGGGATGCGTCAGTAGACATATGGCGGCAACTATAGCGTCTGATTGCCGGTTAGACGAGCGGCTGATTGTCGGTCGGACGAGCGGCTGATTGCCGGTTAGACGAGCGGCTGATTGCCGGTTAGATGAGCGGCTGATTGCCGGTTAGACGAGCGGCTGATTGCCGGTTTTGTGAGCGACCGATTTACGGTTGGCGTGGCAACCGATTGATCGACGGTTCAAGCGAGGTACGGGAATTCTTCCGCGTCCGATCGTCGCTGACGGGGGATTGAACGACGGTGGAGCGCATTCCGGCTGGGAGGATGGGCTGCTTCGCGCTCTGCGACGGACGCCCGGCTGCGGTCATCGCGCCTCGATCAGCGCCACTGCGTGGGCTGCGATCCCCTCGCCCCGGCCCGTGAAGCCCATGCCCTCCGTCGTGGTCGCTTTGATGTTCATCGCGCCGATCACGATACCGAGGTCGTCGGCGAGGTGCTCTCGCATGCGATGCAGGTGTGGCGCAAGCCGCGGCGCCTGCGCGACGATGGTGGCATCGGCATTCCCGACCCTGAACCCCTCTTCGCGCACGAGGCCGACCACGCGGCGGAGCAGGATGCGGCTGTCGATGCCGGCGAACTTCGCGCTCGTGTCCGGAAAGTGGCGACCGATGTCGCCGAGCCCCGCCGCGCCGAGCAGGGCATCGCACAGCGCGTGAACCAGGACATCGCCGTCGGAGTGGGCAGCGAGCCCGCAGTCGAATTCGATGGTGACCCCGCCGAGCACCAGCTTCGCCCCGGGAGCGAAACGGTGGGCGTCATATCCGTGGCCGATTCGAATCATCACCGCCGCTCCCGTCCGTCGAGCAGGGCGCGCGCCAGGGCCAGGTCTTCCGGGTGGGTGATCTTGATGTTGCCCGGCGAACCTTCGACGAGCCGGGGCCGCGCGCCGGTGCGCTCCATGGCCTGAGCTTCGTCGGTCACCGCACAACCGCTGCGGACTGCGTCGCGGAGCGCCGCCCTCAGCCGACTGAGGGGGAAGACCTGGGGAGTGAGCGCGCGCCAGAGCCGGGAGCGGTCCACGGTGTCCGCGATCGCGCCTTCCGGGCCGGCCCGCTTGAGGGTGTCGGATACCGGGGCGGCGAGAATGGCGCCGTCCGGGGCGCATCGTGCCGCCGCGACGACCCGCTCGATGTCCGTCACCTCGACGCAGGGACGAACCGCGTCGTGCACCATGACCAGGTCGTCGTCCGCCGCGAAGGTGCTCAGGTGATCGAGCGCGTTCAGCACCGATTCGCGCCGCTCGGCGCCACCGTCGACGGATTCGACAACAACGTCGAAGCCCTTGGCCGCGGCGTCCCACCAGGGATCGGCTGGCGCCACCGCAGCCACGATGCCCGCGACCCCCGGTGCCGCTGCGAGTCTGGCCATGACGTGCGCGATGATCGGACGAGCGCCGAGCATGACGTACTGTTTGGGACGGTCGCCCGAGAACCGCCGCCCGATACCGGCCGCGGGCACGACCGCCCACACGTCGGAGGTCTGCATGGCAAGGTCGGCCATCGTTCAGCGATTCCCGCCGACGTCCCACGAGGCCATCATGCGGTGCGATTCCGACGAGATTCGGGCCTCTGGAACGTCCATTCGGGGCGATTTCGAGCGCATGTTCCAGCCCGGCGGGAATGACCGGTCAGGGCTCCAGAACCTGGTAGAAGATCTCATCCCGCCCGATCATCCCGAGGTTGGTGCGCGCCCGCTCCTCCACCGCCTCGAGCCCTTCCTTCAGATCCAGGACCTCCGCCCCAAGACGGCGGTTGCGATCCTCCAGCCGGGCATTTTCCTCGCGCTGCGACGCGATCGCCGTCTCCAGGCGATGCACGCCCGGCATGCCACGATCTCCCTGCCAGAGCTGATACTGAAGCACGACAAGTGCGGTCAGGAGAATGGCGATCACGGATTTCAAGGGATATTCCCCCCTTCAGGTTCCGGCAACCATCGCCGATCGGTACCGGCTCCGAACTGATCGGTGCCCTTTCCGATCACTTCCCGCCGGCGGCGGTTTGGCAGGCACGGGTAGCGCCGCACGCGAACGCTCCAAGGCCCGGATAGTTCGACTGCCCCTGCGGCGCGAGCTGCTCCTCGATCCGAATGAGGCGGTTGTACTTCGCGACCCGATCCGACCGGGAGAGCGAGCCGGTCTTGATCTGCCCGGCGCCGACCGCGACCGCGAGATCCGCGATGGTGGTGTCCTCCGTCTCCCCCGAGCGGTGGGAGATCACAGTGGTGTAGCCAGCCGAACGCGCGGTCTCGATCGCCTCCAGCGTCTCGGTGAGGGTACCGATCTGATTGACCTTGACGAGCACCGAGTTGGCGATGCCCTCGGCCACGCCCCTGGCAATCGTGGCCGGATGGGTCACGAACAGATCGTCGCCGACGAGCTGGACCGCGTCCCCGAGACGTTCGGTCAGCCGCTTCCAGCCCTCCCGGTCGTCCTCGGCCATGCCGTCCTCGATGGAGACGATCGGGTACCGCTCGACCCACCCGGCCAGCACGTCGGCGAATGCGGCGGCATCGAGTGCCCGACCCTCGGAGTCGAGGCGATACACACCGTCGCGGTAGAACTCGGAGCTTGCCACGTCGAGGGCAAGGTGCACATCGCCACCGGCGGAGTAGCCGGCCTTGCCGATGGCTTCGAGGACGACCTCGATCGCTTCCTCGTTGGAGGCGAGATCGGGGGCGAAACCGCCTTCATCGCCGACCGCGGTGGACAGCCCGCGCCCGCCCAGCACCGCCTTCAGGGCGTGGAACACCTCGGCCCCGCAGCGTACCGCCTCGCGCAAGCTCGGTGCGCCGGTGGGCACGATCATGAACTCCTGCATGTCGACGCGGTTGTCGGCGTGCGCGCCGCCGTTGACGATGTTCATCATCGGCACCGGCATCCGGTACGGTCCGGGGCCGCCGAGGTACCCGAACAGAGGTTCCCCGGCCGCACGCGCCGCCGCCTTCGCGCAGGCGAGCGAGACTCCGAGGATCGCGTTCGCGCCGAGGTTCGCCTTGTTGTCGGTGCCGTCGAGATCGCGCATCGTCGCGTCGACCAGGGGCTGATCGGCCGCGTCTGCCCCAACGAGCGCGGGGCGAATCCTCTCCTCGATGTGGGCGACGGCGCGGCGGACCCCCCGTCCGTGGTAGCGCTTCGGGTCCGCGTCGCGCAACTCCAGCGCCTCGCGCTTTCCCGTCGATGCGCCGGACGGGACCGCGGCCCGGCCGATGTCGCCGCTCGCGAGAATGACGTCGGTCTCCACCGTCGGATTGCCGCGCGAGTCGAGGATCTCGCGGGCGACGATATCGCGAATTTCAGGCACTTCAGGCGCTCCTTCTCCAATCGGGGAGGCCGGGCTCGTTCGCACCCGCCCCATCGGGCCATGCACCGGTGTCCTGGTCCGGAAGGTCGTCCGTCTCGGGCGCAACCTCCAGGTCCGGGGCATCCTCTGCTCGCGGACGGGATTTCACCGCTTCGTCGATCGCGAGCAGGCACTCCAGCAGCGCTTCCATCCGGCCGAGCGGCCAGGCGTTGGGGCCGTCGCTCAGCGCCTGGTCCGGGTCCGGATGGGTTTCCATGAACACCCCGGCCACGCCCGCCGCGACCGCGGAGCGCGCGAGGACGGGTACGAACTCCCGCTGGCCGCCGGAACTCCCGCCGCGTCCCCCGGGCATCTGCACCGAATGGGTGGCGTCGAACACCACCGGACAGCCGGTCCCGCGCATCACCGCCAGCGCGCGCATGTCCGAGACCAGGTAGTTGTATCCGAACGATGCGCCGCGTTCGCAGAGCATGATGTCCGCGTTGCCGGTCGCCTTCGCCTTGTCCGCCACGTGGACCATGTCCCAGGGCGCGAGGAACTGGCCCTTCTTGATGTTGACCGGTTTTCCGCACCGGGCGACGGACTGGATGAAGTCGGTCTGGCGACAGAGGAACGCCGGGGTCTGGACCACGTCGACCACCGACGCGACCTCGTCGACCGGGGTGTCCTCGTGCACGTCGGTGATCACCGGAACGCGGACTTCGGCGCGCACGCGCTCCAGGATCCGGAGCCCCTCCTCCATGCCGGGACCGCGGAAGCTCTCGTGCGAGGTGCGGTTGGCCTTGTCGAACGAGGACTTGTAGACGAGCCCGATGCCACTGCGCTCGGCGATGCGCGCCAGCGTCTGCGCCGTCTCCAGAGCGAGCGCCTCGGACTCGATGACACAGGGTCCGGCAATGAGGAACAGCTTCTCGTCGTTGCCGACCTCGAAGGCGCCGATCTGCATCAGCGCGGTCGCTCCTGGCCCTGGTCCGCACGATAGCTGGCGGCAGCCTCTATGAACCCCTTGAACAGGGGATGACCGTCGCGGGGGGTGGACGTGAACTCCGGGTGGAACTGGCACCCGATGAACCAGGGATGGTCGGGTGCCTCCACGACCTCGACGAGCGTGCCGTCGAGGGTCTTGCCCGCGATCTGCAGTCCCGCGTCCTGCAGGGGATCCATGTAGGTGTTGTTGAACTCGTAGCGGTGCCGGTGACGCTCGCGGATGATGTCGGCGCCGTACACCGCGCGCATCCGCGACTCGCGCCGCAACCTCACTTCCTGCGCGCCGAGGCGCATCGTCCCCCCCAGGTCAGAGTCCTCGCCCCGGCGCTCCAGCGCCCCGTCCTTGCCCACCCATTCGGTGACCAGCGCGATGACGGGGTGCGGTGTCGCGCGGTCGAACTCCGTGCTGTCGGCGCCTTCGAGCCCTGCGCAGTGGCGCGCGTACTCGATCACCGCGACCTGCATGCCGAGACAGATGCCGAGGTACGGCACCTTGCGCTCCCGCGCATGGCGCACCGCCTCGATCATCCCGTCGCTCCCGCGCTTGCCGAATCCGCCGGGAACGAGGATCGCGTCCAGCCCTTCGAGGCAGCCGGGGCCGGCGCTCTCGACCGTCTCGGAGTCCACGTAGTCGATGTCCACCCGGGTGCCGGTGTGGATTCCGGCATGGACGAGCGCCTCGCTGAGCGACTTGTAGGATTCCGCGAGACCGACGTACTTCCCCACCATCCCGATCCGCACCCGCCGGCTCGCGTTCTCCACGCCGTGAACGACCGTGTCCCACTCGGAGAGGACGCTCTCCGCCGCCTCCATTGCGAACCGCTCGACCACCAGGTCGTCGAGCCCCTGCTCATGGAGCATGCGGGGGATCCGGTAGATGCTGTCGGCGTCGGCGCAGCTCACCACCGCGCGCTCGGGCACGTTGGTGAACAGCGCAATCTTGCGCCGCTCCGCGTCCGGGAGGGTGCGCTCGGACCGACACAACAGGATGTCGGGCTGGATGCCGATGGAGCGAAGCTCCTTCACCGAATGCTGGGTCGGCTTGGTCTTGAGCTCGCCGGCGGCGCCGATGTACGGAACCAGCGTGAGATGCATGAAGATCGAGCGCTGCTCGCCGAGCTCGATCCGCATCTGCCGGATGGTCTCCAGGAACGGCAGCGACTCGATGTCGCCGACGGTGCCGCCGATCTCCACGAGGCAGATTTCCGCGTCGCCCGCGCCCCGGTGGATGCAGGCCTTGATCTCGTCGGTGATGTGCGGAATGACCTGGACGGTGTCGCCCAGATACTCGCCGCGGCGTTCCTTGGTGAGGACGTTCCAGTAGATCTGGCCGGTGGTGAAATTGTTCCACCGCCCCATGGTGGTCCGCACGAAGCGTTCGTAGTGGCCGAGATCGAGATCGGTCTCCGCCCCGTCCTCGGTGACGAACACCTCCCCGTGCTGGAACGGGTTCATCGTTCCGGGGTCGACGTTGATGTAGGGGTCGAGCTTGACGAGGGTGACACGCAGGCCCCTCGCCTCCAGGATCGCCGCGAGCGACGCGGAGGCAATGCCCTTGCCGAGTGACGAGACAACCCCGCCCGTGATGAAGATGAAGCGTGACATCGGGACCTGCTTCAAGCGGGGCCGCCGACCGGCCGCCGGACGGAACGGCAAGGTAGCAGAAGCCCCTTCCCCCGGCAACGAACCGGGGTCATGGACAGCGGCCCACTTTGATTGCAGAACACGCGGGAAAGCCCGTGTATACAGGCCGGGGACGCCAGACAGAATTTCAAAGTGAGAACTACCATGTCATGAACCGGGAGGATCGGGAGCGATTCCCGCCGACGCTCGGAGGCACCATCCCACCGCGCAATTCCGGCGAGACTCCGAGCTCCGGAGTGTCAACCAACGCCGGGGGTGTCGGGAACGTCAAGGCCGCGGTCGCGGAGAAAACGGAACAGACGGCGACCGCCGGAGCCCCCCGCCTCGTTCCCGTCCTCGCGCCGGGCGGCGGCGACGAGGTGACGCAACTGCTGGAAGTCGGGTCCCGACAACACCGCGCGCAGCGCGTCCGGCGACTCCTCGCCCCGCACCAGCGCGTCGCGCAACCGTTCGAGGCGGCGGTGGCGCGCCGCTTCACGCCGGCCGGGGCGGCGAACGGCGTCGAGCGCGACCTCGATCGGGCCGGAGTCGCCTTCCCGGAGCAGGCGCGCGATGTAGCGGATCTGCCGCCGTCGGGCGGCGCGTTCCAGACCGCGCGCGCCGGCCACCGCGGCTTCGAGATCCGGCCACAGGGGGATGCGCGCAAGGTCGCTCTCGCCCAGCGCGGTCAGCGATTCGGCGAGCGTCTGCAACGCAAGCGCTTCCCGCCGGCGCTGCGACTTCGACTTGCGGGTCGCCTCGGAGTCGTTCATGCGCGCGTGCCTCCCGGATTGCGTGGAAAGGGAATCATCGACCAGTCTCTCCACCATTCACAAATGACCAAGAAGTTGCTCGGGAAGTTGCTCGGGAAATTGCTCGGGAGGTTGACATGCGCGATGCACAGGGCATCTTGCACCCCGGACCATCCAGGGACTTCCGATGAACACCACCGAACCCACCGTCACCCGGCTCGCGGACTACGCTCCGCCCCCATTCCTCGTCGATGAGGTGGACCTCGAATTCGAGCTCGACGAGGCGCGGACCCTGGTGCGGGCGAAGCTCAGGGTTCGGCGCAACCCCGACGCCTCGCCGGAAGCGGATCTGGTCCTCGACGGAGAAGGTCTGGAAACCGGTGCGGTGGGCATCGACGGGGTGGCGGTTTCCGGAAACCGTATCGAGGTCGGGGAGGAGACACTGACGATCCGCGATGCGCCCGACCGGTTCGTGCTCGACACCGAGGTCGCGGTCCGACCCGGCGCCAACAAGTCGCTCGAAGGGCTCTACGCGTCGTCGGGGAACCTCTGCACGCAGTGCGAGGCGGAAGGGTTCCGGAAGATCACCTGGTTCCCCGACCGCCCGGACGTGATGGCGCGGTACCGCGTGCGCATCACGGGCGACCCGGAGCGGTATCCCGTGATGCTGTCGAACGGCAACGACGTCGAGCGCGGCACCCTCGACGACGGTCGCCGGTACGTGGTGTGGGAGGACCCGTTCCCGAAGCCGAGCTACCTCTTCGCCCTCGTCGCGGGTCGGCTCGAATGCGTCGAGGACCGCTTCACCACCCGCTCGGGGCGCACGGTGACGCTGCGCATCTACGTCGAACCCCACAACATCGACCGCTGCGACCACGCGATGGATTCGCTCCGACGCGCGATGCGCTGGGACGAGGAGGTCTACGGCCTGGAGTACGACCTCGACACCTTCATGATCGTCGCGGTCGACGACTTCAACATGGGGGCGATGGAGAACAAGGGGCTCAACATCTTCAACTCCGTGTACGTGCTCGCCCGCCCCGACACCGCCACCGACCGGGACTTCGCGGCGATCGAGACCGTCATCGCGCACGAGTACTTCCACAACTGGACCGGCAACCGTGTCACCTGCCGCGACTGGTTCCAGTTGAGCCTCAAGGAAGGCCTCACGGTGTTCCGCGACCAGCAGTTCACCGCCGACATGTCGCTGCGCGACGTGAAGCGCATTCGTGATGTGCGGGTGCTGCGAAGCCACCAGTTTGCAGAGGACGCGGGCCCGATGGCACACCCCGTGCGGCCCGACTCCTACATCGAGATCAGCAACTTCTACACCGTCACCATCTACAACAAGGGCGCCGAGGTCATCCGGATGCTGCACACCCTGCTCGGCGACGAGACGTTCCGGGCGGGGGTCAGGCTCTACTTCGAGCGCCACGACGGCCAGGCCGTCACCACCGACGACTTCGTCGCGGCGATGGAAACCGCGGCGGGGACGGACCTTGCGCAGTTTCGGCGCTGGTACACGCAGGCCGGCACGCCGGTGCTCCGCGTCCGCGGCACGTACGACGCCGCGCGCTCGCAGTACGTGCTCGACATCGAGCAGCACACCCCGCCGACCCCGGGACAACCGGAGAAGCGGCCGCTGCACGTCCCGGTCCGGGTCGCGCTGCTCGGCCCGGACGGAGGCAATCTTCCGCTCTGCTCGGCGGAGCCGGCGCTGACCGGCGATGGCGAAGCGGTGCTCGATGTCCGCGAAGGGCGGCAGAGCTTTTGCTTCTCGAACGTCGCCACCTCCCCGGTCGCGTCGCTCGCGCGCGGCTTCTCCGCTCCGGTGAAGGTCGACATCGAGCGAAGCGAGGACGAACTCGAATTCCTGATCGCCCACGAGACCGACCCGTTCAACCGCTGGGACGCGGCACAGGAATACGCAACCCGGCTGATGCTGCGGATGGTCGGCGACCGGCTCACGGGCGTCGAAGCCGGCGTTCCCGACGGGTTCGTCGCCGCCATGCGCGCCCTGCTCCTCGACGCCGCCGCCGACCCGGCATTCACGGCGGAAGCGCTCACCCTGCCGTCGGAATCGAACCTCGCGGATCGCATGGAAGTGATTGCGATCGAGGCCATCCACGAAGTGCGCGAGACGTTGAAAACGACGCTGGCCCAGCGCCTCTCGGACGCCTTTGCGTCCGTCCACGATGCGCACCGATCCCGCGGACCCTACCGCTTCGACGCCGACAGCGTCGGACGCCGTAGCCTGAAGAACCTCTGCCTCGGCTACCTGATGGAGCTCGACGACTCGACGGTGCGTTCGAAGTGCCGACGCCAGCTCGAGACCGCGGACAACATGACCGATGCGCTCGCCGCCCTCGCCTGCTTCGCCGACTCGCCCGCTCCGGAGCGGCACGACCGGCTCGCATGGTTCGAAGAACGCTGGAAGGACGACCCGCTGGTGCTCGACAAGTGGTTCTCGCTCCAGGCCACCTCGCGCCGGCCCGACACCCTCGACAACGTCCGCGGGCTCACCGCCCACCCCGGCTTCGATCTCCGGAACCCGAACCGGGTCCGGGCGCTCCTCGGCGCGTTCTGTCACGCCAACCAGTGCCGGTTCCACGATGCGTCCGGTCGGGGATACCGGCTTCTCTGCGAGCACGTGCTGGCCATCGACGCGTTCAATCCGCAGTCCGCAGCCCGGCTGCTGGGCGCGGCCAGCCGCTGGCGGCGCCTCGACCCGGCCCGCGGGGCGTTGCTGCGCCGCGAACTCGAAGGGGTGCTCGCCGCGCCCGGTCTTTCCAGAGACTGCCACGAGATCGCGAAGAAGTTCCTGGCCTGACCCGGAAATTCACGGCTGCGGGCGCGGATTTGATCGAACCAACGCTTGCTTCCGCAGGCGTTTCACGTTTTTGCCGCGTTGAACGCGGCCATCTACGCGCCCTCGCTTCGCGAATCGGTGAAATTTCCGGGCTGACGCAGACCACTCGAGCCGCTCGCGGCCATCCCCGGGTTCGAGCTCGCAGCAGTTCCTCGCCTGCTTCCCCCCGCAACCATCGAGAGCCGGCACCGATGGCGGCGCCCGGCCACCCTCCGGACGCGCCGGCCCGCGCCCATAACGTGAGGCCACTCGCGAATCGCAAACTGCACCTGCGTGCCACCCACGAAAAAGTCATGCACTTTACGAATTCGGATCGGGTTCCACCCTTGTCGGAAGTCGAAGCGACTGTCGAGAATTCTCGGCCGATCCCGCCCGGCACGACCCACGGCGGGCCGAATCGATCATCACGAGGGGCTGCCATGACTTCGATGACCATGACTTCCGGGATTCTCGTTGCCGCCGGCCTCGCCGGTGTTGTCGCCTTCCAGGCTTCGGCCGCGGATCTCACCGTCGAAGTGCGGGGCATCCGATCCAGCGAAGGCCGCGTCCTGCTCGCCGTGCACGGACCGCAATCGAAGGACACGTTTCCCGCCGGAGACGAGGTGGCAGCGGCCCGCCGCGCATCCGCCCGCACCGGAACGCTGCGATTCGTGATCGACGACCTTCCTCCCGGCCGGTACGCCCTGACCGCCTTCCACGACGAGAACGACAACGGCGATCTCGACACCGGTCTGTTCGGCATTCCCAGGGAGGGGTACGGCTTCGGCAACGACGCGAAGGCGACCTTCGGCCCCCCCAGCTTCGAAGCCGCCGCGATCACCGTGGGCGACACGCCGGAAATCGCGGTGATGAACGTGGTTTATTAGACCCGGGGATTTGACCAAAATTTCCGGGTGAGTCCGGATTTCTCACCAGTTCTCGGCAAGGATCGGAGAACCGTTCACGCGCTGGATGGCTCCGGTTCGAGGGCCAGTGAGAAATGCGGCCCAATACCCGTCTTCTTCACGTACGCCTTAACCCGCATTTCTCACTTGGTTGCGATCCGTCCGCCACGACCACGGCGGACAAGCGTCTCGCGATGACAGGGATGTGGGGTGGGAACTCGCGGCGAGCTACTCGGGTCGCTGGCGGCACCGCCCGGTGCATTGGAAATTCTTATCCGTTCCATCAGGATTCGATCTTGGACTCGTGCCCGGCATTGGCACTACGGTGCGTACCGTCCATGGTGCGGGACAGAGGTCGCACCCCAGGCGGAGGACGCATCAAATGGTCAGGAAAAACAGGCAATGTACCTCGCGGTTTCTGACTGCTTTCGTCGTATTGCTCCTTTCAGGCTCGGCGATATCTGTGCTGGCGCATGAGCCACCGAACCGTTGCTATTCGCAGACCCATGTCAGTACAGGAACATCATGGTGGAAACCGGATCCGAATATCCCCGAGCATGAGCGTAACGATCGGTCCGACTTCGACGTACCCTGCACGCCATCCGAAATTGAAGTCGCCAAGCAATGGGAGCAACGTCCGGGCCACGATGCGCAGCATGGGGGTGAGTGCTGGGATGACGGGTACGGCAATTACACGAACTGGCATACTCCCCTTGGATATGGTCAAAGTTATCGACACAGACATGCTTGCCACCTCACTTGCACGGCCGTCAACATTTTGGGCGAGCGAGAAGTCCGCATGCATTTTCATAAACGTCAGACGGTCGAACTGCCACAAATACAAGGACAAGAATACAGGTGCCCAACTCCGCGACATGCAGGGCCACAGACGTAACAGCCATGTAATCCCCATTGGACTCCGCCCTGCGTAGTGGCGCCCGATTGCGTCGGGCGCCACTACGGTTGTGAACGCAGCTCTGCCAAACCGCGGTGATGGGAGATCCACCCCATGAGACGCGCAACGCTACTCACCGCGGTGGTTCCGACGATGGTTGCAGGAGGGGCTTTGGCGCAAGACAGCACCACCGACGGGTTTCAGACGACGGGGCACGGCGCAGAAGGACTTGCCGGAAAGCTGCCCTCGGTCGGTGGCGCTTGGCGAATACCTGCTTGAAAGCTGGAGAGGCAGCGGTATGGCCTTCTCCGGCGTCTCAAGCCGGAGCGCCGGAGACCCCCCAACGCAGACAAAGCGCCTCGCGCAGTCCGGTGTATCGTTCGGTGGCCCGCCCCACCGCGGCCGCGACACTCTCTTCCGACCCGTACACCACCACCCGCCGGCGCGCCCGCGTGACCGCGGTGTAGAGAAGCTCGCGGGTCGCAACACGCGACTCGGCCGGACCCACCACCACCGCGACCTCGTCGTACTCCGAACCCTGGGCACGGTGCACGGTCACCGCGAAGAAGCTCTCGTGCGGCGGCAACCGGGCCGGCGCCACCAGCCGGGGCCGGCCTTCGGCGTCTTCCAGCTCCGCAAACCACACCCTGATGCGACCATCCGCATCGCGTACGACGATGCCGGTGTCGCCGTTCGAAAGTCCGGTGCGCGGGTCGTTGCGGGTGACGAGGATCGGGCGCCCGGGGTAGAAGGCGTCGTCCGCCGGGACGAGTCCGAGGGCGCCGAGCCGCCGCTCCACCAGCCGGTTGAAGCGCTCGGCCCCGAATGCTCCGACCCGATGCGCGCACAGGACCCGAAACGCCTGTAGCGGCCCGGAGCCGACGGCAGATCCGAACGTCGGCAGCGCCCCGGAGCCGACGGTGGGTCCGAACGCCGACCGCTCGTCATCGACGACGGGGCTCGGCTCCATCTCGATCGGCTCCATCTCGAATCGCGGGGGGCGGCGGAGACCAGCGTCGTGGTGGGCCTGCTCGCGAGCAGCCGGCTCCGACTGCATCGTCCGCAGCGCCGGTGCGAAGCGCTTGTCCGCGAACGCCGTCGCGAGTCGCTCGAACTGCCTCGCATCGGCCAGGGGCCGAAGTTCCGTCGCGGTGTCCGCGGGGTCCAGAAGCGCTGCGACGGCGGCGCCCGCGTCACCACGAACCACCGCAGCAGCAAGGCGCCCGATGCCGCCGGCCTCGTCGAATCGCCAGTTGCGCACCAACGCCACCACGCAGGAGGCGAGCGGCGAGGATTCCGACGCCGTGGCGCCACCCTCCCCGCCCGCGCCGTCGGTATCAACACCGGACGCGGTCGGTGCCGCCACGCCGTGCCCTGCCCGGGCCACCCCGGCGCGAGTCCCCGCCCGGCAGACATCCGCGAACACCGCGCCCGGTTGGACCGAGGCAAGCTGTGACGCATCGCCGAGCAGAACGAGTCGGGCGTGGCCGGGAAGGGCGGCGAGCACTCGCGCCATGAGGGTCAGGTCCACCATGGAGCTCTCGTCCAGAACGAGGGCGTCGATCGGCCGCCGATCCCGGGCCTGTCTGTGAAGCCATCGGTGCACGGTGGTCGCGTGCGCCTCGTACCCCGCCAGGGCCGGCAGGCGGGAGACCAGCGTCCGGTGGCGACCGCGGACCGCCTCCTGGAGTCGCGCCGCCGCCTTGCCGGTTGGCGCCGCGAGAACAATCCGCTCCGGTGCGGCAAGCCGAAGTTCGATGAGAAGGGCGACGATCGCGGCCGCGATGGTGGTCTTGCCAGTGCCGGGACCGCCGGAGACGACGCAGAGCCGGCGGCATGCGGCGGTGCGCGCCGCCATCACGGCGCGATCGCCCGAGGCCGCGCCGGGGAAGAGCCGGTCGAGCCCGGCATCGAGTCCTTCCGGCCCGCGTACCGCGCCGTCATGCTCCGCCCCCCGCCGATGCGAACGGTCGCTATCGTCATCGGACCCGGTGCGAGCGCGAACGACGCCGACCCGCTCCTGCGCGTTTGCGCCCACATCAGGCCCGGCCGATTCCCGCCCCGGCGGGAGCGACGAACGAGCGCCGGCGCCGTCGTTCCCACGGAGGCGGGAATCCGGTGGCGGCCCTGCCGAGTGATCGTCCCGTCCGCTCCGTGACCGATCACGGGCGCTCTCCTCCGGACGCTCGTCCTGCGGTGGCTCTGCATCCCCGTCCTGCGGCACCGTCGCACCGGCAAGCCCCGTCGCAGCCGTCGCCGGCCCCGCCGCCCCCGCACCGGCAAGCCCCGTCGCCCCTGCAAGCCCGAGCAGGCCCATTGCGACATCCGTTTCCGCCGCCCACAGCCGGTCGAGATAGAGTCGGCCCCTGCCATCGAGGACGAGCGGTCGGCGTTCCGCGTCTTCGGCTCGGGCCACCATCGGGCTCGCATCGAGCACCGCGATCCATGCGTCGAGATCGGGCAAGCGCACCCCGCCCGGCCGCGGCCAGTCGCGGCCCGCAATCTCGGGAAGCACGACGCAGGCGTGGCCGTCCCTGGTCCACGCACTCGCCAGCGCCGCCGCCAGCGCAAGCTCCGGCCCGTCGCTCCCGTCCAGATCCGAGATGAGCACCGCGAAGTGCCGATCGATGGCGGCGAGATGACCCTGCTCCCGCAGAACGTCTAGCACCCCCGCTCCGGCGGTGGGCCGGAGAACGGCTCGGGGGCGGTCGCCCGACCGATCCCTGCCACCCGCAGGGGCCACCGATTGCGTCATGCACCACCTCTGCGGAAACAGTTGTCGAGCGCACTCAGGCACTCAGCGGCGGACCCGGAAAGGACAGCTCGGAAACGGTCGCCCGTCCAGTCTCCACCACCCGCGGGAGCCACCGGTCCCGTCATGCGCCCGCTCTCCGGAAACAGTTGTCGAGCGCATTCAGGCACTCGGCGGCGGACCCGGAAAGGACAGCTCGGAAACGGTCGCCCGTCCGGTCTCCACCACCCGCAAGAGCCGCCGGTCCCGTCATGCACCACCTCCCCGGAAGCAGTCATCGAGCGCGCGCAGGCACTCAGCGGCGGGCCGGTCGAAGTACACACCGCGGCGCAGGCCGGCCGTCGGTTCGATGCCGCGCACGAAGAGATAGAACGCGCCCCCGACGTGGCGCTCGTACTCGTAGTCCGGAAGCCGCGTCGCAAGATACCGGTGCAGCGCGACGAGGTAGATGAGGGACTGGAGCGTGTAGCCACCCGCATGCATCGATGCGGCGAGCGCCTCCGGCGCATAGTCGCCCGGCTCCGGGCCGAGCCAGTTCGACTTGTAGTCCACGACGTACCAGCGTTGCCCGTGCTCCACCACCAGATCGACATAGCCCCGCAGGAAGCCGTGGAGCGGCGGCCCGGATCGACCCGTCCCGCCTGCCCGGTTCGGCGCCGGGCCGACGAACGGATCCGGATAGCCGTGCTCGACGAGCCGCGAGGCAAGCCGGCTGCGGTCGAGCCCCTCCACCGGGAAGTGGAACTCCAGTTCCACCAGCCGACGGTGCGGATCGCCCAAGCGGAAGCCGTTGTTTCCGGCGGCGCGGCCGGCCCCGAGATCCGCGGTGACGATGGCCCGTTCCGAACCTGCGCCCCCTTCCGCTCCCTTCGTCAAAGACACTTCAGGCTGCGGATCGAACTTGGTTCCGAGGAACGACGCATCCGGCGAACCGCCGGTGGAATCCCGTCCTGACGGGAATGTCGGTGCGGGCGCTTGTCCATCACTCCCGCCGGAGCGTGATTCCATGACGGTCGAATGGCCGCGCTCCCGCTCCGCCCCTGACGCCGCCGTGTGAGATGGCTCCGTCATTCTCGCCGCTTCCGGCTCCCGGAGCCGGACCGCACGAGTGTTCTCGACCATGGCGCGCGCCACCGGCTTCCAGACACCGTCGATCCCGAAGTCCGCCAGCGCAGCGTCGCAGATCGCGTCGAGATCCGTCCGGTTCCCGGCGAGGTCGGGAGACTCGTCCAGTCGCTCGAAGATCCGGTGCAGGCAGCTCCCCGCGACCGGACCCCTCGGGAACGTGAACGCGGTCCGTTCACCCGCCGCCGCCCCACCCATATCCCGGGGGTCGCCGGCAGCGCCCGCCGGGGCCTCGTGCTGGTCATGGTCCGGCCGGTCGATCTCGGCTTCATCGCGACTGGCCGGGGTTCGAGCTCCGGCGGCACCGGCCGGCGTCGCGGCTCCGGCCTCGGCCCACAGCGCAGAGAAGCTGGTCAGGCTGCGGATGCGCCGCAGCGGACGACGGAGTGCGCGCGCGGCGAGGGCCGGAAGCGGACCGTCGAGCCCCTCCGGTGGGCGGGCGGGGGACGACTCGGGATCGAGCACAGACACCGCGACCGCCCCCGGCACCCGCCGCGCGAAGGCTTCCACCTCGCCGCGCCAGGCCCCGGCCTCCAGCCCGCGGAACCTGTCCGCCACGGCAGCGAGGGCAGCGATGGCGGCGTCGTTTCCCTCTGACTCCGTGAGCGGAGGCGGCCCGTCCACGGACTGGGGAGGGGTACTGGCGGCGTCGCCTCCCGCCGGCTCGGGGATCGGGGGCGGTCCGTCCATGGACTGGGGAGCGGTACTGGCGACGTCGCCTTCCGCTGGCTCCGTGATCAGGGGCTGCCCGTCCGCAGAGCGGAGGGCGGCACCAGCGACGCCCCCTCCCGCCGGCTCCGCGAGCGGAGGCTGCTCGTCCGTGGACCGGAGAGCGGCGCCAGCGGCGCCGCCCCCCTTCGGCTCCGTGATCGGGGACTGTCCGCCCGCGGACCGGTGGAGCAGCCACGCGAGCGGCGCATGCTCGGCCCCGCGCACCTGGCCCCACGCGACCACGCACCGGTACTTCGCCCGCGTGACCGCGACGTAGAAGAGCCGCACGGACTCGGCGAACTCCTCCAGCCGCTCCAGGGCCGCCGCCCGCTCGTCGGGCGCGAGGTCGATGATCTCCCGGTAATCCTCCGCCGCACCGCGGTGATGCACCGCGTCCACCGCATCGGAGCGCCGATCCGGCCCGCGCGCGTCCCATGCGAAAGGACAGAACACCACGGGAAATTCGAGCCCCTTGGAGCCGTGCACGGTGAGGATCCTGACGAGCCGCTCGTCGCTCTCGATGCGCAGCTTCGCCTCCTCGTCCCGGCCGTCCGGATCGGTCCGGCGGCGGTTGAGCCAGGCGGCAAGCTCGGACGTGGCGAGTCGGTCGCGCGTCTCCGCCGCCTGCAACAGTTCGGCGAGGTGCCGGTAGTTGGTGAGTCGGCGGGTACCGTCGGGGTGCCGCAGGAGGTGCTTCGCGCCCCCTTCCCCTTCGAGCAGGCGCAGCAGCAGGGAACCGATGCCCCGCGATTCCCAGTGCGCGCGCCAGTCCTCGCGCTGCTGCGCCCAGGCGCTCCATGCCGGCTCGTCCTCTCCGAGCGCGTACAGCGCCGGCGCATCGAGACCGAACAGATCGCCGGCGAGCGCTCCGCGCACCTGCGGCTCCCGCCCCGGATCGGCGAGCGCCCACAGGAGACGTTCGAGCTGCTCGGCCTCGCGGGTATGGAACACGCTGCCGTCGTCGATCTCGATACTGCGCACCCCGCGCTCGCGTAACGCCTCGGCCATCACGCGGCCCTGCTCGCGGGTGCGGACCAGGACCGCGAGGTCGGCGCCCGCAAGCGGCCGGTCCTCCACCACCGCTTCGCCACGCGCCGCGAGCACCAGCAGGCGGGCAATCTCGTCCGCCACCGCCCCCGCCACCACCGGCTCCACCTCCTTCTTCGCAAGCGCCTTGCCGTCACGCCCGCGGAGGAGAAGCTGGAATTCGAACGGGACGGGTGCGTCCTGACCCGCGATCCGCAACGGATCGGGCGCTTCCCGGGCCGCCGCCACCGCGCGGTAGTCGATCCCGGCGGTAACGAACGGCGCCGCTCCCGAAAACAACGCGTTCACCGCCTCCACCAGCCGTGAGGTGGAACGCCAGTTGCGGTCGAGGTGCAGGCGTGCGGTCGCGGATCGTCGGGCCGCGAGATAGGCGAACACGTCGGCGCCGCGGAACCGGTAGATGGACTGCTTCGGATCGCCGACGACGATGAACGGCCCCCGGCGCGCGCGTTCGTCGCGGGTCGGCGCCTCCCCCGGCTCCGACTCCAACCCTCGCGATCGCGTGTCATGTCCGGGCCACGCCGCATCGGGGTCGGATATTCCCCCGCGCTCCAGCTCCAACCCTCGCGGCCCCGTGACATGCGCGGGCGGCGCTGGATCGGGAGCGGATATCGCCTCGGGCTCAGATTTGGACGTCAACGCCCCCTGCGGGAACGGCGCCGCCGCAGGACGGTGTTCGCGCGAGAGGCCGCTCTCGGGCTCGAAGGACGAGGCGGCCGGCGACGGTCCGGGGTGCGCATAGATGCGGCTGAAGATTCGGGCCTGGACCGGGTCCGTATCCTGGTACTCGTCGATGAGCGCGCACGGCAGCTCGTGGCGGATCCGCGCCGCCAGACGCGCCCCGCCGGCGCTCCCGAGCGCGTGATCCAGCTCGATCGGCAGGTCGTCCCAGGCGAGGGTCCGATCGGTGCGCACCCGGCGGCGCACCGATTGACGGACCTCGGCCAGCGCCTCTGCGCGCGCCCATCGCAACCACTGGTCATACTCCGCACGCAGCACGGCGGACGCGTCCTCCAGACGGTCGAACGCATCGAATAGCGGATGGTCGGGCACCGCGCCGCCCTTCCTGCAGGCGCGCGCGAGCTGCTCGCGACCGTAGCGGCGGGCCGCACCCTCCGCCGGCAGGCGGGGCCCGGCGGCGGAGAACAGGGCATCGAGCGCGTCGAGTTCGGCCTTCGAGCGCGCCATCCGATAGCGTTGGCGGTTGAGCCAGGGGCCTTCGAGGATCTCCGCGCGGAACGTGTCCCGCTCCGACTCCCACTGCGATCGCACCGCGTCGTACACGTCGCGCCAGGCGGCCTCGCACGCTTCCAGCCGCGACGCGGGCGGGTCGCCGCCGACAACTTCGGCACCGATCTTCGCGCGCCGGCTCGACACCCAACCGGCCAGAGCGCGGGGCAGGAACCCGCTCCCCACCGCATGGCGCATCAACAGCGCTGAGGACGGATACATGCGACGGCGCCAGAAGTCGCGCACCGCCGCCGCCACCACCTCGCCGCCGTCGCCGCCGACCTCGCACCCGAAGGAGAGGCCGCTCTCGAAGGCGAGATCGGCGAGTACCCGCTGGCAGAAGCCGTGGATGGTGAACACGTTGGCCCGGTCGATGTCGTGCATCGCGCCTTCCAGGCGCCGGGCCGCGAGGGCGAAGTCGATGTCCCCCGCCCGGCCTTCCCACGCCGCCAGAAGCTCGCGCGCCCGGGGGTCCACGGCAGGCGCAGGGGCTCCGCGGTCCGGGGACCCGGCAGGGTCCGGGGGTGCAACAGAGATTGGGAGACCGGCGGGATCGGGAAGACCAGCGGGGGCCGGCAAACCGGCAGAGCCCGGAAGATCGGCAGAGGCCGGGAGGCCGACGGGCGTCAGGTGGTCAGCCTGGTCCGGAGATCCGGCGGAGGATTCCCACCCCTGCGAAGCGACCGCCTCGCGCCGGCGCGCCCGGACCGCGTCCAGCAACATGGCGAGGACGCGTCGGATCCGATCCCGGAGCTCCGCGGTAGCGGCCCGGGTGAACGTGACCACGAGGATGCGGTCGATCGACCAGCCCTCCTCGATGATCAGGCGGGAGACAAGGGTGGTGAGGGCGTGGGTCTTGCCGGTGCCGGCGCTGGCCTCGATGAACGTCGTGCCGGCGCGGTCGAGCGGGAGGTCGAGCGGCGTAGGCTCCGACAGTGCCGGCTCGGGCGCGGACTCCGCGCTCGTCGCCGCGGCCCCGCCCGGGCCACGGAGCGACCCGGAAAGTCCAGAAGCCCGGGAGTCGTCTTGCCCGCCGGGGCTCACGGCTGCGCCCCCACGAGCGGGACGAGGAGCTGCTCCGCCAGATCCTCGAAGTCGTCACCGGTCAGGGGATCTCCGGACTCCCAGACCAGTGCGAGGTACGGATCGAGGCCCTCGCCCCGTGCGAACCGGTCGCCGTACCAGACGGAGGCGGCCTTCTCGCGGGCCGCCCCCGTCGAAGCATCGCCGTCGCCCTCCGCCCGGACGATCGCTTTCGCGTACGCGAACGAAGTCTCCGGAAAGAGCGGCAGCGGCGCCGACTGCCCCCGCCACCAGGCATCGAGCCACCGCCCGAGATGTTCGCGCGCATCTTCGGGGGGAGGGAATATCGCCGACTGCCACGACTTCCCGTCGCGCGAGCGCGAGACCACAACCGCCTCCAGCGGGCCGTATCCCGCCGCCGTCCACGCAAGCTGCCGCAGCCGGATCTCGATCCGGTCCCGAGCCCGCAGCTTCCCCAGCCGCCACCACACCATCGGGCCGAGCGGCGGTTCGGACGATGCCCGCCGACCCGGCACCTCATCGGCCGGCACCTCGTCGGCCGGCGCCCCGGCAGCCGGCGCGATCTGCTCGAACGTCCCCACGATGCGGAACTCGCCGAGCGTCAGATCGAGGGAACGCAGCGGCGCCTGGAGCGCCTCCCGATACGGGGCCAACCGCGCTTCGAGCGGCTCCACCGCCTCGCGCACATCCTCGTGGACGATGCGCCCCAGCCCCGCCTGCGGCAGTCGCCCGCTGCCGTACAGGAGCGCCGCACCGCGCTCAGGCTCGACCCCCGCCCGCACCTGAGACCAGACGTCCGCTTGCAGGCGATGGCGCTCCAGGCCGTCGAGCTCGAACGGCTCCTCGTCCTCCAGCGTCAGGTCCTCCAGCTCCAGCCGCACCCCGAGCCGTTCGCGGAGGAAGTACCGGGTCGGGTGGGCGAAGAAGCTCGTCAGGTCGGCGAGGTCGACGTGGCGACGGGACGCGTCCGGCGCCGGCAGCTCGACGCCGGCGAACCGGGAGTTCGGCTCCTCATCGGCGGCGCGAGCGGCGCGCAGGACGTTCGCGGCTTCGCACATGCCGTGGGAGTAGCTGAAGAGATCCCGCGTCCCGGAGTCCGCATCGCCGGCCGCCTCGAAGTACCGCGGACTGAACGGCTGGAGCGGGTGGCGGACCTCCAACGGCGCGCCCGGAAACCGCCGGTCGAGATAGTCCTTCAGCTCATCCACCAGCACCGACGGGGGGATCGGGGCGTCGTCGCGCAGACCTCGCCCGGCATAGGTCACGATGAAGCAGCGCCGGGCGGCGAGCAGCGCCTCCAGGAACGCGAACCGGTCCTCGTACCGGACGTCGCGGTCGCCGCGCCGCGCCCGCCCGGCCGCGACAACGTCGAACGACGGGGCCGACGGCGAGCGGGGAAACACGCCGTCGTTCATGCCGACGACGCACACTACCTCGGCCGGGAAGACCCGTCCGGCGCCGAGACTCGCGACGGTCACGCCGTCGGTGAGGCGCGCCGCCTCGCGAGCGGTGCCTTGCGTCCGCTCGCGCAGCGCGTCCACCACCACTTCGACGGGGATCGAAGATTCACCCGCCGCCGCTTCGTTCTCGAACTCCCGGATCAGCGTGCGCACCGCGCCCACCTCGTCGGCCAGCTCGCGGGCGATCGCTCCGCCCGCGGACCCGCGGGGGCGACGGCTCGGCCCACCGCGCTCAACCGGCTCCGATCCGTCGGCGAGAAAGTCGCGCACGAGCGCGCGAAGTTCGGCCGCCCAGTGCGCTGGCCGACGCCGGCCGGCAAGCCGGTGGCGAAGCCCGAGGACACCCTCGCAGTACGAGACGAAGCGGCCGAGCCGCTCGCCGTCCGTCCCCCCGACATCGAATGCGCCCCCCCCGGCCCGGCACGGCACGAGCCCGGCCACCGGCGCACCGACATCCGCCATCGCGTAGCCCAGCAGGAGCCGGCGCAAGCCGTGCCGCCAGGTGTGATCGGCGGTCGCGGGCAGACCTTCCTCGCCGCGATGCGCCTCGTCCACCCCCCAGCGGATGCCGGCTTCGCGCACCCATTCCCGGATGATGGCGACATCAGCGTCGCCGAAGCCGAATCGAGCCTGAATCGCCGGCGCCGCGAGCGGCGCGAGCACGGTCTCGGCGCCCTGTCGCGAGCCCGGCAACGACAGAAGATCGAGGAACGCGCGCATCGTGCGCGACTCCGCCGTCCGGGCGCGGGCGACATGGCACGGCACGCGCCCCGCCGCCGCGAAGACCGCCTCCACGGCGGGTCCGTAGACATCGAGGTCCGGCGCCAGGACCAGGACATCCGCCGGCTCCAGATCAGGGTGGGCTTCGAACACCGCGAGCAACCGGTCGTGCAGAACCTCGGCCTCGCGCACCGGGGAGTGGCACACATGGATCTGGATCGAATCGTCCGAAGTCAGTCCCGCCGCCCCTTCAACACGCGGGGGAGCCGGCGCTCCACTCGGTGCGCCAGCCGCCGGCGCGGTATCGGTCGTCTCCAGGATACGTCCTGACGGTGCTTCATCCGGTGCGCCGTCGGGGGCGCCAGCCGCCAGCGCGGCGTCGGCCGCTTTCGGAGTGCATCCCGATGATGCTTCAACTGGTACGTCGTCGGGCGCGCCTTCCGATACCTCATCCGAGCAATCCGCTTCACCCGCGAGACGCAGGTCGAGGATGTCGCGCTGCACCGCGGCGAGCCGGTGAGGGCCGGCGGGCACCACGAAATACTCTTCCCATTCGGCGTCGTGAACCTCGACCAGGGCGTCGATGCTGTCGCGCCCCGCCCGTCCCCAGGCCGCGAGTAGCTCGTTGCCCTCGGTGAGGTAGCGGGCATTGGGGTCGGTGCCGCCGGCGCGGGAGTCGATCTCCCGCCTCGAATGGATGTCGCCCCAGTATTCGCGACAAGGGTTGAACACGAAGAGATGGATCTCGATCGTCCGGGCCGCGTCGCGGATCAGCTCCAGATACGAAGGGGACAGGGACGACACCGCGAAGAAGCACGCACGCCGCGGCCAGCCCGGGGGCCGAGACGGATTCCCAGCCAGTTCCTGTCGGCCCGCGCGGAACCGGTCGAGGGCGTTGACCCAGTGATGGGCGCCTCCGGGGCCGTCCGCCGCCACCAGGCGCTGCCACAGCCGCGCCTGCCAGTGGGGGGCCGGGCCGCTCTCCCATGCGCGGATCCAGTCGGGGCGATACAGGAGGCACTTGTCGTACATGCGGGCGAGGCGATCCGCGAGTTCGAGCCGCTTGCGGGGGTCGCCGTCGCGCAGGTAGCCGGCCACCGCACGCTCGGGCGCAGGCGCTCCGCCACCGTCGTCCGGGGCATCCCGCAACGTTTTCGAGTCGATCCCGCCGGCGGGATGTCCATCGCGCCGCGGTCCGCCGCCAGGTGCTCCGTCCGGCCCCGGCAGCCGGTCGTGGATGCGCCAGCGAAGCCGCGCCGGCAGGTACGGCTGCTCCCGGGAGAGATCGGGGACCACGCCGCGCATGATCGACCATGCGAACTCGGCCGGCTGCTCGAAGCGGATATTGGCCGCGATACCAAGGGTGCGGGCCAGCTCCAGCGACAGCCACCGCCCCCGCGTGGGATGCGGCACCACGATCCGCTCGGCCGCGAACGGATCGCCCGGGTCGGTGCGCATGAGCTGCGCCAGCTCGGCCGCGAGCACCTCGAGGCGGTTGGAATGATGCAGCCGGATTCCGGTCACTTCGCGGTGACCGCGGCCACGATGAGGCCGTCTCCCGCCGGCGGATCGGAACGATGCCGCCGCGCCGGCATCACTTCGCAGTGTCCGATGGCGACTCTGATCCACCCGTTACGTCGGCCGCGACCCGCAGTATTGCGTCGATGCTTCGCTCCACGTCTTCGTCGATGGTCGCCCACGACGAGACGCTGATGCGCATCGCGGCCCGGCCGTTCCAGGAGGTGCCCCCGCACCAGCAGGTGCCGTCGCGCTGCACGCCGCGGATCACTTCCGCGGTCACGGCATCGTCGCCGAACGCGACCAGCACCTGGTTGAGCACCACGTCGTTGAGAACCTCGGCGCCGGATTCACGCAGCCCCGCCGCGAACCGCCGGGCCTGGCGGCAGTGGTGCTCGACGAGTTCGGCGATACCGTTGCGGCCGAGCGACGCGATCGCGGCCCACACCTCGGCCCCGCGAATGCGGCGGCTCGTCTCCGGGGTGAACTCGAACGGGTCGCGGCGGCTGCGGTTCGGAAGATAGTCCGCCCGGATCGACATCGCGCCGTGTAATGCCACTGCGTCGCGCACGATGGCGAGACCGCTGTCGTAGGGCACGTTGAGCCACTTGTGGGCGTCGGTCGCCCAGGAATCGGCGCGCTCGACCCCGGCGGCAAGCGCGCCGAGCCGGCTCGACGCCCGCGCCCACAGGCCGAAGGCGCCGTCCACATGGACCCGGACGTCGTCCGCCCGCACCGCGTCGCAGATCGCCCCCACCGGATCGAAGGCGCCGGTGTTCACATTCCCCGCCTGGGTGCAGACGATGGCCGGTCCGGCCAGCGCCGGCAGTGCGTCCGCGCGCATCCGGCCCTGATCGTCGGCCGGGACCCGAACCACCCGATCACGCCCGAGCCCGAGCATGCCGAGGGCCTTGAACAGGGTGGCATGGGCCTGCTCGCCCACTACCACCGTGATCTCGGGAGCGTCCCGGAGCCCGTGCCGGTCGACGTCATGGCCGTGCGCAAGCAGCACCGCGCGCCGGGCCGCCGCGAGCGCGGTGAAGTTGGCCATGGTGGCCCCGGTGACGAACGCGGTCCCCGAACCCGCCGGCAGGTCCAGCGCTTCGAGCACCCACCGCATCGCCACCCGCTCGATGGCCGCGCCGATCGGCGAGCTCACTTCGCTGAACGCGTTCTGATCCCAGACCGTGGCGAGCCAGCTCGCAGCCACCGAGGCCGGCAGGGCGCCACCGGTGACGAAACCGAAGTACCGGGGGCCGGCGCTCGCGGTCACCCCTTGCCCCCCGATCTCGTCGAGCCGGGCGAGAATCTCCGATGCGGGCATCCCGTGACGCGGCAGCGCCCCGCCCAACGCGGACGCAAGCTCGCTCGCACCCCGCTCGGGAGCGACCCGGCGGTCGGGGAGTGATTCGATAAACCGCGTGGCGCGCTCAGCCGTCTCGCCCAGCAACTCGCGCATGTCGTTCCCGTCTCGCTCGCTCATGCTTCCCCGGCTCCCGATGTCTGCAAGCGTCCGGAAACGCTCCCGCGCACCGGAGTCCGCCGCTCGGGCGGCGGTACCGATGCACTCGCGCCTACGGTAACCCGAACCCGGAAATCCCGCCAAAATCTCGGCGCCGACCCGGCGATGGTGCAAACCCTCACCGGCCCCACCAGCCCGACCACCACGGCTCGGTATGGTCGGCGCCCGGAGACTGCGAACCTAGTGAATGACAATGCTGTTCGGGCGTACCATGACCATGGCACGGTATGATTCGGAGCCTGGAGATTGCGAAGGACGAAGCCAGTGACGCTGGTTCGCGTACCATTCGTCGCGCCGGCGTCCCGGGATGGTTCACAGCCAACCGCCATCGCACCGCACACTGGAGACCGCCATGACCTTCGACACCCTCACCGCAGCCCGCGAGCTCGAATCCGCGAAGTTCAGCCGCGAGCAGGCCGAAGCCATCGCGAAGACAGTGCGCGACGGGCAAGGTGAGCTTGCGACGAAGGCCGACGTTGCCGCACTGGAGAACTCCACGAAAGCCGGCATTGCCGCGCTGGGACACTCCACGAACGCCAACATTGCCGCGCTGGGACACTCCACGAACGCCAACATTGCCGCGCTCGAGAACTCCATGAACACCAGCATTGCCGCGCTCGAGAACTCCATGAACACCAGCATTGCCGCGCTGGAAAACTCCACGAACGCCAACACTGCCGCGCTCGAAATTCGCCTCGTGAAATGGGCTATCGGTCTCGCGTTCGCCGTCGCGGCCATCGTACTCGCCGGCGTGCGGCTCATGCTCGATACAGGGGCATGACCGCCCGGTGTCCAGCGTCAGTCTGTCTTGAAATCGCGCCTCGCAGGATCTACGGTGCGCAGCGTGAAGCGATTGGCCAGACGGCAAGTTCGAACTAGGATGAACCCCGCGACAG
>JAPOSC010000087.1 GCA_026709935.1 Thiotrichales bacterium
ATTCGGAGCCCCCTTGGGGATGCCGAAGCAGTCATAGTCCTGCAGACCCTGGTTGTAGGTGTAGCTGGCCATGGCGCCGTCCGCGATCGCCACGTCGAAGCGGCCGTTCCATCCGGTGGACATGTCCACCTCGCCGTCCTTCATGAGCTGGGCATGCTGAGCGCCGGAGCTCCACCACACCGCCACATGGGGCTTGAGCTCGCGGATCTTGTCCAGGGCGCGCTGAATGCCCTCCTCGCTGTCGAGCACCTCGTACACCTCTTCGGGCGGGACGCCATCGGCCATCAGCGCCGGCTCCAGCATGCCGTGCATCTTGTTGCGGATGGCACGGGTGCCCGGGAACTTCTCCACGTCCCAGAAATCCGCCCAGTTCTGCGGTCCGTCGTCTCCGTAGGTCTCGGTGTTCCAGGCGACCACGGTGGCGAACACGATGGTCCCGACGCAACAGGGGAGCTGGGTGTCGGCCACGAAATCGGATGTGTCGATCATGTTGTAGTCGAGGGGAATGAGGATGCCTTCCACACAGGCGCGGGCGCCGCCCCCGGATCCGGTGTCGACGATGTCCCACGGCACGGCGTTGGCCGCGACCTTGGTCCGCACCTGACCGACGCCCTTGTAGGTCTCTTCCTTGATGGTGATGCCCAGCGCCTCCGCCACCGGACCGAACAGGGCCTTGCTCTGGGCCTCCTGATAGGCACCTCCCCAGGAAGCGATGGTCACCTCATCCGCGGATGCCGCCGCCGACAGGGCGAGGCAGGCCGCTGCGCCAAGCAGCAGTTTCTTGGGTTGCATTCTTCGAAGCTCCTCTGCGAAGGATTGGACGGGGATGCACGCGCCGATACGCCGAATGACGGCGGCTCATGCAGCGGATGCACTGTAGCACAGGCATCCGAGGAGGCCGTGGTGCCCCCGCACTCCTCGCTCCCCTGCGACTACGGTCCGGATTCCCGCCTTCATGGGCCTGATGCCGGCTCAGGCGCGGCCGGCGGAGCCGGCTTAGAAAATGAGGTTCACCATCGGGATGAGGATCACCAGGAACAGGATGGTCATGAGGCCCCCTGCGCGCATGAAGTCCACCACCCGGTAGCCTCCCGGTCCCATGATCAGCGCATTGACCTGATGGGTCGGGATGAGGAAGGAATTCGAGGCCGCCAGCGCCACCGTGAGGGCGAACACGGCCGGGTTCGCACCGGCGCCGAGGGCGATGTTGATGGCGAGCGGCACCAGCAGCACCGTCGCGCCGACGTTCGACATCAGCAGGGTGAAAGCGGTGGTGAGCACCGCCAAGGCGCCCTGCAGCACCCACAGCGGCACGTCCCCGAGCAGGTGCAGCGTCTCCTGCGCGATCCAGGCCGCAGTGCCCGTGGTCTCGACCGCGAGCCCGAGCGGCAACAGGCCGGCGAGCAGGAACACGCTCTGCCAGCCGACCGACCGGTACGCCTCGTCGATGGTGATGACCCCGCTCAGGATCATGCCCACCGCGCCGGTGAGCAGCGCGAGCGAGAGACGCATGTCGGTGAAGATCGTCAGCCCGATGGCGAGCAGGAAGAACACCAGCGCGTGGTACACGCGGTGCGGCCGGGTGACCTCGTAGGGATAGTCGGTCACCGCCACGAACGCGCGTTCCCGGGTCAGGCGGTGCAGGTCGTCCCAGAAGCTGTGCAGTACCAGCGTGTCGCCCACCTGCAACTCGGTGTCGGAGAGGTCGTGGCGGATGATCTCTTCCTGGCGGTAGATGGCGAGCACGTGGGCGCCGTAACGGCGGCGCATCGCCACATCGCGGATGGTGCGCCCGGCCACGTTCGACGCCGGCGGGACAACGACCTCCGACACCCCGGCGCGCATCGGATTCAGAACCTCGACGAACGCCCGCATCTCGCGGGCCACCGTGAGCCCGGTAGCACGCGCGAAGCGCCGCACCTGCTCGGCGCTCCCCATGAGCGCGAAGGTCGCGCCGGCGGGGATGATCGCGTCGACGGCGGGTTCCAGCGAGATGTCACGCCCCACCCGCATTCCCAGCACGAACGGGGCATCCTCGATCGCCTCCGCCTCCCCGATCGACTTCCCGACCAGGGTGCTGGTAGCGGGAACCGTCGCCTCGAACATGTCGCCCTTGAGGCCGTAGAGATCTTCGAAATACTGCATGGTGCCGGCGGTGTCGGCGGTGCCGTCGCTCACCTCCGGCAGCACGCGGGCGCCCAGGAACACGAAGTAGGCGATGCCCACGGCGATCATCACCACTCCGATGGGGGTGACCGAGAACAGGTGGAAGGTGGGCATGGGATCCACACCCTCCGGCAGCGCCCCGTTCGCGTTCAGAATCAGGTCGTTCAGCAGGATGAGCGGGCTCGACCCGACCATGGTCATGGTGCCACCGAGGATCGCGCAGAACCCCATCGGCATCAGCAGGCGCGAGAGCGGGATGCCGGTGCGGGTCGAGATCCGGCTCACCACCGGCAGGAACAGGGCCGCCGCCCCGATGTTCTGCATGAAGCTCGAGATGGCTCCGACCGTGCCCGAGATGATGGGGATGATCCGCTTCTCGGTGCCGCCGCCGATGCGCAGGATGTAGCCGGCGAGCTGACTCATGATGCCGGTGCGGTCGAGGCCCGCTCCCATGATCATCACCGCGATGATGGAGATCACCGCGTTGCTCGCGAAGCCGTCGAAGATGTTGGCGGCGGGCACGACGCCGGTGGCCCCGACCAGGACCATGATGAGGAGCGCGGCCACGTCGACCCGCACCACCTCGGACACGAACAGGTAGATGGTGAGCCCCAGCACGAGGAGCACCGCCATCATGTCCTGCGTGAACTCGATCGAACCGCTCACGGGCGCGGGCCCGATTCACACATTTCCAACACGTCGAAGTGGCCGAAATCGAATGGGCGTAAGTTGAGCGTCAATGTATGCCACTCACGCCTCGAACTTTCAAGCACTTTGCTAGAAAAAACTTCTATTGCACGGAGATTTCTGGAAATTCACGGCGATTCACAGTAATTCAGGGCGACTCAGGGTGGTTTTGGGGCCCCCGCGTCAGCTTCTCATGCGCGCACCCTGCGGATCGAGCACCGGGTCGAGGACCAGCGTCGCCGGACGCCGTTCGCCCAGGATCTCGATCGCGAACTCCGCGCCCTCGGCGATCCGGTCCGTCGGCGCGAAGCCGAGGGCGACGCTCTTCCCGCTGTAGTGGGCGTACCCGCCCGAGGTGACGAACCCGACCACCTCGTCGCCCGCGAAGATCGGCTCGTCGGCCCACACGTCGGCGTCGCGCGCATCCACCACGAAGGTGCAGAGCCGACGCGCCGGGGGCGCATCGCGCTCGCGCATGGCGGCGTCACGGCCGATGAAGTCGTTCTTGCGGAAATCGACGAACCGGTCGAGGCCGGTCTCGGCCGGAGTGTACTCCGGGCGATACTCGCGCATCCACGCGCCGAACGACTTCTCGAGCCGGAGCGACATCATCGCCCGCATGCCGAACGGCGTCAGGCCGTGCGCCTCCCCGGCCGCAGCCAGCGCCTGGTACAGCGCGACCTGGTGCTCGGAATCCACGTAGATCTCGTAGCCGAGGTCGCCGGTGTAGCTGACGCGGCACACGAGGGCGGGCACGAGCCCCACCTCCATCTCCCGCACGCGGAAGAACGGCAGCGCCCGGTTGGAGACATCGGCGCGGGTTGCGGCGGCCAGTACATCGCGCGCCCGGGGCCCCGCAATCTGGAACCCGATGCGCGCGAGCGAAACGTTGCGCACCGATACTCCGCCCGGCGGAAGATGGGCCTCGAACCAGCGCATGTGGAACGCCTGCGCCGCACAGGACGCGGTGAGCTGGAAGCGTTCGGCGCCGAGCCGCGCCACCGTGAAGTCGCCGATGAGCCTCCCCTTCGGGCTCAGCATCGGGGTGAGCGCGATGCGGCCGTCCTCCGGCATCCGGTTCGCCATCAGGCGCGAGAGCCATGCCTCGGCCTCCGGCCCCTCGACCAGGTACTTGCCGAAGTTGTGGATCTCGTTGATGCCCACCGCCTCGCGCACCGCGCGGCACTCCGCCGCCACCGGCCCGAAGGCGTTGGAACGCCGGAAGCTCGGCTGCTCGAACGCAGGCTCGCCCACGGGCGCGAACCAGTTCACGTGCTCCAGACCGTAGCCGGCCCCGAACACCGCATTCCGCCCCGCCCACACCCCGTAGGCGGGAGTCGTCACCAGCGCCCGCCCCGCGGGCAGCTCCTCGTTCGGATAGGAGATGGCGAACCGGCGCTGGTAGTTCTCCCTCACCTTCGCGCGCGTGTACGGCCGGGTGCACCAGTCGCCGAAGCGGGCCACGTCCATCGCGAAGATATCGCGCGAGGGCTCGCCCTCGACCATCCACTCCGCGAGCGCGAGCCCCACCCCGCCGCCCTGGCTGAACCCCGCCATCACCGCACACGCGGCCCAGTAGTTGCGCAAGCCGGGCACCGGACCGACCAGCGGATTGCCGTCCGGCGCGAAGGTGAAGGGGCCGCTGATGATGCGTTTCACCCCGGCCGTGCGCAGGACCGGATACCGCTCGTACGCCACGTCGAGCTTGTCCGAGATGCGGTCGAGCTTCTCCGGGAGCAGCTCGTGGCCGAAGTCCTCCGGCGTCCCGTCCACCGCCCAGAGCTCGCAGCGCTGCTCGTACATGCCGATGACGAGTCCGCGCCCCTCCTGGCGGAGATAGCTCTCCCCGGCCGGGTCCATGCAGTGCGGCAGCTCGGTGTCGCGCTCGTGGACCTCGGGGAGATCGTCGGTGACGAGGTACTGGTGCTCCATCGGGTGGCATGGCAGGTAGACGCCCGCCATTTCACCCACCTCGCGCGCCCACAGGCCCGCCGCGTTGACCACGTGCTCGGCGTTCACGGTGCCCTCCACGGTCACCACGTCCCAGCTTCCGTCGGGCCGCGGGCGGAGATCCCGCACCGGGTTGCGGAGCACGATCTCCGCCCCCTGCATGCGCGCGCCCTTCGCGTACGCCTGGGTGGTGCCCGAGGGATCGAGGTGCCCGTCAAGCGGGTCGTAGAGCGCCCCGAGCAATCCCTTCGGGTTGGTGATCGGCGAGAGCCGGGCGATCTCTTCCGGCCCCACGATCTCGGTCTCCAGTCCCATGTAGCGGTGCTTGGCCCGCTCCGCCATGAGGAAGTCGAGGCGGTCCGCGTCCGCGGCGAGGGTGAGGCCGCCCACGTGGTGCAGCCCGCAGGACTGGCCGGTGAGCGCCTCCAGCTCGCGGTAGAGCCGGATGGTATAGCCCTGCAACGCGGCCATGTTGGTATCCGCGTTCAGGGTGTGGAAGCCGCCGGCGGCGTGCCAGGTCGAGCCCGAGGTGAGCTCGGAACGCTCGACGAGCATGACGTCGCTCCAGCCGAGCCGGGTCAGGTGGTAAAGCACGCTGCACCCGACCACCCCGCCGCCGATCACCGCGACGCGCACATGGGAACGCATGGCTGGGCCAACTCCTTCAACGATCACGAGGCCGCGATCGTAACCCATCGTTCCGACGTGTTTGCGAGGCTCCCGCCGGCCGAAAGCGGCTACACTCGCGCCTTCCCGTCACCGCCGAACCGCGATGTCCACGCCGCGTACCTCGCACGCCTACTACCCCGTGGTCCGCCTCTTCGCGTCGCTGCTCCTCATGGCGGTGGCGGGCTCGGCGATGTACGCCGCCATCCTCGTGCTGGAGCCTGCCGCGGAGGAGTTCGGCACCGGCCGCGGGGCGGGCTCGATGCCCTACACGCTGTTCATGCTCGGATTCGCCGCCGGCGGCGTGGTGATGGGGCGGCTCGCGGACCGGTTCGGGATCGTCGCCCCCGCCCTGATCGCGAGCCTCTGTCTGCCCGCAGGACTGCTCTTCGCGGCCGAAGCCACCGCGCTGTGGCACTTCAGCGTCTCGCTCGGGGTCCTGTGCGGGCTGTTCGGCATGTCCGCGACCTTCGCGCCGGTCGCGTCCGACATCTCGCACTGGTTCACCGCCCGCCGCGGCCTCGCGGTGGGGATCGTGATCAGCGGCACGTACCTGTCGGGGGCGATCTGGCCACCGGTGCTGCAGCACTTCATCGACATCCACGGGTGGCGCGTGACTTTCCAGGGGCTGGGCCACCTGACCCTGCTCCTGATGCTGCCGCTCACCCTCCTCCTGTACCGGCCTGCGATCATCGACCACGGGGGCGGAGGCGCCGCCGCCGGACACCGGGGCCACCGGCGACCGCTCGGGTTCTCCAGCCGGTCGCTCCAGGGGCTGCTCTGTCTCGCCGGCGTGGGGTGCTGCGTGGCGATGGCGATGCCGCAGGTCCACATCGTCCCCCTGGTCATCGACCTCGGATTCGATGCGGTGCACGGCGCGCGCATGCTCGCCCTGATGCTCGGCTTCGGGGTGGTGAGCCGGCTCGTGTCGGGCTGGCTCTCCGATCGCATCGGCGGAACCAAGACCCTGATCCTCGGTTCGGCGATGCAGGGGCTCGTCATTTTCAGTTTCCTGTTCGCCGACGGGCTCACCACGCTCTACGTGCTCGCCGTCGCCTTCGGCCTCTCGCAGGGCGGCATCGTTCCCTCGTACACGATCATCGTGCGCACGCTGTTCCCGGCCGGCGAGGCCGGGTGGCGCATCGGCACCACGATGATGTTCACGGTGGGCGGCATGGCACTCGGGGCCTGGATGGCCGGCGTCCTCTACGACCTCACCGGCGACTACACCGCCTCGATCCTCGCCGCGTTCGGGTTCAACGTCATGAACCTCGCGATCGCGTCATGGCTCATCGCGCGAGAACGGTGGCAGCCGGGGCAAGGGGCAATCCTGCGGCCGGCGTGAGCCCACGCTGGTGCCCGCGCCCGGCGGGAGGGCCGCGCCCGAGAGGGTCATATCTCCTCGCCGATGCGACTCGCCGGTCCACGACGGCTTCACACACTCACCAGTCGGCCGACGTGCCCGAACACCAGCGCCAGACCGAGCCAGCCGAGCCCGTACCCCGTACTACCATGAAGCACCGGCACCACGAAAGCGGACCCATGCTTACGCTTGCGCGGATGGCGCACACGCCCCCAATCATCGACGATAATAAAGACCTGTCGTCGGAATCCGCGCACTCGCTCAACATCGGAGACTCAGCCCGCCATGTACTCGCTTGACACGCTGCGTACCGCCCGCGACCTCGAAGCCGCCGGACTCGACCGCCAGCAGGCCGAAGCCATCGCATCGGCCATCGGCCGGGCCGATGAACAGGCCGCCACGAAAGCCGATCTCGCCGCATTGCGGTCGGAAGTGCGCTGGATGTTCGGGTTCCAGGCCGCGCTCATCGTCGCGATGGCCGCCAGGCTGTTCGGCCTCGTTTGACGACCGTCCACCGGAGCGCATGCGATGACCTCGACTCCTCTCGCCACCCTGACCGCGCAGGCCGCCGGCCTCGATGGCGACTACACCAGGCACAGCGGCCGGGACGGCATTACGCAACGAATGACGAGCAATCGAGCACCCGCCGCGGCTGTCATGCGGCAAGGCCGCTGGTCGAACGTGCGCATGGTGGCGAAGTACACTCGCCACCAGTCTGCGGCCGAAGCGTTCGACTACCTGTAACCGGAGACACCTCCATGACGACCGGCACTTTCGACACTCTGACCGCGGCTCGCGAGCTTGAAGCCGCCGGCGTCGAGCGCCGCCAAGCCGAAGCTATTGCGAAGACCATCCGCAGCGGGCAGGGCGAGCTTGCGACGAAAGCCGACATTGCCGCGGTCAAGTCTGACATTGGGGCGGTCAAGTCCGAAGTTGCCGCGCTCAAGTGGATCGTCGGCATTCAGGGCGCGATCAGCCTTGCGACCTTCGCCGCGGTCCTGTTCCTCGCCGCCCGACTCATGTCCGGCACGGGCGCATGAAGCCAAACCCTCGTCAGGCGCACTGCCCCAGCCACCGACTGACACCGGGGAAATAGCACCATGCCATCAACCGGCTTCGACACCCTCACCGCGGCGCGCGAGCTCGAAACCGCCGGCGTCGAGCGCCCCCAGGCGGAAGCCATCGCCGCGCAGCTTCGCGCCGCCGCAAGCGCCGACCGTGACGAGCTCGCCACGAAAGCCGATCTCGCCGTATTCGCGACGAAAGGCGATCTCACCGTGCTTGAGGTGCGGATGGTGAAGTGGGCGATCGGCCTCGCGTTTGCCGGCTCCGCCGTGGTGCTTGTCGGCGTGCGGCTCATGCTCGGCTCGGGGAGCGGGTGAAGCGGGGGGAGGGGAGAAAAGGATGCCCCGAAGCACGTCCGGGGCGAGTGCAATCACCGTCAAGTGTTCGATTCGAGGGGCGGGAATCAGCGGGTGCCTCGGGAGGGGGTTCGATAATTTCCGCTACCGGCCCAAGTGAAAGGAAGCGATGCCGGTCGGAGTAGTCCCGAGAGGACCACCTGAGATATCCCCGCGGGGCACCGGCACCGCTTCGCAAAAGGTGGAGAGAGTGACGACGTCGGGAGCGCCCTCTGAATCCCGATGGTGCGACGAATCCTTATGAGGCGACGCCGCCACCCTCTCCGATCAACCTGTCCGTCCGGTTCCTGCTCACCATCACCGCGACGCATCGCCCTTGGCGGCTTACACGCGCTCCTCGCACCGCCGCAACAACGCCTCCGCAATCGCCAGCCGTACCACATCGCTTTGGGTGCGCGAGGGCGGCGTCATTCGATAGTCCAGTCGGCCCTTCTCCGGCTCTTCACGGTTCACCCGGTCCACCAGCGCATCGAGAGTCGCGCAGTCTTCGGGGGTAAGCCGCATGTGTAGGAATCGCTCGGTGGCCATTGGCGAGTGCTCCGTGCTGATTCCGTGAGAGGGATAAGGATGGGGCGCTCCTAGGTAGGAAACGCCCCTAGTCGAATAACTCTCAGTTACCGCGTAGCTCCGAACGCGCCGACCATGCGGCCTTCTGAGCCGAAGGTAGAATGGAATGTCCCGGTGACCGTAGTCGGGAGATCATTTCCGTCGCCTGGCTGGTCATCACCGACCGGCCCCGGCTTCTCGTCGTACATCATGCCGCTCCAAGTGCCAGAAGGCCCGTCGCCATTGCCGTTGATCGACCAAGTTGTGTTCGCAGGCGCGTAATTGGCTGCTTGATCATCTGATATGCCATTCGCAGCAATCTGTCCAGCGGTTGAGTCTGTCCCCCAAGCAGCGCGGTTCAAGCTCACTTTCCAGCCTGGATCTTCAGTGCCATCGTTCAGACGGAAGTTGTCAACGGTGCCGGTAACACCATTTCCAGCATTTGCTTCAGTCGTATCGACGGCTCCAAATTTAGCTGTCAGCTCTGCATCTGCCGTGAAGTGACCGCCGTGGGCCGTGCCTTCAGAAATATCCCTGTAAGCGTACTTGCCGACTGCGGCACCGGTGAAAGTAGCTGTGCCGCTTAAACCTCCGCCGACTGGGCTTACGTCGAGACCATCGGTGATAGGTTCATCAGTATTGCCACTCTGGACTCTTCCTGCAAATGCACTAGCCGCTTCCGGAGTATCCCCATCCTTAGCCACCCACCAGCCGAAGTAGAGGTAATCGGCATCGGGAGACGAGACCATTGCTCCTGAAGCAGGCTTGAAGTTCCATGTACCTGTTAGACCTGTCAGTTTACCCCCGCTGATAGTTGAGGAGCAGGTACTGCTAGAGCAGTCGTAATGGCCTGACGCGCCGTCAAAGGTACCTGAAACCCGGAAATTTTGTTGATTTTCACCCTTAGTTCGTATCTGCGTCCCTTCCTCCGTGAAGGAGGGGATTTTGATTTTGCTTCCTTCGGCGGTGAATGTAGTGCCATCACCAAAGTTAAAGGCTGTATCCGTTTGCCCTGAAGCGCCTGCGTAGCCACCCACAGCAGTAATCCCGTACTTCCCTTCAGTACCAGAAAACGTCATCGTCTTTGCCGCGCCCTGATTGTGATATACCCGCGCTTCGTGAGTAAGCTTCGGAGTTTCAGTACTTTCATCGGCGTTAGAGGTACCAGTGAAATCTATACCTTTCCAGCCGCTCAGAGCATCGACGCTGCCGGATTTAGGTTTGAGAGGGACAGCGGGAGTAGCTGGAACTGCTGAATTTGGAAGGGCTCCCGCTCCGGCAATGACAGTGACAGTGAGTTCATCCGAACCCAGAGTAACAGGGGTGATGTTGGCGAGCGGGTTAGTCGCGTTGCCGCCAGTAGTTCCTACTAGCGCCTTGTACAGAGCATCCCCCGTCTTCTTCAGGGCCGTTGTTGCAGCCTTGGTTGCATCATTATCCGCCTTCGTGCGAGCAGATTGAGCTCGACCGACTTCTGCCTTAGCTGAATCGACCCGATCTTGGTATCTGCGCTTCGCCTCGTTACTGAGGGCTGAAGCGCCACTGATCGAAGTCTCAAGAGCGGTGATGGCCGTATTGACAGCCCCGATCTGGTCAGTAGTCGGCGTCGGGTCATCATCCGTGCCAGTTAGACCGCCAAGGGCGGTAGTGACCGCTCCGGCCTTAGCGACCAGATCGGCCCGCTGCGTGTCCGCCTGCGTAGTGCAGGTATCATTCGCGAAAGTGCCACCGTCTGCCGTGCATTGATCCGCAGCGGATAGTTCCTCCTTCTCGTTGCTCGACCCGCCGCACCCGGCGAGGCCGAGGCTGGCCGCGATGGCCAGGCTCGCCCATAGGCTTGTTCGTGCTTTCATCATGTTGCGCTCCGTTGTGCATTGAAGATTCACCGCCCGGT
>JAPOSC010000014.1 GCA_026709935.1 Thiotrichales bacterium
CATGATCAGGCAGCCACCGCAACAGCGCGAGGATGCGGGTCGCGTGGAAGAACGCGTTGGGGCGTAGTGCGGCATCGTCGGCAAGCAGGACCGCGCGCGCGCGCGCCGCGAGCGCGTCGTCGCCGAAACGATCCGCGACCTCCATGGTGGCGTCGAGTAGCACCGCCGAAGGGGACGGCATCGGACCGTCCGCAATGGCGGATTCGATGCCCGAATACGGAAGTCCGGGCGCGTCCGACAGGCGCCATCCGTCCTGCTGGCGGAATCGTTCCCAAGCTCCTTCCACGATCTCACGCGCGATTGTCCAGTGCTGTTCGCCGCCGAACGTCCTCGCGAAGGCGATCACTCCGCGGGCGACATAGGCGTAGTCCTGCAGCGTCGCAGGGGCGACCATCTGCCGCTCCGTCTCGTTGCCGGAGGGCCTTTCGGTGCGGGCCCGCACCAGCATCGATCCCTCCCGGAGATCTTCGGTGAGAAGGCGCGCGACGGCACGGGCCTGCAGCTCGAACCGCGCGCCGCCGGGACGCCCCGAGGCGCGCACGAGCGCCGAGAGCGCAAGACCGTTCCATGCCGCCAGGCGTTTCTCGTCACGCGGAAGCTCGCGTTCGGTTCGCACCGCCAGCAGTTTCCTGCGAGCCGAGACGAGCCGCGCCATCACCTCCTCGGCGGACAGGCCGACGGCACGCGCCACCTCCGCGCCCGACTCCGCGGCCTGGACCGGCAGGTATCCGTGCTCGATGCGCGGAGCCCCTTCGAACCCCCATGCGGCGGCGACCACCCGGCGCTCCTCCGCGTCGAGCACGCGCTCCAGTTCTTCGGCGTCGAACAGGTAGAAGCCGCCCTCCACGTCCGCGGCGTCCACCGCGGACAGGCTGGAGAAAAAACCGCCGTCGGGGGCGGCAAGCTCGCGCACCATGAACGCGACGGTATCCATCCCGATGCGCTCGAAGGCGGGCTCGTCGAGCACCTCGGCCGCGTCGAAATAGAGCTCGGCGAGCAGCGCGTTGTCGTAGAGCATCTTCTCGAAGTGCGGCACCTGCCACCCGGGGTCGGTCACGTAGCGGAAGAAGCCGCCACCGAGCTGGTCGCGAAGCCCGAGCGATGCCATCGCCCCGAAGGTCAGGCGCAGGAACTCCGCAAGCGCCTCCACCGGCTCGCGGCGTTGCGAATCCAGCAGCAGCGCGAGCTGCGGCGCGGACGGGAATTTCTGCGACTGGCCGAAGCCCCCGGCGAGCCCGTCGGCGGACTCCGACGCCTGCTGCGTGAACGCGTCGGCCAGTGCGCGCACTCCGGCCGGGTCCATCGCCGGCGCCGGAGGCGTATGCTCCGCGGCCTCCAACATCTCCGAGACCGTGCGCGCGGCCCCGGAGAGCGGCTCCCGATCGGCCGTCCACCGGATCACGATCTGCTCCAGGAGCCGGGTGAAGTCCTCGACCGGCAGGTAGGTGAACCCGAACAGGGGAAGGCCATCCGGGGTGAGCACCACGTTGAGCGGCCATCCCGCGTGGCCGAGTGTCGCCTGCACGAACCGAACGAGCTGTGCGTCGAGCGCGGGGTCCAGCTCCCGATCGACCTTCACGGACACGAAGTGGGCGTTGAGCAACGCCGCGGCGCCGGGTTCGGAGAAGCTCTCGCGCTGCATCACGTGGCACCAGTGGCAGGCGAAGTACCCGACGGAGACGAAGATCAGACGATCGTCGGCGCCGGCCTGCGCGACGAGATCCGTGCTCCACTCCCTCCAGTGCACGGGGTCGCGCGCGTGCAGCCGCAGGTAGGGGGATGCGGACTGCGCCAGAGCGTTGGTGGGCTCATGCGCGGCGAAACCGTTCCCCGGGACGAAAACCGACGCAAGCGCCAGGACAACACCACCGATGATTCGCCGGAGCATCTGCACTCTCATCGGGTTCGGGCTACTGCGTCGCAACCGCCTCCCGGGCGAGAAAATCCTCGATTGCCGCCGCGTCCACCGGCCCGACGTGGCTCGCGACGTACTCGCCGTGTGGATCGACGAAGAACGTCGACGGAAGTCCCTTGAGCGGCTCGAAGGGGAGGATCGGGGCGTCGCCCGCACGCACCACGAGGTAGTTGATGCCCATCTCGTCGATGAACTTCACAAGGTCGGGGGTCTCGATCTCCTCGAAGTTCACCCCGATGACCACCGCGTCATCGTCCTTGTGCCGCTCATGGAAGCGCACCAGCTCGGGGATCTCGATCATGCACGGCCCGCACCAGGTGGCCCAGAAGTTGATGACGACCCACTTGCCCCGATAGTCCGACAGGCGATGCTCCTTGCCGGCCGCATCCGGGAGCGAGAAGTCGACAAGATGAGAGTCGGCCCGAACCCCGCACGCCGCGGCCGCGAGGAACACCAGCATCGCCACTGTACGCTTCATGGTGTCAACCCCTCCGTTGTGTAGCCCGCTCGACGACCCGGAGAAAATCCTCCGCATTCATGTATCCCACCACCCGCAGCTCACGCCGTTCCCGCCCGTCGGGGCCGAAGAACTGGATGGCGGGGGGGCCAAAGAGACCGAACTCGGCGAGGAGCGCCCGGTCGAGCCCGTCGTTGTCGGTGACGTCGGTCCGGAGCAGGCGCACGTCGGCGAGCGCCGCCTGCACCGTCGAATCGCTGAACGTGAAGCGCTCCATCTCCTTGCAGCTCACGCACCAGTCCGCATAGTAGTCGAACATGACAACCTGGCCCCGCGCCGCCGAGGCCCCGAGTTCGGCGTTCAGTCCGTCGATGCCCTTCACCCTCCTGAACTCCAGGTGACGCTCCGCGCCCTCGCCGGACACCAGCGCGACGCCCTTCAGCGGCCGGAACAGATCCCCTCCGCCGCCGGCCACCCCCACCATGACCAGGACGCCGTACACCAGCATGACCAGCCCCGCGCCCTTCCACAGCCGCCGCCACCCCCCGCTCCCCGGCGTAAGCGAGTCGAGGGCGCCCATGTAGATCGCGCACACAATGAACAGCGCCGCCCACAGCAGCAGGGTGACGGATTCGGGTGCCACCCGCTCGATGAGGTAGATCGCGACGGCGAGCAGCATCACCCCGAACACCGCCTTGACCGCGTTCATCCACGGCCCTGCCTTCGGCAGCAGCTTGCCGGCCGAGACGCCGGCCACGATGAGCGGTACCCCCATTCCCATCCCGAGCGCAAACAGCGCAACCCCGCCCAGCAACGGATCGCCCGTCTGGCCGATGTAGATGAGCACGCCGGCCAGCGGCGCGGCGACACAGGGGCCGACGATCAGCGCCGACAGCCCCCCCATCGCCGCGACCCCGGCCCAGGTCCCGCCCCGCTGACGATGGCTGACGGCGGCGAGCTCGGCCTGCCACGAGACCGGCATCTGGAGCTCGTAGAACCCGAACATCGAGAGCGCAAGCAGCACGAACACCAGCGCGAACGCCGACACGATCCAGGGGTCCTGGAACACGGCGGCGAGGTTCGCGCCGAACAGTCCGGCGAGCACTCCCGCCACCGTGTAGGTGAGGGCCATCGCCAGCACGTAGACAAGAGACAGCGCGAAGGCGCGGCGGGTCGAGGCGGCTCCACCGCCGAGCGCTTCTCCCCGACCCACGATAATGCTGGTGAGGATGGGCACCATGGGCAGCACGCACGGAGTGAACGTCAGCAGCAGGCCCGCTCCGAAGAGCGACAGCACCACGAGCCAGCGGTTGCCGGACAGGAGCGCGGTGGCAATCCGGTCCTGCTCCGGCATCTCGATGGACGCGATGTCCGCCGTCACGGGGCCGGAGAGCCCGGGAGTGCCCGGCAACGCGAGTTCCGGGTCCGCGAAACCCGATACGCCCGAGGCGCCACCGGCGACCCCGCGGGCCTGAAGGTTCGATGTCGTGGACGATGCGCCGGGACGGCCCGGCTCCGAGAGCCCCGACGCATCGGCGTCGGAACCCGCGCCGCCACCGGTGTCGGCCCACGCGGCGGGCAGAAGCAGGGACACGGTCCGGGTGATCGGCGGGTAGCACAGCCCGGCGTCCGCACAGCCCTGGTAGGTGATATCAATGTCGATCGCGTCACCGGGAACGACGCCGACGAAGGGCACCCGGGCCCCCACCGAGCCGTAGTACACTTCCATCGGCCCGAAGTACTCGTCGTCCCTGATCATCCCCTCGGGGAAGCCGGCTTCGCCGAGCGAGGCCCCCGACCCGTCCGCGATGCGGAATCGAAACTTGTCGCGATACAGGTAGTAGCCTTGCGCGATGTCCCAACGCGCCTCGATGGCGTCGGGCCCGGTCGCGGTAGCGTGAAGCACGAAGGCGACATCCGGATCGAGAAACTGGTCCTCGTTGGATCCGCCGATCGCGATGCCCTCCCCGAGCCCCAGCAGCTTCGAGAGGGCGGGCGAGGTCCTGGAGAAGGTCGCCGCCTCGGACGAGGCGCTCACGCCGGTGCCGTTGGGTCGCTCCGCCGCCGCGTCCACCGCGACTTCCACGGCCGGCTCGCCGTGCTCGTCCGCGTGAACCCCCGGGCCGGCCCAGAACATGCCCAGCGCGGACAGCACGGCGAGGCCCGGAAGCCAAGCGAGCCGAACCGGAACGGACCGCACCGCCCGATTCCGTCCGCCGCGCGGGCTCATCAACCCCCGCTTGCCGCGCAAGCCCGGATCAAACCCCGAACCGGATTGTTCGCTTCGAGCCGCATGCATTCGAAGCTCCCGCCGACCCTCTGGTCGGGAGCGATCATAGCTCTCGTGGTATTCCGCGTGGCTGCGAACGGTTCGCCTCCCATCGGCCCCCGTACCCGGTGCGATCGAAGCGGGCGCGGGGACCCGGAGGATCACTTCGGCTTCTGGCTCGCGAAGTAGGCGGCGATGTCGTCGATATCCTCCTCCGTGAGCGTGGCCACCATCGGTGCCATGGTGGGGTCGACGCGCACGCCGTCACGAAAGGCCCGGATCTGCTTTGCAAGGTAGGCCTCGTGCTGCCCCGCAAGCTTGGGCCAGATTGGATTGATGCTGTTGCCGTCCACCCCGTGACACGCCGCGCACACCACGGCTTTCGTCTGCCCCGCCGCAGGATCACCGCCCGCGTGAGCCGACGCGAGCGGCGCAAGCGCGAAAGCCAGGACCAGCGAGGCACCGTAGATCCGATTCATGGTCGAATGCTCCCTTCGAGAGTGGTCGAGAATAGTCGGCCGGGCCATCCCACCGCGACCGGAGGTTTCCAGTTTCCCCCGAAAACTGTAACGCATCGCCACCAGCCGCGCAGTACCTGTTATCGTTTCGCGCCTGTTCAGCTTCGGCGGCGGATTGACGAGACGGCGCGGTGACGGAGCCGCGCCGGTCGGCACCCGCGGTGCGAGACCGGGCACCCGCAACTCGCCTGGTGGGCGCGAGCACCGGCGACGACCCCACCCTTGCACGCACGCCGCCGGCCGCTGGTCCGCTAGACCCGAAAATTTCACCGATTGGCGTCTGCAACCGCGAATCGGTGAATTCGGGCGAGGAGGTTCGAGGTGGAAGATTTCGAACTCGCTACCGTCCACGTGGTGGCCGCCAGCGGCTTCATCCTGGCCGCGGTCTTCGGCTTCGTCGCCAACCGGACCAACTTCTGCACCATGGGCGCGGTGAGCGACCTGCTGCACATGGGCTCGCGGGGCCGCCTCGGCGCCTGGTTCTTCGCCATGGGGGTCGCGATCCTCGGCACCCAGACGCTGCACGCCGTCGGGCTTGTCGACCTCGAAGGCGCGATCTACCTGACCCCCAACTTCGGCTGGCTCGGCTACGCGGTCGGGGGCGTCACCTTCGGCGTCGGCATGACACTGGCGGCCGGCTGTGGCCAGCGCAACCTGGTACGCCTCGGGGGCGGCAACCTCAAGGCCCTGGTGGTGCTGTTGGTGCTCGGCATCACCGCCTACGCCACGCTGCGCGGACTGCTGGGGCTCGCCCGCATCGCGGTCTTCGAGGCCCCCAACGTCGATCTGGAACTACACGGGTTCGAAGACCAGGGGCTTGCGACCCTGCTCGCGGCGGCGCTCGGGATGGAAGACGCAGACACGTTGCGCACCGCTCTGGCAGTGCTGCTCGGCGGTGGCCTCGTCGCGTTCGCGCTCGCGCAGTCCACATTCCGGCGAAGCTTCGACGATCTGCTCGCGGGCATCGTCGTCGGTGCGGTCGTCACCGGCGGCTGGTTCGTCACCGGCTACATTGGCTACGACGACTTCGAGCCGGTGCCGATCGAGTCCATGACCTTTGTCGCCCCGACCGGCAACACCATCAGCTACCTGATGACCTTCACCGGCTCGACAATCAATTTCGGAATCGCGGCGGTGCTCGGGATAATCGTCGGATCGTTCGTCCACGCGGCGGTTTCGGGCCGCTTCCGCATCGAGACCTTCAGCACCCGCTCCGAGATGGTGAGCCACCTCGCCGGCGGCTTCCTGATGGGATTCGGCGGCGTGCTCGCCCTCGGCTGCACCATCGGTCAGGGCGTCACCGGCGTCTCGACTCTGGCGGCCGGATCGTTCATCGCGCTGGTCTCCATCCTCTTCGGGAGCGCGATCACGATGAAGGTGGAGTACCACATGCTCGACGACATGGGCTTCGCCGCCGCGCTCGGAACCGGGCTGAAGGAGCTGGCAATGCCGTGGCGGAACCCCGGAGAGAGCTGAATGGTGGCCCACGGATGAGCTCGCCCTGTCCGGAGAGCATCACGGATACCGTCGGGGTGAGCTCACCGGCGAGTTCGCCGGACTTCCCGAATCGCCGCGACCGTTACAGCCGCGACCGTTACAATCATTCCCCGATGACTGCTCGACCGAGCCCGATCGGCGGCCGGACGTGAACACGTTCGAGCGCGCCGCCGCCCTCGCCGACATCCCCTCGGGCACGATGCGGTGCGTGACGGTTCGCGGGCACGAGGTGCTGATCGCCAACGCGGACGGCGAGGTGCTTGCCACCGACGACACCTGCACCCACGAGGACGCCTCCCTGTCGTGCGGAGTGCTCGACAGCGCGATCGTGCGGTGCCCGCTGCACGGCGCGACGTTCGATCTCCGCGACGGCTCGCCCCGCGACGAGCCGGCCGAGGAGCCGTTGCGGTGCCACGAGGTCAGGGTCGAGGACGGCGTCGTTTTCGTCCGGCTGCGCGGAGAGTGACGTTGGAGGATACCCATGGCGACGCATGAACCGGCGCCGGGAAGCGGGAGTGCCGCTATCGGGGCCGATCCTGGGGCCAATCCTGGGGCTGATGCTGGAACCGATCCCGGGAGCGGTATCGAGGCGGACACGCCCGGCGCGGGCGGCGACGCCCTGATGCGCTCGATCATTCAGCGCATCGCCACCGGCCCGGAGCTCAGCAAGGACATCACCCGCGACGAGGCGCGCCGCGGCATGCGGGCGGTGCTGGACGGCGCCGTCGATCCGGTGCGGGCCGCGGTCTTCCTCATCGCGCTGCGCATGAAGCGGGAGACCGACGACGAGAACCTCGGCGTCCTCGACGCGGTGCGGGAGACGACCGGCACCGTCACCGCCCCGGTCGACGAAGTCGTGGACCTCTCCGACCCCTACAACGGCTTCAACCGCAACCTCCCCGTCTCCGCGTTCCTCCCCGCAGTGCTCGCCGCGTGCGGGGTACCTGCGGTCTCGCACGGGGTCGAGACCATGGGGCCGAAGTTCGGCGCGACCCACCACCGCGTGCTCGCCGCGAGCGGCGCGCCGGTCGTCTCGCCACCCGCGGAGGTGTGCGCCCGCCTCGCCGATCCCGAAACCGGATGGGCGTACTGCGACCAGTCGGTGTTCAACCCGAAGCTGCATGCGCTCGCCGGGCTGCGCTCCCTCATCGTCAAGCGTCCCGCGCTCACCACCGTCGAGGTGATGGCGGGGCCGGTGCGCGGGCGCCGGCACACGCACGTGGTCACCGGCTACGTGCACAAGCCCTACGCCCGGATCTACCTCCGGCTCGCACGCGAGGCCGGCTTCGACTCCGCCCTCATCGTGCGCGGCATCGAGGGCGGCATCATCCCGTCGCTGCGCCAGAACGCGAAGGTGTGGACGTACCGCGATGGTGTGGACGAGCACGACGTCGACATCTCCCCCGCGGAACCGGGTATCGAGCAGTCGGTGCGGGCGGTGCCCCTCCCGGAGGGAATCGCGGGCTACCGGCGCAAGAGCGACGATGCCGGCGGCGAGATCGACGGCGCCGCCATCGCCCGGGCCGCCGCCCAGGCCGGTCTTGAAGCGCTGGACGGCGCCCCCGGACCGGCCCGCGACAGCCTGGTGTACGGCGCCGCGCTGGTGCTGCGGCATGTCGGCCGGGCGCCGCGGCTCGACGAGGCTGCCGCCATGGTGCGCGCCGCGCTGGACGAAGGCCGGGCCCGCGCCCGGTTCGAGCGCCGGTGACGCGCGTCCCCGAATCCGCGCCCGAGTCCTCGACCGAACCCACACCCGAGATCGAGTCCAGGTTCGCGCCGAGCCCACCACCCAGGCTGACCAGTCACGCCCACCACCCGGGCCATCACCCGGGCCATCACCCAAGCCCACTACCCGGGCCCAGCACCTGACCTGAGGAGCCATAGATGGGACGCCAGAATCCGAGCATCGAGACCACATACGGCTGGGTCGTCGTGCTCGCCTCGCTGGCCTTGCACAGCATCGCCCTCGGCGCGCCCACCATCCTGTTCGTCGCGCTGAAACCAATCGCGGCGGACCTGGACACGGCGCGTGCGGTTCCCTCCCTCGCGTACTCGCTGCTCATGGTCGGCGCCGGTATCGGCGGCATCGCGATGGGTCGGTGGATGGACCGGTACGGGGTGATGCAGCCGGTGCTCTTCGGCTCGGTGATGATCTGTCTCGGCGCCCTGCTCGCGGGCCACGCCGAGGACCGATGGAGCCTGTTCATCGCCACCGGCGTGTTCATCGGCCTGCTCGGCAAGGCCGCGATGATCGCGCCGCTGGTGGCCAACGTGACGCGCTGGTTCGACCGGCGGCGCGGGCTCGCGGTGGCGATCCTCACCTCCGGCCAGGGGTTGGCCGGCGCCGTGTGGCCACCGATCGTGCAGCACTTCAACGATCTCGTGGGATGGCGGGGGACGTTCCTCTACTTCGCCGGGTTCGGGGTGGCGACGATGGTGCCGGCAGCACTCCTGCTCCGGCCGCGCCCGCCGATCGCGGCCCCGGATCGACCCGCGGCCGGGACGTCCTCCGGCGACGAGCGGCGGGTGCTGGACCTGCCCCCGCACGTCGCGCAGATTATGCTGTGGATCGCGGTGATCGGCTGCTGCACGGCGATGTCGGTCCCGATCGTGCACCTCGTGAGCCACGTCACCGACCAGGGCTACACCCTGCAACAGGGCGCGCGCGCCCTGTCCGTCCTGTTCGTCGCCGCGTTCCTCAGTCGGCTCGGTTTCGGCGTGCTCGCCGACCGCATCGGACCGGTCCGTACTCTGCTTATCGGCTCGGCCTCCATGGCGGCGATGTTGCTCGCGTTCGCATTCGCCACCAGCTACACGGGGCTGTTCATCGCCGCACTGCTGTTCGGGCTCGGATTCTCGGGCATCATGCCGTGCTACCCACTGATCATCCGGCTTCTGTTTCCCGTGAAGCAGCTCGGCGGGCGCATCGCGGCCCAGTACATGTTCGCCGCGAGCGGCATGGCGCTCGGCGGGTGGCTCGGCGGGATAACCTTCGACCTGACCGGCCGCTACCAGCCCGCGTTCCTGATCGCATTCGCGTTCAACGCGGTGAACTTCGTGGTGATGGGCTTCTTCCACTTCCGCCAGACGCGGCTCAGGCTCGCCCCGCACCCGGCCTGAGGCGCGACGGGCGACGGATTCGGCGCCCGGTACCAGCGCTGATCCGGGGCGTGGGCGAGCTGCTGGTAGATCCCGCCGACCCGGTCCGGGAAGATCTGTTGGCGGCGATCAGTTCGGCCGGGCGCACGGTCCCCGCGTCGGCGAACGCGATGGGGGGCGCAGCACCGGGCCGCCGGGCTCAGTTCACGAGCCAGTCACCCGCGGCCTGAATCGGCAGCGGGTCTCCGGGAATGCTCACCCACACCGCGAGCGCCTCACGCGGCGCCGGCTGCGACACCCCGGGAAGCTCCCCCGATGCCTCGTAGACGCCGCCGTTCCGGCCGCGCATGGAGTGCCGGCTCCATCCGAGCACGACGAACTTGTGCTCCAGCGTGCGACCGTGATTCTCCCCCGCGCCCACCTCGGTCACGAGGTCGAAGCCGAGCCGCGCCACGTGCAGCTCGATCCGTTCCGGGACCTCGACCACGGGCGCGAATCGGGCGTCGAAACGGTCATCGCGCACGTCCACCGAGATCGACCCGATGTCGACCTCCGCGGGAAGCGTGAGGGTCGGATCCCGGAACCAGCCGCGCCACTCCTTGCCACCGACCACGAAGCCGGGGGTATACACGCTCCGGAGACGTCCGATGTCCCGGTACGTGCGCTGGCGGTTCGAGTGCTCCCGGGCGGCGAACCGGTCCGGCCACCCGATGTAGTCCCAGTAGTCCACATGGAAGGCGACGGGGACCACGCGGCTCCAGAGATCGGAACGGGCCTCGGTGCGGTTCAGCCACTGCTCGGCCGGCGGGCAACTGCTGCACCCCTCGGAGGTGAACAGCTCGACGAGGAGGACCCGCGAGACCGGACCCCGGATGTCGGCGTTCCTGGCCAGTCCGGAGACCGAAACCGCGAGGAGAAGACACAGGACAAGGAAACGAAGCATGGCGGGTTCCTCATGACTCCGGTGGACGGACGAATGAACCGACCCGTGGATGGTCGGTGGGTTCCCTCGCAGTGTCCAGCCCGAGCCCGGACCCGAGATCAAACCCGAGCCAAGACTTCGGAGGACGGCGCGCTGACTCTCGTAAAGCCGGGAGCTCGGCTCAGCCGAGCTTGATGAGTGCAACCGCGAGACCGACGATGATGCCGACGCCGCCCAGCAACCGCCACGTCAGGCGGGCTTCCAGGGCCGCGATTTCCGCCTTCAACTCCGCCTTGAACCACACCTTGAGCTCCGAGACCAAGCTGCCGAGGTCGATCCTGGTGGCGACATTCGGGACGAACTCCACCGCGAGCGCATTCGCCATGGCCTCCGCCTGCCGGGGCTCGACGCCGGCCTCCTCCAGGCGACGCGCGTAGCGCAGGGTGTCGAAGATCGAGACGGCCATGCGAATCACTCCGAATCCGGTCTTGTGCCGTGCGGCGATGAATCCGTGACGGATGATAGGCAGCGGGCCGGGTTCCGTCCATGCCCTTGCCCGGGACTTTGATGCCGCCGTTTGTGGGCCGAGGTCGATTCGACGGGCAAGCCCGCAGTTTTCACCGACTCGCGGCGGCGGAAGCGGATCGGTGAGATTTTCGGGCTGGACAGCACCCGGGTCGAGCGCGGATAGTCGCCACCATCCGCGGCGGGGCAGCCGCGACCGAGCGAGGCGGACCCGAACGTGCGTGAAGTGATGCTCATTACCGGTGCAAGCCGGGGGATCGGCGCGGCGAGCGCGGTGCTCGCCGCCGAACGCGGATACGACGTGGCGATCAGCTACCGGCGCGACGCCGGAGCGGCCGAATCCGTCGCCGAACGGGCCCGGACGCACGGCGCCCGGGCGGTGACGATCCGGGCCGACGTGGCGAACGAGGACGATGTCGAGCGGATGTTCGCCACCGTCGACGCCGAGCTCGGCCCGATCACGGTGCTGGTCAACAACGCGGGCACGCTCGATCTGCGGATGCGGCTCGACGAGATGACCGTCGAGCGGGTCGAACGCACCCTGCGGGTCAACATCCTCGGCATGTTCCTGTGCTGTCGCGCTGCGGTGCGCCGCATGTCCACGCGCCACGGAGGGGTCGGCGGCCGCATCGTCAACGTCTCGTCCGTCGCCGCCCGCATCGGCGGCTCGCGCGAGTACATCGACTACGCGGCCTCGAAGGGCGCGGTGGACACGATGACCGTGGGTCTCGCGAACGAGGTGGCGGAGGAAGGCATTCGCGTCAATGCGGTCCGGCCGGGCCTCATCTACACCGACATCCACGCGCAGGGCGGCGAGCCGGGGCGGGTCGACCGGCTCAAGGCTGTGGTTCCCATGAAGCGCGGCGGAGACCCGGTCGAGGTCGCCCGCGCCATCCTGTGGCTGGCAGCGGAGGATTCGTCGTACTGCACCGGCTCGCTCATGGACGTGTCGGGGGGGCGTTGAACGCCGTAGCCGGCCCACCCACCCGGCCACCCCGGACGAACACGGTCCCGACTTCGCGGGAAGCGTCGTCGCTGATGCCGTCTTTCCAGGGATCGAAGTTGCCGCACGGCTCGCATCGATCCGTGCATCGCGAAGAACGCCGATGCCGATGCCGATACCATCTTTCCAGGTAGGCAGTGGAATCCGCCGCATGCATGCCGACACCGCCCCACTCGTCGACGCCCTGCGCGAGATCGCGGGTCGGGCTGGCGCGGAGATCCTCGCGGTCTACGCAAGCGACTTCGCGGTGGGTGACAAGAACGACGCCTCACCGGTCACCGAAGCCGACACGCGGGCGGAACACGTCATCCTGGAGGGTCTGGCGCGATGCGCGCCGGGCATCCCGGTGGTGGCAGAGGAATCGGTCGCGGCCGGCCATGTCCCCGAGATCGACAGCGGACCGTTCTTCCTCGTCGATCCTCTCGACGGCACCCGGGAGTTCATCGGCCGCAACGGCGAATTCACGGTCAACATCGCGCTCGTGGAAGACGGCGTGCCCACCGCCGCCGTGGTCCACCTCCCCGCCCTCGGCGAGACCTGCTGGACCGCCGGCGACGGGACGGCGTGGCGCGTCCGGGATGGCGGCGCACCGGAGCGCATCGCCTGCCGTCGGCCCGGACGCCGGCTCGTCGCCATCGCGAGCCGCTCGCACCGCAGCCCCGAGACCGATGCGTACCTGCGGCGTTTCGAGATCGCCGAAACCGTGAGCGCGGGCTCGTCGCTGAAGTTCTGCCGGATCGCCGAGGGCGCGGCGGACCTGTATCCGCGGCTCGGCCGCACCATGGAGTGGGACATCGCGGCCGGCCACGCCATTGTCACGGCGGCGGGCGGGAGCGTGGAAACCCTGGACGGCAGACCCCTGGTCTACGGCAAGCCCGGGTTCGAGAACCCGCATTTCGTGGTGCGCGGATTGCCGCCCGCATTGAAAGAGATCAACCCATGACCACACCGTCGATTCCAGCCCGCATGACCGCAATCGAGGTCGCCGGACCCGGCGGCCCCGAAATGCTCGCCCCCACCGAGCGCGAGGTCCCCGAGCCCGGTCCCGGCGAAGTGCTGGTTGCGGTCGAGGCGGCGGGGGTGAACCGTCCCGACGTGATGCAGCGCCAGGGCCTCTATCCGCCGCCTCCCGGGGCGCCGGACATCCCGGGCCTGGAGGTCGCGGGCACCGTGGCCGCGCTCGGCGAAGGGGTCGATACCCCGGCGGTCGGGGCCCGCGTGTGCGCGCTCGTCGCCGGTGGCGGCTACGCCGAGTACTGCACCGCGCCGGCTGCGCTGTGCCTGCCGGTGCCCGCCGGGCTCGGCGCGATCGAAGCCGCGGCGCTCCCCGAAACCTTCTTCACGGTGTGGACCAACGTCTTCGACCGCGCCCGCCTCGCCGAGGGCGAGTCGCTCCTCGTGCACGGGGGATCGAGCGGCATCGGCACCACCGCGATCCAGCTCGCCAGGGCGTTCGGCGCGACCGTCTACGTCACCGCGGGCTCGAAGGCGAAATGCGACGCCTGCCTCGCGCTCGGAGCCGATGCCGCTATCGACTACCGCGAGGAGGACTTCGTCGAGCGCGTGCGGGCATTGACCGGCAAGCGCGGGGTCGACGTGGTGCTCGACATGGTCGCCGGCGACTACCTCGCGCGGAACCTGAAATGCCTGGCCACCGAGGGCCGGCTCGTCATCATCGCGGTCCAGCGCGGACCGAAGGTCGAGCAGCTCAACGTTCTGCCCATCATGCTCAACCGGCTGACGGTCACCGGCTCCACGCTCCGCCCCCGCACCGTGGAGCAGAAGGCGGACATCGCGCGCGCGCTCCACGAGCGGGTGTGGCCGCTGCTCGCGGCAGGCACCATCCGACCGATCGTGCACGCGCGGTTCCCGCTCGCCGACGCGGCCGGCGCCCACCGGCTGATGGAGAGCAGCAAGCACATCGGGAAGATCATGCTGGAGGTGTAATTCCGTTTATGAGCAACACGCGGTGGACAGAACCGCGGAAGGAGGATGGGCACTTCCGGAAAACGGGGCGCTGATCCGCAGAGCCGAAGAAGACGGCCAATGATGAATCATGGGGCGAGTGCCGGGACGGCGGAGGCGGTCGCATGCCCCGGCGCCCGGCAACGGACACGCGCAGGAATCAGTCGAGCGTGTCCAGCACCGGATCGAGTTCGTCGAGGAGCGCGATGCCGCGCTTCAGGTCGGCGGCCATCTCGCGGTCTTCCTCGCGAAACGCGATGCGTTCGCGGATGAGGCGATGTGCTTCCTCCAGCCGCTCGCTTGAGCGCAGCGGGCGCAGGAGGTCGATCCCCTGCGCGGCCGCGACCAGCTCGATCGCGAGCACCCACCGCACGTTGGCGACCACCGTGCGCAGCTTGAGGGCCGCCCCCATCCCCATCGAGACGTGATCCTCCTTGTCCGCGGAGGTGGGGATGGAGTCGATCGAGGCGGGATGACACGCCACCTTGTTCTCCGACACCAGGGCCGCCGCGGTCACCTGGGCCATCATGAAGCCGGAATCGAGACCCGCGTCGCGCATGAGGAACGGCGGCAGGCCGGAGAACGCGGTGTTGGTCAGCTTCTCGATCCGCCGCTCGCTGATGGAGGCGAGCTCCGCCAGCGCGATGGCCAGGAAGTCCGCCGCGAACGCCATCGGCTGACCGTGGAAGTTGCCGCCGGAGAGGATCTCCCCGCCCCCCGCTCCGTCACCCGGAAAGACGAGCGGATTGTCGGTAACCGCGTTCATCTCGACCGCGACCTTGGTCTCGACATCCGCGAGCACGTCGCGCACCGCACCGTGCACCTGGGGGGCGCAGCGCACGCTGTACGGATCCTGCACCCGCACGTCGCCCGCCCGGTGGGATTCCCGGATGGCGGAACCGCGCATCAGCGACCACAGGTTCGCGGCCGAGACGCGCTGCCCCGGGTGCGCCCGCAGCGCGTGCAGTCGAGGGTCGAACGCGGTGTCGGTACCGCGCAGCGCGTCGGTGGAGAGCGCGGCGGCAAGGTCCGCGATCCGCACCAGACGACGCGCATCGAGGCACGAGAGCGCGAGCAGCGAGGTCATCGCCTGCGTGCCGTTGATGAGGGCGAGCCCCTCCTTCGGCCCGAGCGCAAGCGGCCTGATCCCGGCGCGACGCAAGCCCTCGGCGGCAGGTGCCGACCGACCGTCGATCCGAACCTCCCCGCACCCGATCAGCGGCAGAGCCAGATGCGCCAGGGGCGCGAGATCTCCGCTCGCCCCCACCGACCCCCGGCTCGGCACGAGCGGCAGCACCCCGGCATCGAGAAGGGCGAGCAGTGCCTCGACGACCTGCGCCCGCACGCCGGAGTAGCCGCGGGACAGGGTGTTCGCCCGCAGGAGGAGCATCCCGCGCACCGCTTCGTCGTCGAGCGGTTCGCCGAGCCCGGAGGCATGGCTCAGGAGGAGCCGCCGCTGAAGCTGGGAGAGCCGATCATCGGCGATGCGAACGCCCGCGAGATCTCCGAACCCGGTGTTCACGCCATAGACGGCATCACCGACTTCGACAGCGTGCTGCACCGCGCCCTGCCCGGCCACGATCTGCGCCCGCGCGGGCGGCGCGAGCGTGCAGGACACGCCGCGGCGCGCCACGGCATCGAACTGCTCGAGTCCGAGCGACTCGCCGTCGATGAGGATGGGCGCCGGAGCCACGTCAGGCTCCCGCCGGCGTCATCGCGCGGCGCCGGCGAGGTAGTGATTGAAGGGGCGATTGCAGAACGCGCCACCCGGAGTTCCCGGCGACACACCCGCCCAGGCCGTGGCGGGCCGGCGTGCGGGCGCGGCGCGCTGCCCCCCGCCGGATCCGGGGAGCGACGCGATCACTCGTCACGCGGCGACGCATGGTAGGTGAGCATCGTCCCGACGCCGCGCTCCTTCGCCTTCTCGAAAGCCAGGTGCCCGAGCACGATGTCGCTGATCGCGAAGCCCTTGTGCCAGAACAGGATGCGCTCCTCGTCCGATTCCCGCCCCGGCTTGATCCCGGCCACGACTTCGCCGATCTCGCCGTGGACATGTTCGTCCCGAATCGCGCCCTCCTGGATCATCCCGGCGAAGGTCCCGTACTTCGAAGTGTGGCACTGGTTCCAGTCGTCGACGAAGAACTTGTCGACCGAGAACGGCAGTGTGCGCTCGACCGAAAGCACCGCGCCGTACGCCTGGAGCAGCGCCCCGGGCTTGACCGCGCGGTCCGGGACCAGCACCACCTCCTCGGTGAGGCGGGAGGCGTCGATGATGATGTCCGCATCGCGCACGGTGTCGAGGCAGTTGTCCATCACCCGGACTTCCTTGCCCAGGCGTTCGGACATGATGCGACAGAAGCGCTCGCGCGATTCGGGGCGCTTGCTCGTGACCCGGATCTCCTCGAAGTCGAACAGCAGATCCATCATCGCGACGTTGTACCAGGAGGTCCCGCGCGCCCCGATGTGGCCAAGCACCTTCGAATCCTTGCGGGCGAGGTGCTTCGCTCCCATCGCGGTCACCGCGCCGGTGCGCATCCAGGTGATCGCGGTCGAGTTGACGATCGCGTAGGGCGCACCGGTCTCGGGACGGATGAGCAGCAGGGTCGAGAGCTCCGACGGCAGGCCATGCTCGTGGTTGCGGCTGAAATCCCCCAGCACCTTGACTCCGACGGACTGGATCGGACCCACGTAGCCCTTGAGGATGTTGAAGATGTTCTGCGGCCAGTTCAGCGGAATGTGGTCCTTCGACGGAAGAAGGACATCCTTGCGGCCATGGGCGTCGAGGCCCATCTCGACCGCGGCGAGCATGTCCTCGAGACTCAGTTCGAGCGAATCCACATCTTCCTTGGAGAGAAACAGGACTTCTATCGCAGACACAGGATGACCTCCTGCACGGACGGGAACTGGGACGCTCGCGAATATCGGTCTCGCCCGGGCATCCCGCCCCGGAGACCGGAGACCGGAGACCGGAGACCGGAGACCGGAGACCGGAGACCGGAGACCGCGGCGACCATACCATGCGGACGGCCTCGCGCCGGGGCAACGTATGCGCGCACGGCGGTTCGTCCCGGCGCCCGGCGCGAAAATTTCACCGCTCGGCGGCGGCGGGCCCGGATCGATGAAATTTTGGCGCGGCTCGCGGCGACGATGCGGGGGCAGGGAGGAGTCCCGCCTTCAATCGAGATGCGGGTATCCCGACGCGACCGCGGCACGCTCCATGTCGAGCAGGGAGTCGTAGGCATCCGTCGGCAGGGCCGAGAGGCCGCAGATGAGCAGCGCCTCGCGGGTGGCGGCGAGATCCGGTCGGGCGAATGCCCGCGCGAGCGCGCTCCGGATCGATCCGAGCGTCGAGTCGGAGATGTCAGGGGCGGTCACGAACGGCAGGCCCGGAGCCGATGCGGTCCGGCCCACGACCTCGAGCCCGGTCAACATCGAAGGACGATACCGGGCGCAGAGCGCCCACGTCACGCAGTCGACCGCGCAGACATCGGCCCGTCCGCGGCGCACCGCCTCCATGCTGGCGGCGTGGGCGCCGGTTTCGATGGCGCACGCGAAAAACCGCCCACCGCGCGCGAGCGGAGCGATCAGGCGGCGCAGCGCGTTGTACCCCGACTGGGAGTCGCGCGAGTTGAAAGCGCACACCGCGCCCCGCAGCTCGCTCGGGGTGGTGACATGACTTGCCGCCCGCGCCACCACCACGCTGGAGTACCGGGGGCCATCGCAGCCGGGCGCCGCGTAGTGCGGAGTCGCGACCACCCGCACCGCGCCCCGCAGCGCCGTCGCGACCGGATATCCGCACGATTGCGAGAACAGCAACCCGTCCGGCCGCCATGCAGCGTGGTGATCCGCCGGACGCTCGAGCGCAGCCGGCACGCCGGCGATCCCAACTTCCCGCAACTCCTCGGCCCGCAATTCTTCGGCGATCGCGCGCCATAACCGGTCGGTCCATTCCCGGACCTCGGGCAGGTCGTACATTGGCAGGCTCGCGCGCAGCATCATGAGAGCGCATGTTCCGGCGCGGCGGGAATCAGCGATGCCCGCCGGCGGCCCGATCGGCCCTCATGCGGTGCGATTCCGGCGAGTTGCGGATATCGGGAGCATCCCTTCGGACCGATTCCGGTCACCTCTTCCAGGCCGGTGGGATGACCGGCAGGAACGGCCGGGCGGGAATCGCCGATCTTCTCAGACACGGGCGGCTCGACTACCCTTCCCGACCATGCGGCGTCCGACTGCCACGGCACGGACATCGCCCCTGCCGTCGGCACGGCGGCACCCACGACACGACCCCGAAGGAGATTGCTCATGGCGAAAGAACGAGAACATCCAGGACTGAATCAACTCAAGCAGCAGTTCAACGAAGGCAAGCTGGGCCGCCGCGAGTTCATCCGCTACGCGACGCTGCTCGGCGTGTCCGCGACCGCCGCCTACAGCATGGTGGGCCTGGTCGCTCCTGAGCCGGTCCGCGCCGCGGACATGCCCAAGGGCGGATCGATGCGGATCTCGATGCGCGTGTACAAGGTCGACAGCCCGCACACCTACTCGTGGCTGCACGACTCGAACCAGGGACGCGGCACCCACGAGTATCTCGCCAAGACCGGCTCGGACAACGTCACCCGGCCGTATCTCTGCAAGGAGTGGAAGGCGAGCGCCGACCTCAAGACCTGGGATCTGCACCTGCAGAAGATCAAGTGGCACAACGGCCGCGACTTCACCGCCGACGACGTCATCTGGAACATCAAGCACTGCCTCGACCCCAATACCGGCTCCTCGGTCCTCGGCCTGATGAAGGGCTACATGCTGGAAGAGTATGACACCGGCGAGAAGGACGACAGCGGCAACGCGAAAATGAGCACCCGCCTGTGGGACGCCAACGCGATCGAGAAGGTGGACGACCACACCGTGCGGCTCAACCTCAAGGAAGCGCAGGTCGCGGTGCCGGAGCACATGTTCCACTATCCCTTCGCCATCCTCGATCCCGAGGAAGGCGGCACGTTCGGCCCCGGCTCGAACGGCACCGGCCCCTATCCGCTGGTCGAGCAGAGCGTCGGCGAGAAGGCGGTGCTCCGTCGGCGCGACGGCTGGTGGGGTGGCGAGAGCTTCCTCGACGAGCTGGTCTACGTCGACCTCGGCGACGACCCGTCCGCCACCGTCGGCGCAATCGCTTCGCAGCAGGTCCACGGCCAGTACAGCTCCGATGCGGACATCAACACCATCGACATCCTCAGGAGCCTCCCGCACGTCACGATCCAGGAGGTGATTACCGCGGCGACCGGCGTCGCCCGGGTGCAGATGGATCGCGAGGAGTTCAAGGATCCAAGAATTGCGCGGGCGATGCGGCTCGCGGTCGACACCCCCCGCTGCCTGGAGCTGGCCTACCGCAACATCGGATCGCCCGGGGAGCACCACCATGTATGCCCCGTGCATCCGGACTACAAGAAGCTGTCCTTCATGAGCCGGGACGTGGCAGCGGCGAAGAAGCTGCTGGCCGAAGCCGGTTACCCGGACGGCATCGAGTTCGAGATCGCGGCAAAGAAGGAGCCGGCGTGGGAGTTGCAGGCGGTGCAGGCCATGGTGGAGCAGTGGAAAGAGGCCGGCATCCGCGTGAACATCAACCTGATGCCGTCGGCGCAGTTCTGGGACGTGTGGGACAAGGTGCCGTTCGGATTCACCGCCTGGGCGCATCGCCCGCTGGGCTTCATGGTGCTGGCGCTAGCGTACCGCTCGGGCGTGCCGTGGAACGAGTCGCGCTTCAGCGACGCCGAGTTCGACACGCTGCTGACCAAGGCGGAAGGCACCCTCGATATCGCCGAGCGCACCGAGATCATCGGCCAGCTCCAGACGATCATGCAGGAGCGCGGTCCGCTCGTGCAGCCGCTGTGGCGCGGTCAGTTCGCCGCGTTCGACAAGCGGGCGATGGGCTTCCGGATCCACCCGACGGGATACATCTTCCCCGAGGAGCTTGCTCTGCAGACCTGATCCGCTTCAGGCCGCAATCAGCCAACCCCCGATCGCCGCCGCTCACCCGAGCGGCGGCGGACGCGCACCCACCGCGAAACAGACGGACCGCCCCCTCCCGAGCCGCGAAACACCCCCCTGCAGCCCCTCCGCAATCCCCTTCACGAGCCTCTTCACGAGCCCCTCCGGACCTTTCCGGACCGAGGTGGACGCGACAGACGCAAGCGTCCACAATGCTTTGCGAGGCTCCGGCGTCATCTCCGCGATGCGCGGTCTCGGCATTGAAAAACCAACGAGACGGCCTCAGGCCGCACCGGGCGCGCGACCCGACATCGCCGTCGCCCGGACCACCCGGAGGAGTGGTCCCATGCTCATCTTCATCCTCAAGCGCATCGGTCAGATGCTCCTGATCATGCTGATCGTCTCCGTGATGCTGTTCCTTCTGCTGGAGATCAATGTCGAGAGCGTGGCGGTCAAGGTCCTCGGTCAGTACTCGACGCAGGAGCAGCGCGAACTCTGGCTCCAGCGCAACGGCTACTACGACCCGATATACGAGCGCTACGGGCGCTGGCTGTGGGGGTTCGTGACCGGAGATCTCGGCGAGTCGGTGCGGTTCAAGAAGCCCATCAACGACTTCATGTGGGACCGACTGTGGAACACCGCGGTGCTCGGCTTCTGGGCCATGGCGTTCATCATTCCGCTCGCCCTGGTGCTCGGCATCCTGTCGGGCATGAGGGAAGGCTCCTGGCTCGACCGCACCATCTCCGTCACCAGCATCATCACCACCTCGATTCCGGAATTCGCGAGCGCGCCGCTGCTCGCCGCGATCTTCGTCTTCGGGCTCGGCTGGCTGCCGGGCACCAGCAGCATGATCGGCGGATTCGACTGGAAGCAGCTCGTGCTCCCGGTGGCGGTGCTGGTCATCTACGACTTCGGCTACGTGGCGCGCATGACCCGGGCCTCGATGGCGGAGGTGATGACCACGCACTACATCCGCACCGCGGTGCTCAAGGGGCTTCCGTACCGGTCGGTGATCCTCAAGCATGCGTTGCGCAACGCCCTGATTGCGCCGTTCACGGTGATCATGCTCCAGATCCCGTGGCTGCTCTCCGGCGTCATCGTGGTGGAGTTCTTCTTTGCCTACAAGGGATTCGGGGCACTGCTGCTGGAGGCCTCGCTCAACCAGGACATCCTCCTCATCGAGGCGGCGTCGATGGTGGCAGTGTTCGTGGTAGTGGCGACCCAGACCCTCTCCGACATCGGCTACACCTACCTGAATCCACGAATTCGGTTCACATGAGGAGCGAGCCATGGCGACGATTGCGACAGTACCCGCGCCCGGCTACGGCGCCGCGCTGATGAACGCTCTGCGGTCGTTCGCGCTGCTTCGGGAAAGCATCGTGGGCATGGCCGGCACCGCGCTCGTGCTCTTCTGGGCGATCCTGGCCCTCGGCGCCCCGCTCTTCGCCCCATGCGATCCGAACGCGACGCTGCTGGCGTTCGCCAAGCCCGGCACCCCGATTCCGATCGCCGACGCCTGCTGGTCGGACACGTTCATCCTCGGCACGGACAACATCGGGCGCGACATTCTCTCGCGCATCGTGTGGGGTGCGCGCACGGTGCTCACCTGGGCACCGATTGCGGCGATCTGCGCCTACGCGGTGGGCATCGTGCTGGGGCTTGCGGCCGGCTACTACCGCGGCTGGATCGACGACGTGCTCTCGGGAGTCTCGAACATCATCCTCGCCTTCCCGGTGCTGGTGCTCTACATCCTCATCATCGCCACCTTCGGCGCCTCGCCGCTCAACATCGTGTTCGCGGTGACCTTCGCCACCGGACCGCTGGTGATGCGCATCGTGCGCGGGCTGGTGCTCGACTTGCGCAACCGCGAGTACGTCGCGGCGGCAGAAACCCGCGGCGAAACGGCCTGGCGCATCATGCTGGTCGAGATCCTGCCGAACGCCCGCGGCCCGCTCATCGTTGACGGCTGCCTGCGGCTCGGCTACGTCATCATCACCATCGGGGTGCTCGGCTTCCTCGGGCTCGGGCTGCCGCCGCCGGACCCGGACTGGGGCGGGATGATCAACGAGACGCGGCAGATGGCGCTCGCCTTTCCGCACATGACGGTGTTCCCCTGCATCGCGATCTCGTCGCTGATCCTCGGCTTCAACCTGATGGCGGACGGGTTGCGCGAGATCTCGCTGCGCGACTGATGGCGGCAGGTCCGGCGTCCTCGCAAGACGCCGGGCCGTCGGCTCCGAACCATGACCACGACCATGACCGTCTGGACCACCGCTCCCGAACCCCGGCGAGCGGCCTGAGGAGGAACCCATGGCGCTGAATTTCGACGAGAACGCACCGGTCCTCGAAATCAAGGATCTGAACCTCTCGTACTGGACCCGGGCCGGCGAGATCCCGGCCGTGATCGACTTCTCGCTCACGGTGCAGAAGGGCGAGAGCATCGGTCTGGTGGGCGAGTCGGGCTGCGGCAAATCCACAGTGGCGATGGCCATCATGCAATACATGGGCGGCAACGGCTCGATCAAGAGCGGCAGCATCCGGTTCAAGGGGGTGGAGCTGACCGAGCTCCCGCCCGACGAGCTGCGGACCCTGCGCGGCTCCCACATCTCGATGATTTATCAGGAGCCTTTCGCCGCGCTCAATCCGAGCCTCACCCTCGGGACCCAGCTCAAGGAAGTCCCGATGACCCACGAAGGCATCTCGGACACTGAAGCCCACGACCGCGCGGCGCAGGTGCTCGCCGACGTCCGGCTCCCGGACCCCGCTCGGGTGATGGCAGCGTACCCGCACCAGATCTCCGGCGGCCAGCAGCAACGCGTGGTGATCGCCATGGCCTTGCTGTCGAACCCCTCGCTCCTCCTCCTCGACGAGCCGACCACCGCGCTCGACGTCACCGTCGAAGCCGGCATCACCAAGCTGATCGCCGACATCAGCCGCAAGTACGGCACCTCGCAGATCTACATCTCGCACAACCTCGGCCTGATTCTGGAGGTCTGCGACCGGGTGTTCGTCATGTACTCCGGCGAAGTGGTCGAGGAAGGGACCATCAACTCGCTCTTCACGTGGCCGAGACACCCCTACACCCACGGGCTGTTCGGCTGCATCCCGCTGCCGACCGCGGACAAGAACGCGGCGCCCCTGAGGCCCATCGTCGGCCAGCTCCCGCTCCCGCACGAGCGCCCGCACGGGTGCAACTTCGGGCCCCGGTGCAAATTCTTCGAGGACGGACGCTGCGACGCGAAGGACGTCCCCATGGAGCCGGTGGCGGGCACCACGAGCGACCACCGGGTGCGCTGCGTGCGCTGGCGCGAGATCGACCACAGCCAGGACGTCGCGCACGGCGACGCGAAGGACCCGATGGAGATCGGCGATGCCGTGCTCGCGGTCGAGGGCATGCAGAAGTACTACGAGGTCCATGATCGCTCGATCAAGGCATTGCTGGCCGGCAAGAGCGTGATGTACGTCAAGGCGAACGAGCAGCTCAACTTCGACGCCAGACGCGGAGAGACCGTGGCCATCGTCGGCGAGTCCGGATGCGGGAAGTCGACCTTCGCAAAGGTGCTCATGGGGCTGGAGACCGCGACCGACGGCAGCATTCGTCACGACGGCAACGACATCTGCAAGATTCCGGTGCGCGCACGCTCCCCGCAGCAGATCGGCTCCCTCCAGATGGTGTTCCAGAACCCGTTCGACACACTCAATCCGAGCCACACCATCGGGACCCAGATCGGGCGCGTCATCAAGAAATTCGGGGTCGAGACGGACAAGACGAAGATCCGCGCACGGGTGATGGAGCTCCTCGACATCGTGAAGCTGCCGCGCGACTTCTACATCCGCCGTCCGCGCCAGCTCTCGGGCGGACAGAAGCAGCGCATCGGCATCGCGCGCGCGTTCGCCGGCAACCCTTCGATGGTCATCGCCGACGAGCCGGTGTCGGCGCTGGACGTGTCGGTGGCGGCGGCGGTCACCGAGCTGCTGATGGAGATCCAGCGCGAGCACAAGACCACGTTGCTCTTCATCAGCCACGATCTGAGCGTGGTGCGCTACCTCTCCGACCGCATCGTGGTGATGTACCTCGGCCAGATCATGGAGCGGGGCACGACGGAGGCGATCTTCGCGCCGCCGTACCACCCCTACACCGAGGCACTGCTCTCGGCGGTGCCGATCGCGGACCCCGAGGTCACCAAGCGCGAGATCGTGCTCGAAGGCAACCTGCCGAGCGCGCTGAATCCGCCGCAGGGATGCCCGTTCAGCACCCGCTGCCCGCGCAAGGTGGGGACTGTCTGCGACGACGAGCGCCCGCCGGTGCAGATGGCCTCCGACACCCACGCCATCGCCTGTCACATCCCGCTCGAGGAGCTCGCTCGGGTCGAGCCGGTCATCGTGGTGCCGTCAGAGGAAGAGCGGGCACACGTCGCCCACCAGTAGACGACAAACGGAGGTCACCCATGCCGGCTACTTCGGCTGGTGCCAGCCGCGGGTAGCACCAGCCCCAGGTGGTACCGGCTCCGGGTGGCGCCAGCTCCGGGCGGTGCCAGCTCACGGTGGTGAAGTACCGGCGCCCTCGGGGAGTGCATGCCGGCCTCGGACCCGACGCCCGAGCGCATACGTCGGGCCGGATCGATCCGGCCCGACCGCGGGCGGTGTGCACCCCGGCCGGACCACCACCCTGTGCTACACTCGCGCCCGCGATTTTCGGGGATCGAAGGAGAATCCGGACGTGAGCGATCGGCAGGCCGGCCAGCGTATCGACGAGATCAGCGCCGATCTCGACAACCTGCACCGCGAGGACGTGTTCAGTGACATGCGCCTTGCGACCATCCGCCGATTGCAGCCGATCCAGCCCGATGGAAGCCCCGATCCCACCCGCGCCACCACCTACATCGCGGAGACGACCATCGTCTCGCAACTCGGCCCCATCCCGGTCCAGTCCCCCATCGAGGCGGACTCCCTGAAGGATGCGTTCACGAAGTTCCCCGAAGCGATCAAGGCGGCGGTGGAGCGACTGAGCGAACGGGCGCAGGAGATGCGCCGGGAAGAAGCGTCGCGCATCGTGGTCCCCGGCAGCATGCCGCCGGGCGGCGGAGGTGGAGGCGGCGGCCTGATATTCGATCGCTGACCGGCCGGCGACGCCGGCGTCCGTCGCCCGAAGCCCCCGCGTTTCCGCGTCCGTCCTTCTGCACGAATCTGCGAAGCGTTCGTTCCGCCGCGCGTCGCACGTCCCGCGAGAAATTTCTCACCGTCGGACGCTACTGCTCCAGCTCCACCTCGCCCGCCTCGATAGCGCGCTTTCGCTTCACCACGTACTCCCGCAGCGCCTCGTCCACGCCCGGATCGAGGGGCGGAGCCTCGTACTCTTCCAGCAGTTTCTTCCAGATCGCGTTCGCCCGCCGGTCGGCCGCATGGGCGCCAGCGTCATGCCACGTCTCGAAGTTGCGCCAGTCCGACACGATCGGCTGGTAGAACACGTCCTCGTACCGCTCCAGGGTGTGCGAAGCCCCGAAGAAGTGGCCGCCGGGCTGCACCTCGGCGATGGCGTCGACGGCCAGGGTATCGTCATCGACCGTCACCGGGGCGAGGTACTCGGCGAGGAGCTGGCACATCTCGGCGTCGATCACGAGCTTCTCGTACGAGGCGGTGAGCCCGCCTTCGAGCCACCCTCCCGCGTGGTTGACGATGTTGGTATGCGCCATCACCGAGGCCCAGAGCGACATCTCGCTCTCGTACGCGGCTTGGGCGTCGACCGCGTTCGACGCGTTGGTGCTGCTCGCCCGGAACGGCACCCGGTAGCGCCGCGCAAGCTGCGCCCCGGCCTGGGTCGCCTTGGCGTACTCGGGGGTTCCGAACGCGGGAGCGCCACTCTTCATGTCCACGTTGGAGGTGAAGCCGCCGTAGCACACCGGCGTGCCCGGACGCACGATCTGGCACAGCACCATCCCGGCCAGCGCCTCGGCGTTCTGGAGGACGAGGGCGCCGGCGATGGTGGTCGGGGCCATGGCCCCGAGCAGGGTGAAGGGCGTCACGATGACCGGCTGGCCCACCGAAGCCAGCTCGATCATCCCGTCCGACATGTTCGCGTCGAGCTGGCGCGGCGAGTTGGTGTTGATCCCACCGCTGACGATCGGCTGCACCGGCAGCGCGTCGCGGGTCACTCCGTGCGCGATGCACGCCATCTCCACCGCGTCGTGCGCACGGTACCCGCCGAGCAGCGACGCCCCCCAGATCTTGTCGTGCAGGGTGATAGCGGCGTAGTACATGTCCAGGTGCCGGGTCGGCGCCGGCAGGTCCAGAGGCGCAAGCGGGGCCGCGCCCCCGATGTGGAAGATGTCGAACGAGTGCGCAAGCTTCATGAAGTTGCGAAAGTCCTCGTAGTCCCCGGCGCGACGGCCGCGGTCGAGGTCGGAGACGAACGACGGCCCGCCGACGAGACCGAAGTTGATGATGTTGCCGCCGAATTCCAGCGACTTTGCGGGATTGCGCGCCTTGATGGTGCAAGAGGACGGCGCCTTCGCCATATGCTCCTCGATCATCGCGGGGTCGAAGCGCACCATCGCGGTGTCCTCGTCGGCGCTCGCCCCGGCGCCGGCGTAGAGCGCCCGCGCCTTCGGACTCAGCACCTTCATCCCGATGTCGCGCAGCACGCGCAGCGACGCCTCGTGGATCGCTTCGATCTGGTCTTCGGCGAGCACCCGGGCGGGTGGGTGCGGATTGCGTACGGTGCGCCACGGCAGGCGCCGGATTTCGGTCGCGGCGCGGCGACGGTCGCGGCGGTCCCTGCGTGCGCGTCTTCGAGCGGGGGCAGACATGGGACGGGGGTCGGGCCTGACGCGCCCCTCCCGGCTCCCCCGCCGGAAGGGGCGCGTCAAAAGTCAGATCTTGTATCCGAGGGCCCGCGCCCCGTCGATGAAGTTCCGGTACTGGGCCTTCTGCTTGTCGAGGCCGAGCTTCTGGGCGATCCGGACCCACTCCTCGGCCGCCTCGTCGAGCGCCTGTTGCGAGGTCAGCTCGCCGGAGATGGCCTTCGAAATGTTGCGTCCGAGGGCATCGGCGTACTCCGGCGCCCCTTCCCAGAAGAACTGCGGATACCCCACTTCGACATTGGCAAGGCCGGCATCGAGATGGTTACGCGCCCTCCCGAAGGTCTGGAAGATGCCGTCGTTCGTCGGATAGACCTCGGTCGTCCCGCGCTGCGGGTTGGGCTCGATATACATCCGCGCCGCCGCGTCGGTGTAGTGCGACGCCCCGAACGGATCGGAGCCGCAGTAGGGATCGGCAACGATCCGGTCGGAATAATCGGGGTGCGACATCCGGTAGATGAAGTAGAAAGCCGCATCCTTGATGTCCTGCGGGGCATTCGCCGGGATTGAAGCCGTCCGACACCACAGGCTGATGGCGCGATGCACCACTTCGCCGTCGTCGTGGACCCAGCCGGGCACGATGGCGGCTCCCTGGTCCTCGGCCCGCTCCAGGCCCTGCTGCTGGACGGTGAATTCCGCCAGATCGATCCACCACACCGACATGACGTCCGAGCCGGACTGCCAGCGCTGGATCGTGGTTCCGACATCCATCGCTTCGGCGCCCGGCGGCCCGAACTTGATAATCTCCCGGTACATGTCGAGAGACTCGGCCGCCTTGCCCTGGTTGATGACCGGGTTCATGTTCTCGTCGAAGTAGTTGACCCCCGCCGACGCGGCGATGTCCATCCAGAAGCCCCAGCCGAAGTTCGGCGGATTGACCACCATCGAGGTGCCGTAGATCCCCTGCGACCCCAGTTCCTCGGTCATAAACTGCGTGACGTTGAGAAAGTCCGGCCACGTCTTCGGGACTTCGAGGTTGGTCTGGAAGCGCCGGGAGTATTTCGACTGCAATGCCGCATCTTCGAAGAAGCTCTTGCGGTAGTGCAGGATGTGGATATCGCCATCGAGCATCACCCCGTAGGTCTTGCCGGCCCACTTGGTATAGAACTCGCGGTAGGCGGGCATGACCCAGTCGAGATAGGCGTCGCTGCCTTCGTACCGGGCGAAGTAATCGTCGAGCGGTTCGAGCTGGCCGGTTTCGGCGAAGGCACCGAAGAAGAGCGACGGGTACTGCACCCAGTCGAACCGGGGATTGCGCGACAGAAGCTGCGGCAGGATCTTGGCCACGGCATCGCCACCGTCGTAGTTCTCGCGTCCCTTGATACCGACGCCGGCCTCTTTCATCAGATGTTCCGACAGCCACAACGGCGCGTGCAGCCAGTTCGAGTCCTGGAAGTAGGTCAGTTCGACATCGTTGAAGAGTTTCTTGGCGGGAGGGACGGACTCGGCCGCCCACGACAGCCGGCCCGGAAGTTGAAGCCCCGCCGCCGCACCGGCGCCAGCCGCCACTGATTTCATGAACTTGCGTCGGGTCCATGCACTGAAGACACTCATGGGATATCCCTCCCTCTCCTGGTCGATGTCGAGGCAGGATGCTTCCTGCCCGGCGGGTGGAGTTCTTCCGGCCTTCAGGCCACAAGCACTCCGGATTCGGTGTCGAAGATCATCACGTCGCGCGGATCGAGACTGAAGCCTGCATGGTCTCCGGGTGCGAGCCGGGTCTCCGGCGGCACCAGTGCCCGCAGCGTCACATCCCCGGTCACGATGGACAGGATGGATCTCTCCCCGAGGTATTCGTTGATCACGACCTTGCCGGCCATGCGCGGATCATGGTCGCAAGGATAGAGGTTCTGGGGCCGAATACCCACCGTGAACCGGCGCCCGCCATGGGCGTCGAGGGCCGACGCCCGTTCCGCGGCCACGTCGAAGACGATATCCGCACCGATCGCGCGGAGTTCGATGGCGCCCGCGCGGTCGCACCGTTCCACCGCAATGAAAGTGGTCGGCGGCTCGCCGATGAAATCGGCCACGAACATGTTCGTCGGACGATTGTAGAGCGCGTTGCGGTCCCCGACCTGCTGGAGCGCGGCATTCGACATCACGGCCACCCGGTCCGCCAGCGCCAGCGCTTCGACCTGATCGTGCGTGACATAGATCATGGTGCGCCGGAGCTCCTGGTGGAGCCGCTTGAGATCGAACAGCATCTGGAACTTCAGATGGGCATCGAGGTGGCTCATCACCTCGTCGAGGATGAACACCGCCGGCTCGCGGATCAGCGCCCGACCCAGGCTGACCCGTTGCTGCTGCCCCCCGGAAAGCACCGGTGGCCGGGCCGTGAGGATCTCGGTGATGCGCAGCAGCTCCGCCAGCTCGCGGGCTCGTCGGCGCCTTTCGTCGGCGGGCACCCCGCGCACCTCCAGCGGGAAGGCGAGATTCTCCTCGACGGTGAAGTTCGGATAGAGGGCGTAGGTCTCGAAGGCCATGGCCACGTTGCGTTCGCGGGGTTCGAGGTCGTTGACCCGCACACCGCCGAAATGGATGTCGCCCGAGGTGATGGCCTCGAGGCCGACGATCATGCGCAACGTCGACGTCTTGCCGCACCCCGAAGGACCGAGCAGCGCCATGAATTCACCGTCGTTCACCGTCAGGTCGAGGTCGCGCACCGCGTGAACGCCGGTGCGCCCCGCCCCGTAGATCTTGTTGACCTTGCTCAGTATGACGTTCGACATGTCACAGCAGCAGGTTGCGCCCGTCGGACGGGTCGAAGAAATGCAGGGCGGCCGGATCCCACGCCAGGGTGACCATTTCACCCGGATCGAATGTGCGCTCGGGGCGTGTCAGCGCCGTCAGCGCGACGCCACCGACGTCGACGATCATGACCCCGGTCGAGCCGAGCGCCTCGAAGATGTCGACCCGACCCTCGAGCGTTGCCCCCTGCGGCAACTCATCCGCCGGACGCAGGTGCTGGGGCCTCAGACCAATCGTCACCCTGCGAGTCGCCCTGCGCTCCCCGACCCTGGCGAGGGCGTCACGTCGGGAAGACGCCACCGGCAGGCGCAGCGAGCCGACATGCGCCTCGAGCCGGCCGTCCACATCGACGAGCTCGGCTTCCAGGGCATTAATGGTCGGCTGACCGAGATGCTCGGCCACGAACAGGGTGGCCGGTTGCTCGAAGAGCTCGCGCGCACTGCCGATCTGCGCCAGACGGCCACCATTGCCCATGACGGCGATCCGGTCACCGAGCGACAGCGCTTCGGCGTAGTCGTGGGTGACGTAGACCGTGGCCACCCGGCGCAGATCCTCCAGAGTGTGGAACTGGCTGCGCAGCTCGTGGCGGATACGCGCGTCGAGGTGGCTGATGGGTTCGTCGAGCAGAAACACCTGCGGATCGGCAACCAGGGTGCGTCCGAGGGCGGTGCGCTGTTTCTGGCCTCCGGAGATCTCCCCGGGCTTGCGCTCAAGCAAGGTGTCGATACGCAGCAGGCGGGCCACCTCTTCGACCCGCCGCCGGATCTCGGCCGCCGGGAGACCCCGCGCCTGCAACGGCGAGGCGATGTTCCGGGCGACGGTCAGGTGGGGATAGAGGGCATAGCTCTCGAACGTCATCGCCACATTGCGCCGGTAGGGAGGCACCCGCGTCACATCGCGGTCACCGACGAGGATGCGCCCGCGGTCGGGGGATTCGAGACCCGCCACCAGGCGCAGCAACGTGGTCTTGCCGATGCCGGAAGGTCCGACGATGACCAGGAACTCGCCTTCCTCGACGGTGATCGACAGATCGTCGATGACCGGGAAATCCCATCCCTTGCACAGTCCTTCGACGACGAGGCGCGCCATCAGCCCTTGACCACGCCGAGCGACAGCCCGCGCACCATGTAGCGGCGCAGCAGGATGAACAGGGTGACAGGAGGAATCATGGCAATGAGCGAGAACGCCATCTGCAGGTTCCAGAGCGTCTGGGACCCGTGGGTGAACGTCGGAATGACGATGGTGTAGGTGCGGACATCGGTGCCGACGAACAGGTTGGCGAACAGGTATTCGTTCCAGGCAAAGATCCAGCACAGCATGGCGACCGAGATCATGCCGGGGAGGACCAGGGGCAGGGTGATACGAAAGAAGGCGCGAAACGGCGTCCAGCCATCGAGGTAGGCGGCCTCCTCGAGCTCGGGCGGAGCGTCTCGGAAGAACACCATCATCAGCCAGGTGGCCAGCGGCAGGTTGAACACGAGGTAGAGGATGACGAGCGACCAGATCGAATCGGTACCCCAGGGGGTGGAATCGAAGAGGAAGAACATCGGCACCAGGATGGCGACCGGCGGGAACATGCGGTTCGAGAGGATCCAGAAGGCAAGGTTTTCACCCCCGGCCTGGCGCGGGAAGCGAGCAAACGCGTAGCCGGCAAGGGTCCCGAGGACCAGTGACAGCACGGTATTGAGGGAGGCGATCACGAAGCTGTCGACCAGGGCATCGAAGTTGGTGGCCTCGGCGAACACCGCGGCGAAGTTGCCGAAGGCGAACACTTCGGGCCAGAAGGTCGGCACCGTGAGATTGGTCTCGGCCGTCGTCTTGAGGGCCGTGATGGCCATGAAATAGAGCGGGAACAGCGTGAAGAGCAGCCACAGACCGAGGAACGCGAGAAACAGCAGACGCACATGGCGCCAGCGGTGCTCGAAACCGGCCTCGCCCGCCATTGCTCAGGCGAGCCCCTGGGCGCGCATGACACGCTTCATGTACTGCAGGAAGAGGGTGACGATCACGGCCGAGATGGCGAAGATGATGATTGCGTACGCGGCGGCCTCGCCGATTGCAAACTCGCGGATACCGCGCTGGAAGGCGATGTAGGTCGGCAGCTCCGAGGACTGCGCCGGCCCCCCCGAGGTCATCACGTACACCAGGTCGACGAACTTGAAGGCATCCGTGAAACGCAGGATGAAGGCGATGGCGATGACTTCCTTCAGCATGGGCAGGGTGATGCGCCTCACCACCTTCCACTGGCCGGCGCCATCGACGCGGGCCGCTTCGTAGACCGCCGGAGGCAGGCTGACCCGCCCGGAGTAGACGATCAGAAATGGCAGTGCGGTCCAGTTCCACACGTCGGCGATGATGATCGACCATAACGATATACCCGCGTTGAACCATTCGATGTGGGCGGAGATCAGGCCGAGGTCGAGCAGCGCCTGGTTGACCGCACCGTTCGACGGCGTCAACAGGAAGCGCCACAGCACGCCGACGATCGAGGGTGGCAGCATCATCGGCAGGACCACCAGAATCAGGATGACGGTGCGCCACAGGTTGGACCTGACCACTTCATAAAGGATCAGCGCCAGCACGGTACCGAGGATGACCTGCAGCACGGCACCGAACGACAGGTACTGCAGGAGATGGATCAGACTGTCCTGAAACCTCTCCGAACCGAGCACCGTGGCGTAGTTGGCAAAACCGATATAGGCATGGTTCCCGGTGAACAGCCCCGTGATGTTGGTATCGCGCAGCGAGTGATAGAACATCCAGACCGTCGGGTAGATGACGATGGCGAGGAGAACCGCCACCGGTAGTCCGACCATGGCGATCGGCACCCAGCGGGACACGATGAGCGGCCGTTGACGCCTCTTGCCGTCGAACCAGTCGGGGTAGGTCGAGGGATCCCCCCGGACAATTGCCTGGCGCACGCGCGACACTCTCCAGAAACCACCATCCGGCGCCGAGCCGATATCCGATCCTGGTGCATCCAGACCGGACAGGCCGTCCGAGGCCGGGCCATCGGGGAAGAGCAAACGACGCTACACGAGATCGAAGCGGGCGTAAATGTCCCGACCGGAGGCTCGATCCGGACTCCCCAGAGTCGTTTCACGCTACCGCGCCGGACCGGAATCGACGGCCGGGCCAGCCTGCATTTCCACCCCCCGGTACCCCCATGACCAGGGCTGCGGCACTGGACACGTCACCGGATTCCGGCGAGGCTCCCGGCGGTGGTCTCGCGAGGATGGAGGGTCAGGGCGTGAACACCCATGATCCGGCTCGGGTGCCGGAAACTTATGCGCCGCAGACACCGCAGAGCCTGCCCGGTCTGCTCGCCAACGTTGCGGTGATCCGCGACCTCCTCGGAGGCGCCCCCGAAAGATGGGTCGTCGAGGAAGTCGGCGACGGCAACCTCAACCTCGTGTTCAAGGTGCGCGGTCCCGCCGGCGGCATCGCCGTCAAGCAGGCGCTTCCCTATGTCCGTCTGGTCGGCGAGAGCTGGCCACTGCCTCTGACCCGGGCGCACTTCGAGCACCTCGCCCTCGTCCGTCAGGCCCGCCACGCGCCGGGAATGACCCCGGCGGTGCTCCACTACGACGCGGACATGGCGCTCATCGCCATGGAGCTTCTCGAGCCCCATGTCATCATGCGTCGGGGCATGATCGACGGCATCGTTTACCCATCTTTCGCCGAGGCACTGTCGACCTTTGCTGCGGCTACCCTGTTTCACACGTCGGACCTCGCCATGGCGGCGGCCGACAAGAAGGTGCTGGTGGCGGATTTCGCCGGCAACACCGCGATGTGCGGCATTACCGAGGATGTGATCTTTACCGAGCCCTACATGGTTTCCGACAACAACCGGTGGACCTCGCCGCAACTCGACGATCTGGCGGCGTCGATTCGCGGCGACAGCGAGCTCAAGGTCGCCGTCTCGCGTCTCAAGTTGAAGTTCATGTCCTCGGCCGAAGCACTGATCCACGGAGACCTTCACACGGGCTCCATCATGGTGACGCAGACCGACACCCGGATCATCGATCCGGAGTTCGCCTTCGTCGGACCGATGGGCTTCGACACCGGCGCGGTGATCGCCAACCTGCTGTTGAACTACTTCTCGCAGATCGGCCACGAGCGCGCGCCCGGCGCCAGGGACGCCTACCGGCGCTGGGTTCTGAGCGGTATCGAAGACTTCTGGAACGGCTTCCATTCCCGGTTCCTCGCCCGGTGGCGGCATGAAGCAAAGGGCGATGCCTGGCCGGCAGCGCTCTTCGACGACCCCGTCGCCCGCATTCACCTCGCCGGAGAGCAGGAACGCTACATGGCGGGATTGTTCCGGGACACCCTGGGATTTGCCGCCGCCAAGATGATTCGCCGCATTCTGGGGCTGGCTCACAACATCGACCTCGAGCACATCGCCGACGCCGATGTGCGCGCCACCGCCGAGGCCAGAGCCCTCATGATGGCGCGCACCCTGATGATCGACCCGGACAACTTCCGCTCGATCGAGGCCGTCACGGCGGCGGCCTGTCGATGGAACGCGATCGATCCCTTCGGCGCGACCGGGTGACTTTTCGTCGATTGCACCACGGGCGCCGGGCTGATCGACCGCATGGAGGCGCTCGACGCTCTCACCTGACCCGGAAATTTCCGGGCTGACCGCACTCCGCCTCGTCCGGTGAAGCAGGAACCGTCGTCATCCCGTCCAGAAGTCCTCGCCGGCGCCGTCGAGCGGGTGACGTTCCACGGCGAGGACAGCGGGTTCTGCGTGCTGCGCGTCAAGGCGCGCGGCCACCGGGAACCGGTGACCGTCGTCGGCCACGCCGCGGCGGTCGCGGCCGGCGAGTGGATCACCGCTTCCGGCGAGTGGGTGAACAACCGCACGTACGGCCCGCAGTTCCGGTGCCGGTTCCTGAAGGTCACCGCCCCCGCCTCCACCGAGGGCATCGAGCGATACCTCGGTTCCGGGATGATTCGAGGCGTCGGCCCGGTCTACGCGAAAAAGCTCGTCCGCGCCTTCGGCGAGCGGGTGTTCGACATCATCGAATCGGACTCCGAGCGGTTGCGCGAGGTCGAAGGCATCGGACCGGTGCGGGCGCAGCGGATCACTGCCGCCTGGGCCGAGCAGAAGGCGGTGCGCGAGATCATGATGTTCCTGCACGGTCACGGCGTCGGCGCCGCGCGCGCGGTGCGGATCTTCCGCACCTACGGCGCCGATGCGGTGCAGGTGATGTCGGAGAACCCCTACCGTCTCGCCCGCGACATCCGCGGCATCGGCTTCACGACCGCCGACACCATCGCGATGCGGCTCGGCATCAGGAAGTCGGCCATGATTCGCCTGCGCGCCGGCGTCGCCCACGCGCTGACCGAGGCCATGGACGCCGGGCACTGCGGTCTGCCGACGCAGGAGCTGCTACCAGCGGCGGCGACGCTGCTCGAAGCCCCCGAAGATCGTGTCCGCGCCGCCATCGGCGAGGAGATGGCGGCGGGCAACATCGTCGCCGATCCCGTGGACGACACCCCGTGCCTCTTCCTCGCCGGACTGCACCGGGCCGAGCACGACATCGCCGAACGACTGCGACGCATCGCGGCCGAACCGCTCCCCTGGCCCCGGATCGACGCCAACAGGGCCCTGCCCTGGATCGAGCAGCGGACCGGGCTCGCGCTGGCCGACAGTCAGCGCGAGGCGGTGTGCCTCGCCTTCTCGTCGAAGGTGCTGGTGGTCACCGGCGGTCCCGGCGTCGGCAAGACCACCATCGTCAACGCCATCCTGCGCATCCTGGCCGCCAGAGGCGCCCGCTTGCGGCTGTGCGCCCCCACCGGCCGCGCCGCACGGCGCATGACCGAGACGTCCGGGTTCGAGGCCCGCACCATCCACCGACTGCTGGAGGTCGATCCCGCCTCCGGCGGCTTCCGGCGCGACGCCGGGCACCCCGTCGACTGCGACCTGCTCGTGGTCGACGAGGCGTCCATGGTCGATGTTCCGCTGATGCATGCACTGGTCAGGGCGGTGCCGGACCACGCCGCCCTGCTGATCGTCGGTGACATCGACCAGCTCCCCTCGGTGGGGCCGGGACAGGTGCTCGCCGACATCATCGGCTCCGCCGCGGTTCCGGTGGTACGCCTCACCGAAGTGTTCCGGCAGGCGGCGCAGAGCCGGATCATCGTCAACGCGCATCGCATCAACGCGGGAGAGGTCCCGGAGCTCGACCCGCCGCAGGCGCCGAGCGATTTCTACTTCGTCCCGGCCGACGACCCCGAAAGCGCCGTATCCAGAGTCCTGGAGCTCGTCCGCACCCGCATCCCACGGCGGTTCGGCCTCGATCCGGTGCGCGACATCCAGGTGCTGTGCCCCATGAACCGCGGGGGTGCCGGGGCGCGCTCCCTCAACGTCGAGCTTCAGGCCGCCCTGAACCCGGCCGGCGAGCGCAGGGTCGAGCGCTTCGGCTGGACCTTCGCCCCCGGCGACAAGGTGATGCAGGTCGAGAACGACTACGACCGGGAGGTCTACAACGGGGACATCGGCCGCATCGACGACGTGGACCCCGAACCGGGCGAGGTCACTGTCCACTTCGACGGCCGCACCGTCACCTACGACTTCGGCGAGCTGGACGCGCTGGTGCCGGCCTACGCCACCACCATCCACAAGAGCCAGGGCTCGGAGTATCCTGCGGTGGTGATCCCGCTCATGACACAGCACTACGTCATGCTCCGCCGCAACCTGCTCTATACCGGGGTGACGCGCGGCCGGCGCCTCGTGGTCCTCGTCGGCCAGCGCAAGGCGGTCGCCATCGCGGTCAGGGCTGCGGCCGGGCGTCGGCGCTGGTCGAAGCTGCGCGAATGGATGCGCCCGGTGCGCGCGGGCATATCAGGCCCGTGAGCGTCGCAGGCGAAGCGCGGGCATCCGGAGACATCCGCGGCCCGCATTCACCATCGGTGGACCAGCTTGCGTCGAGCCTGGCCCCACAAGCAACCGATTCCCCCCTCGCGGGTGCGACGGTCGGGGCGTTGCGGAAATGATCGCGTTGGCACCGACCCCGTGGCTTCCGCTATGGCAGACATCCATGCAGTCTTGATCAGACACGGATACCCCGGCCGGGAAACAAAGCCATGAAGCGAGTGCGCGAACTGTGTACCAGCCGGCCGATCCTCTCCTGGGCGCTGTACGACTGGGCGAACTCGGTGTTCGCGACCACCGTCATCGCCGGCTTCTTCCCGGTGTTCTTCAAGCAGTACTGGAGCGCGGGCACGGACGCCGTCACCAGCACCGCCCAGCTCGGCTTCGCGAACTCCATCGGGAGCGTCTTCATCCTGATCGCGGCGCCGATCCTGGGCGCGATCGCGGACGGTGGCGCGTTACGCAAGAAGTTCCTCGCCGCCTTTACCGGGCTGGGCGTGGCGGGCTCGGCGGGGCTGTGGTTCGTCGGACAGGGGGACTGGTCGACCGCCGCCATCGTGTACGTCCTCGGCTCGATCGGCTTCTCCGGCGCCATCATCTTCTATGATGCACTCATCACGGCGGTGAGTCCTCCGTCGCGGTACGACGAGGTCTCGGCCTTCGGCTTCTCCCTCGGTTACATCGGCGGGGGGCTGCTCTTCGCGGTCAACGTGGCGATGACCCTCTCGCCGGACACGTTCGGGCTGGCCGGGGCGGCGGAGGCGGTGCGTCTCTCGTTCGTGACCGTCGCCGCGTGGTGGCTGGTCTTCTCCATCCCGCTGTTCCGCTACGTGCCGGAGCCACCCGGGATCGATGCGAAGGTCGATGCGACCACCTCCGCCGCCGCGGCGGGGCTCCGATCGCTTGCGAAGACGCTGCGCGAGTACCGCGCCCACCGCATGGCGGGCCTCTTCCTCCTCGCCTACTTCTTCTACATCGACGGGGTCCACACCATCATCCGCATGGCGGTCGACTACGGACTCGCGCTGGGGTTTCCCGCCGAGAGCCTGATCGTGGCCCTGCTCATCGTCCAGTTCGTCGGGTTTCCCGCCGCTCTCGCATTCGGCTTCGCCGCCGCGCGGATCGGCCCGAAACCGGCGCTCTACTTCGGAGTCGTGGTGTACGTCGCGGTCACGGTGTGGGCGTACTTCATGACCACGGTGGCCGAGTTCTACGTCCTTGCGGTGGTGGTGGGGCTGGTGCAGGGCGGAGTGCAGGCGATCTCGCGCTCGCTCTACGCACGTTTCGTACCGGCCGAGCAGAGCGGAAAGTTCTTCGGATTCTTCAACATGATCGGACGGTTCGCGGCGATCATCGGGCCGTCCCTGGTGGCGGTGACCGGACTCCTCACCGGCAGCTCGCGACTTGGCATCCTGTCGATCATCATCGTGCTCGTCATCGGGATGGTACTCCTGACCTTCGTACGGGAACGCGAGCCGACGGCGGCCTGAATTTCAGGACCCTGACCGAAATTTATTTTCCACCTTCACCTCGGCCGAAAGCTCTCCCGCCGCCTCCACGATGCGCACCCACGCCGCCTCGATGTGGGTGCGCCGCGTGGCCGGAGCGCCGACCGCGAGGCGGAGCACCAGGCGATCGTCCAGCCTGGTGTGGGTGAGGTAGAGCGCACCGGACCGGTTCAACCGGTCCATCAGCGCCTGGTTGAAGGCATCGCCCGCGCGGTGGCGGAAGCACACGAGCCCGACCGAAACCGGCGCCGCCAGCTCGAACCCGTCGCTCGCCTCCACCTGCGCCGCGAACCAGTCCGCGAGGGCAACGCTGCGCCGTACATGCGCGCGCAGGCCCTCGGCCCCGTAGTGGCGGATGACGAACCAGAGCTTCAGCGCGCGGAACCGACGCCCGAGGGGCACGTGCCAGTCACGGTAGTCGATGACCTCGCCGGAAGTCGTCGCCCGATTGCGCAGGTACTCGGGAAGGATGCTCAGCGCACCGATCAGGGCAGCCCGATCCGCGACCCAGAAGCAGTTGCAGTCGAAGTTCGTGAGCAGCCACTTGTGGGGGTTGAACGTGTAGCTGTCGGCAAGCTCGACTCCGTCGACGAGCCCCCGGTGCTCGGGACAGATGGAGGCACTCCCCGCGTGGGCGGCGTCCACGTGGAGCCAGATGCCCTCGCGGCGACAGATCTCGCCGATGGCGCGCACCGGGTCGACGGCACCCGACGACGTGGTACCCACGGTCGCGCTCACCATCGCCGGTATCGCGCCGGCCGCGCGATCCGCGGCGATGGCGGCCTCCAGCGCGTCGACCCGCATCGCGTGACGGGCGTCGGCGTCGACCAACCGCAAATTGGTACGCCCGAGCCCCGCGATCTTCACCGCCTTCTCGATCGACGAGTGCGCATGGACCGAGGTGTACACGGTCAACCGCTGCGACGGACCGCGGTTCGGGCCACGGCTCGGATCATGGCCGGGGTCTCGGCTCGGACCACGATCCGGGCCATTGTTCGGACCATTGTTCGAGCCGCCATCCGATCCGCCGCTCGGTCCACCGCTCGGGCCGTCGTCCGGACCATCGTTCGAGCCGTCATTCGGACTGCCGTTCGGGCCGAACCCGACGCCATGCTCGTTGATCGAGCCTGCGCTCGCCCGCTCGCGCGCGGCAAGCAGCGCAGTCAGGGTGCTACTCGATGCGGTGTCCTGGATGACGCCCCCGCCCGTGGTGGTGGAACGGAATCGGTCGGGGAGGCCCAGCAGGTCGACCAGCCAGTCCAGCACATGCGTCTCTAGTTCGGTGCACGCAGGACTCGTGGACCACAGCATGCCCTGGACCCCGAGCCCCGAGGAGAGGAGATCGCCGAGAATGGAAGGCCCGGAGGCATTGGCCGAGAAGTACGCGAAGAAGTTCGGCGACTGCCAGTGGGTGATCCCGGGCATGATGATCTCTTCAACATCGCGCAGCACGTCGCCGAAGGGCTCACCCTGCTCGGGCGCGGCGCGCGGCAGCCGCCGCCGGATCGAGCCGGGCTCCGCCCGCGAGAGCACCGGATACTCCCCGACCTCCTCCATGTAGCGGGCGATACGCTCCACCACCGCATGGCCACATCGCCGGAACTCGTCGGGGGTCATGTGGGGGACATCATCCATGCCAGGCCTCCCTTCACTGATGACGGCGGGACAATCCGGTCCGATGGTACCCGCCTTGCGTGAAGCCGGCGCGGTGTGAAGACCTCTCGGAGCGTCAGCGGGAGTCGCGGGGGGATTGAAAGGGAGGGGAAGCGGCGCCCGCCCCGCTCACCCACCGGCCGTCCGAGCCACGTAGTAGCCCGCGGTCATCAGGTCGAGATGCCCGCCGCCGCCGTTCTTGAACAGGGTGATGTCCGCCGCCGCCCGCGGGCTCGGCAGGCCCCCACGGCAGAGATCGAACAGATCGCCCTCGATCCGATCGGGGCTGAACCGCCCCGCCTTCACCGGTTCCAGCAGGTCCCCGCAGAGACCGACGGTGGTCTCCCGCGCGTCCACGAACACCCGCGCCCGCGCGAACGCCTCGGTGTCCGCCTCGCGCATCTCGGGTTTGTATCCGCCCACGAGATCGAGATGCTGGCCCGGCCGCAGCCACTCGCCCAGGACGAGCGGCGCCTCGGCCGCGGTCGCGGCGGTGATGACGTCGGCGCCGCGGCAGGCGGCCTCCAGATCGGTGGTCGCCTCGAACGTCACCCCGTCCACCGGCGCCTGCGCCGCCAGCGCCTCGGCCTTCGCATGGGTCCGGTTCCAGATCGCAACCCGCTCGATGGACGGCCGCACCGCGCAGTGCGCGCGGATGAGGTGCGGCGCCTGCGCGCCCGCCCCCACCATGCACAGCGTTGCCGCATCCTCTCGGGCCAGGAACTGCGCGCCGAGGGCGGAGTCCGCAGCGGTCTTCCAGTACGTGAGTTCGGTGCCGTCAAGGCTCGCGAGCGGCTCTCCGTTCCGTCCGTCGAAAAGCAGATAGACAGCCTGGATGGACGGCAACGCCCCGCCGGCATTCGCCGGGAACACGGTGACCAGCTTGACCCCCATCTGCGCGCCGCGCCGCCACGCGGCACGGATGAGCAGGGTGTCGGCGCCGCCGACTGCCGCCGGCTGAGTCATCAGCAGGTCGTCCATCGCGTCGATGGCTTCGAGGTGGCTCGTCCGCAGCCACTCGACGAGGTCGGGGTAGCGGGTGACCGCTCGCATCCGGGCGGCGTCGATGATGTTCATGCCGGATTCTCCACAGGACGCACGCAACTGTCGCCGACCCGCAGTGGCGGGCGCGGATCGGCGAGAATTTCGGGGCAGGCGCCCAAACTTGCTCGACGTCGGATTGCGCCTTCGGCGAATCCGACTTGAACCGTTCTGGCTTCCGAGGTTCGTGACGCCGCGTGGTCTCACTCCCCTTGGCGCATGGTGCGGATCTCGCCCATCGCCACGGAAAGCATGGTGAAGTCGGTGCGACCCGCGGCTGCGAGATCGCCGAGGATCTGGCGGCATCGGTTGACCGGGATCCGGTTCTGCGCGAGCCACGCTCCCACGCGGTCGGTCGGGGCCGCTTCACCGATATCGAGCCGCAGCGCATCCAGGGTGAGGGCGCTCAACTGCGTGGAGAGGTCGTCCCGGAGCGCCGCTCTCGACAGTGCCTGCCAGCGGTTGTCGCGGGGCAGCGCCGCCACCTGATCGCGCAACCAGTGCAGGTCGAGCGCTTCGCCGAGCGCGAAGTAGACCGCCGTCGCCGCCTCGACCGGGATCCCCGCGCTCGCAGCAACCTCCACCACGTCCAGGGCGGCGACCAGGTCGTCGCCGCTCGCGACCGCGAGCGCCAGCGCCTCCGGAACGCCGTGCCCGACCAGTCGTTCCGTCTCGGCATCGATCGCAGCGCGGCTCGTGTCCGACACGAGATCCCGGAGCTGGCGCCGCAACGCGGCCGCACCGCCCGCGAAGTGGGCGATGTCGCGCGCGATGTCGAGCGGCCGCGGCCGGTTCCTCAGCAGCCAGCGCGCACCCCGTTCGACGAGCTTGCGGGTCTCCAGCAGCATCGCGGTCTGGACATCCGCCTCCACCACATTGTCGAGCGCCTCGATCGCCTCCCATGTCCCGCGCATGCCATACACCTCGCGCGCCACGAGGTACGCCCGGGCGATGTCTGCGTCGTCCGCGCCGGTCTCCTCCCCCAGCCGGAACGCGAAGGTGATGCCGCACCGGTTGACCATCTCGTTCGCCACCACGGTGCTCACGATCTCGCGCGCGAGCCGATGGGTCGACATCAGCGCGCCGTAGCGCTCGCGCAACGCGGACGGAAAGTACGCCCGCAGCTCGTTCACCACGAACGGCTCGTCCGGCAGCGGGGAGTCGAGCAAACGCTGGTAGAGGTAAATCTTGACGTAGGCGATCAGCACCGAAAGCTCCGGCGCGCGGAGCCCCTCTCCGCCCGCGAGCCGTTCGTCGATCTCCTCCGTCCCCGGAAGGAACTCGATGGCGCGGGCGAGCTCTCCGTCGCGCTCGAGCCGGCGGATGAGCCGGGAGTGCACCTCCAGCAGAGACGCCGCCTGGCGCCCGGCGGCGGCGAGAGCCTGGGTCTGGAGGTAGTTGTTGCGCAGGACCAGCTCTGCGACCTCGCGGGTCATCTCCTCCAGGAGGACGTTGCGTTGCTTCTCGGTCAGATCTCCGGCGGACACCGCCTCGTTCAGCAGCACCTTGATGTTCACCTCGTGGTCCGAGCAGTCCACCCCACCGGAGTTGTCGATGGCGTCGGTGTTCACTCGGCCACCACGGGCCGCGTACTCGATGCGCCCGAGCTGGGTGAGGCCGAGGTTGCCGCCCTCGCCGACGATGCGGCACCGGAGCTCGTGCCCGTTCACCCGTACCACGTCGTTGGCGCGGTCGCCGGCGTCGGCGTGGGACTCGCTCCGCGCCTTCACGTAGGTTCCGATCCCGCCATTCCACAGGAGATCGACGGGCGCCTTCAGAATCGCCGCGATCAACTCGCTGGGAGTGAGAGATGCCGACTCGATACCGAGCGCGGCGCGGGCCTCGGGGCCGAGCGCGATCGACTTCGCACTCCGCGGCCAGATCCCGCCGCCGGCGGAGAGCACCGAACGGTCGAAGTCTTCCCAGGTCGAACGCGGCAGTGCAAACAGCCGCTCCCGCTCCGCGAAGGTTGCCGCCGGGTCCGGGTCGGGGTCGATGAAGATGTGCAGGTGGTTGAATGCGGCGACCAGGCGAGTGTGCCGGGAAAGCAGCATCCCGTTGCCGAACACGTCACCGCCCATGTCGCCGATCCCGACCGCGGTGAAGTCGGTGCGCTGGCAGTCGATGCCGAGCCCCCGGAAGTGGCGCTTGACGGATTCCCAGCCTCCGCGCGCGGTGATCCCCATCCCCTTGTGGTCGTAGCCCTGGGAGCCACCGGAGGCGAACGCATCGCCGAGCCAGAAGCCGTACTCGCCGGCGAGCGCGTTGGCGATATCGGAGAACGTCGCGGTTCCCTTGTCGGCCGCGACCACGAGGTAGGGGTCGTCCCCGTCGTGCCGCACCACGCGCTCCGGCGGCACCACTTCCCCTCCCGCCAGGTTGTCGGTCACGTCGAGCAGGCCGCGGATGAAGATCCGGTAGCACTCGATCCCCTCTTCCTGAACCGCTTCCCGCCCGCCTTCCGCCGGCGACCGCTTGGGCACGAAGCCGCCCTTCGAGCCGACCGGCACGATCACCGCGTTCTTCACCTGCTGGGCCTTCACGAGCCCCAGCACCTCGGTGCGGAAGTCCTCGCGCCGATCCGACCAGCGGATGCCGCCGCGGGCGACGGCGCCGCCGCGCAGGTGCACCCCTTCCACTCGCGGGGAGTAGACGAAGATCTCGAACATCGGCCGCGGCTCCGGCAGCTCGGGGATCCGACGCGGGTCGAGCTTGAACGAGAGATACGGCTTCGGAGCTCCGCCCCGGCTGGCGGGCTGGAAGTAGTTGGTGCGCAGCGTCGCCCGGATGAGGCCGACGTAGCTGCGCAGTATCCGGTCCTCGTCGAGGTTGGCCACCTCGTCGAGCGCGGCCTCGATCCGGATCATGACCTTCAGCTCGGCATCAAGCTGCTCGATGGCCGCGCCCTTCGCATCCCCGGCTTGTTCCGCCTCCGTCGCCTCTTCGGTGGCCGGCGTCCCGCGCGGCCGGTCGGGGTCGAGACGGGCGTGGAACAGCTCCACCAGCATCGCGGCGATACCGGGGTTGGCGGCCAGCGCCTCCTGCATGTAGGTCTCGCTGAAAGTGACCCCGGCCTGGCGCAGATACTTGCAGTAGGCGCGCAGGATCACGATCTCGCGCCATCCGAGCCCGGCGCGCAGCACCAGCCGGTTGAAGCCGTCGTTCTCGACCTCGCCCGACCAGATGCGGGCGAACGCCTCGCGGAACTTCGCCTCGACGCGGTCCGGGTCGAAGTCGGGACCCTCCGTATGGCGCATCCCGAAGTCGTGGATCCACACCCGCGAGGCGCCCGCGCGCTTGATCTTGCTCGGATGTTCGTCCTCGACCTTGAGGCCCATGTTCTCCAGCATCGGCAGTGCGTCGGAGAGCACCACGGGACGACGCCCGGCCTGGAAGAACTTGAAGCGCAGCCGCCCCTCCTCCGCCTCCAGCGGGCGGTAGAGGCTCATCTCGATGCCGTCTTCCCCGATCCGCTCCATCTTCTCCATGTCGAGCACCGCGACCCGTGCGGAGTAGCTCTCCCGGTAGTCGGTGCGGAACGCCTCACCGTAGCGCTGGAAGAGGCGTATGCCGCGCTCCTCGCCGAAGGACTCCAGCAGGGCGTCGCGGAGATCGTCGGTCCAGGTGCGGCTCACCGCTTGCAGGCGTCGCTCCAGCTCGGCGAGGTCGCAGCTCGGAGGGCGCTTCGGATCGACGTGGATGACGAAGTAGAGCCGGGCCAGCACCGATTCGGAGAGGAGTACCGTGAACTCGGTGTCGATGCCGCCGAACGTCTCCTCCAGGATCCGCTGGATCACCAGTCGGCTCGCGGTGGAGAACCGGTCTCTCGGCACGAACACGATGCAGGAGAAGAAACGCCCGAACCGGTCCGGATGCACGAAGAGCCGCAGCCGCTGGCGCTCCTGCAGGTGCAGGATCCCCATCGCGGTCTCGAACAGCTCGCCGGCCGGAACCTGGAAGAGCAGCTCGCGCGGGAAGGTATCGACGATGTTCTGCAGGGCCTTGGCGGCGTGGCTGTTGCGCGGATAGCCGGTGCGGCCGAGCACGGCGGCGGCCTTGCGTCGGAGCAGGGGGATGTCGCGCGGCACCCGATTGTAGGCGGCGGAAGTGTAGAGGCCGAGGAACCGGCGCATCCCGCAGACCCGACCCTCGGCGTCGAACTGCCGGATGCCGATGTAGTCGAGATGGCTCGGGCGGTGCACGGTGGAGCGGATGTCGGCGCGGGAGAGCACCAGCAGCTCCGGCTCCAGCGGGTCGCGCCGCGGACGCGGCGGCGGCAGGTGGGAGAACGCCTCGCGGGCGCGCCCGCCGTCGTCTCGCAGCAATCCGAGACCGGTACCCGGCACCGCCACGTAGCGATCGGGGGGGGCGGAATCCACCCCCTCCGCGCGCTCCACGTGGTAGGCGGCGAACCCGAGGAAGGTGAAGTGATTGTTCCCGATCCACTCGAGGAAGGCGCAGGTCTCGGCCAGTTCCTCCGGAGCGACCGGCGGAGGCGGCGTCGCCTGCAGATCCGCGATGGTGCGGCGCAACGTCTCGCGCATCGCGGCCCAGTCCTCCACCGAGGCCCGTACGTCGGCGAGAGCGGCGTTGATCTCCGACGTGATCGCGTCGAGTACCTCGGGCTCTGTCTGGCGATCGGTCTCGATGTGGATGATCGCTTCGACCACCGATCCCTGCACCTCGTCGTCGAGCGCAAGGAGCGCTTCGACGCGGTCGCCGTCGCCGCGGCGCAGGCGCATCACCGGATGGACGACGAGATGGCTCGTGTACCCGCGTCGGTTCACCACCATCCGCACCGAGTCGACGAGGAACGGCATGTCGTCGGTAACGATCTCGATGATGGTGTGGGTCGACTGCCAGCCGTGCTGCTCGACCTGGGGGTTGTAGACCCGGACCTTCGGCGCACCGGGCGCGCGCCTCCGGGCGAGGTTCAGGTGCGCCATCGCGGCGCCGTAGAGATCACCCGGACTGCGCTCCGCGAGGTCGTCAGGCGAGACGCCCGCGTAGTACCTGTCGACGAAGGGCAGGACGAGGTCGAGATCCTCGGCGCTCACCCGCTCCCGGACGAGCGCAGTGACGTCATCCATGAGCTCCGCCGGATGGGTCGTTGGCTGAACCGTCATGGCAGGTCGCCTCCGTCGCGGTGGAACGCCAGTATAGACGGTTCGGGATCGGACCGTTCCAGTCGTGCGGCGGTCGTGCAGCGAGGGCGGGAACGGGGGAATTCAGGGTTCCCGGCGTTGAGTCGCACATCGAACGAGACGGTGGCCTACACGAGAGGTTTCCCGATGCGCATGTTTCCGGCTTCGCGCCCGCGGACAACGCGGTAAAATGACCTCCACGCAACCGCAAGGGATCGTCATGGTGCGCCCCGGCATTTCCGCGCCCAGCCAGGAAACCCTCGCCATCCTCGGCGTAGGCGTCATATAGAAGGAGGTGTAGACATGCCCGTCTCAGGTGAAACAGCCATTGTGATCGGTCTCAATCTGGCGGTGCTGGGCTTCGTGTGGAACCTGCACCGGGATCTGGCCGATCTGCGAGAACGCATGGCACGGCTGGAAGGACTGTTCGAAGGGTTCACCCGGCGCGCAGGCGGCACGAACCGGGAGGCGTCAAAGTAAAGGGTCAGGGGCGGCAACGCCCCGCGCATGACCTGTCGGACAACATGCGTTTCGCATCCAGAGTTCGTCGGCCACAAACCGAGCTTTGGGCGCTTTCGTCAATCCCGGGCCGGGACGTCCTCGCCCTGCTCGCCCTGCTCCGCCTGGCCCCGCCCTTCCTGGCCCTGCTCCGTCTCGCCCTGCTCGGTCCCGATCTGCTCCGACTCGCGACGCTTCTGCGCATCCATGTACAGCGCCTCGAAGTTCACCGGCGCGAGCATGAACGGAGGGAAGTTCCCCTTGACCGTCAACTGGTCGATGGTCTCTCGGGCATACGGGAACAGCACGTTGGGACAGGCCACCGCCAGCGCCCGCCGCCGCGTTGCTTCATCCATGCCCGCGATGCGGAAGATCCCCGCCTGCTGCAGCTCGACGATGAGCAGCGTGCGCTCGCCGTCCCTGGCCTCCACGGTCAGGGTGAGCACCACCTCGAAGCGGGTGTCCTCCAGACGATTGGCGCGGGTGCCGAGGTCGATCTCCACCTGCGGCTGCCGTCCGGAGCCGAACACCCCGGGCGCCTCCGGCGATTCGAAGGACAGGTCCCGCAGGTAGATCCGCTCGATCCCCAAGTGTGGCCTCGCTGGCTCCGGCTCCGCCATGACTCCTCAGCCTTCAATTTCGCCGGGAATTCCGGCGGCGTCGAGTCTCTCATACCGGCGGTCGCGGTGGGTCCTGTTGTAGGCTGAGCTCATGGCTTGGTTCCTGTTCATAGATGAAAGCGGTCACGACCGCGTCGCATCGCCCTACGAGGTCCTGGCCGGCGTTGCAATCCAGGATCGGGCGCTGCGCGAACTTGTCGGCTGTCTCCACGACGCCGAGTTCGACGCGTTCGGGCGGCGTTATAGCGACGGACACCGCGAGCTCAAGGGCTCCGTTCTGCTGAAGAGAAAGGTCTTTCGCCACCGGGAACTAAACGTCGAGTTCGACCCGGCGGACATTCCCGCGCTCGCCAAGGCTGCTCTCGATGACGGCGCCCGTGCCGACGCCTCCATGCTCAAAGCTCTGGCGGTGGCGAAGCTGCATTATGTCGCCTCGGTTTTTGACATCTGCGCCCGGTTCGACTGCCGTGCGTTTGCCAGCATCGTCGAGACCGACGCCCCTCGGACGACGGATAGTGGCCTGCGCAAGGACTACGCCTATCTGTTCGAGAGATTCTTCTACTTTCTGGAGGACAACAACGTCGGGGAGCAGGGAATCGTCGTATTCGACGAGGTCGAGAAATCGAAGAGCCACCTGCTGATCGACCAGATGCATCGATACTTCGCGCAAACGGCAGTGGGCCGCCGTCGGGCGAGCCGCATCATCCCCGAGCCCTTCTTCGTGCACAGCGACATGACCACCGGTGTGCAGATCGCAGATCTCGTCGCCTACGTCATCTCCTGAGGCTTCCGCATGCCCCGCATGACCAAGCCTGCCCGGGAGGAGCTGTCACCATTCGCGAACCGGATCGCCCGATTGCGTTACCGGGCTGTGCGCGAAAGACTTGGCAATCCCGAATTCGAGATCTGGAGTTTCGCGCACCTCAGCGATCTGCGGACACAGGCCGAACGCAACGAGGATGCATGAGGAAGAAAAAAGGCAATGGAGCACCGGAGCACCCCAAAGCCTCCGCAGGCAATCCTCGTTACATCCCCGGAGGATGTCAAGCCTCTTTCCTGCTACGACCGTCGCGGCGGGATCGACTCCGACAAGCTGGAGGCAGTGCGCAAGCGTCTCGGAATCGAGGGCGACGGCGGTGGTTGGCCGGAGGAGTTCGACGATCCCGCGTTCAGCCGCCGCGTGCTCAGCCTCGACGACGAGCAGGCGGACCGGCTATGC
>JAPOSC010000088.1 GCA_026709935.1 Thiotrichales bacterium
TCACCATCACCGACGACGACGCCCCGCGGCCGGCGCTCGTCATTGCGCCGACCACCTTGGCAGTGGACGAAGGGCAGAGCGCCGGCTACACCGTGACGCTCGCGACCGAGCCCTCTGCGACGGTGACCGTTGCCCTGAGCGGACACGACGGCACCGACCTCAACCCCGATCCCGCGCAGCTCGAATTCACCGCCTCGAACTGGAACGAGGCGCAGACGGTCAGCGTCACGGCGCGGCAGGACGACGACACGGCGGACGACAGCGAGACGCTCACGCACACCGCCTCGGGCGGTGGCTACGACAGCGTATCGGCGGAGTTGACGGTGAACATCGCGGACGACGATGCGCCAGCCGCCGCCGAGCCGGCCATCATGCTCATGCCGAACTCGATACAAATACCGCTGGGTGGGCAGCGGTCGTACCAGGTGATGCTCGCGAGCGAGCCGAGCGACACGGTGAAGGTCAGCATCGACGAACTCGAAGACAGCTACCTGAATTGCGAACCGGCGGACCTCGAGTTCACACCTTCGAACTGGGACCAGCCGCAAACCATCGTCATGTCCGCGGACGAGCAGGAGTATGTCGATGACGGGCAGGACGACGGTGGCATGGATGTGACGATGGTCTCGCACACCGCCAGCGGCAACGATGATTACGAAGGCTTGAGCGCGGAGATGACCGTGATGGTGATGACTGATTTCCCGTCCATCTCGGTGGACGACGCCAAAGGCCCCGAAGGCAGCGCCCTCGAATTCCGGGTGCATCTCTCGCATCCCTCGCCCGGCGGCGTGGAAGTGGGCTGGCGTACAACTTCCGGCGAGGCCTGGGGCGTATTGGTGAAGGATCACGCGGACTGGCCCGACCGGGATTTCGACGGCAACAGCGGCACGCTGGAGTTCGCCGCCGGCGAGCAGGAGAAGACCGTAGAGATATGGACGAACGCCGAGGATGGCGTGAACGATCCCGGCGAGACCTTCTTCTTCGACATCTTCAACCCAGTCGGCGCGACGCTCGCGAACCCGGGCAACGCCTTCCCGCTGCCGCTCACGCCGGAGGTCATGGGCCGCGTGAACGACAACACGAGCCGCGCCATCGGCACCATCACCGGCCCGATGCCGGAGCCGCTCAGGGTGTCGATCAACTTGGAGCGCGGGGTCGTCAACGAAGGCGACGGCTCGGTGCAGGTGCAGGTGACAGCCACCGCGCCCTACGGCGCGGAGCGCTCCATCCGCATTCCGCTGGTGTGCAGCGCTGGCACCGCCGAGGCGGGCGACTTCACCTGCCCGACGGGACTGACGATCCATAGCGGAAACGCGATCGGGCTGGCCGGCATCGAAATTCACCAGGACGACGACACCGACGACGAGACCTTCACCATCGCCTTCGGCGATCTGTTCCCCGAGTCTATGGCCGACGCCGCCGGTGCCTCCTCGGTCGAGCTGAAAATCCTCGACGACGACGCGCCGGAGGTGCAGCAAACCGATACGCAGCAAACCGATTTGCCCCCGAGCGTCGACGAGGCACTGGAGGCACTCATCGCCGACATCCGCGCCTATGCGGCCGAGACCTTCAACGGCGCCGCGCATGTCGAGCGCTGGCATCGTGTGCTCTACGTGCTGACCGACGGGGCCGAAGGCGCCCCACCGGCCATGACCTCCTACGAGGCGCAAACCTATGCGGACCGGGGATGGGCCCGTTGGGTTCCGGTGGTCGCGGCGCTGCGCAAGATCGAGGACGGCGGCCGCAATCCCTACGATGGGCTGACGATCTCGATCGCCGACGCCACCGCGCGCGAGGGCGAGGAGGATCTGTGGTTCGAGGTCACGCTGAACCGGCCGGCGCCGGGCCCGGTGACGGTCCGTGCGACTTCCAAGTCGGATACCGCAAGCTCGCCCAACGACTTCCAGCGCCTGGACGACACGATCCGGTTCGCACTGGGCGAGCAGACGCGCCGGCTGGAGGTGGTGGTGCACGACGACGACCTCGACGAGGGCCACGAGACGATGACCGTGGCGCTGAGCAATCCCTGGCCCGGCATGGTCACGCTGGCCCGGGCAGTGGCGACCGGCACCATCGAAAACACGGACCCGATGCCGGCGGCGTGGCTGGCGCGGTTCGGGCGCACGGTGGCGGAGCAGGCGCTGGAGGGGATTACGGGTCGGATGGAAGCGCCGCGCACGCCGGGGATGGAGGGCACGTTCGCCGGCCGTGCGCTTGCCTTCGCCCCGGTGGGTGAGGGCGGGGCGGCCTTCGATCCGACCAACCCCGCGCCAGGCGTCGGCGACGCGTCCGGCCTCGGCTTCGCGCCGCCCGGCTTCGGCAACGACGCGGACGGCTTCGGCGCCACGCAGCCCGGCTTCGGGGATGCCGACGGCTTCGACTCGACACGGCGAGGCTTCGGCGACGACGCGGACATCTTTGGCGCTGCCCCCGAGGATCCGGAGACCATGACCACGCGCGAAGCGCTGCTCGGCACGAGCTTCACGTTCACCCAGGCGCCGGATGGCGCGGGAGGCAGCCTGGCCTTCTGGGGGCGGGCGACGGAGAGTCGCTTCAGCGGTGGGGAGGAGACGCTCTCGCTCGACGGCGAGGTGACCACGGCGCTGTTCGGGGCGGACTATGTGAGGGATCAGTGGCTCTTCGGTCTCGCGCTCACGAGGAGCGAAGGCGAAGGCGGCTATACCGGCGGCGCGTCTGGCGGTACGGCCGACCCCGACTGTGCCGACGACACGGGCGAGGCGACCGATCTGGGCGAGGCGGCCGACACGGACGACGCGACGAGCCAGGCATCGTGCACCGAGGCGGCTCCGGCCGGCGACGGCAAGTTGAAGACGTCGCTGACGGCGGCGATTCCCTACGCCTCGTTGCAGTCCTCGGAGCGGCTGAGGCTCTGGGGCGCGGCGGGTTACGGCGCCGGCGAGGTGACGGTGAGGACGCTGGGCGAGCGCTACCGCACCGACACCGACTGGCTCATGGCGGCGGCAGGGATGCGGGGCGACCTGCTCGAAGCCCCGGAGGAAGGCTCCGGCCTCGGGCTGGCGCTCACATCGGACGCGCTCTGGGCGCGGACCTCGTCCGACAAGCTCTCCGGCATGGCGGCGTCGAACTCCGACGTGACCCGGCTCCGGCTTGGCCTGGAGGGGAGCTGGCGCTTCACCCCGGAGAGCCTGTCCAGCCTGTCCCGCGCTGAACTCGAAAGCGATGGCCATCCCGGATCGGGGTCCGAGGCAAGCTTCACGCCGAAGCTGGAACTCGGCGCCCGCCACGACGGCGGGGATGCGGAGACCGGCTTCGGGGTCGAGTTCGGCGGCGGCGTCGCCTGGGCCGCTCCGTCGATGGGCCTCTCGCTCGACCTCTCGGGCCGCACCCTGCTGGCGCACGAGAACGACGCCCTGAAGGACCGGGGGTTCTCGGCGGCGTTCGCCTACGACCCGGACCCGGGGACCGAACGGGGGCCGTCGTTCAGACTGAGCCAGAACGTCGGCGGGCAGGCCAGCGGCGGGCTGGAAGCGCTGTTCACGTCGGCCTCGATGGAGGACCGCACCGGCAGCGCGGCGAGCCGCCGGTGGACGGTGGAGGCGGCCTACGGCCTGCCCGCCTTCGGCGGACGCTGGATTGGCAGCCCGCACGCCGGGATGGAGCTCGCCACCGGCGCGCGCGACTACACCCTCGGCTGGCGGCTCACACCGGAAGCGGCCAACGCGCCGAATCTGTCCCTCGACCTCAAGGCGCTGCGCAGGGAGAACGACACCGTCGAGCCGGAACACACCGTCGGGGTGGAGATGACGCTGCGCTGGTGAGGTCCCGGGCCATGATTGAATCCGCTCGGAACCCGCAGGATCATTCATGTGAGCCGTGCGCAGTCTGCGGCGCGATTCCTGCAACCACCGAACTACCTTCAATTGGCCTTTGCACCGGTTGACACGGTACGAGCTTGCCGGTCGGTCGGAACCATCCCACCCCGAGGCGGACTTCCTGAACGTTCTCCATTGAAGCGGCTGGTCAAGAGTCCAAATGACGGCGAAACCGGCCTCCCCTTTGGCGACCGTTATCATGCAGTTCCAATCTCTCGGTCATGGAGAAAACCTTGGGTCCGGCAAATGTCCCAGACTACTGAAACCAAGACAGAAAAAACCGGAGTGGGAAATCCGGTCCGCATCGGCATCGATGTCGGCGGCACGTTCACCGACTTCATCCTGGCCGATGAGACGCGAGGCCGGCTGCATCTCCACAAGTGCCTGACCACGCCCGAGGATCCGTCGATCGCCGCGCTGGCGGGGCTCGCCGACCTGCTGGCGGCGGCCGGCGCCGACCTCGCGCAGGTCGGGCACATCGTGCACGGCACCACGCTGGTCACCAACGCCATCATCGAGCGCCGCGGGGCGCGGCTCGGGCTGCTGACCACCCGCGGTTTCCGGGACATCCTGGAGATGGGCACCGAGCAGCGCTACGACATCCACGATCTTTTCCTGACCTTCCCCGCGCCGCTGGCGAGCCGGCGCGACCGCCGCGAGATCGCGGAGCGGGTGAGCCGCGACGGCGCCGTGCTGGAGGCGATCGACCCGGATGCGGTCCGCCGCGAAGTGCGCGACCTGGTGGATGACGGGGTGGAGGCGCTCGCGGTCTGCTTTCTGCACGCCTACCGCAACCCGGTTCACGAAAGGATGGTGCGTGATCTCGTCCGCTCCGAGTTCCCGGACCTCCCAGTGTCGATATCGAGCGACGTGCATCCGCAGATCAACGAGTACGAGCGGACCTCGACTACCGCCGCCAACGCCTGCGTGCAGCCCCTGATGTCGGCTTATGTCCGCCGGCTGGACCGGGCGCTGCGCGAACGGGGGTTTCGCGGGCGCTTCCACCTCATCCAGTCCTCCGGGGGACTGACCGCGCCGGAGACCGCCGAGGCGCTGCCGATCCGGTTCCTGGAGTCGGGGCCGGCGGGCGGGGCGCAGGCGAGCGCCCTCGTCGGACGCGCCATCGGCCACGCCGACCTCCTGTCCTTCGACATGGGAGGCACGACCGCGAAGGCGTCGCTCATCCAGGACGGCGCGCCGGACATTGCCCCCATGCTGGAGGCGGCGCGGGTGCGCCGCTTCAGGAAGGGGAGTGGTCTTCCGATCCACGCGCCGGTGATCGACATGATGGAGATCGGCGCGGGAGGCGGGTCGATCGCCTGGGTGGACGACCTCGGCCTGCTGAAGATCGGGCCGGAGAGCGCGGGGGCCGAGCCCGGTCCCGCCTGCTACGGCCAGGGCGGCGTCCGGCCCACGGTGACCGACGCGAATCTGCTGCTCGGCTATCTCGACCCCGGCTACTTCCTGGGCGGTCGGATGGCGCTCGACTCCGCCGCCGCGGGGTCCGCGATGGCGAGACTCGCCGCCCGTCTCGGGCTCCCGGTCGCGGAGGCGGCGTGGGGCATCTACGACCTTGTGAGCGAGAACATGGCGGGTGCGGCCCGCGTGCACATCGTGGAGAAGGGACGCGACCCGCGCCGCTACGCGATGGTGGCGATGGGCGGGGCGGGGCCGCTGCACGCCGTGCGCGTCGCCCGCAAGCTCGGTGTGCGCGAGGTGGTGGTGCCGCCCGCGTCCGGGGCGGCCTCCGCGCTCGGCTTCCTGGTCTCTCCCGTTGCCTACGAGCTTTCCCGCTCCGCTCCCATGCGGCTCGCGAATCCGGACTTCGCGGGTGTCGGTGCACTGCTTCGCGAGTTGGAGACGGAAGGCCGCGCCCGCCTCGCGGCGGCCGGCGTGGAGGAGGGCGTCTCCGTGCAGCGCCTGGCCGACATGCGGCTGCGGGGCCAGATGCACCAGATCTCGGTCCCGCTTCCGGCCGAGCCGCTCTCGGCCGGAAATCTCCCGGCGGTGGTCGAGGCGTTCACCGCCGAGTACCAGCGCCGGTACACGCACCTCTACGAAGGAGCCGAGATCGAAGTGCTGAACTGGCGGGTGGTGTGCACCGGCCTGACGCCCACGCTCTCCGCCCGGCTTGCGGGTGTCGATGATGACGCCGAGGCCGGAGGCCGGGCGCTGAAGGGCCACCGCCGGGCCTGGGTGCCCGAGCGCGAGGCGTTCACCGAGGTGGCAGTTTACGACCGCTACGCGATGCGCGCCGGCACCGTGGTCGAGGGCCCCGCGATCGTCGAGGAACGCGAGGCCACCACCATCGTCCCGGACGCCTGCACGCTGACCGTGGACGAGTCGCTGAACCTGCGCCTCTCCCTCGCCGAGACGGCGCCGCCGCGGATCGTGGTCGGGGCGGATACCGCGTTCGAGGAGGCCGTGGCCCGCATCGAGGCGGACCCCATCGGGCTCGAGATCCTGTGGAGCCGGATGATCAACATCGCCGAGGAATGCTGGCAGACCGTCATCCGCACCGCGTTCTCCCTCATCATCGGCGAGGCGCAGGACTTCGCGTGCGAGATCCTCGACGCCGAGGGCCGGCAGATCGTCCATTCGCCGCGCGCCATGCCGGTGTTCAACCTGACCCTGCCGATCGCGGTGAGGGCAATGATCGAGCGCCATCCGCCGCCCACGCTGGAGCCCGGCGACGTGCTGGTCACGAACGACCCGTGGCTCTGCGCCGGACACCTCTTCGACATCGCGATCGCGGTGCCGGTGTTCCGCGAGGGCGAGGTGGTGGCGTTCTGCGGGGTGGTGGGCCACGTCACCGACATCGGCGGGACCAAGGACAGCCTCGCCGCGCGCGAGATCTACGAGGAAGGGTTCCAGATCCCGCCCATGAAGCTCTTTCGCGCCGGCAAGCCCAACGAAGACCTCTTCACCCTGCTCGCCGAGAACGTCCGCCGTCCCGACCAGGTGCTGGGGGACGTGCACGCGCTGGTCGCCGCCGGCCTCACCGGCGCCGAACGGATCGGAGACTTCATGGAGGAGTACGGGATGCATGATCTGGAGGCGCTGGCCACCGTCGTGCAGAAGCGGGCCGAGGCCGCGACCCGCGCCGCGATCTCCGCCCTGCCGGACGGGCGTTACGAGCACCGGGTGGAGGCGGACGGGCTCGGCACCACGCCCCTGACCTTCCCGATCCGGATCGCCATCGAGGGCGACGAGATCGAGGTCGACTTCGAGGGGGCGCCGGCGCAGATGGACCGGGGCGGCAGCAACTGCACCCTGACCTACACGAAGGCCCACGCCACCTACCCGCTCAAGTGCATCCTCACCCCGGAGGTGCCCAGCAACGCGGGGTGCTACCGGGCGATGCGGGTGACCGCGCCGGAGCGCAGCATCATGAACTGCGACCGGCCGCTTGCGGTGAACATGCGGGTGCGCACCGGCTGGTACATCGCGCCCGACGTGTTCGGCGCGCTGGCGAAGGCGGCGCCGGGACGGGTGCAGGCATTCACCGGCCTGCCGTCGAGCGCGCTGTTCTACGGCGTCGGGCCCGACGGGCTCTTCTACAGCGACCACCTGTTCCAGGGCGGCGGCCAGGGGGGCTCGGAGCACGGCGACGGCCATTCGGCGCTGCTCTACCCGACGAGCGCCGCCAACACGTCGGTGGAGCTGTTCGAGACCCGGGTGCCGGCCCTGGTGCTGGAGAAGGCGTTTGTCACCGACAGCGGCGGCCCGGGCCGGCAGCGCGGCGGACTGGGCCAGGTGATCTCGGCCCGCAAGCTCGACGACGACGGCAAGCCATGCCAGGTCGGGCTCTATCCGATGGGGGTGCTGCGGCCGGTTCCGGGGCTCTTCGGCGGCCAACCGGGCGGACGTGCGAGCGGTGGGGTGAGCCGGCCCGGCGGCGAGAAGCACGATGTCGGGGTGGGGGCGCTGTCGGTGCTGGAGACGCCCGATGAATACGCGGAGCTTCGGGTCGCCGGTGGCTCCGGGTTCGGCGACCCGCTGGAACGCCCCTTCGAAGCGGTGCAGCGCGACCTCGACGCGGGCTACGTCACCGCCGAGGGCGCCCGGCGTGACTACGGCTGCGTGGTCGGCGCCGACGGCCTGATCGATCGCACGGCAAGCGAACGCCTGCGCACGGACCGCCTTGCGAAGGGGCAGGGGGCGGCGTCTAATTCGGAGCCGAAGCCTTCGCCTGCGGATGACCTGCGGATAGTATGAGATCGGTGATCCGGGCCGGCCGGATCAATCCGAAGACAGGGGGAGACCATGATGGGACGCAGATTCAACGCCGCCGTGGTGGCGGCGGCCATGGTGGCGGCCACTGGGGCGGGGCTCGACACCGCTGATGCCTTCGAGCGCCGTGACGGCCAGAAGATCCTGGTCACCGCGCAGCGCCAGGCGGTGCCGATCATGGATCCGAGCATCAAGTACGACGCCTCGATCCGCACCATGCAGCAGGCCATGTACGACGCGCTGCTCAAGTACGTCGATACTCCGCCCCGGGTGGTGCCGTGGCTCGCCGAGCGCTACGACGTGAGCGACGACGGGCTCACCTACACCTTCCACCTCGTGAAGAACGCGACGTTCCACAACGGCGACCCGGTGGATGCGGAGGCGGTGCGGTGGTCGTTCGAGCGCACCCTGAAACTCGGCAAGGGGCCGGCCTGGATGCTGAACGCGTTCCTCAAGGCCGAGAACATCTCGGCGCCCGACCCCCATACGGTCGTGTTCACCCTCGATCGGCCCTATGCCCCGTTCACTTCCTTCCTCCCCTGGTGGTTCGTCATGAACCCGAAGCAGGTCATGGCCAACGAGGTGGACGGCGACATGGGCCAGAAGTGGCTCATCGACAACGAGGCCGGCTCCGGTCCGTTCAAGCTCCGGCGGGTCGAGCACGGCACCCTGTACGAGCTGGAGCGGGTCCAGGACTACTGGAAGGGCCACAGCGGCGAACTCGGCGGGATCATCTACAAGCTGATCCGCGAATCCGCTGCCCAGCGCGCCGCCCTCATCAAGGGCGAGGCGGATCTCGTGACCGGTCTCAGCCCCGACGAGTTCGACGCGATTGCCGACATGGACGGCATGGTGACCTCGACCGAGCCGGCCCTGACCGCATTCGGCATCAAGTTCAACACCCAGGGCGAGAAGACCTCGGACGTGAACCTGCGCAAGGCCGTCGCCCACGCCTTCGACTACGACGCCCTCATCGCCATCTACAACGGGCGGGCGGTGCTCCAGACGAGCCCCTTCAGCGACGCCATCAAGGGCAAGATCACGGTGGAGAACATCCCGCGCCGCGATCTCGCGAAGGCGAAGGAGTACCTGGCGAAGTCGCGGTACCCGGACGGCGTGGAGCTCGAATACGTCTACGTCCAGGGGCTCGAGGAGGAGCGGCTGATGGGCCTCGTGCTCATCGACAACCTCAAGGAGCTGAACATCACCGTCAACATGGTGCCGCTCACCTGGGCGAACATGGTGGCACGCGGCTCCAAGGTCGAGACCTCGCCGGACATGATGGCGATCTTCGCGACCCCGGTGTCCACCGACCCGGACGCGGTGGCCATCCAGTACCACCCGTCGAGTCACGGCCGCTACTATGGCACCCACTACTACGACAACCCGGAAGTCACGAGACTCATCGAGGAGGCACGCTTCACTGGCGACTGGGAGAAGCGGGCGCCGCTCTACGCGAAGATCCAGCAGATGATCGTCGACGACCAGCCGGAGATCTTCGGCATGATGCGCGAGCGCCGCATCGTCTACCGGGACTGGGTCAGGGGCTTCGAGTACAGCCCGGTCCGAATGACCGAGGAAGTCGACTTGTATCCGCTGTACATCGAATGACGGATCGGCGATCGGGGATCGACCGCACGGCCGTGCGGCGGTTCCCCGATCGCGGGATGAACGCGATGGCGTTGATGTTCCAGCCCCGTTGGTCCGGATTCTCCGGGCACGCGCCAATAGCGCGCCGAGCTTGACCTCCGACCCTGCACCCCGTTTTCCTGATGCCCCCGCGCCGCTCTCGCGGGATCGTAATCGTCGGGCGGCATGTGCCGGACGGCTCACGATCTCTGCCAGGGGCGCGCGGGTCGTCATCCGACCATGATCCGGTTCGCGGCGAAGCGCGGTCTGCTGGTGGTCCTGATGCTGGTGGGGCTGCTGGCCATCACCTTCACGATCTCCCACATCGCCCCCGCGGACCCCGCGGCGCTCGCGGCCGGACCGGACGCGACGCTGGAGATGATCGAGTTGTACCGGACCGAGCACGGACTGGACCGGCCGTTGCACGTGCAGTTCGCGATCTACCTGCGGGACCTCGTGACCGGCGACTGGGGCCGGTCCATCCACACCACCCGTCCCGTCCGGGACGATCTGGTGAGGTACTTCCCCAACACGTTCGAGCTGGTGGTGTTCTCGATCGCCATCGCCATTGTGCTCGGCGTGCCGCTCGGGGTTCTGGCCGCGGTGCGCCAGAACCGGCCTGTCGATCACATCATCCGGGTGATCACGGTCTCGGGGGTCGCCATGCCGAT
>JAPOSC010000031.1 GCA_026709935.1 Thiotrichales bacterium
CGGCGCGACCTCGGTCAGCCAGATCGCGGTCTCCGCCGCTTCGACCTGGCAGAAGAAGGGCCGAATGTCGCCGAAGCGATGCCGCTCGCTGCGCGAGCTCGCTTGATGGCAACGCCAGTGCTTCAGGAGCCGGGCCGTTTCCGGCGTGACGCGCCAGCGGCCCGGGTCTGGAATCGACCGCCACGCATCGATCCGGCGCCGCAGCTCGTTGATCATCTCCATGAGCTCGTACTGCTGACTTTCCGTCTCGAGCGCCCGTGACGCCTCGTCGAAGACCAGCGTGCGCTGGCCGCGCTTCTTCGCGCTCGGAATCGGCGTGATGAACGACACACGGCGGCGATGGTCGAGGATGCGGCTCGTGGGCTGGCCGCTCTTGTCGAGTTCCCAGTGCCGCGCAGGATACTCGTAGGGGGAATTGAGGATGGGGCGGTCGAAGAAGCGGTCGCTCATGGGATCGAGAGTCTATCCCGAGGCTCACGCTGTGCGTACCTGCGAAATCTTGCACTGTCGCATGTCGCGCTTGCGGCCCATCTTCGGCCCAGCGCATCATCGTCATCAACATACCGATATGTAACGAAGGAAACGGTGTACCGTGTTCCGGACCGGTGAACGCCGACGCATCGAACGACCATGCACTCGGACAGCCCATGAACCATCTCACTCAGCACGTCGGGGCCTTCTTCGAAGCCCATCCGGAGATCGACGTTCTCGAAGCGTTCATCGTCGACATCAACGGACAACTGCGGGGCAAGTGGGTGCCGGTCGGCAGCGTGGACAAGGTCATGAACGGGCAACTGCGCTTTCCGAAATCCTCGTTCCTGCTCGACATCTGGGGCAACGAGGTTCCCGCGTCGGGCTTCGGCGCCCCGGTCGGCGACCCCGACGGGTTATGCACCCCGGTTCCCGAAACCCTGAGCGTCGTGACCTGGACCGAGCGTCCGGTGGCGCAGCTCCTGCTGAGCATGCGCGATCGTGACGGCACGCCCTTCTTCGCCGACCCGCGCCAGGTGTTGTCCCGGGTGATCCAACGCTACGAAGCCCGGGGCTGGATTCCCGTGGTTGCCTGCGAGCTCGAATTTCACCTCATCGATCGGCGCCTGGATCACGGTCGGCCGGTGCCGGCCCGCTCGCCCGCCACCGGCCGCCGGCTTTCGGGCCGGAACGTGTACGGCATCTCCGAGCTGGAGGAGTTCGAAACTGTCTTCGCGGACATGGGTGGAACCTTCGAGGCACAGGGCATCCCCGCGGATACGTCGATTTCGGAGTACGGCGTCGGGCAGTACGAGATCAACTTGCGCCACGTGCCGAACGCCCTGTCGGCGGCTGACCACTGCGTTCTCATGAAGCGCGCGATCAAGGGCGTGGCGCGCAAGCACGATCTGAATGCGACTTTCATGGCCAAGCCATTCCCGAAAGACTCCGGCAATGGTCTGCACGTCCATTTCAGCGTGCTTGACGAGAGCGGCCGCAACCTCTTCGCCCTCGGAGCGGGCCAGGGGGATGGCCAAGGAAATAGCCAAGGAAATAGACAAGGGGCGCTCCATCTGCGCCATGCAATGGGTGGCCTCCTGACGACGATGCACGACGCCATGGCTGTTTGCTCGGTGAACGCGAACTCCTTTCGGCGCTTCGAAGCCGGCGCGTTCGCTCCGACCGCCGCGACGTGGGGTTGGGACAACCGCAACACTGCGCTCCGCGTGCCCGACAGCGATGCGGCCGGAACCCGGATCGAGCACCGGGTGGCGGGCGCCGATGCCGAACCCCATCTGGTGATCGCCGCGGTGCTTGCAGGCGCGCTCCATGGCATCGAGCACGCGGTCGATCCCGGCGAACCGGTCGTTGGCAATGCCATTCCGGATGATGCAACGAGACTGCCGGTCTTGTGGGACGACGCCCTCGATGCTTTCGAAGGCTCCGACTTCATCGGCGAGTTCTTCGGCGAGCCCTTTCGCAAGGTGTTCGCCGCATTGAAACGCCAGGAAAAACAGAAATTCGAGGCCGTCATCACGACGCACGAGTACGAAACCTATCTGCGCAAGATCTAGTACCCTGCCCCCTCAAGCTCACGCATCCGAACCGGCGGGAATATGGCCGGTAAAGACAAGGGGCTGGGTGCCATCAAAGCCATTACATAAAATGTGCGTTTGCGGGGCACGACGCGCGACACACGATACTGGCGAGTGAAACATGGCCACCGGCTGGGCCCGTGACGGGGCCGTACAGGATCAGATCGACGCGAGCGTCGAAGACGCGGTGGAGTTCGCGCGCCGCCGGCTGCCGCGCGGAGAGAGCCTGCTCCAGTGCGAAGAGTGCGGCGCCGACATCCCCGAGGGCCGCCGCAAGGCATTGCCCGGCGTGCGCCTGTGCGTCGCGTGTCAAAGCGAGCGCGACCGGAACGCCACGCCGCACACCGGCTACAACCGTCGGGGCAGCAAGGACAGCCAGCTCCGCTGAAGGTGGTGGGCCACGATTGAGCTTCAGCACGTCATCGAGGGATGCATCCGCCGCCTCCCAGGACTCGGGCAATGTAGTGCATGACGAGTCTGGCCCGGTCCGCCCGCGTCCCCGTACCGGTCACCTCGCCCCGCCGTCCATCGCTGACTGAACGCTGGTTCGGCCATTCAGATTGGAAGTCTCCAGCGCGACGCGTCAACACTACGGGACTGCACCGGCTTCGCTTGCTCCGGATCCCCCGTGCTTGACGCCGGGCTTCCCGCTTTGACTTGGCGGACGTCTTCGGGGGAACCTTCTACGCGAACGGGCTGCGATCGGAAGCGGACACTCATGGGTCGGATCCTGGCCGTCGATCTTGGGGGATCGACGCTGAAAGCCGGATTGCTCACCTTCGACGGGATGGTGAAAGCGTCGGTCGCCTTCCCGGTGGGGTTCGACGAGGACGGAGCCGGTCGCTCCGAACAGCATCCCGACCGATGGTGGAGCGCCTTCTCCGATGCCGTGGAGGCGCTGGCGGCGCACGATGGGCTGGATGGTCTCGCTGCGGTGGTGGCCTGCGGCGCGACCCGCACTCAGGTTTTCCTCGACACCCGCGGGTCCCCCGTGCGTCCTGCAATCGGGTTTCGCGACACCCGGGCAGGCCCGGTGGCCGAGCATGCGCTGCAACGACCAGGCGTGGCTGACCATCCGGAAGCGAGATATCTCGATCGATACCATCCTCTGGCGCGGCTGCTCTGGCTGCGTGAGACGGAGCCCGATGCGTGGTCCACGACGCGGACGGTGCTCGAACCCAAGGACTGGCTCGTCTTTCGGCTCACCGGTCGCGCGGCATCGGATCCGATCAGCCAGGAACGTCTCGCGGCAGCATTTGCCGGCGGCCGGGGATCGCTCGCGGCGCTGGCCAAGATCGATCCGGGCATGCTTCCGCCGCTGCGCGAACCTCATTGCCGAATTGGTCCGGTCCTCAGTGGTCTCGGGGGTGCCTTGGAGTCGCTCGGGGGCGTGCCGGTTTTCTGTGGCTCCCATGATACCTGGTGCGCGGTGGCGGGGCTTGGCGCGCTGGCCGGCGGCTGCGGCTATTGCATCTCCGGCTCATCCGAGATCACCGGCCTTCTCGCGCCCCGCCCGGTGCTTGCCGACGGCCTGTTGACGGTGCGCTGGGGCGACGGACTGTGGCAGATCGGCGGTCCGGGGCTCAACGGCACCAACGTCATGGACTGGCTCGCCGATCTGCTGGCCCCCGGCGACGGGCCGCTCGAGCGACGAATCACGAAGCTCGAGCCTGCCGCTGCGACCGCTCGGCGGATGCTCGTCTTCCACCCTTACCTGAACGGCGAGAGGACGCCCCACTGGGATGGTGAGCTGCGGGGCGCTCTGCTGGGTCTCGACCGCGATCACGGTCCGGCGGACATTGTGCGCGCCGTGATGGAGGGCATCGCCCTCCTCAACCGGGAGGTGCTCGAACGCGCCGAGCAGGCGGCAGGGTTCTCCGCCGAGCACGTCTACCTCGCCGGCGGCGGCGCCCGGAACCGCGCCTGGACGCAGATCCGAGCTGATGTGCTAGGTCGCGAAATCGTGGTTCCGCACGATGTCGATGCTGGCCTCGCGGGCTGTCTGGCGGTGGCGCGGGTCGGGCTCGGCCATTTCGCCGACGTGACCGAGGCGGCCCGGTCGATCGCGATCGAGCCCCGAACCGTTCGCCCGAATCCAGCCATGCGCGATCGCTGCGACGCGCTGTGGACGGCGTTTCGCGCCACCCATCGACTGGTGATCGAGGCTTCCCACTGCCTGGCCGGTGTGCCGGCGTCGGCCGTTCCCACGATGGTCGTGTCGTGAACCCGTCGGATCTGCCATCAACTCCCGACCGCCAGGTGGGTCGAGCGGCGGTGCGGCGCTTCGTCGCGGCCTATGGCACGGCGCTCGCGGGTCTCGCGATCTTTGTCTTTCTCCTGTTGGTGGCGCGCAACTTCGCGACGGCGGCAAACCTGCTGAACGTGCTCAAGCACACAAGCTTCCTGGCCATCCTCTCGGTCGGGTTCACGTTCGCGCTGATCACCGCCGAGCTCGATCTCTCCTTCGCCGGCCTGTGCAGCCTGGCCGCGGTGGTGACCGGTGGCCTCGTCCACGGCGGCACCTACTGGCCGCTTGCGGTCGCGACCGGGCTGGCGATCGGTATCGCCGGTGGCCTGCTCAACGGCATCCTGGTGACGCGTCTCAAGGTGCCCTCGCTGATCGCGACCCTCGGTACCGCATCCATCGCCACCGGTCTCGCCTTCATGATCACCAGAGGCGTCGCGTTCGTCGGACGATGGGATGACGAGTTTCTCGCCCTGGCCCGTGGCAAGGTCGCCGGCATTCCGACCCTGACTTTGTTCATGGCGGCGGTCGTCGGTCTGGGCTGGCTAGTCACCAGGCATAGCCGGCTGGGAATCCACATGATCGCTACCGGAGAGGCCGAGGAGGAGGCTCGCCGCGCCGGCGTCGCCACCCGGCGCATGAAGGTGATCGGCCTCACAGTCTCCGGCGCCATGGCCGGGGTCGCCGCGGTGCTGCTGGTCGCTAATCTCAGCTCGGCCGCGCCGCAGATGGCTGGCGACTACCTGCTCAACGCCATCGCGGCAGTGCTGCTCGGCATGACGATGTTCGAACCGGGTCGCCCCAACGTTGCGGGCTCATTCACCGGCGCGCTCATTATCGCCATGCTGGCCAATGGCCTCGTGCTCATGGGCGCGCCCTACTACATTCAGGACATCATGCTCGGCGTGATCGTGATCGGTTCGGTCAGCGTCTCGGCGAGCGTGCTGAAGAAGGCTGCGTTTTCCATATGACTGTCATCGAGACGAGGAGACAAGCATGATTCGCAAAATCTTTCTGACCACCGTGGCGTTGTCGTTCGCCCTTTCGGCCCACGCCTTCGAACTTGGCGTCGTTGCGTTCCAGATGTCCGCGGAGACCCATGCCCGAGTGGCCAACACCGTTGAGGCCGCCGCCCGCGAGCGCGGCTGGGACGTGACGGTGCTGAACTCCAACGGCACCCTCCCGACCCACGCCGAGCAGATCGAGAACCTGATCCAGCGCGGCGTGGACGGCATTGTCCTGGCGATGTCCAAGCCGGTGGAGTTCGATGCGCAGTTCGCCGCCGCGAAAGAGGCGGGGATTCCGCTCATAACGGTGTTGAGTGGGGCGAGCCCCCATGCGCTGTTCGACGTTCAGGTCAACGAGTACGGGGTGGGGGCCGACGCCGCACTCTACTTGCTAGGCCAGATTGGATACGAGGGGCCGATCCTTACCCAGCGGTTCGAATCGAACGTCGGCACCAGGATTCGCGGCAAGGTGCTGGACATCGTGCTTTCCGAGAACACCGGCGTTGAGGTGGTGGGCTCGCATTCGATGGCCCGCACCAAGAGCTGGCGTGACGACGTGCGCAACGGCATGCAGGCGCTCATCCTGCAGAACGCCGGGAACTTCAAGGGCATCTGGGCTTCCTTCGACGGACAGGCGTTCATCATCGACGACATCCTCGCCGCCCAGAACATGGCGAAGGGCGACGTCGCGCTGGTCTCTATCGACGGCGGAACTGAGGCCTATCGACGCATCAAGGACCCGGCTTCGATGATGACCGCGACCGTCGCCATCCCCTTCGAGGCCATGGGCGAGGCCGCCGTCGACGCCATGGAGCGCATCGCCGTTGGCGGTGAATCCAAGGAGGCGATCACCGCCGGTCCGTATCTGTTCATGAACGCGGTGCTGGTGGATGCCGCCAACGTCGACCGGTTCCTCGACTGACCCTATCTGTGGCACGGCGGCGGGACCGTCGCCGCGCTCCGACCTCCCGGAGAGATACCGTGACGGCGATCCTCAGCGTGAAAGGTGCCGTGAAGACCTTCGGCGCCGTCGAAGCGCTGCGCGGTGTGGATCTCCGCATTGCCCCGGGCGAAATTCACGCTGTCTGCGGCGACAACGGGGCTGGAAAATCTACGCTGATCAAGCTCGTCTCGGGCGTCGAGCAGCCGGACGCGGGGACCATTCGACTGCGCGGCGAGCCGATTGCGTTCGCATCACCCCACCAGGCTCTGGAGGCCGGGATCGCTACTATCTACCAGGACCTCGGTCTCGCGCCGCGCATGACGATCTACCAGAACATCTTCATGGGCTCCGAGCTGGAACGCCGGCTCCTCGGGCTGAAGTACCTCGACAAGCTTGCGATGCGCGAGGAGTCGCGGGCCTGGCTCGATCGACTCGGTATCGATGTGACGAGCGTGGACACCCCCGTGGAAAACCTGTCCGGTGGCCAGCGACAGGCGGTGGCGATCTGCCGGGCCCTGCGCTGGAATGCAGAGGTGATCATTATGGATGAGCCCACCGCGGCACTCGGCGTCAGGGAAACCGAGCATGTGCTCGACCTCATTCGAATGCTGAAGCAGCAGGGTACGACCGTGGTGGTCGTGAGCCACAACATGACCCACGTAGCGGCGCTCGCCGACCGCGCCACGATCCTGCGCTCGGGACGCACGCAGACCGAGCTTTCGCTCGACGGCGTGACGCCGGAGACCCTCTCGCGACTGATTCTCTCTGGCGCGGCTGCCTGATCCGGCTGGTTGGCCGCAGACGACGTGGTCCGGTCGCTGAACTACCACTGCGACTGGAGCTAATCGCGGTTTCCTGGGCGTTATCACAAAGCAGTCCGCGCGCTGACTGCGATCTTCGGCCTGCTGTCAAAAGGTGTTTTGCGCCCGCAGATCACTGAACTGCCACTGGAGGAGGCACCCGAGGCCCATCGTTGCCTCGAGGCGGGGAAGTTGTTGTTGCGATCCCCCGAGCTGTGATTCGATCGCGCTCGAACCGTGCCTATGCAATTCTTTCGCTTCCCACTTCTGTCAATGGCGCCCCTGCTTCCCGCTGTCGCCCTGTTCGCGGCTCTGTATTTGTCCCCTTCGCCGACCGCTGCCGATGTGCGGTTCGCTCGCCTGGCCCAGCCCGGCATCGTCGCCATCGTACGTCACGCCCAGGCGCCGGGAACTGGTGATCCCGCGAGGTTCACGCTCGACGACTGCGCCACCCAGCGCAATCTCGATGCGCGCGGCCGGGAACAGGCACGAGCGATCGGGGCGGCGATTCGCGCCGCTGGCGTGGTCGTCGACCGGGTCCTCACCAGCCAGTGGTGTCGCTGTCGCGACACCGCCCGACTCCTCGATCTGGGTCCGGTCGAGGACTTGTCCGCGCTCAACTCGTTCTTCCGGAATCCACCCCGCGCCGAGCCGCAGACCGCCGAACTGCGGCAATTCCTGGTCGACCTCCCGGCCGGAGAGACCGTGGTGCTCGTCACGCACTACGTGAACATCAGGGCTCTCACCGGCCGGAATGCTGCCTCCGGCGAGGTGCTCCTGCTCGAAATCGGCCGCGACGGCACGGTATCCGTGGTCGACGAGATCCTCATCAGTTCCGACCCGGCCCTGGGCGCCGAGATTGGTCCGATGCGCTCGGACGAGCTTCAGCCGCAGGCTGGTCAGGCGTTGTCGGATCCGTGCGCCGGGCCTTTCGGAACCGGCTGGAGAACGCGGGCGCTTACGGGGAGTGCGCAACGGCGCGAATCGTTCGCGACGATGTGGGGCCGCGCGTCGTGATCGAGGACGAAGGGCCCGGCATCCGCCGGACGATCGGGCCCCGGGCCCCTGAATGACTCCTGGTGATCAGGCCGCATCGTATGGGCATCGCGCTCCAATCGGGTACGCTTGTCCGTCCGCCCGCGAGGAGCACCGACATGCCCATCGGAACCCGCTACATCTTCATCGCCAGCATGGACGTGGACCCGGAGAAAGAGGATCTCTTCAACGAAGTCTATGACACCGAGCACGTGCCCTACCTGCTCCAGGTGCCGGGCGTCATCGCGGTCACCCGCCTGAAGGCGCAGGATTTCGAGGTGTCGATGGGCGGCGAGCTGAAGTCCATGCCGCGCGGCGAGGCCCCGACCTGGCACGCCATCTATGAGATCGAGAGCCCCGAGGTCATGAAGAGCGACGCCTGGGCGGAGGCGGTCGAGCGCGGGCGCTGGCCGGGCGAGGTGCGCCCGCACACCCGCAACCGGCGACATTCGCTCCAGCGGGTGATGGACAATCGAAGCGCCTGAATCCGGGCAGGGGGCGGCCGGCGCCATGAACGGGTGCCGGTTCGCGCGGGTGGATGATGCGGCAGAACGACCCCGACACGACCCCGACACGACCCTGACACGACCCTGACACGGCCCCGACACGGCCTCGAACACCGCCCCGAACCCGAACACCGTCCTGAACATCTTTCCCGGAGCCATGCTCCCGAGAAGCTTGTCGGCGCCGGGGTAATCTGACGCGGAGCAGACAGCATGTACCCGATTCTCGAAGGACTGCGGATCGTCGAGGCGTCCGCCTTCGTCGCGGCCCCCACCGGCGGACTCACCCTTGCCCAGCTCGGCGCCGACGTCATCCGCGTCGACCCCATCGGCGGCGGCGTGGACGCGAAGCGCTGGCCGCTCGCCGAGAGCGGCGCGAGCATCTACTGGGCGAGTCTCAACAAGTGCAAGCGTTCCATCACCGTCAACCTCCGCGCGCCCGAAGGCCGGGAGCTCGTCGCCGAGCTCGTCGCGCAGTCCGATGGTGGGGGCGGCTGCTTCCTCACGAACCTGCCGGCGCGGGGCGCGCTGACGTACGAGGCGCTTGCGGCACGACGAAGCGACGTGGTGATGGTGCAGATCACCGGGCACCGGGATGGTTCGACCGCCCTCGACTACACCGTGAACAGCGCGGTCGGATTTCCGATGGTCACCGGGCCCGCGCGGCCCGATGCCCCGGTCAACCACCTCTTTCCGGCCTGGGACGTGCTCACCGGGCTGACCGCAGCCACCGGAATCCTCGCGGCGGTGCGTCGGCGGGACGCCACCGGCGAGGGCGAGCACATCACGCTGGCCCTTTCCGACATCGGCTACGCGATGGTGGGAAATCTCGGATATATCGGCGAAGCAGTAGTGAACGGTACCGAACGGGCGCCAACTGGTAACGATCTGTACGGAGCGTTCGGCCGCGACTTCGGGACCAGGGACGGCCGCCGGGTGATGATCGCGGCGATTACCTTGCGCCAGTGGAAGAGTCTGCTCGACGCCATCGACGGCCACGAGGCCATGCGCCACATCGAGGCGATGCTCGATGTGGATCTCTCCGACGAGGGCCAGCGCTTCGAAGCCCGCGACGTGATCTCTCCGGTGGTTTCACGCTGGGTCGGGGCCCGAGGCTACGATGAGGTGCGCGTCGCGTTCGACGCGGCCGGCGTGTGCTGGGGGCCCTACCAGTCGTTTCTGGAGATGGTCCGCGACGACCCGCGCTGCTCGACGGAGAACCCCCTGTTCGAGGAGGTCGACCAGCCCGGAATCGGCCGTTTCATGATGCCGGGCTCGCCGCTGGAGTTCCGGCGCCACGAGCGAGCGGCAGTCCGCCCCGCCCCCCTCCTCGGACAACACACCGACGAAATCCTCGCCGAGGTGCTCGGCCTCGGCAGCGCGAAAATCGGGGAACTGCGCGAAGGCGGGATCGTCGCCTGAACGCGGTAGGGTCTGGCTGCGTGGGTCTGTTCGGGCCGCGGCATCGGAGGGTCTTGCGGCCGGTAGGGAGTCGGTGGCGCTATTCCGTGCACATTCGGGGTCGCTGGCGCACTCCTCTGTCCGTCTTTTTCTCCCTTCCATTTTGGTGTAAATATT
>JAPOSC010000077.1 GCA_026709935.1 Thiotrichales bacterium
AGTGGCGAAAGGCTGAGTGTCGCGGATGACGGTACCACGGGCATGCTCCGGTCCCAAGAGATGGTGGGGCGGCGGCACCGCGTGTTTGGCGGTACAGCGGCGGCCGTACAGCGCCCGTACAGTTGTGGCGGACGCGGGCCACGGATACGAGAGGGCAGGGTGCACGTTGGCGGGCAGTCACGATATGGCACTGGGGCCCCACGCTTGTAGGCGACGGGCTCGGACGGGGTGCGTCGTCAACCTGCGATGGGCAGGGGACAGGGTCATTTCATGCGGTGGCGCAAGGACCCTTTCCTATGCTTTGGCCGATGCTTCGGTACTCGGTGCGGATGGGCGCAGCGTCATCGGACACATTCGGCGCCTGCGTTTTGGCATGGCACGGGTCGAATGACGCTGCGCTTGTTCGACCGGCCCGATCGCTTGTCCGATCCATGTCCCATCGGGTCCGAAGCGTGAAATAGTCCCGGGCGATTGCCCGGCTTCGTCCGACTTGGCCCGACCCGGCCGAATCGCTCATGGGAGGCGCGGCAGCTATGGACGGGGTTGCGTCCGCCGCCAGTCGTGAATCGGGCGAGGATGGGGACTACCATGCGTATCCCCGGCCCTCACCCGATGGAGCTGCCGTGAACCTCGATTCCAGTGCATATCCCTCGCGTCGCAGCGTGGTGCTGTCGGCTGGTGGCATGGTCGCGACGAGCCAGCCGCTGGCGGCGCAGGCGGGGCTCGCCGTGCTGCGGGCCGGCGGAAGTGCGGTCGATGCGGCGCTCGCGACCGCCATCACTCTGACCGTGGTCGAGCCGACCTCGAACGGCATCGGTAGTGACGCCTTCGCCATCGTGTGGGATGGGGAGAGGCTGCACGGCCTGAACGCGTCCGGCCCGGCGCCGCGGGCGCTCTCGGCCGAGGTACTGCGCGCCGCCGGTCACACCGGATTTCCCGAGCGCGGGTGGGCGGCGGTCTCCGTGCCCGGAGCCCCGGACGCCTGGGGGGTGCTGCATGCACGGTTCGGTCGGGTGCCGTTCGATGCGCTGTTCACCGCCGCCATCCGTTACGCCGAAGATGGTTTCCCGGTCTCTCCGGTGGTCTCGCAGCTCTGGCGCCGGGCGGGTCCGGTGTTCCTCGGCACCGGCGACGCCGCTCTCGACGAGTGGGCCCGGGTGTTCGCTTGCGCGGGACGGACCCCCGCCGCCGGAGAGCTCTGGCGCAGCCCGGGACACGCCGCAACCCTGCGCCGGCTCGCGTCCGAAGGCCCCCGGGACTTCTACGAAGGCATGCTGGCGGAGCGCATCGTGGAGCATGCGCGGGCGACCGGCGGCCTCGTCGACGGCGACGACCTCGCGGGATTCCGCAGCGAGTGGGTGGCGCCGATCTCCGTTGCGTACCGGGATCACGAGGTGTGGGAGATCCCGCCGAACGGACAGGGGATCGCGGCGCTGCAGGCGCTCGGCATCGTCGAGGGCACGACCATGCACGACGCCCCGTACGCGAGTGCCGAGAGCTGGCACTGGCAGATCGAGGCGATGAAGCTCGCGTTCGCGGACGCTTACCGCTACGTGGCCGACCCGCGCCGCGCGGAGGTGCCTGTCGTCGGCATGCTCGATGCCGGCTACCTCGCCGTGCGCTGGGCGCTCCTGCGCGAGCACGCCCAGTCCTTCGGTCCGGGGCAGCCGCCCGGGGGCGGGACGGTGTACCTCTGCGCGGCGGACCGTGACGGCATGATGGTGAGCTATATCCAGTCGAACTACATGGGGTTCGGCTCCGGGGTGGTGGTGCCCGATACTGGCATCGCGTTCCAGAATCGCGCCGCCGGGTTCACGCTGGAGCCCGGGCACCGCAACGAGGCGGCGGGCGGCAAGCGCCCCCGGCACACCATCATCCCCGGCTTCCTCACCCGCGGCGGCGCGCCGGTCGGCCCGTTCGGGGTGATGGGCGGCGAGATGCAACCGCAGGGGCATCTCCAGGTGGTGACCTCGATGGTCGACTACGGCCTCGATCCGCAGAGTGCGCTGGATGCGCCGCGCTGGCGGGTGACGCCGGAAGAGGTGGTGCTGGAGCCGGAAGTCGCCGCGGAGGTGGTGGACGGGCTACGGCGCCGCGGCCACCGGGTCGCGATCGCCCCCGACCGTCTCGACTTCGGCCGCGGCCAGATCATTCGCCGCCTGGACTCCGGCGTGTACGCGGGAGGGACAGAGCCTCGCGCCGACGGAGAGGTGGCGGCGTGGTAAGGACGATGGATCGCTCATTCGGACTGCGGTTGCAATGACGCGCTGAGGGGGGCGCCGCGGCGCGATTGGCGGGCGGCGGAACCGCTTCGTGTCGCGGTCTGGAGCACGTCCTCAGCTTGCCGCAGGGAAAGTCCGCTTGCAGCCGGCTGCGGTCGTCGAAGACTTTGGCTCCCGGCTGTTACCCTGCGGAGATAGGCGCGGACAGCGAGACGCACCACTGCGACTGATTGACATTGACTCTACCTATGGGAAAATTAAAACGCATAGTCGATAAAAAAATGTCAGGAACTCTGCATGTTGCATCGAATTAGCGTCAACAACTTCCAATCCATGCGAGATGAGATCACGCTCGATTTTCGGGTTCCGGGAACGACGCCTGACAACGTGTGGCTGCGTCACCCCACCTCGCAGCCCACTCTCCGAGTTCCCACTGTCATCGCGCTTATCGGTCCCAACGGGTCCGGCAAGACGGCTTGGTTGCGGGCGCTGGCGGATACCATACGCTTCGCGGCGTACTCTTACGGCAATCCGCCGGGCCATATCCACCAATTCCCTGCCTTCGCATCCCGTGAGGCCTACGCGAAGCCCACCCGTATCGAAGTCGAGTTCGATGCGCCTTGGTGGAATTTCGATCCGGACGAGCCCAATCGCGTATTTCGTTACACACTGGAGCTCTTGCGCGGGACGCCGAATTTTCTTCCTGATGCGGTGGGTTACGAAGCGCTCCGCGACTTTCCGCGAGGTAGATCACGGCGCTTGATGGAACGCCGCCCCGGTCGTCCGGTTCATGTCGCGAAAGATCTTTCGGTCAAGCCGAGTGACGATCGTCTTGTCTCCATTCCCGCCAATGCCTCTGTTCTATCGACCCTGGCCAGAATGGGGGTCGGGAAATTCTCGGCGATTGTCGACAGTCTCACTCAGGTGCAGATGAACGTTTCGGCAGTCGATCCGATACGGCCTGATGCCGAGACAGTGGTCCACTATTTCCGCGACAACCCACCGGTCAGGAACCGGATCTCGGATAGGCTCGGGCGTTTCGATCTCGGGATCGAAGGTATGAGGGTCGAACAGTCCGTTGATGGAAAATGGCGTTTGTTCTTTGCCCACTCCGGTCTCGATATGACAATACCCTTTGAATCGGAATCGGCCGGGACGCGCCATGTAGTGCAAGTATTCCCAGCCCTTGATTTTGCGCTCGCGACCGGGGGCCTGGCGATCATGGACGTGCTCGACAACGATTTGCACGCTAGCCTCGTTGACGAGATTCTGGCCTGGTTCAGGAGGGAAGACACGAATCCCGGCAACGCGCAACTGGTCTGTTCCCTCCACAGTCTGTCGGCTCTTGATGATCTCGAGAAGGAAGAGGTGTTCATCGTCGAGAAGGACCGGGCCGGTGCGACCCGGTCCTACGGCGTACGTGACATCCATGGAGTCCGCAGGGGTGGCGATCTTCGAAAGCTCTATCGCAGCGGTGCGCTCGGTGGGTTGCCTTCCTTCGGCTGAACCGTGGTTAGGTCGCTCGTTCCCCGACGCAAACGTATCTTCGTCGCAGCGGAGGGCGACGGCGAGCGCGCTCTGGCGCGATGGTTGCAGGTGCTGTGCGACCAACAGGGTCTTCATCTCCATCTTGATATCGTCGTCGCTGGTGGCGGGGATACCCGTTCCGTCGTCGAATTCGCCATCGATCGTCGTCGTCGGCACATGGCTTCCATGGGGCGCGACGGGGCAGCTTTGGTATTTCTCGACTCCGACCGACTGGCGCAGGACCGTGCGGCCGGGCGCGATCCAGAGATAGTCGAAGGCTGCGAGCAACTGCAGCTTGTTTACCTCGACGTGAATCTCGAAGGATTGCTGGTCCGGCTTCACAACGGCTGCGAAACGCAATTCGTGACGGCGCACGATGCGCGGAGGCGGCTGCTGCGGTTGTGGCCGGAGTACCGCAAGCCGATGCCGGCCTGGGCACTGGCGAAGCGGTTTGTCTTGGCAGATCTTCGGCGCGCTTCGAAGCATGATCGCTTTCTCCGCGACGCTCTGATTCTGATTGGCCTCTTGCCGAGAGCATGACGGAGTGTTGGAGATCGGCCCCGCATCTGCTTCGCTATCAACTCGCGGATGGCGTGGCCACCGAGGGTCAAGCGTCGCGAATGCCCACAATTCGGCCGGTGCGGACCACGGTGGGCCTGGAAGGCCTGTCGCGGCCGGGGCGGTTGATCCGCGCTCACAACCGGGCGAGGCGCCGCCGGAGGTTCACCAGCATGCCGGCGGTGGCGCCCCAGATGTGGCGGTGCTCGTACTCGAACGCGTAGTAGCGGCGGCGGACCCCGTTGCGCATTCCACTCTTGATCAGGCATGACGTCTCGTCGAGGAAGAAGGCAAGCGGGACTTCGAACGTCTCGGCCACCTCGAACGCATCCAGAGTCAGGACGAACCCCGGCCGGACGAACCCGACGACGGGGGTTACGCGGTAGCCGGTGACCGTCTCGTATCCGTCGAGCAGGCCGACGAGCTCGATATGCTCGCGACCGAGACCGATCTCCTCCGCCGTCTCGCGCAGGGCGGCGTCGACAGGCCCGCGGTCGGTGTCGTCGACCCGTCCGCCGGGGAAGCTCACCTGACCGGGGTGATCGCGCAGGTGATCGGTGCGGCGGGTGAGGAGGACGGTCGGGCCGTCCGGACGTTCGACGATCGGCACGAGCACGGCGGCGGGACGCAGGGGAGTCCGGCGCGAAAGAAATGGGTCGAGATCACCGTTGCCGAGCTCGTCGCCGCGGGGCGGGTCGTCGAGAGCGCGTACCGCCCGCTCCACCCGCGCGCGAAGCGTCGAGCGGGCGGAGGCGGCGGTCGTGGACCCGGAGTCGGTGGTTGTGTCGTTCACTGCGGTATCTTAGCGGTATCGTGGAAACGGTCGGTCGGCGATGTACACAGGTGAAGGCGAGACCGCATCGGTGCTGGCGGGCGAAAGGCCGCGGTGCTTCATCAAGGGGGCGCCGTACCGTTGTCGTCCGGACGCCGCATTGGTGACAACGTGCAGATTGCGGGGATGCCGCAGCCAGGATTTCACGCTGCGGACGCCCGGGGGCAACGGGTTCTTTCTCGCGGCGCCCTGGTCGGTGGCCCTGGTCCTGCTTGCGTTGTCGCAGGCGCTACCGGTCGGGGTTCCCACAGGGCGCAACGCTGTGCGCCGCCTGCACGCCGGAGTCGCCCGCTCCGCATGAGTCCCCGGGAGCGGTATCGCGACGAGCTCGCGCACGGGGTTCTGCGGTCCGATCCGGCGCAGGCGGCGCTGGTCGAGGAGTTGGAGCGGGTTCATCGCTCGCTGCTCACCCGGTGTGACGACGGGTTGCTCGCGCGGCTTGCGCACCGGCTCGGGAGAAGAGGCGACGCGCCGGTGCGCGGTCTGTACATATGGGGCGGCGTCGGTCGCGGCAAGACGCACCTCGTCGACCTGTTCTTCCGCACTTCCGGCCTCGATGCGAAGCTGCGCATCCACTTCCACCGCTTCATGCAGTCCGTGCACGGCGAACTGAAGGCGCTCCCCGATCGCGAGGACCCGCTGGGAATCGTCGCCGCCCGGATTGCAAAGCGCGCACGGTTGCTGTGCTTCGACGAGTTCCACGTCTCCGACATCACCGACGCGATGATTCTCGGGCGGCTCCTCGCCGGGCTGTTCGAGCACGGCACCACCCTGGTGGCCACGTCGAACATCAAGCCGTCGGGGCTCTACGCGGACGGTTTGCAGCGTGAACGGTTCCTGCCCGCGATCGCGCTCATCGAGCGACACACGAAGGTGATTCAGCTCGATGGCGGCGCCGACTATCGCCTGCGCGCCCTGGAACGGGTCCGGATGTGGTACGCGCCGCTCGGCCCGGAGGCCGACCGGGGCCTTGCCGAGTGCTTTCGCGCTCTGGCGCCGGTGGACGTGGAGGGCGGCGGGGTGCTCGTGATTCTCGGCCGGCCCGTGCCAACCGTGCGCCACGCCGCCGGCATCGCCTGGTTCGACTTCGAAGCGCTGTGCGCCGGCCCCCGATCGGTGGCCGACTACATCGAGATCGCCCGCGATTTCCACTCCGTGATTCTGAGCGGTATCCCGGTGCTCGACGACGGGCGCCGCGACCCGGTGCGTCGCTTGATCCACCTGGTCGACGAGCTCTACGAACGCAACGTGAACCTGATCGCCTCCGCCGCAGCCCCGCCGGACGGGTTGTACTGCGGACGCCGGCTCGCCGAGCCGTTCGAGCGCACCCGGTCGCGCCTCTTCGAAATGCAGTCGACCGACTACCTTGGCCGGGAGCACATACCCTGAGGGGTCTTCCGCCCTGCAAACATCGGTTTGTGTCGAAAATGCGACAGTTTCCCGGGAGAAGGGACAATCCCGAGAATATTCATTGACGTGGAGGAAGGTGCGGTGCTACTTCCGAAGTTGTCCCGATAAGTGCATGAAAGTTGTTGTGTCATGCCCGACGGAGATACCTCTTTCGCGCGCGGAGTGATCGGCAAATGGCGAAGGAATCGACACCGGACGGACCCCAATCACGCGATCTTCTGAACATCAGCTCCGACATGGCCCTGCTGCTTGCGCATCGGTTCGGCGACGGGCTGGTCTACTTCCGGGACGAGGGCGAGCGCAAGCTGTTCGGACTCGCGGTGGAGTGGGGTCTGCTCAGCCGCGAAGGTTATCTCACCCCCGAAGGCCATTCGTTCCTCGCCACCCACGGCGACGACTGACCGGGCCGCCGCCCACCGCGGCGCCTCTCGCTTCTTACCCCGCACTCCCGCTCCGCGTCGCGGTGCGACGAGCGTCTGCGCCCCGCGTGTTGCACGCGGCCGGGCCGAACTTATACTGCCGGTCCGGCCGATGGCGACTACAGAGGGAGGAGACCGCTCATGCCCGCCCATACCACCGACGACATCCGCAACGTGGCTCTGACGGGGCATGGCGGTGCCGGCAAGACGGCCCTGGCCGAGGCGCTGCTCGCATTCGCCGGCGTCATCGACGCTCCCGGCTCGATCACCGGCGGCACCACGGTGTGCGACTTCGACCCGCAGGAGAAGGAGCACCAGCACTCGTTGTACCCCTCGGTCGTGCACTTCGACCACGGCTCGCGCCATGTCAACCTCGTGGACACCCCCGGTTACCCCGATTTTCTCGGCCGCGCGCTCCCGGTGCTCGCCGCGGTGGAGACGGCGGCCGTGGTGGTGGATGCGCGCCAGGGCGTCCAGATGGTCACCCGGCGCATGATGGAGGCGGCGGCCGCGCGCGGACTCGCCCGTATGGTGGTGGTGAACAAGATCGACGCCGAAGAGCTCGACCTGGAGGCGTTGCTCGCGAATCTCGCCGAGGTCTTCGGCCGCGAGTGCATGCCCATCAACCTGCCCGCGGGCGGTGGCGCGAAGGTGGTGGACTGCTTCTTTGCACCCGGTGACGGGCCGACCGACTTCTCGTCGGTGGACGAAGCCCATACCCGCATCGTGGATCAGGTGGTCGAGGTCGACGAGGCGCTGATGGAGCGCTACCTGGAGCTGGACGAGGGCGAGTCGCTCGATGCGGATCGGCTCCACGACGCGTTCGAGCGGGCGCTGCGCGAGGGTCATCTCGTCCCGGTGTGTTTCACCTCGGCGGAATCGGGGGTCGGGATCGCGGAGCTCGCCAATGTGATCGAGAAGGTCATGCCCAGCCCGCTGGAGGGGAACCGTGCCCCCTTCCGCAACGCCGCAGGCGAGTCGGTGGAGGTCGCGCCCGACGCCGATGCCCCGGCCGTCGCCCACGTCTTCAAGGTTTCGATCGATGCCTTCGTGGGCAAGCTCGGCGTATTCCGGATCCATCGGGGCACGGTGACCAGGGACTCCCAGTTCCACATCGGAGATGCGCGCAAGCCCGTGAAGATCGGCCACCTCTTCGCGCTGCAGGGCAAGGAGCATGTCGAGATCGACGCCGGGGTCCCGGGCGACATCTGCGCGGTGGCGAAGATCGACGAGGTGACATACGGCGCGGTGATGCACGAGTCCGTGGACGACGAGGGCCTCTCCATGACCGCGGACGCCCTGCCGGCGCCCATGCTCGGGCTCGCGATCTCGGCGAAGACCCGCGGTGACGAGCAGAAGCTCGGAGACTCGCTCTCGAAGCTCGCGGCGGAGGACCCGTGCCTCGGTATCGAGCACAACGCGGTGTTCAACGAGACGGTCATCCGGGGGCTTGGCGATCTGCACCTGCGCATGGTGCTGGAGAAGATGAAGGACCGGTACAACGTCGAGGTGGACACCAGAGCGCCGAAAATCGCGTACCGGGAAACGGTCCGCAAGCCGGCCGAAGGCCACCACCGCCACAAGAAGCAGACCGGTGGGGCCGGGCAATTCGGCGAGGTGTATCTCCGAATCGAGCCGCTGGCGCGCGGCGCCGGCTTCGAGTTTGTCGACGCGGTGGTGGGCGGAGTGATCCCGAACCAGTTCATCCCCGCGGTGGAGAAGGGCGTGCGCCAGGTGCTCGCCCACGGCGCGGTGGCCGGCTACCCGCTCCACGACGTGCGGGTCACGGTCTACGACGGCAAGCACCATTCCGTCGACTCCAAGGAGGTCGCCTTCGTCGCGGCCGGCCGGAAGGCGTTCGTGGACGCGGTCAACAAGGCGGCGCCGATCGTGCTGGAGCCCATCGTCGACATCCGGGTCACGGTGCCGCAGGCGAACATGGGCGACATCGCCGGCGATCTCTCCTCGAAGCGCGGTCGCATCAGCGGCACGGAGGCGATGAGCGCGGGCATGGTGATGGTCTCCGGGCAGGCACCGCTCGCGGAGCTCGGCAGCTACCAGTCGGAGCTGAAGTCGGTGACCGGGGGGGCGGGCTCCTTCTCCATGGAGCTCTCGCACTACGACCCGGTGCCGTCCAACGTCCAGCAGCAGCTCGTGGCCGAGTACAGTCCGGCTGCGGACGAGGACTGAGCGCCCCCGGACATTCCCGCCGAGCCGGAGCCCGCTCTCGGCCGTCAGTCACGAGGAGCACCCCGACCCATGCGTCACTCCGCGCTTACCCGCCGTCTCGATGTCGCCTCCGCCCGCGTCTGGGACATCCATTACCAGGCCCGCGAACGGTGCGAGGCGGGGGAAGACGTGATCCTGCTGACGGTGGGGGACCCGGACTTCGAGACCCCACCGGCGATCGTCGACGAGGCCGAGCGCAGCCTCCGGCGCGGGCGCACGCGCTACAGTCCCACCGCCGGTGAACCGCTGCTGCGCGAGGCGATCGCGCGTCACCACCAGCGCATCACCGACCAGCCGGTGAGTGCGGAGAACGTGGCGGTGTTCGCGGGGGCGCAGAGCGCGCTTTTCGCCTCCATGCTCTGCCTCGCCGACGCCGGCGACGAGATTGCCGTCTTCGAACCCCGCTATGTGACCTACGACGGGGTAATCGACACCCCCGGTGCGGTGCGGGTCGAAGTTCCGCTGGCGGCGCCGCAGGGCTTTCGCTTCGACCCGGACGCGCTCGGCCGTGCGGTGACCCCGCGCATGCGGGCGGTCCTGCTCAACACGCCGCACAACCCGACCGGGATCGTCGCCGCCCGCGAGGAACTCGAGGCCATCGCCGCCATCGCGAAGCGTCACGATCTCTGGGTGCTGAGCGACGAGGTCTACGCGAGCCTCACCTACGACGCCCCGCATGTCGCGATCGCGAGCCTGCCGGGTATGGCCGATCGCACGGTGACCATCAACTCGCTGTCGAAGTCGCACGCCATGCAGGGGTGGCGTCTGGGGTGGGCGGTGGGACCGGAGCCGCTCGTTCGGCATCTCACCCACCTGATCGTGTCGATGGTGTTCGGCACCCCGCCGTTCACCCAGGACGCAGCGCGGTTCGCTCTGACCAGCGAGCTGGTGGAAGTCGCGGCGATGGAGCGGGCGTATCGGGCGCGGCGGGACCTGCTTTGCGCGCGCATCAACGCCTGTCCGGGTCTTGCGTGCCAGTGGCCGCAGGGGGGGATGTACGCGATGGTCGACGTGCGCGGTACCGGCCGTTCCGACGAGGATTTCGCCTGGGGCCTGCTGGAGGCGGAAGGGGTTTCGGTGCTGCCCGCCGCGACCTTCGGCGCGAGCGCGGCCGGGCATGTGCGGGTGAGTCTCACCGCGCCGGAGGCGGTGCTCGGCGAGGCGTGCGATCGGATCGAGCGGTATGCGCGGTCGCTGGTCGGGCCGCGAGGGCCTTGAGGCGTACGGCGGGAAGCCGCTTCAACCGCCGAGTCGTCGGATCCACCTCGATGCCCACCGACTCCGGAGGCATCAGCCCGAGCAGGTGGCGGCCTGCCTCGGGTATTCCGTTTCGAACGCGGCGCACCGTCCCGCATCGGTCCGGCCCCGTCGTTGGGGGTACACCTCGGGGTTGCGGGAGGCGTGGTGGAGTCGTGCGATCTGTCACGTCGAAACATGCGGCCTGTCACTCGCTCGTCCGACCGAAATTTGGCTTGATGTACACGAAGGCATGCTTGTGCCTTCCATGAGAACCCCGACCTGTCCGGCCGCAGCGGCGGCTCTGCCAAGCACTGGAATCCGACCAATGGAGCAATCTTTCGGCGAATTGGCGCCGGCCCAACCCTTCCGAATCGAGGTTCCGGACGAGACCCTCGACGACATCCGCAGGCGGGTCGGAGACTATCCCTGGCACGAGATGCCCGACGACGGCGGGTGGGGTTACGGCGCCAACCTCGACTACATGAAGGAGCTGTGCGCGTACTGGCTGGACGAGTTCGACTGGCGGCGGCAGGAGGCCCGGATCAATCGCTTTCCCCAATTCACGGCGCCGATCGACGGGATCGACATCCACTTCGTTCACGAGAGGAGCGGCAACCCGGACGCCCTGCCGCTGATCATCTCCCACGGCTGGCCGGGATCCGTCGTCGAGTTCCTCGACATCATCGGTCCTCTTGCCCACCCGGAGCGTCATGGAGGCAACGCCGAGGACGCATTCGACGTCGTCGCGCCGTCGCTCCCGGGGTTTGCCTTCTCGGGCCGGCCGCCCCGTCCCTGGGGTCCCCGCCGGATGGCCCGGGTGTTCGCCGCCCTGATGACCGATGTCCTCGGATATCGCGGCTATCTCGCCCAGGGGGGCGACTGGGGCGGCGCCATCTCGTCGTGGCTCGGCTACGAGCACGCCCCGGCCTGCCGGGCCATTCACCTCAACATCATGACCATGCGCCATCCGGACGGACCCGGAGGAGCCGAAGAGGAGGCGTGGGCCGCGCGGTTCGAGGAGGAGCAGACGCTGGAGAACGGTTACCGTATCCAGCAGGCGACCAGGCCGCAGACGCTCAGCTACGCGATGATGGACAGTCCTGTCGGGGTCGCCGCCTGGCTCGTCGAGAAGTTCAACTCCTGGTCCGACACGGTCGGCGACGACGTCGAGAGCGTACACACCAAGGACGCCCTTCTGACCAACATCATGGTTTACCTGGTCACCCGCACATTCAACACCGCGAGCTGGATCTACTACGGCCGGCGCGAGGAGGGCGGTCGCGTGCTGTCGCCGCAGGGGAGGCGGGTGGAGGTGCCGACGGGCTGCGCCCTGTTCCCCGCCGAGCTCCTGTCCTGGCCTCCGCGGAGCTACGTGGAGCGGGTCTACAACGTGACGCGCTGGACCGAGATGCCGCGGGGCGGCCACTTCGCGGCGATGGAGCAGCCAGAGCTGTTCATCGAGGATGTCCGCGCCTTCGCCCGGACCGTGCGCTAGGAGTCTGCGCTGGTCTCCCCGAGCCCGTGCGCATCCATGTTCGATCGAGGCCACGCGGATTCCCGCCTTCGCGGGAATGACAGACCCGCGCTGGCCGGAGTTCATTGACTTCGGGGTGGCGACAACAGCTTCCTCACTTCTCTGGCGATGATCCTGACGCCTTCTTCCAGTTTCCCTACCGGTACATAGGCGAACCCCACCCTGAAACTTCGCCGGTTTTCGTTGTTCAGGTAGAAAGTCTGGCCCTTGTCCACCAGCACCCCTTCGGACGTCAGACGAGCGGCCAGCTCGGTGGCGTCGAAACCTGCCGGACCTGTAAGCCAGAAGCATGAGCCGCCGACCGTGTCGGTCATGTCGAGCATGCTGAGATGCCGCCGGATCGCGTCGCGCATCGTGTGCCAGCGTTTCCGGTAGCGCCGTTCCACGTGGCGCAGGTGAGCGTCGTAGTATCCGAGTCGGATGAACCGTGCCGCCGTTTCCTGGACGATGGTCGGGGGGTGCCGCAACATGACGCCCCTGATCATGCGGGCCTCGCGGATGATGTTGCGGTGGGCGACGATGAAGCCGAGGCGGATCCCCGGGGAGATAGTCTTCGACAGGCTGCCGACGTAGACGATCCGCCCGTTCGCATCCAGCGACCGCAACGAGGGCGAAGGTCGCGTGAAGTAATTGATCTCCGCCTCGTAATCGTCTTCAAGTACGAGGAAATCGTTCTCGATTGCAGCTTCGATCAGTGCCCGGCGCCGAGCGAGACTCATGGTCACCATGGTCGGAAACTGGTGGCTTGGCGTCGTGAACACCAGTTGGCTGCCGGCGGGGATGGCCGACGGAATCAGGCCGTCCCGGTCGACGGGCACGCCGACCACCTTGTGCCCCGCGAGGCGGAAGGCGTTTCTGGCGCCGTGGAATCCCGGATCCTCGATGGCAATCGGCCGGTTTCGGTTCGCCAGCACCATGCTGATGATGCACAGCGCGTTCTGTGCGCCGAGCGTGACAAGGATTTCGTCGTCATCCGCATAGATGCCACGGTAGCTCAATACTCTCTGGCGCAGTTGCTGGACGAGTCGTGGACTGTCGCTTTCGACCGAGTCTCCCACCCAGACCGGGATCTGCCTTCGGCTCAGCGCCTGCCGGGAGCATTCTCGCCAAGCGTCGACGGGGAACAGATCCGGATCAAACTGGTTGTAGATGAACGGGTAGGGATAGCGCACCCAGTCGAGCGGATTCTCGATCGGGATCAAGGTCGATGGCTCGAACTCGATGGGAGCCGGAAGCGCATGCCCGCGCCTTGCCGGCTTGTCCTCGCCGTCCGCTGGCGAGAGGGACATGCGAAGGTCGGGGTTGACAAAGTATCCGGACCTGTCGCGCGCAATCAGGAACCCGAGCTCGATCAGCCGGTGATAGGCAGCAAAGACGGTGTTTCGCGAAACGTTGAGCTGGCCCGCAAGCTCCCGGCATGAAGGTAGCGGCCGGTCATGCGGCAGTGTCCGGGAGGTGATCGCCGCGCTCACGACCTCGCAGATCTGATCCCTGAGACTGAGCCCGGACGTATCCGGCAGTTTGAACAGGTGAGGAGTCATCGCCGCCTCCTTGCCAAGACTATTCCCGCCCCTCGCGCGCTCCCGAATGTCGAGCGCCGGATTGGAGCCGGAGCGGCAGGATTTCCCTGCGTTGTCCGTGGATTGCGGCTCCCTCCGATCTTTCCCCGGCGTAGTTGTCCTCTCTATCTGAGAAATCTGTCACTTCTATCGTGATCCCGCCATCGCTATGATGAATCGGCCCCAAAGGAGGGAAAAGTCATGCTGAAGCATACGATATTGAGGATGCTCGGGCTCGCGGGTGTGACGCTTGCGCTCGGCGTCCAGAGCGTCGCGGCCGAGACGGTTCTGAAACTCGGCACCGTGGGACGTCTGGGAATGCCGATCGGCGATGCTATCGACCAGGCCATGATTCCGACGGCGGTCGATCTGTCGGGTGGCAAAATCATCGTCGAGCCGCACTACCGAGGTTCGCTCTGCGGTGAGCAGAAATGCGGCGAGCAGGCCAATCAGGGACTCCTGCAGCTCTGGACGAGTTCCACCGCGAACTTCGGCAACTTCGGAACGGCGCTGGCGATCTTCGATCTGCCGTACATCTTCAAGAGTATCGAGGACGCCGACGCGATTTCCGAGGGCTGGATGTCGGACGCGCAGTGCAAGTTGGCGGCGGAAACGACCGGGCACATCTGCTTCGTGGTCTATTCGAGCGGTGGGTTCCGCGAGCTTGGAAACGCCGAACGTCCGGTGCACAAGCCCGATGACATGAAAGGGCTGAAGTGGCGAGTGACCAAGAGCCCCATCGAATACACCCTCATCAAGAGCTGGGGCGCGGTGCCGGTCCCCTACGACTGGACGCAGCTCTACCAGGGCCTTCAGACCGGCGTCGTCTCCGGACAGTACGTCGCCATTCCGTGGCAGTACATCGCCAAGCTCCACGAGGTGGCGCAGTACTACACGCAGATTGGCGGCGCGTGGTCGGGCAACCAGATCTCGATGGACGTGGCGCAGTACAACGCGTTGAGTGCGGAGGAGAAGGCGTGGGTCGACGCCGCGGCCGACGAGTTCGGCGACATGGTGCGCAAGCTCGACCAGAAGTGGGTGGAGGACGGGATCGCGGCGATCAAGCAGGAGATCAAGGAGTGGTACGTCCCGACCGAAGAGGAGATGGCTCTGTGGCGTGCGGGTGCGGTCGGCGCCTGGAAGGATGCCAAGGGTACCTTCGATCCGCAGCTTGCCGAGCGTGCGTTGGCCGAGCAGGGCCTCGACGACTTCATCGCCACGCTCAAGGCGGCGGATGCGTTGTAGGTACCGGCCTGTCCTCGTAGCAACGGGTAGTTTCACGCTCTCTGGCGCGAAACGGGTTTTCTTCGCGCTGCCTGGCGCGAAACGGGTTTTCTTCGCGCTGTCTGGTGCGAGATCGGTTTGTTTCGTACTGTCTGGTGCGAAATGGGTTTGTTTCGCGCTGTCTGGCGCGAAACGGGCCCGCCGAGCCCTCCGCCCGAGCGGCACGCTCCAACTGATCGGCGCGCCGCTCGGGCTGCGTTTTTCGGCGCGCCGTCCGGCGAGTTGCCTGTTCACACCAGCGAGTCGCGAAGCGCGCCGGATTCAGGAGCTCTTCGTACTCATCATCGGTGCGGTGCGCAGTGTGAACACGCCCCGGTGCGGGTGGACGCCATGACCCCGATGATCGCCGTCGAGGGGCTGAGCCGGCGGTTCGGCCCCCTTCTCGCCGTGGACGGCATCTCGCTCACCGTGGACCGGGGCGAAGTGCTCGGCATTCTCGGACCGAACGGTTCCGGCAAGTCGACCACAATGAAGATGATCACGGGGTTCCTCGCCCCGAGCGCGGGCCGCGTCGAGGTCTGCGGTATCGACGTCGCGGTCGCTCCGGTCGCCGCGCAGCGCCGACTCGGCTACCTGCCGGAAGGAGCGCCCGCTTACGGCGACATTACCACCGCTGCCTACCTCCGGTTCATCGCCGACGTTCGCCGGTTGTTCGGCGCCGCGGGCCGGCGGGCGATCGGGGAGGTCGTCGAGCGGACCCATATCGCTCCCGTCCTGCACCAGCCGATCGAGACGCTTTCCAAGGGATTCAAGCGGCGCGTCGGCCTCGCTCAGGCCCTGCTGCACGACCCGGATGTGCTCATCCTCGACGAGCCGACCGACGGGCTGGATCCCAACCAGAAGTTCGAGGTCCGCTCGCTCATCCGAGAGATGTCCCGCGACAAGGCGATCGTCATCTCGACCCATATCCTCGAGGAAGTGGAGACGGTCTGCACCCGCGCCCTGATCATTGCCGACGGGCGGATCGTCGCGGACGGGACGCCCGAGTATTTCGAGCGGAGATCCCGGCTGTTCAATGCCGTGTCGCTTTCTCTTCCCCGCGAGCGGGCGGCGCCGATTCGAACGGAGCTGGAGGCATTGCCGGGCGTCTCGACGGTGGAGGAGGGTAGTGACGGCAGCGCGGCCCGGGAGCTGACCGTCGTGCCCACGGACGGTGGAGAGATTTTGTCGGTGATTGCGGCAACGGCTCGGGAACGCGAATGGCCGGTGGAGCGGCTTCGTCCGTGCCGGGGACTCATGGACGAGGTGTTTCGCAGCCTGACGGCCGACGCGGATCGCCGGGACCCGGCGCCGTTTCGCCCGGCGACTCGCGCACCTCCGCCCGCCCCGCGTCCTGTGGACGCCCTGCGCGATGTCCTGACCATCTGCCGGCGCGAGCTGACCGGGTATCTATCGACTCCCATCGCCTACGTGTTCGTCGTCGTGTTCCTGACCTTCGCCGGAGCGCTGACGTTCTTCCTCGGAAACTTCCTCGACCGCGGCCAGGCGTCCCTCGACGGATTCTTTCAGTTCCATCCCTGGCTGTACCTGTTTCTCGTTCCCGCCATCGCCATGCGACTGTGGGCGGAAGAGCGCAAGAGCGGCTCCATCGAGCTTCTGCTGACCCTTCCGGTGACGACCTTCAGCACGGTGCTCGGCAAGTTCGCCGCCGCCTGGATCGTTGTGGGTGCGGGCCTCGCGCTGACCTCGACGTTCTGGCTCACGGTCAACTACCTGGGTTCGCCCGACAACGGCGCCATCGCCGTCGGGTATGCCGGCAGCTTCATCATGGCCGGGGGCTATCTCGCGATCAGCGCCTTTGTCTCCGCGCTGACGAAGAATCAGGTCATCGCGTTCATCGTTGCCGCCGCGCTGTGCTTCGCGTTCACGGCGAGCGGACTCGGGGTGGTGCTCGAGTTCTTCTCGGGCTGGGCGCCCGCTCCCGTGTTGGACACTGTCGCCAACTTGAGCTTTCTCGGTCACTTCCGGGACATCTCGCGCGGCGTCGTCGATGTGCGGGACGCCGTGTTCTTCGGCTCCACCATCGTGTTCTTCCTGTTTGCCAACATCGTTGCCGTCGAGCTTCGGAAGAATGTCTGAAAGCCGTCCATGGTCAGGACACCTGCCCCCGCTGTTGCGCAAGGAACAACTGGCGGGCTACGAGAAATCGACGAGTTGTCGATTTTTCCATGCAGTCATGCCGCAGAGAGTGTCTGAACGCGGCGACCCGAGCGCAGCGGACCGATGACGGGAATGAGCATCAACTCACTGGCCGGGTTGTCGCTCGCGGCGATCCTGTATGTCGCGGTCAACACCCTGTTCAACGTGTCCGCGCCGCAGGTCCGGCTGGACGTGACGGAGCACGGCCTCTTCACGCTCTCGGACGGGACGCTGGCGACCCTTGCGCGGATCGACGAGCCGGTTGAACTGCACTTCTTCCTCTCCGGTCATCTCGGGCGCGAGGTGCCGGCATACGCATCCCACGGGCTTCGGGTACGGGAGCTCCTGGCCGAGGTCGCCGCCGCTTCCGACGGCAAGGTGATCCTTCATGAGTACGACCCCCGGCCGTTCAGCCGCGGCGAGGCGCTGGCGGTATCGTTCGGCGTCCAGGGCGTTCCCGTCGAGAGTGGGGGCGAGCTGGCGTACTTCGGGCTCGCCGGTATGAACTCGGTCGATGAGGTCGAGACCGTGCCGTTCTTCCAGCCGGAGCGGGAGATGTTCCTGGAGTACGACATCGCCCGGATGATCCACGCACTGTCGGATCCCGAACCCACTGTCGTCGGCGTCATGGGCTCGCTGCCGGTCATGGGCGACATGCACGCTCAGGCGCAGGGCGGCGTACTGGTTCCCTGGGCCATCGTCCGGCATCTGAAGGCCGGCTTTGACACCCTCCATCTGCCGGAGTCCATCGACGATCTGCCGGCATCGGTCGACGTGATGATGGTCGTCCATCCGCGGGCGATGAGCGATCGGGCGATCTACCTGCTGGAGCAGTTCCTGTTTCGGGGTGGCCGGGCGCTGCTTTTCGTGGACCCCAGGGCCGAATCGGACACGTCGGTTGGACCGGATGCGGCCTCGTCGTCGACCAGCGGCCTCGGTCCGCTGCTGCGGAAATGGGGCATCGAGATTCCGGACCGTCGGCTCGTCGGCGACCGCTCGATGGCGCTCACGATCAACGCGGGCACCGCGGCTCGGCCGGTACCCGCCGAGTTTCTCGTGTGGCTCGGCGCATCCGCCGAGCACCTGGCGCCGGACGACCCGGTGACCGCGCGGTTGCCGGCGCTGAATCTGGCGAGCGCCGGCATCATTCGTCGGTCCGAAGGCTCGCCGCTTGCCCTGGAGCCGTTGATTGTCTCCAGCCTGGACTCCGGTCCGATCGATGTCGATGCGGTGCGCGGTCTGCGGCCCGATGTTCTCGGGCTGCTGGATCGCTTCCAGCCCGACGACGATACCTACGTTCTCGGCGCCCGATTGACGGGCAAGGTTGCCACTGCGTTCCCCGATGGCCCGCCGCCACGCACCGTCCCGAAGACGGCGACCGCGCCTGCGGCGAATCCGGATCCGCCGCAGCTCATGAGGTCCGAGCGTCCCATCAACGTCATCCTCGTCGCCGACGCGGATCTGCTCCAGGATCGGTTCTGGCTGCGCACGCGCCAGTTCTTCGGGCGCGAGGTCGAGGAAGCGATCGCCGGCAACGCCGACTTCGTTGTCAACGCGCTGGGCAATCTTGCCGGGAGCGATGCGTTGCTGAAGCTGCGGTCGCGAGGTGTTTCGCAGCGACCCTTCGAGAGGATCCGGTCCATCGAGCGCGACGCGGAGAGCCGACTCCGGGACAAGGAGCGCGAGCTTCAGGACAAGCTTCGGGAGACGCAGGAGAAGATCGCCGGACTGGAGGGGGTGCGGGCGACCGAGGATGCCCTGACCGGCGAACGAAGCGTCGTCGTGTCCCTGACCGCGTCGCAGCGGGCAGAGGTCGAGACGCTTCGGGGGCAGATGCTTTCGATTCGCAGGCAGCTTCACGCGGTTCGGCGGGGCCTCCGAGAAGAGGTGGAGGGTCTCGAAGCATGGCTTCATTTCGCGAATATCGGCCTCGTTCCGATTGCCCTTTCCATCGTGGCCATCATCGTCGGCCTGGTCCGCGTCGCGCAGCGTCGCTACTACCACCTGAATGCCTTGAGCGCCCGAGATCTTCATCGTTGAGCCAAGTTCCCGAAAATGGTTTTCCGCATGGAAGTACGAAGCCGTCACGGGGACGAGGCACCCATGGGCCCGCGCCAGGAAAGACCGCCGGGCCCGCCTTGCCGGTTGAAGGCGTAGCCTCCCCAAGTCTGCGCGAGTGCGCCGTAGGCTGACATGCCGACCCGTGGCCTCCTCGTTCTGGCCGCCGTCACCGCGGCTACGGTGGTCGCGAGCTGGATTGCCGTCGACGCGCGGTACCGGGAGACGGTCCTGGAAGCCAGGGGAGGTGAGCCCGTGTTTCCCGAGCTTCGCGACCATATCGGCCGCATCGCCGAAATCGGGATCGGGTGGGCGGGGGGCGGGTTTGCCCTTGAGCGTCGTGGCGATGGCTGGGCCAACACGGGTCTGGGTGGCTATCCGGCGAGGACGGAGATGATTGAGGCGGTTCTCTCCGACATTGTCGGCCTCCGCTATCTCGAACCGAAAACAGCGAGAGCCGCGCTCTATCCGAGGCTCGCTGTCGAGGACCCGGAACCGGGTGCCGGATCGACCCGGCTGACGCTCAGGGATGAAGACGGCGACATTCTCGCCGATCTCATCGTCGGCAAGGCCGGAGTGCGTACCACAGGCGCGGACAGGGCGAGCGTCTACATGCGCCTCCCGGGCCGCGAACGCGCCTGGCTGGCCGAAGGCACGCTCGACATCCACCGCGGCGCGGGTGACTGGTCGGATCGCGTGATCGTGGACATCGACGTGCGCTCGGTCCGTTCCCTGACCGTCCGGCATGCGGACGGGGAGGTGGTCGATCTCCACCGGGCCGGACCCGACGATCGGAAGCTGACACTGCGGAACCTGCCGGCGGGCGCAGCGGTGGCGCACCAGCATCACATCGACTACATGGCGGGACTGCTGGCGGGATTGTCGTTTGATGATGCGCGGGCCGGCGGGCCTTCGGCCCCGGCGGTCACCTCCGGATTCGAAGCCACCGTCGAGACCTTCGATCATCTGCGCGTCACGCTTCGTACCGGCCGTCCGGCCGACGACGGATCGCTCTGGGCCGCGGTCGATGCCGGCCTCGCGGACGCTGCCGGAGCATCCGATCACGCGCGGGCGGAAGCGTCCCGCATCGCCTCGGAGCTCGACGGTTGGCTCGTCAAGCTCCCGCGCCGGATTTCCGACCGACTCGATATCCGGTTGCACGACATCATCAGGACCGGTTCAACCGGGGCGGGACGGGAATCCTGATGGGCACCATCCACTCCGCCGGCTGTTCATTCGTCTGCGGTCATGTTCAGACCAGTGGGCGTTGCCGCAACCGACAGGCGGTGAGGGTGAGCAGTGACTCCTGACGATGTGTCTCGCGAATCGACGAGCCATGTACCGAAACCCCACGACTCTCCTCGGCGTCGTGGACTCCACACCGGTCGCGGTCTCGTCGCTGGTGTACGCTCTCCGAAACCGGTACGACCGGCCGTGAAGATTCCCGTCACCCAGAGCCTGCAATGGAAAGCATCCTCCTTCTGACGGTTCTCGTCGTCCTCATCCTCCTGGGAGCGCCGGTCGGCTTCACGCTGATCCTGCTGCCGACTGTCTACATCCTGATCACGGGCGCGGCGCCTCTCATCCTCATCCCGGGACAGATGTTCAGCGCCATCGACTTCGTACCGCTGACCGCGATCCCGTTCTTCATGCTGACCGGCGAGCTGATGACCAGCGCGACGATTACCGATCGCCTCGTCAACCTCAGCCAGAAGATCATCGGCCGGATGCGCGGCAGCATGGCGCAGGCGAACGTGCTGGTCAGCATGTTCTTCGCCGGGATGAACGGATCGGTGGTGGCTGATGCGGCGACCGTCGGCTCCCTGACCATTCCGGCGATGAAGCGCGCCGGTTACCCGGCCGCGTTTTCCGCCGGCATCACCGCTGTCAGCTCGACCATCGGCGGCATCATTCCGCCCAGCATCATGATGATCGTGCTCGCCAATGCGAGCGAGATCTCGGTCGGAGCGCTGTTCGCCGGGGGGATCATCCCCGGCATCCTGGTGGGCGCGCTGCTGATGGTGATCAACCATTTCATCGCCGTGAAGAACAACTTCGAGCGCAGCGAAGAACCATTCAGCCTTCGGGCGGTCGGCGATGCGGGCATCAAGGCTTCGTTCGCGCTCCTTATTCCCGTGGTGCTGGTGGGTGCGGTCGTCGGTGGGGTGGCCAGCGTCGTGGAGGCCGGTGCGCTGACCGCGGTCATCGCGCTGGTCGTGGGACTCTTCGTGTACCGCACCATCACCTGGACCAACTGCAAGGGCGCGTTCGTGCGCGCGTTCAGGAACAGCGCGACGGTTTTCATCATCATCGCGGCCGCGGGGCCGTTCAGTTGGCTGCTGACCTCGCTCGGGGCGATCACGGAGCTGGAGGAGTGGCTCCTCGGCTACACCCACAATCCGATCCTCTTCGCGCTCGTGCTCTGCATCTTCATCTACCTGCTCGGCATGGTCATGGACTCGGCCGCCAACATCATCGTGGTCGGTCCCGTGATCGTCGAGGTCATGGTCAAGGCCGGTTACCCGGACGTGCAGGCTGCACTGGTCTGCGTGGTTGGATTCCTGATCGGGGCGGTGACGCCGCCCCTTGGCGTTGCCTACTTCACCGGCGCGGCGATCGCCAAGGCGCGGCTCGAGAGCGTCGCGGTCGCGATGCTGCCTTACATCGTCGCCCTGTTCTTCCTGCTGTTCCTGCTGGTGCTGGTGCCCGATATCACGATGTGGCTGCCGGGCGTGCTGGGCTTCACGGGGTAGGCGGGGAGTCTGGCGGGAACGATGATCAGATTCCTCCTCGCGCTGGATTTGTGGGTGCGGAAGCTCCTCTCCGCGTTCTGCGTCTTCATGCTGGCCATGATGGTGGTCTTCACCGTCTACACCATCGTCATGCGCTACGTGTTCCACGACCCGCCCATGTGGGGCGACCTGCTGACCAGCCTGAGCAACATCTGGTTCGTCTTCATCGCCCTGTCCCTCACAGTACGCGACAAGGAGCAGATCGCGCTCAATCTGATCTACTCCCGTCTGCCGCGTGCGTTCGGTTTCGTCCTGCAGCAGTTCTGGACGGGGGTCATCCTGTTGCTGGGCGTGGTGATCGCTGTCTACGGCTGGGAGGCGGTATCCAGAATGGGCGGCAAGTACTGGGAGATGTGGTACTTCGCCTGGGAGGACGGCTGGTTCGTGTTCAAGCCCAACTACATGCCGAAGAAGTACGCGATGATGATCCTGCCCATCTCCGGCACCCTGATCGTCCTCGCCGCCATCGTCGCCATCATCGAGGATGTGGTGCGCTTCCGGCGCGGCACCTTCGTGGTCGCCGGCAGCGGGGCCGGAGAGTAGTACCAGAGGGGGATGGGTGCGGCGTGCGGTTGGCGGGGCGCCCCAGGCTTCGGCCGGAATCATTTTTCCGTTCCGACCCGTCGCGGTGAAGGCGCCATGGAAATCCTGCCCTGACGGCAGCGGCTCGCGAGAGTGGTGCCACCGGAGTGGTGCCACCGGAGTGGCGGTGCTGTCCGAGCTCATTGGAGGAGGCGTTGACCCGACGATTGACATTCGACCTCGGCGGTCGCACCGCGCTGGTGACCGGGGCGTCGAGCGGTCTCGGCTGGCACTTTGCCCGCACGCTGGCTGCGCACGGGGCGGCGGTGGCGCTGGCGGCGCGGCGCATCGAGCGGCTCGAAGCCCTCGCGGGCGAGATCCGCGATGCCGGCGGCGTCGCGCACCCGGTGTGCATGGACGTGACCGACGCGGGCAGCGTCGCGGCCGGGCTCGACGCGGTGCAGGATGCGCTCGGGGTGCCGGACGTCCTGGTGAACAACTCCGGCATCGCGCGTCCGGCCCCCACCCTCGACATCACCGAGGAGGACTGGGCCGGGGTGGTCGGCACCAACCTCGAAGGGGCATGGCGGGTGGCACAGGGCACGGCGCGGCGCATGGTCGATGCCGGACGCCCGGGCGTCATCATCAATATCCTGTCCATCATCGCGTTCGGGGTCGCGCGCGGGCTCGGGTCCTACGCGGCGTCGAAGGCGGGGCTGCTGCAGCTCACCCGGACCATGGCGATGGAACTCGCCCGCCACCAGGTGCGGGTGAACGCGATCGCGCCGGGCTACGTGCTGACGGAGATGAACCGCGCGTTCTTCGCAAGCGAGGCGGGCGAGGCGATGAAGAAGCGCATCCCCCAGCGCCGCATCGGCGACCCGTCCGAGCTCGACGGGGCGCTGCTCCTGCTTGCGAGCGACGCATCGTCCTACATGACCGGCTCGACCATCGTGGTCGATGGCGGGCATCTCGCGACGGGGCTCTGAGCGCTTTCAAGCCTGCGCGGTTCACCCGGGTCGGGGTCAGGACGCTCTTTTCACTTTCCTCCGGCTCTCAGAGCCTCAGAGCCTTGGAACCTCAGAGCCTCAGAGCCTCAGAGCCTTGGAACCTCAGAGCCTCAGAGCCTCGGAACCTCGGAGCCTCAGAGCCTCGGAACCTCGGAACCTCGGAGCGAGCCGGAGCGGGCTGTTCCGGCTGACGGCGTGGTGAGGGGGGCATGTCGAGAAAAGCCGGTCAGATCGGTGGAAATGGGTGGTTGCTCGTGGACGCTCAGGCCAGTCGGAACCGGGCTGCCAACCCGTCCGCCACCGCCAGGCCGCGGCGGGTCGGGCGGAGCGCGCCGGCCTCGCACTGCACCAGCCCCTCCTCGGCCAGGGTCGCGATCAGCGGGCGGTTCAGCCCGTGCAGATCGACGCCGTACCGTAGTCGGTACCCCGGCAGGTCGATGCCCTCGACGGTGCGCAAACCCAGCATCAGCGCCTCCAGCGCGAGCGCTTCGCCGTCGAGCGCTTCGTCGGCCTCGACCGCACGTTCGCCGCGGGTGATGCGTCGGGCGTAGTCGTGCAGCGCCCGGTGGTTCCACCACCGGTGGCGGGCCCCATCGAACGAGTGGGCCGAAGGCCCCAGGCCGAGGTAGGGCAGATGCCGCCAGTACTTCAGGTTGTGCTGCGAACGGTGCCGCGGCGCCCGGGCGAAGTTGCTCACCTCGTAGGCCTCCCAGCCCGCATCGGCGAGACGGGCGTGGGTGGACGCGAAGAAGTCCGCCTGGGCACTCTCGGGCATCTCGGTGAGCCGCCCTCGCGCGCGGCGGCGCCCGAAGGCGGTGTCCTCGTGGATGGTGAGCTGGTAGCACGAAATGTGCTCGGGACCGAGCGCGAGGACGGTGTCGAGGTTCCCGGACCACGCCGCGAGGTCCTGACCGGGCAACCCGAACATCAGGTCCACCGAGACGGTGTCGAAACCGCCTTTCAGACTCGTCTCGACCGCGCTTCGTGCCTCCCGTCCGTCGTGACGACGCCCGAGCGCGCGGAGCTCGGCGTCGTGGAACGACTGCACCCCCAGGCTGAGGAAGGACACGCCGAGCGCCCGCCATTCGTCGACCCGTCCCGGAGTGACATCCTCCGGGTTGGCCTCCAGAAAAAGCTCTGCGTCGGAACGGACCGGCAGCTCGGATCGCAGGGCTGCAAGCATCGGTTCGAGTTGGCCGGGGTCGAGCCGCGAAGGCGTCCCGCCGCCGACGTAGACGGTGTCGATCGGTCGGTCCCATGCGCTCCACAACGCCGCCTCGGCCCGCAGCAGCGCGCCGAACGCCGTGCGCTCGGACGCCGAGCCGATCTGCACCGCGAAGTCGCAGTAAGGGCACACGGCGGAGCAGAACGGGACGTGCACGTAGAGCCCTGCACTCTCCGTCGGTTCCGGCGCTGATTCCACGACTGGCGCCGATTCCACCACCGTCGCTGACTCCACCACCGTCGCCGATTCCACGGCCGGCGCTGATTCCACCTCCGGCGTCGATTCCACCCCCGGTGCCGGTTCCACCACCGGTGCGGACGACACGACTCTCACGCGCGGTCGGTGCGCAGCACCGAGACGAACGCGTCCTGGGGGATCTCGACCGAGCCGACCAGCTTCATGCGTTCCTTGCCCTTCTTCTGCTTCTCGAGCAGCTTGCGCTTGCGGCTCACGTCACCGCCGTAGCACTTCGCGGTGACGTCCTTGCGGAAGGCACTGATCGTTGCGCGCGAGATGATGTTGCCCCCGATCGCGCCCTGGACCGGGATTCTGAACTGATGCCGGGGAATGCTCTCGGCGAGCTGCTCGCAGTAGTGCACCGCGCGGGCGCGCGCCTTGTCGCGGTGGGCGAGAAAGGCCAGCGCGTCGACCTTTTCGTGGTGTACCAGGATGTCGACCTTGACGATGTCGCCGGCCCGGTAGTCCCGCTCCTCGTAGTCGAACGAGCCGTAGCCCCGGGTCACGGACTTCAGTCGGTCGTAGAAGTCGAACAGCACCTCCGCGAGCGGCATTTCGGCCACGACCTCCAGCCGTCCCCGAGCCAGGAAGCTGGTGGTGAGGCTCGCCGCGCGGTGCTGCCGGCACAGCTCGATCGCCGCTCCCATGTACTTCTCCGGCACCAGGATGGATGCCTGGATCCAGGGCTCCTCCACCCCCTGGATGGTGCCCGGATCCGGCCACAGGCCGGGGTTGTCGACCTCGTGCCGCGCCCCGTCGCTGGTCTGCACCCGGTACAGCACCGAGGGCGCGGAGAGGACCAGCGAAAGGTCGAACTCGCGGCGCAGCCGTTCCTGCACCACATCGAGATGCAGCAGGCCGAGAAACCCGCAGCGGTAACCGAAACCGAGCGCCGCCGATGCATCCTTCTGGTACACGAGCGCCGCGTCGTTGAGCGCGAGCTTCTCGATCGCCTCGCTGAGGGCCGGGTATTCGTCCGAGGACATCGGATAGATCGACGAGAACACCACCGGTCGGGCGGGCTGATACCCCGGCAGCGGCGCCTCGGCCGGACGCCGGCACAGCGTCAGGGTATCGCCGATGCCGACATCCCGGATGGTCTTGATGCCGGTGATGACGTAGCCGACGGCCCCGGTGGGCAGCCGGTCGATCTTCTCGCGCCGGAACCCGCTGTACCCGACCTCGTGTACCTCGTACTCGGTGCCGGCGTGCATGAACCGCACCCGATCGCCGGCGGCGAGGGAGCCGTCGCGGATTCGGCACGAGAGCACGATGCCGCGATAGACGTCGTACCGGGCATCGAACACCAGAGCCTTCAGCGGCGCCTCCGGGTCCCCCGTCGGGGGCGGGAGGTGCTCGACGATCCCTTCCAGCACCCGGTCGATTCCGACCCCGTTCTTGGCCGAGACGGCCAGGGCGGCAAAGGGATCGAGCCCGAGGTCCCGGTCGACCTCTTCAAGCGCCCGGTCGACATCCGCGGCCGGGAGGTCGATCTTGTTGATCACCGGCAGCAGTTCGAGGTCGTGCTCCATGGCCAGATACAGGTTGGCGACCGTCTGCGCCTCCACCCCCTGAGTGGCGTCGACGATGATGATGGCGCCCTCGCACGCCATCAGCGAGCGCCGCACCTCGTGGGAGAAGTCCACGTGGCCGGGGGTGTCGATCAGGTTCAGCCGGTAGGTCAGGCCGTCCTCCGCGGTGTGGGCGAGCGAGATGGCGTTGCTCTTGATGGTGATGCCCCGCTCGCGTTCGAGCTCCATGTCGTCGAGCACCTGGTCGCGGAACTCGCGCGTCTCCACCCCGTTGCACGCCTGGATGAGGCGATCGGCGAGGGTCGACTTGCCGTGGTCGATGTGCGCGATGATGCAGAAGTTGCGGACGTTCTTCATGGTCGATGTTCCCGGATTCGCCACGCTTCGGATCGGTCGGGCCACGACGGATGGCCATGACGGATGACCGTGTGGATAGCCCTTGTGGATAGCCATGCATGGCGCCACTCCGTCCAGGCAGCCGACAAGCATACATGCCCGCGCCGGCTACCTGCCGCCGTGATCCGCCCGCCGTGATTCACGCGTAGTACTCTACGTGTCGCCAGCGGGAATTGCTGTTCGACCGCGGCTCGGCCTGCGTCGAGTCTGCATCGTCCGGGCGCGCCGTCTCGACTCACCCGATTGAGGAACGTATGTCCATGAGTCAGTCCACCATCGAACTCGCCGCCGTCGACCTCGACGACAAGTACACGCGCGAGCGCGGCCGCGTCTTCCTCACCGGCATCCAGGCGCTGGTGCGGCTGGTGCTGACCCAGCGCCGGCGCGACCTCGCGGCCGGGCACCATACCGCCGGCTATATCAGTGGTTATCGGGGATCGCCCCTCGGCGGGCTCGATCTCCAGCTCGATCGGGCGAAGGTGCACCTCGAACCGCACCACGTGGTGTTCCAGCCCGGCGTCAACGAAGACATCGCGGCCACCGCCTGCTGGGGCACGCAGCAGGCCGAGCTCGACGGCGAGGGCGCGTACGACGGCGTGTTCTGCCTCTGGTACGGCAAGGGGCCGGGGGTCGACCGCTCCGGCGATGCGCTGCGTCACGCGAACCTCGCGGGCACTTCGCGACTCGGGGGAGTGGTGGCCCTGCTCGGCGACGATCACACCTGCGAGTCGTCGACCACCGCGCACCACAGCGAGTACGCGATGGTGGACGCCTCCATCCCGGTGCTCAATCCGGCCGGGGTGCAGGAGATCCTCGACTACGGGCTCCATGCGTTTGCGCTTTCGCGCTACAGCGGTGCCTGGGCCGCACTCAAGTGCATTCACGACACCGTCGAGGCCGCCGCCTCGGTGGAGATCGATCCCGAACGGGTCGAGATCGTCATCCCCGACGATCCGATCGTCCCCCCGGAGGGCCTCGGTATCCGCTGGCCGGATACGCCGCAGGCGCAGGAGAAACGGCTCTACGAGCAAAAGCTGGAGGCGGTGAAGGCGTTCTGCCGCGCCAATCGGCTCGACCGCACGGTGTGGGACTCGGACCGGGCGTGGTTCGGGGTCGCGACCACCGGGAAGTCGTACCTCGATGTCCGCCAGGCGTTCGACGATCTGGGCATCGACGAGGCGGCGGCGCGCCGGATCGGCATCCGGCTCTACAAGGTGGCGATGCCGTTTCCGCTGGAGCCGGAGGGTGCGAGGCGGTTCGCCGAAGGGCTCGACGCCGTGCTTGTCGTCGAGGAGAAGCGCGCCCTCATCGAAACCCAGCTCAAGGAGGTGTTGTACGCGATGCCCGGTGCGCCCTCTGTCCTGGGCAAACTCGACGAGTCCGGACGCCTGCTGTTCCCGGCCGCGGGTCGGCTCGATACCAACCATATCGCGGTGGAGATCGGTCGCCGGCTTCTCGCCCGGAGCGCCACTCTCGATGGGCTGGCGGAGCGGGTTGCGACCCTCGAAGCGATCGTGACCGGCGGTGCCCCGGACACTGCGGCGCTCGTGCGCACGCCGTACTTCTGCCCGGGTTGCCCGCACAACACCTCGACCCGGGTGCCGGAGGGGAGCCGGGCGCTCGCCGGCATCGGATGCCACTACATGGCCCAGTTCATGGATCGCTCCACCGCCCGCTACACCCACATGGGCGGGGAGGGCGCAAGCTGGATCGGCGAGGCGAGGTTCAGCCGGCGCGGGCACGTCTTCCAGAACATCGGGGACGGGACCTACTTCCACTCGGGGCTGCTCTCCATCCGGGCCGCGATCGCGGCCGGGGTGAACGTCACGTTCAAGATCCTCTATAACGACGCGGTGGCGATGACCGGCGGCCAACCGATGGACGGGCCGCTGACAGTGCCGATCATCACCCGCCAGATGCAGGCCGAGGGCGCGCGCCGCGTCGTGGTGGTGACCGACGAGCCCGAGAAGTACGGTTCGCGGTCGGGGCTTGCCCCCGGCGCCGCCGTGCACCACCGCCGAGAGCTCGATGCGGTGCAGAGGATGCTTCGCGACATCGCCGGGGTCACCGTCCTCGTCTACGACCAGACCTGCGCGGCGGAGAAGCGCCGCCGGCGCAAGCGCGGGAAGTTCCCCGATCCGCCCCGGCGCGCCTTCATCAACCCCGCGGTCTGCGAGGGATGCGGCGACTGCGGGGTGAAGTCGAACTGCGTCGCCGTGGTTCCGCTCGAGACGGAGTTCGGGCGCAAGCGCGCCATCGACCAGTCGGCGTGCAACAAGGACTTCTCCTGCGTCGAGGGGTTCTGCCCGAGCTTCGTCACCGTGCACGGCGGGCGCCTGCGCAAGGGGGTGGGCGTATCGCGCGCCGGCGACCCCGAGCCCCCGCCGTCGGAACCCTCGCTCCCGGCCCTGGACCGGCCCTGCGAGATTATCGTCACCGGGGTCGGGGGCACCGGGGTGATCACCATCGGCGCCCTGCTCGGCATGGCCGCGCACCTGGAGTCGAAGGGCTGTTCGGTGCTCGATCAGACCGGGCTGGCGCAGAAGGGGGGGGCGGTGGTGAGTCACGTGCGGATCGCGGCGCGCCCCGACGACATCACCACCACCCGGATCGCGAACGGCGCGGCGGACCTGGTGCTCGGCTGCGACGTGGTGGTCACCGCGGACGCCGGCACCCGCGCGACGATGCGCACCGGGCGAACCGCAGTGGTGGTCAACACCCAGGAGACCATGACCGGCGACTTCACCCGCGACGCGGACCTCGTCTTCCCCGCCGACGCGCTGATGCACAGCATCGAGCGTGCAGCCGGGGCCCGGCAGGTGGACCGGATCGACGCCACCCGCATCGCGACCGCCCTCACCGGCGACGCCATCGCCACCAACATGTTCATGCTCGGCTACGCGTGGCAGAAGGGACGCATCCCGCTTTCGGCCGCCGCCATCCGGCGCGCCATCGACATCAACGGGGTCGCGGTGGCTTCGAACCTGAGCGCGTTCGACTGGGGCCGGCGCACCGCGGCTGACCGCGACGCGGTGGTGGACCAGGCCGGATTGGGTGCGGATGTGTCGCCGCCGGCCCGAATCGCCCCGGGGATCGACGTGGCCTCGCCGCGTCGCCCCGAAGGACTGGAGGCCGTGGTCGAGCGCCGCGCAGCGTTCCTCGGGCAGTACCAGGACGCGGCGTACGCCGCCCGATACCGGACGCTGGTCGAGCGGGTGCGCGAGGCCGAGCGGGCTCGCGCGAAGGGGATGCGCGGTCTGGCCGAGGCGGTCGCCCGCGGCTATTTCAAGCTGCTCGCGTACAAGGACGAGTACGAAGTCGCGCGCCTGCACGCGGCCCCGGAGTTCCGGCGTCGGATCGTGGCGACGTTCGAGGGGGACTACTCGCTCGAATTCCACCTCGCGCCGCCGCTGTTCGCGCGGCGTGACCCGGCGACTGGTGCGCCCCGCAAGTCACGCTACGGCCCGTGGATGATGCGGGTATTCGAGGTACTGGCGCGGTTCAGGCGGCTGCGCGGCACGGTGCTCGACCCCTTCGGATACACGCGCGAGCGCCGCCAGGAACGGCACCTGATCGGACGCTACGAGGAGGTGGTGTCTTCGCTCCTCGACCGGCTCGACCACGCCAACCACGCGGTCGCGGTCGAGATCGCCTCCCTGCCGGAACGGATCCGCGGCTTCGGCCACATCAAGGCGCGAAGCATCGACGAAGCCGAACGCCGCGAGGCCGAGCTGCTGGAGCGGTTCGGGGCCGCGGCCGATCCGCCGGAGGCGGCGTGAGGAAGATGGATTCGGCCCACTCCGCCGGGGGATCGTCACCCGCCGCCGCTCACCGTGACGCCTGTGCGGTGCCGCGCGGACAATGGGTGCGTGTGCCGACGACATCCCGGGCCGAGCATGTCAGGTCACCTGTCGAATGATCGGACAGTACGACAGCCAATTTCTGTCGGGTCGGAACATGGGCTCGGAATCACTCCGAATGCACGCGAAGGGCAGCCCATCACGACGAGCCGCTCTCGGGGTCGGAACATGAGTTCGAAATGCCCCGAATGGACATTCCGCACCTCGAAATCATGCCGGAATCGCGCCAGCGTGGCGGTCTCTCGGAGCGCCGGCGGGAGTCGCTGACGATGCGAAGCGCTCTCGGGGCATGCCTGCCGGCCGCCGTGGCGGTCCTTTCCGCTTTCTTGCTGGCGACCACGTCGGCGCTCGCCAACCCCCACGTCTGGGTCGAGTCCCGGATCACCTTCGAGTTCGAGGACCATCGGGTCGAAGCGCTCTTGTTCGAGTGGCGGTTCGACGATTTCTACAGCTCCCACGCCATCCGGACCCACGATCTCGACCGCGACGGCGCGCTCGCCCCCGAAGAGGTGGAGGCGCTTCGCGGGGACACGTTCGACCCGCTTGCGCGTTTCGACTATCACGTGCATGTCTGGGCGGGGGGTGCGAGACGCGAAGGGCACACAGTGGAGCGGTTCTCGGCGAGGGTCGAGGGTGAGCGCCTCGTGTTCGAGTTCTCGGTGCCGGTCACGCCACCCGCCGACCCGGTTGAAGGTCCCTTGGTCGTCAGCCTGTTCGACGGCGGGAACGAGGTGGACTTCCGGTTCGCCGAGTCGAACTTCCTGCTCGCCGACGGTGAGGTCGCAGCGCATTGCCGGTTCCGGATCGCGCGCGGCCGGGGCGAGCAGTCCGGGCACCCTCGTCCCGTGACGCTCGCGTGCGGAGGATGAGCTCATGATGATCGACGGCAGGTCTCGCAGGCGGGGAATTCCGGGCGTGAGCGCGCCGGTCGTGGCCACCACCGACCTCGCAGAGCGTGTCTTCGAAAGCGACAAGTGGCGCATTCGGGACGCGGGCACGCTGGCCGCGACGTGGGTGGCCGGGTTGCTGCTGGTCCTGTTCGCCGTCCCGTCCGCGCTGTCCCAGACCACGGTTCAGGCTGCGGCTGAGGCCACGACTCAGGCCACGACTCAGGCCATGACTCAGGCCACGACCCAAGCCACGACCCAGGCCGCAACCCGGACCACGACTCAGGTCACGATCCAAGCTACGACTCAGGCCACGACCCAGGCCACGACCCAGGCCACGGTTCAGGCGCCGACGGTGGAGATCGTCGAGGAAGAGACCGGCGCGTTCGCGGCGCTCACTCACTACATCGTCGAGTTCCAGCGCCGCGCGAACGCCGAGATCGCGACGCACATGAACGCCATCGAACGGGGTGACGATCTCGGAGCGTTTTTCCTCGGTCTCGCGATTGCGTTTGCCTACGGGGTCATCCATGCGTTCGGGCCCGGGCACGGCAAGTTCGTCGTCGTCTCGTACTTCCTCGGTCGAGAGGTGAAGGTGGTGCGCGGCGTCGTGATGGCGGCCCAGGTCGCGATCGTCCACGTCATCGCGGCCGTCATCATCGTGTGGCTGGCGGACGCGGTGCTCCAGGCCGGCTTTGGAATCGGGCTCTCGGAGGTGCCGGGGGTGCGCGCCGCGAGCTTCCTGATCATCGTCGGCATCGGCGGGTACATGCTGTACCAGGCGGTGCAGACCTCGATGAGCACGGCCGCCGCCGGACACGGTCACAGCCACGGTCATGGTCACGGGCATGACCACAGCCACGGGCATGACCACAGCCACGGGCATGGGCACAGTCACGGGCACGGCCACAGCCACGGGCACGACCACAGTCACGGACACGGGCACAGTCATAGGCACGGCCATAGTCACGGACATGGCCACAGTCACGGCCGCCTCGAAGGCGGCATCTTGGCCCTGGCGGCCGGCATGGTGCCGTGTCCGGGAGCGGTGCTGATCATGCTCTACGCGGTGGCCAACGGCATGATCTATCCCGGCTTCCTGCTTGTGGCCGCGATGTCGCTCGGCATCGGTCTGTGCATCTGCGTGCTGGGGGTCGGCGCGATTCTCGCCCGTCAGACCGCCATGCGGGTCATGGAGAGCGCGGGCGGCAGCCGGGGCGTCGCGGCACTGCGCAACACCATGAACTACGCCGGAGCCACCTTCGTGACTCTGGTCGGGCTGGTGTCCTTCATCGCATTCCTCGACGTGCCGCTGGGTTGATCCGGAAATCACCAGTTCCCTGCAAGGATCGGAGGATCGCTCAGGCTGGAATGGCTCCGATTCGAGGGCCGGTGAGAAATACGGCCGGATGCTCGTCTTCTTCCCGTACGCCTTGATACGCATTTCTCACCAGTTCTCGGCTGCGGGCACGGATCTGGCTGTTTTCGCCGCGGGTACCGGCGGCTTCAGGACCGGGCTCGCAGCTCGGCGGCCAGCCCCCGCACGCTGATCGCCTCCAGGGTTTCCGACATCGGATAACGGTCGTCCCCGGCGTGTACGACGAACGCGCGGGCCGGCTTCAGATCCGCACCGGCGATGTGGAAGCCGCGCCCGACCCTGGCGGACAGCGAGCGCTTGATCTCGACCGCCCAGCAGGTGCCGTCGTCGTGCTCGATCACGAGGTCGATCTCGGCACCGGCGCTCGTGCGGTAGAAGTATGGCGCCGCTCGCGGCGGCAGGACCGAGACCAGCGTCTCGATGACATGGCCTTCCCAGCTTTCCCTGACCACCGGATGCCCGGCGAGTTGCTCCAGCGACCTGATTCCGAGCAGGGCGTGCACCAGGCCGCTGTCGCGCACGTACACCTTCGGCGACTTCACCAGACGCTTGCCGACGTTGGCGCGAAAGGGCGGCAGGCGCCGCAGGAGCAGCAGGTCCGCCAGCAGGTCGATGTAGCGGGTCACCGACTGCGCGCTGACTTCCAGCGCTCTGGCCAGCATGGATGCGTTGAGCATCGTTCCCTGACGGTGCGCCAGCATCGTCCACAGCCGTTCCAGGGTCGTGGCCGGGACACGCGGGCCGACCGGCGCCGGCCGGCCATTGCGCAAGCTCGTCCGGGGCTGCGGCTTGCTTACCGGAAATCGACCCGCAGGCGGGTCGAGACTCCGCGTTCCCGACTTTCACCTTCGTATTCCAGGGCCACGGCGAGTCGCGCACTTCTTCCGATCGACAAACCGTATCCCAGAGCATAGTGCGTTGTCGGTCGGGCGCGCAGGTCGACCACGGTCCGCCGCCGTTCGAGGGTCTGGGGCGTTCCCCGGTAGAAGGCATCGACGAAGCTGCCTCCGGTCGCAACCAGGTGGTCGATCCGGGCCTCCCCGCGGCGAACCCCCGCTTCCTGGCGGACGGAGAATCGAATGAGGTCGTCGTTCCGGAACACACTGCGCCCCTGGGTTCCCGCCGACCATCCCTCGGCCCGAAGCCCCGATATGCCGGACAGCATGCCGCCGCGGGCGGAGACCGCGCCCTCGCTGCGTTCGTAGCCGATGAACCCCCGCCAGTTTCCTCTCAACGGGGCCGAGAGCAGCAGCCGGCTCTGAAGGGTCTCGGTGCGGGTGGCTCCGAGGGCGCCGAATCGCGCCCCCCAGACGGTGCGGCTCTCGTCCACATGCGAGAATTCCGCAACGGATGAAACCCCACCGTGGCGGTGCCGCCATCGCAGTCCGAACTGGCGCCACGGTGCTTGACTCGACGCCCACCCGTTGCCGGCCGCGATGAATGGGCGCACGCCTTCCCCCTGCATCTGCAGGGCGACCGCCCCTCGGGAGCGGTCGCGGGTGAAGAACGGAGCGGCGGCGGTGGTGGCGGTTTCGACCGCGCTCCACTCCCGCCAGGTGGCGTCGCCGCAGTCGTCGCACAGGCGGTGACTCAATCGCCACCGGCCAAGCATGTCGCCGGACCAGTCCATCCCCACGGAATGCAGTTCTCCGGCCTCCGGGTCGAATCCGACGAACATGCGGTGGGCCCCGAGACCGCTGTGCTGGGTGTGATGGCCGCTCGCCGGCATGAGCATGTCCCCGGCGGCACGGCCCACCGTCGGGAGATTCCAGGATTCGACGCCGGCGGCGTCGAACAGGTTGGCGTTGTAGTACGCATCGCCCACGCCGCCCACCGCCACTTCGACATCCTGCAACCGTTCGCTCACCTGAGCGAGGGTGGGGGACAGGGTGATGCGGGCGTCCCGCAACGGAGCCGCCTGCGGAACGCTCGAGCCGGGCACCGAATACGGCAGGTGGACCGACCCCTGCGTGGTGATGGCGCGCCCCAGGTTCAACCGTCCCCATCCGTAGACGGGATCCGGCTCGCGGGGGTTGCCGATCCGGGATCCCATCGGATCCGCGGAGGTGAGCAGCACGGCCTGGACGACCTCCATCGGCATGGTCGGCCACCGGCTTTTGAGCACCGCCAATGCTCCGGTCGCGAACGGGGCGGCGAAGGAGGTGCCGCTTATCCCTCTCCCGTCGGGGCCGACGGTGATATCCACTCCCGGGGCCATCAGGCACCAGTTTCGCGCCGCCCCGCATCCGTTGGAGAAATCCGCGATCTCGTTGCCGTTCCGGGTCAGCGCCCCCACCACCAGCCATTTCCCGAGCAGTCGGGGTTGGAACCGCGGGGCGTCCAGCCAGAATCCTCCGGTGTTGTAGTCCGCGCAGTCGTCGCGCCCGCAGTCCTCGCCCCACATGTCGCTGAACGAAATTCTGTCGTCAGGATTGTCCGGGTCGCGAATCCAGGTGAAATTCTTCATGAACTCCTGGGCGCTGACGGGTCCTTCGCCCAGCGCGCAGCCATCTTCGTCGCGGTGGTTTTTCCCGCACATGCGAATCTGGTTGTTTACGGAATTCCACCCATTGTTGGCGGCCCCCCACACCATGATGGTGTCGGAGTTTCCGACCACATTCGCGGCGTCGGCCATCTCGCGTATTTGTCGTCCGTTATAGAGCGGACTGAACAACGGCAGCCCCCACGTCAGCCAGACCCCGTCCCGGCCGGCGTACTCGCCGTAATAGTTCTGTACGTACCCGATGCTGAAGTTCACCGCCCGCGCCCCGTTGGCCACCGCGTGGCGCATCGCCGCGATGGGTTGGCCGCCGCCGTGGAGGGCGATCGGAACGATCGACGCCTCCGGCGCGACGCCGTGGAAATCGGGGGTGGGAATCGGGGCGGCGCTTTCGACCGTGATCTCGAACGGACCGGGACCATTGTCCCTTGCTCCGGCCGCAATCATGGCCACGTAGGTACCATGCCCGGTTCCTCTATCCCTGCCCTCGGGATCTCTGTAGTCGATCTCGACGACCCTGTCGCTCTCGCTTCTCACATGCAGGGGATCCCTGATCCTGCTGGCCAGCTCCGGATGGGTGGTATCCATTCCGTCGTCCGCGATCGCGATGGTCACGCCCTGGCCGAAATAGCCTCGCTCGTAGGCCCTGTCCGCGGAGATGGCGGCCAGTCCGTGGTGGCGCCGGAATTCCGCAGTGCGGTAGTCCTTGCCGTCCGGCGCGGCGGGGACGCCGAGGTCGCGCGACCGGAACTCGAGTTCGACCGGGCTTGGCAGGGTCGGGGCGGGTGGGCCGGATAATTCATTTCCCCCGAAGCCGCCGTCACCTCCGCCGGAGCCGCCGCCACCACCACAACCCGCGGCCACGAGCACGATGCCGGTCAGCCAGAGAAGCCCCCGGGCCCGACGGCGCCGAGCCGGGGTGTCCCCGGAGTTGAACGAGGTCGCGAAACGAGCGGTGATTCCGGATGCTTTCACTGAAGATTCTCCTGTCAAATCGGAGATACCCGCGGTCTGATGCGGTCATGCACAGCAGTGCAACCCCGCCCGCACCCCCAGCCGCGAGAGCAGGAGATGGCAGGTCTCGGTGATCACCGGCCATGTGACCACCAGAGATTCGTCGAGGCGCCGGGTGGCTGCAACCGCGCCTCGTGCCAAATGTATGACGCTGTCATAACAAACCGCAGACAGCAACGGCGCGGCAGAGAGTGTCTCGCCTCGATCTTCTGTCCGGTGTCTCCGGCTTGTATGCACGGTTCTCTCCCGAGGGTTCAGGATTCGGAGGGAGATACCACCGCGCGACAAGGATTGTGACCAACGATTCCCGCCGATGCCACAGGGGACCGACCCGCGACGCGATTCCGGCGGGATTTCGACCTCCGGAGCGTGTGTTCGGGGCCATTTCCAGCCCGGGTTCCGGGCCGGTGCCGGAGATTGTGTTGAAGATTGTTGACAATCCTGATGTTGACGAAATAGGGTGGCGCCGGCCGAATTCCTCACGGAGCGCGCGGCTCGCACGGATGGCCCGTCAGAGCCGACCTCCGACTCCCGACCGAACAATCGAAACCGACGAAATACCCTTGGAGGCAGCGATGAACCACATACCCACGAGCGTCGCGCGCGGCGTCCTGGCCGGAGCGATGGCCGGAGCGATGGCCTTGGCCGCATCGATCGGCTCCGCGTTCGCGGCGGGCGGAAAGCTCGTCATCGCGGAGTCGTTCCCGCCGACCGCCGGTTGGGCGATGGAATCCGATGATCCCTTCGTTCTCACCCGGGTCGGATGCCTGGAGGGGCTGGCGCGCGTCGACTTCGAAGGGCAGGTGATTCCGGCGCTGGCCACGGGGTGGGAGCAGGTGTCTCCGACCGAGTGGGACTTCACGATTCGAGAGGGTGTGAAGTTCCACAACGGTGAGGCTCTCGATGCAGTCGCGGTCGCGGCCGCGCTGAACCACGTGCTCGGGGCGGACGCGCCGGCGCGGTCATTCTCCCCCAAGGTCGTCGCCTCCGTCGCCGCCGCCGGGGACATGACGGTGCGCATCACCACGCCGAGCCCGAGCGTCCTGCTGCCGCTCCGGCTGGCGTCGCCCAATACCGGAATCCTCGCCCCCGCCGCCTACGCGGGCGAGCAGATCGACCCGGTCGGAACCTGCACCGGGCCGTTCCGGATCGTCGAGCACATTCCCGAGCAGGCCCTTCGGCTCGAGCGCAATGCCGAGTACTGGGGCGGCGATGTGCGGCTCGAAGCGGCGGAGATGCGGTTCGTTCTCGATGGCGGCGTGCGCGCGACGCAGATCCGGACCGGAGAAGCCCACCTCTCGCGTGTCATTCCCGCGTCGGCGATCGAGGCGCTGAAGACGGTCGAAGGCGTGAACGTGATCACCGTCGAGACCGCGCGCACCAACGGGCTGTACCTCAACAACGCGCGGGCGCCCTTCGACAACGTGAACGCGCGCCGGGCGGTGCAGAGCGCCATCGATGCCGCGGCCATCGCGGCCACCATCTACGAAGGCTCCGCGCAGCCCGCGGTGGGGCCGTTCGCACCGAACGAGCCCTGGGCGCCGACCGGTGCGTCGGGCGCGGCGTACGACCCGGAACGGGCGAAGCGCCTGCTCGCCGAGGCCGGCATCGACGCCGGTGCGCTCGACCTCACCCTGCTCGTGTACACCGAGCGCGCCGAACTGCCGGACCTCGCGGCGGTGGTCCAGGCTCAGCTCCAGCAGATCGGAGTCAAGGCCGAGATCCGGTCGAGCAACTGGAGCGGCATCGAGACCGACCTCTATGCGGGCAACTTCGACCTGTTCCTGATGTCGCGAAACCACCTGATCGATGTCGCCGACCCGATCGCCTTCCTGGCCGCGGATTACACCTGCGAGGGAGGGTTCAATATCTCGAACTTCTGCGATCCGGCGGTCGACGCGCTGGTCGACGAGGCCCGCGGCACTGCCGACCCCTCGGCGCGGAACGCGCTGTACGCGCAGGTCGCGGTCCGGCTTCAGGACGAGGCGGTCACCGTCTTCCTGGTCCACATCGAGAGTATCGAGGCGGTGAGCGAGAAGGTGCAGGGCTACCGGATGCATCCGCTCGCGCACTACGTGCTGGTTCCGGAGCTGGGGCTGGCGGAATGACGGCGGCCGGGGCGCTCGCCGCTGGTTCTGCGATGGCCGCATCGGCGACCGCATCGGCTCGCCCCGGGGCGGGGCTCGCGCAGTAATGACGGCGGCCGAGGTGTAGCGGAGGCGGGCCCGGATGACCCCTTGTCGGGTCGAGCTCGGGTGAGGGCTGCTGCTCGCAGGCGCGTACCATCGGTCGCCGGACATTCGGCGCTGAGGCCCCAGGCATGATCCCTTTCATCGTCCGCAGATTCGTCGTTCTGCTGCTGACGCTGCTGGTGGTCTCGGTGCTCTGCTTCGCGCTGCCGTACCTGAGCGAAGCGGATCCGGCCCGGTCCATCCTGCGGGCGCGGGTGGCGGAACTCGCCATTGATGCGGATGCGGTCGAAGGGCTCAAGGCCAGGTACGGCCTCGATCGGCCGTTGCCGGTGCAGTACGCGAGCTGGCTCGGGAACGTGGTGCGGGGTGACTTCGGATACTCCTTCACCAACCGGATGCCGGTGGGCGATCAGATCGGAAGCGCCCTGCGGGTGTCGGCCACGCTCGCGCTCACGGCGCTGGCGATCGCCATCATCGTCGCGTTCCCGCTCGGCGCCGTGGCCGCGATCCGACCCGGCGGGCGGGCGGACAACGTGGTGACCTTCATCACCCAGAGTCTCGTCGCGCTGCCGGAGTACTGGCTCGGACCGCTCGCGATCCTGGTGTTCGCGCTCCATCTCGGCTGGCTGCCATCGGCCGGCTGGCTGGAGCCCGCTCACGTCGTCATGCCCGCGTGCGTGCTGGCGTTCCGGCCGCTCGCGTACTTCACCCGCGTGGCCCGGGCATCGATGCTCGACGTGCTGAACGCGCCCTACATGACGGCAGCGCGAAGCCGCGGACTGAGTGTCGCGCGCTCGATCGTCGCCCACGGGCTGCGCAACGCGACGCCGCCGGTGATGACCCTGTTCGGCATCTGGCTGGCCGGGTTGATCGGCGGGGCGGTGGTGATCGAGGTCATCTTCGCAATTCCCGGCATGGGGCGGCTCGTGTACAACGCGGTGGTGAATCACGACATCCCGCTCCTGCAGGCGGGGGTGGTGTGCATCGTCGCGCTCGCGGTCGCGATCAACACCGTGGCAGACCTGCTGTACCTCGCCCTCAACCCGGCGCTGAGGGCGTCGCGTCATGCCGGCTGAGCTCCGTCCGCCGATGCCCGCCGGCGGGGCGGCGGCGCACGGGGCGTCCGTGGTCCGGCGCTTCGGGCGCGCCCTGGCGGCCTGGCACTGGTGGTTCACGCTGGGGATGTCGGCGTTCGCGGTCATCGCGGCGCTCCTGATCCTCACCCCGTGGATCGTGCCGCACGACCCGGCCGCTCTCGACCTGCGGCTTCGCATGGCGCCTCCGGGATCCGAACACTGGCTCGGTACCGACCACCTCGGCCGGGACGTGCTGAGCCGGCTGTTGGAGGGCGGCCGGTTCTCGGTGTCGATCGCGCTGATGACGCTGATTCTTTCGATCGGGATCGGGACGGTGCTCGGGGCGCTCAGCGCCCGGATCGGTGGCCTGTTCGACGAGGCACTCATGCGCATTGTCGACCTGCTGCTCTCGTTTCCGGAGGTGGTGGTGGCGCTGTTCCTGATCGCGATCCTCGGGCCGGGCTACGGCACTCTGGTCCTTGCCCTCACCATCACCGGCTGGACTCCGTTCGCGCGCGTGAGCCGGGGCCTCGCCCTGGAGGTGAACGCCCGGGACTACATCGCCGCGGCCGAGGTGCTCGGATGCCGGCGGCGATTCATCGTGCTGCGCCACGTCATTCCGAACCTGGTGCGACCGATCGCCGCCATCAGCTTCCTGCGGTTCGGGCACAAGCTCATCACCGTCGGCGGCCTGTCCTTCCTCGGCCTCGGCGTCCAGCCTCCGGGCTCCGACTGGGGGGCGATGCTGGCGGACGCGCGGCCCTACATGGAGCGCATGCCGTTGCTCGCGATCGCGCCGGGGGTGACCATCTTCATCACCGCGCTGAGCGTGACGATGATCGGGCAGGGGCTGGAGTTGAGCGTCGATCGGCGCATGGCGGCCCGGGCGGGGCGGAGTCCGGCGGCGGGGCGGAGTGCGACGGACGCGCAGGCAGAGGGAGGCGAACGATGATTGGATCCGATCCGGTGGAGGAACCCATCCGGCGGACGACCCTGTCGGGGCAGATCACGGAACGTCTTCGCGACGGGATCCTGGCCGGCCTGTACGCGCAGGGCGAGCAGCTCAACGAAGCCGAGCTCGCGCGGCGGTTCGGGGTGAGTCGCGGCCCGCTCCGCGAGGCCATGCAGCGCCTGATCCAGGACGGGCTGCTGGAGACCCGGCCGCACCGCGGCGTCTTCGTCCCCGAGCTGACCGGCGAGGACCTTGCCGACATCTACCTTGCGCGCGAGGCGATCGAGACGGCGGCCCTGCGCCGGGTCATGGCGACCGGACAGTCGGTCTCCGTATCACGGCGGCTGAAGAGCGAGGTCGACCGGCTCGTCGACGCGCTGCACCGGGATGACTGGAACGGCGTCATCGACCATGAAATGCGGTTCCACATGCAGCTTGTGGATTCGGCGAACAGCCGCCGATTGTCCAGGATATACGCCGCGCTCATCGCCGAGACCCGGCTGTGCCTGCACCTGCCGGTGACCGGATTCACCGGGCAGAAGTACTTCGTCGAGGAGCACATCGCGCTGGTGGAACGGTTGGCGGCCGAGGACGCGGCGGGCGCCCAGCGCGCGATCCGCAAGCACTTGCACGAGCCACCGAAGAGCCTGGTTCGCCGGCGCCCCGACCGGACCGGCGCCGGGGAGGGACGGTCGCGGGAATGATGGTCCGCACGACATATACCCGGAAGCCCTCCTCCGTCATTCCCGCCGAAGCGGGAATCCATTGAATTCGAGCGGAGCTGTCACGCGTGGATTCGCTGATCCATCACGGATGTACGGCGCCGGACACCTCGGGTGCGACCCGGCCCGCCCTGATCGTGGAACGCCTGTGCGTGGGTCACCCGGAGCTTGGTACGTTCATCGACGACGTGTCGCTGGAGATCGCCCCGGGTGAGGTGCTCGCCCTCGTCGGCGAGTCCGGGGGCGGCAAGAGCCTGACCGCGCTGTCCCTGATGCGGCTGCTGCCGCGGGGGTTCGAGGTGACGAGCGGCGCGATCCGGCTCGGTTCCGACGACCTGCTGGCGAAGACCGAGCGCGAGCTGAACGCGATCCGCGGCCGGCGCATCGCCATGCTCTTCCAGCATCCCCAGAGCATGCTCGACCCGACCTCGACCGCGGGGGCGCAGATCGCCGAGCCGCTGCGGCTGCACCTGGGCATGAGCCGGCGGCAGGCCGCGCGACGGGTGGTCGAGTTGCTCCGCGAGGTGGGGATTTCGGAGCCGGAGTATCGCGCCCGGAACTACCCTTTCCAGCTCTCCGGCGGCATGGCGCAGCGCGTGCTGATCGCGGCCGCGCTCGGCGGGAATCCCGACGTGCTGATCGCCGACGAGCCCACCACTGCGCTCGACGTCACCATCCAGGTGCAGATCCTGAAGCTGCTGCACCGCGAACGGCGCGAGCGCGGACTGGCGGTACTGCTGATCACGCACGATCTCGCGGTGGTGTCCGCGCTGGCGGATCGCGTGGCGGTGATGTACGCGGGGCGCATCGTGGAGCAGGGGTCGAGTGCGCAGATTCTTCAGCGGCCGCGACACCCGTACACGCAAGCGCTGGTCGAGAGTTCCCTGTTGCGGGGACGCCCAGGAGGCGACGCTGCGGGTGACTATGGGGGCGACTCCGGGGGCGACTCGCCGTCGAGGTTGGAATCCGGCCGCGACGCCGGACCCGCGATCCGCGGCGGCTTGCAGGGAGCCGGAACATGCCGCAAGCAAGTCGACGCCCACGGGAGGGGTGACCGCGGTGTCTCCGATTGAGCGGCCGCTGTCCCGCGATGACGCCGGGAGTCCGTCCGATTTCGTGATCGCCGACCGGATCGTGAAGCACTTTCCGGTGCGTATGGGGGTGTGGCGCCGGGGGAGGGTGCGCTCGGTCGATGGCGTCAGCTTCCGGATTCGCCGGGGTGAGGTCATGGGCCTGGTCGGCGAATCCGGCTGCGGGAAGAGCACCCTGGCCCGGGTGCTGCTCCGGCTCCTTCCGCCGGACCGCGGCACTGTCACCATCGCGGGCCGCGACCTGTCGTTGCTGCACGGAGAGGAGCTGCGCCGGTTCCGCCCCACGATGCAGCTCATCTTCCAGAACCCCTACGCGGCCCTCGACCCCCGCATGCGGATCGGTACGAGCCTGGAGGCACCGCTCGCGCAGCACGGGATCGGAACCCACCGGGAGCGGCGCCGGCGGGTGGCCGACATGCTCGGCGAGGTCGGGCTCGACGCATCCTTCGTCGATCGGTTGCCGCGGCAGTGCTCGGGCGGGGAGCTCCAGCGCATCGTCATCGCGCGGGCACTGCTGCTCAAGCCCCGGTTCCTGGTGTGCGACGAGCCGACCTCGGCCCTGGATGCGTCGCTGCGGGCGCAGATCATCGACCTGCTCGTGGGGCTCAGGAACCGTTTTGACCTCACGCTGCTGCTGATCTCGCACGATCTGCGCGTCGTGCGCTACGCGAGCGATCGGGTGGCGGTGATGTACCTCGGACGGATCGTGGAGGTCGGGGCGCGCGACGCGGTGTTCGACGATCCGCAGCATCCTTACACGCGGGCCCTGATCGCGGCCTCGTTGCTGGGGGAGAACGGGCTCGCGGCCGGCGACGACATCCGCGGCGAGCCGCCGAGCCCGCTGCACCCGCCCCGCGGATGCTGTTTCCACCCGAGGTGCGCGATCGCCCGGCCCCGGTGCGTGAACGAGGCGCCGGAGCTCGCGGGCGGGCCGGGCGACCACCGTGCCGCCTGCTTCTTCCCGGGGACGCCGGCGCCGCGCTGAATCCGCCGCGCTGCTTCTTCGCCATTCGAGACACCCCGGTCAAGTCCTTGGGCCACGCTAATCCATACTTCGCCCTGCTTGCCGCCCTGGCGCTCTCCGGATGCGCGAGCGTCGAGTACTACGCGCAGTCGGTGACCGGCCATCTCGGGCTGATGGCAAAAGCGCGCCCCGTGGAGACGGTGATCGAGGCGCCGGACACCGCCTCCGGCCTCGCGGTGCGGCTCCGCACCGCGCTGGAGATCCGGGAATTCGCGTCCGACGTGCTCGCCCTGCCGGCAAACGCGAGCTACCACCGCTATGTCGATCTTGGCCGGCGCTACGTGGTCAGGACCGTGGTGGCGGCGCCCGAGCTTTCGCTCGAACCCCGGCGCTGGTGCTTCCCGGTGGCGGGATGTGTGAGCTACCGGGGCTACTTCTCGGGGTCGGATGCCGACGCGTACGCCGCGAAGCTGGCATCGGAGGGCTGGGACGTGACGGTGTCCGGGGTGCGCGCGTACTCGACCCTGGGTTGGTTCGCTGATCCCCTGCTGAGCTCGATGGTCGAGCTTCCCGAGTACGCCCTCGCCGGCCTCATCTTCCACGAACTCGCCCACCAGCGCCTCTACGTGCCCGGCGACACGGACTTCAACGAGTCCTTCGCGGTGGTGGTCGAGCGCGCCGGCGTGCGCCACTGGCTCGAGGCGACGGATCGGTCCGACCTGAGAGACCGCTACCGTGTCGCGGCCGAACGCCGCGCCGCCTTTCTCGGCCTGGTGCGGGACACGCGCCGCGGCCTCGAAGCCGTGTACGCATCGTCCGGTACCGACGCCGAGAAGCGGGCGGCGAAGATGCGCGCGTTCGAACGGTTGCGGTCGCAGTATGACGCGCTCCGCGCGACGTGGACGAGCGGTCCGACCTACGACTTCTGGTTCGAGCGCGGAGTGAACAACGCTGCGCTCGCGCTGGTGGTCGCCTACGACCGCTGGGTCCCCGCCCTGGAAGCGCTCCTCGCCCGCCATGACCGCGACCTCGAAGCGTTCTATCGCGCATGCGACAAGCTGGCGGCGCTGACCCCGGAGGAGCGGCGCGCCAGGCTGGAGGCGCTGGATCCCCTGGCGCGCGCGGGCGTCCCGACCGGCGGTCGGCAATGGACGACCCGCCATATGTCGAATTCGGACCCTGCCCGGTCGGCACCCACTCCCGTCGGCTCGGAACATGCGCCCGACATTGCCCCGAATGGACATTCCTGAGGTCCGGATCTCGCCGGAATCGCGCGGCACGATGGCGTGTCGGACGGCCTGTCGGGTTGCCAGCGTGAATCGCTGCCCGATCAGTAGTCTTGTTGCCTTTCCTGCGGCTCCGCTTTAGGGTGCGCGCGATCTGGACAGACGACAGCTTGGCCGGCGGGCGCCTTGTGCACCATCGGGCCGTTCGAAAAATTCGGAGGCAATGACCATGACGGATACGGCGCGGGATATATCGGGTGCAGCCGCGGTGACGACGCGGAAGGCACTGGGCCGGAGCGATCGGGTGGATGAGAATTGTGCGCTCGGCGGGTTGACACCCACCGCTGAAGTTTCCGAAAGTATAATGGTAGTCGCCAGTCGCCAGTCGCCAGTCGCCAGTCGCCAGTCGCCAGTCGCCAGTCG
>JAPOSC010000046.1 GCA_026709935.1 Thiotrichales bacterium
AGCGCTTGCCGTGAACAAGTGAGAAATGCGTATCAGGGCGTATGTGAAGAAGACGGGCATTCGGCCGCGTTTCTCACAGACCCTCGAATCGGAGCCATCCAAGCATGAGTGTTTCCCCGATCCTTGCCGAGAACAAGTGAGAAATGCGTATCAGGGCGTATGTGAAGAAGACGAGCATTCGGCCGCGTTTCTCACAGGCCCTCGAATCGGAGCCACCCAGGCCTGAGCGGTTCTCCAGTGCTTGCCGAGCACTGGTGAGAACTTCAGGCAGTCGTATAGGCCCGCAAGACGGCCTCGCAACCCTCGGACCAGAGCTTTTCGAGCCAGCGTTCGAACGCATCCGCGAAGCGTGACGCCTCGGTGAGGTCGCCATAGATGGGGCGCTGCTCCAGCCAGGCGCGCGGACGATCCCGCGCCGCCGTGGCGGCGGCCCGGAGCGTCTCCCAGAGCGGATCGTTCGGCTCGATGACGGAGCCGTCCTCGCGGGTGCCCTCGCACATGCGCGCCCAGAGCGCCTCGACCAGGGCAAGCCCCTCGACCGGCGTGCCGGCCGCGAGACCGTCGCGGAGAATCGGCAGCACGAAGCCCGGGTGGCGCGACGAGCCGTCGAAGGCGACCCGCCGCGGCGTATCCACGATGGCGGGGTTGGAAAAGCGGCGGGTAATCAGGTCCAGGTACGCCTCCGGCGTGAAATCGGGCACCGGTTCGACGTGAGGCATGATCTCGTCGCGCTGCACCTTGCGGAACAGGGCGTGAATCAGCGGCTGCGCCATGCACTGCGAGATGGTCGCGACGGACAGGATCTCGCCGGGATGCCCGATGATCTGGTGACCCGCGTTGAGCATGCGGATCTTCATCGCTTCGTAGTCTCGGACCCGATCGGAGAAAGTGGCGCCGACCCGCTCCCAGGCCGGTCGCCCGGCACAGAACTCGTCCTCGATGACCCACTGACGAAAGTTCTCGTGGGTGACGGGCACCGCGTCGTCGATACCGAACCCGTGCGAGAGGGCAAGCTCCCTCGGACCGGTCGCGGGCACGATGCAGTCGACCATCGAGTTCGGGAACGTGCAGTGCGCATCGATCCACCCGGCCAGGTCCGGATCGGACGCCCGAGCGAGGGAGACCAAGGTCCGGCGCAGCACCGCACCGTTGCCCTGAATGTTGTCGCAGCTCAAGCCGGTGAACGGACCGATGCCCTGATCGCGTCTGGCCCGGAGCGCCGCCACCATCGCGCCGAACGCGGTGCACGGGCGATCCGGGTGGGCGACATCGTGTCGCATGTCGGGATGCGCCGCGTCGAAGGCCCTGGTCGCGGGGTCGATGTAGTACCCGCCCTCGGTCACCGTCAGCGCGACGATGCGGATCGCAGGGTCGGCCATCCGGCGGATGAGCGCGGCGTTCCCCCCCTCGACCGGCACGTAGTCGATCATCGAGCCCACCACCTCCGCCGACGTGCCGGACGGGTCGAGCTCGATCAGCGTCGACAGGCCATCCTGCGCGAGCAGCTTCTCGCGCTGCGTCGCATCGTGTGGCCGAACGCCAGCGCCGACGATCGCCCAGTCGTGGTCGAGACCGCGCTGCATCAGCCGGTGCAGATACCAGGCCTGGTGCGCGCGGTGGAAGTTGCCGAGCCCGATATGGACGATTCCCGGAGTCAGGGCTGCGCGGTCGTAGGCGGGCCGCGCAACCCTCTCCGGCAGGGCGCTCAGGGTGGGGTTCGAGAGGCGGATCATGCACGCGGGCTCCGCTCGCATCCCGCCGGCCGCAGGCCGGGGCGCCTGCCCGCGCCGTCACGCGGGCACCGGCCGGGCGAAGACCGCGCCGGTCGAGTCGGCCCGCGACGCACACCCGATGACTCCGGACGATTCACGCGATCCGCAGACCTTGATCATCGAACCGGTGAATGTGCCCGGCATCGGGGGTCATGTAGATGGTGTCGCCGTGGTGCATGTCCACCTCGCCGCCCGAGCGCACGGTGACGGGGTCGGCGCACCCCTCCATGTGGACGTGGAGGAACGTGTCCGAGCCCAGATGCTCGGAGACGCCCACCCGGCCCTTCCACGCGCCTTCGTTCGGTGACGGCATGATGTGCTCGGGCCGGATGCCGATCGCGCTGGCATCGTGCCTCCGGGCCTCGGGTCCTTCGAGGAAGTTCATCCGGGGCGAGCCGATGAAGCCGGCGACGAACCGGTTCCGGGGGGTGCGATAGAGCTCCAGCGGCGAGCCCACCTGCTCGATCCTCCCCGCGTGCAGGACGACGATCTTGTCGGCCATGGTCATCGCCTCGACCTGGTCGTGGGTGACGTAGATCATCGTGGTCTTCAGCCGCTCGTGCAGCTCGCTGATCTCCAGACGCATCCCGACCCGGAGCGCCGCGTCGAGGTTCGACAGCGGCTCGTCGAACAGGAACGCCGCGGGCTCGCGCACGATGGCGCGGCCGATGGCCACGCGCTGGCGCTGGCCGCCCGAGAGCTGGCCCGGCCGCCGGTCGAGGTAGTCGGTGAGGTTCAGGACCGCAGCCGCCTGCTCGACCCGCCGATCCTGCTCGGCCTTGTCCAGCTTCGCCATCCGCAGGGGGAAGCTGATGTTCTTGCGCACCGTCATGTGCGGATAGAGCGCGTAGGACTGGAACACCATCGCGAGACCGCGTTTCGCGGGCGGCACGGTGGTCGCGTCCCGCCCGTCGATCCGGATGACGCCGCCGGTGACGTCCTCCAGCCCCGCGATCAGCCGCAGCAGCGTCGACTTGCCGCACCCCGAGGGGCCGACGAAGACGACGAACTCCCCGTCCTCGATCTCCAGATCCAGGGGCGGGATCACGGTGACATCGCCGAATCGCTTCTCCACCTTCTCCAGTACCATGCGTCCCATTGTCTCGTCCTCACTTCACCGCGCCGAAGGTCAGGCCGCGCACGAGCTGCTTCTGACTGAACCACCCGAGAATCAGGATCGGCGCGATGGCCATGGTCGAGGCCGCGCTCAGCTTGGCGTAGAACAGGCCCTCGGGGCTCGAATAGCTGGCGATGAAGGCAGTCAGCGGGCCGGCCTTCGCCGCGGTCAGGTTCAGCGTCCAGAACGCCTCGTTCCAGGCCAGGATGAAGTTCAGAAGCAGAGTCGAGGCGATGCCCGGAACCGCCATGGGCGTCAGCACGTACAGGATCTCCTCCCTGAGCGACGCGCCGTCCATCCGCGCCGCTTCCAGGATCTCTCCGGGGATCTCCCTGAAATAGGTGTAGAGCATCCACACGATGATCGGCAGGTTGATCAGCATCATCACGATGACGAGGCCGGTGCGCGTGTCGAGAAGCTCCAGCTCGATGAAGATCAGGTAGATCGGGTACAGCACTCCCACCGCCGGCAGCATCTTGGTCGAGAGCATCCAGAGCAGGATGTCCTTCGTCCGCCTCGACGGCACGAAGGCCATGGACCACGCAGCGGGCACCGCGACCACGATGCCGAGCACGGTGGAGACGCCGGCGATGATCACCGAGTTCAACAGGTAGCGCATGTAGTCCGAGCGTTCCTGCACCACCGCGTAGTTCTCGAGCGTCCAGTCGAAGAAGAAGAAGACCGGCGGGTCGGCGATCGCCTGCGCCTCGGTCTTGAAGCTGGTCAGGATCGTCCACAGCACCGGGAAGAAGATCAGGAGGCCGATCCCCCAGGCGATGGCGGTGTTGAGGGTCTTTCGCTGGTGCGTGACGGCGCGGGCCATGGCTCTTCCTCCTCCTCAGGCGTCTAGGTTCCTGCCCACGATGCGCATCAGGAACAGCGCCACGATGTTGGCGAGGATGATCGCGTACACGCCGCCGGCCGAGCCGAGCCCCACGTTCTGGCTCTCCAGCACCCGCTGGAAGATCAGGTAGGTCAGGGTGCGGGTCCCGAACGATCCCTGGGTGGTGACGAAGATCTCCGCGAAGATCGACAGCAGGAAAATCGTCTGGATGAGCACGACGATGGTGATGGCCTGGGCGAGGTGCGGGAGGACGATGTGAAGGAAGCGCGCGAGCGGCGGCGCGCCGTCCATCTCGCCCGCTTCGAGCTGCTCGCGGTCGAGCGACTGGAGCGCCGTCAGCAGGATCAGCGTCGCGAAGGGCAGCCACTGCCACGAGACGATCAGGGTGATGGAGAAGAGCGGGGCCTGGCTCAGCCACTCCAGCGGCGCCAGCCCGAAGAACTTCGACAGGTGCGCGAACAACCCGTTCACCGGGTCCATGAACATGTTCTTCCAGACCAGCGCCGACACCGTGGGCATCACGAAGAACGGCGCGATCACCAGGATCCGGACCACGCCCTGCCCCCACATCGGCTGATCCAGCAGGAGCGCGAGGAGAACGCCCACCAGGACCGTGATCAGGAGCACCCCGCCGACGATGAGCAGCGTCGCCTGTACGCTCGGCCAGAACGCGCTGGAGGTGACGAAGCGGACGTAGTTGTCGAACCCGGTCCATCCCAGGTCACCGCCGCGCAGCGGCAGGTAGCGCTTGAACGAGAACCAGAGCGTCATGGTCAGGGGAACGAGCATCCAGACCAGGAGCAGGAAGACCGCGGGCGCCATCATCGCGCGGGCGGCGGATCTGGAATGCAGGGTGGCCATGATGCACCTCCTTGCGGACCGGGCGGCGGCGGGTCGGAGAGAACCGTTCCTCCGGTCGGGGGGCGACGATTGCCGCCCCCCGACGCCGGGAGAATGTTTCAGGGTTTCGGGCGGAACGCTGTCTCCATCATCGGAACCTGCGGGCGCTTGCAAGCGGAGGACCGGGCCGTTCGGCGGACCGCCGAACGGCCCGGATTCCCCTCAGTAGCCGGCGGCTTCCATCTCTTCGGCGGTCAGGGCCTGCGCCTTCGCGAGCGCCTCGGCCGCGGTCTGCCGGCCGGCGAGCGCGGCCGAGAACTCCTGGCCCACCTGGGTGGCGATGCCCGCGAATTCCGGGATCGCGACGAACTGGATGCCGGTGTAGGGCACGGGATCGACGGTCGGCTGCGTCGGATCGGCGGCGTTGATCGAGCCGAGCGTCATCTCCGCGAACGGGGCCGCCTCCAGGTAGGCCGGGTTCTCGTACAGAGAGGTCCGGGTGCCCGGCGGAACGTTGGCCCAGCCTTCCTTCGACGCCACCAGCGCCGTGTACTCCCGGCTGGTCGCCCACTCGATGAACTTCTTGGCCGCGCCGGTGGCATCGGAGCCGGCCGGAATCGCCAGCGACCAGGCCCAGAGCCAGTTGCCGCGCTTGCCGAGCCCGTTGTCCGGCGCCAGAGCGAACCCGACGCTGTCGGCCACGGTGGAATCCTTCGGGTTGGTCACGAACGAGGCGGCCACGGTGGCGTCGATCCACATGCCGCACTTGCCCTGCTGGAACAGCGACAGGTTCTCGTTGAACCCGTTGGTCGAGGCGCCCGGAGGACCGTAGTTCGTCATCAGGTCCATGTAGAAGTCGAGCGTGTTCGCCCAGGCTTCGCTGTCGAACTGGGGCTTCCAGTCCTCGTCGAACCAGCGCGCGCCGAAGGAGTTGGACATGGCGGTGATGAACGCCGCGTTCTCGCCCCAGCCGGCCTTGCCGCGCAGGCATACGCCGTAGATCTCGTTGTCCTTGTCGGTCATCGCCGCCGCCGCCTGCCTGATGAAGTCCCAGGTCGGCGCTTCGGGCATTTCCATGCCGGCCTTCTCCATCAGGTCGGTCCGGTACATCACCATGGAGCTTTCGCCGTAGAACGGAGCGGCGTAGAGCTCGCCGTCGACGGTCAGGCCGGAGCGGATCGCGGGCAGGAGGTCGTCGATATCCCAATCGGCGGGGAGGTCGTTCAGCGACACGAGCCAGCCGTTGTTGCCCCAGATCGGAACCTCGTAGGTGCCGATGGTCAGGACGTCGAACTGCCCGCCCTTGGTGGCGATGTCCTGAGTCACGCGCTGGCGCAGCACGTTTTCCTCCAGCGTCACCCATTCGAGAGCGATGTCGGGATTCCGGGACGTGAAGTCGTCCGTCAGTCCCTGCATCCGGATCATGTCGCCATTGTTGACGGTGGCAATGGTGACGGTGGTGGTGTGCGAGTCCGCGTGGACGCCGGTCGCCGCGGCGAGCGCAAGCACACCGGCGGCACGGACCATGGTCTTCAGGTACATGTGAGTTCTCCCGGAATTTCCAGATTTGCGTGACGAAGATGGATCGCGTCGCCCTTCACCGTGTCGTGGGCTTCCCGGAAACCGATGTCGGTAGTTCGACGAGTCGGGGTCCGCACCGGTGCGTTCCGAGCGGACAAGGTTCGGGGTCGCGAATCTGCCCGAACTCCCGCCACCGGCGAGACTGCCTCGTCCTTGCGGCTCCGAGTTCGGGCCGGTCGATCTAACCCACGATGATCCACCTTGTCAATATGTAAATTACATTGATTTTCTTATTTGCAGGCAGAGCGGCAGCGCTGTTGGCGGCCACTGCTGAAGGTCGATATCGGCAGCGTCAGGCCAGGGTTGCCGTCACCGGTCTCGCGATCGGCAGGACGGCGACCAGGTCTCCGAGGTCACGGCCCGATCCGCAGATCCGGCCGCAGATCCGGCCGCAGATCCGGCTCGACCGAGCGGCCCGCCACCAACCGGGCGTTGACGAGGTCGTTGGCCTCGATCTTCTCCTTCCGGAGGCGGGCGGCCCTGCAATTCCAAGGATGAACCGCCGGTCCCGGCGCGCGGCATCCGGAGGAAGCGCGGACAGCACCCGCGCGACAGCCGCCGTCGGACTGTTATTGGGTGCCAACCGGCTCGGCTCTGACTTCGAGAAGATTTCGCGCTTCGCGTCCGCAGGCTACGGCGACCAAATGCACGGACTGGTTGCGGTACTTGTCGGCGTAGCCTCGATCCCGCATCTGGGCAAACGCAATGTCCAGTGCCGCCTCTGCGTCGTCCACACTCTCTGCCATTTTGAATTCCAGGATAAAGATCTGCTCTCCGAGATGGATCACCATGTCCGCCCGTCCATGGCTTGAGGAGTCTTCTGCCTGGACTTCCACCCCGATGGCCCGAAAGCACATGTGCAGGAGGCTCGCATACCAGGCCTCGTAGCGCGCAAGGTCGCCTGCCGCGTGCCACTGATAGGGAATACTCGACAGCCAGGCTTTGAGTTGGTCGGCGAAGTCCCCGAACTCATGTGCTTCGAGATGCGCCCGAAGGCTTCGGCCCTCCTCTAGGGGGACCCGGTTCCTCTCGTCGAGATGGGCCAGCAAGTGGTCATTGAGGCAGAGCCGCACCTCGAGATTGGGATAGTCCAGCCGGTAGAAGATCCTGTGTCCCTCCCTGCGCTCTTCCGTGATGGTCAGATAGCCGGTCTGGAACAGGAGCGCCTCGACGCCGATGTCATCTACATCGAACCTCGAGACCAACGCCATGTCGGCCATCCGCCCTTCCAATTCCATCGGGCTGACCGACTTTTTCTTCAGTGTCTCGAACAGGAAGCGCGGCGAGCCGGTCTCGAACCAGTAGGGACGAAATTCCCGGCGGTCGAGCAGCAGTAGCACGTCATAGGGGTTATAGAGCCGCTGGTCGCCGCGCCAATGGTAGCCGTTGTACCAGGAGCGGATCTCGTCCCGGTCCAGTCCGTCAAGTTCCGGGGCGAATACCTCGCCTATATCATCGTCCGTATAGCCACAGATCGCGGCATGGCGCGGATCGAGACTGATGTCCTTGAGATTGTTGAGACCCGAGAACAGGCTGACCTTCGAAAACATGCTGATGCCGGTGACGAAGACGAAGCGGACATGCTCGGCACTGTCCTTGATGATGCCGTAGAAACCCCGCAGATAGTCGCGGTTGGCTTTTGCAAGTTCCGGGTCATCGAGCGCATCGAGGATCGGCTTGTCGTATTCATCAACAAGGATGACCACCCGTTGACCGGTGCTGCGATGGAGGCGGTCCAGCAGGTCGAACAGACGTTCCGGCGCGGTTCGGCAGGCAGCAGCCGAAAGCCCCGCATTGCGTTCGATAACGTCCAGTTGTGTGAGAATATTTCGCTCGATATCCTCAGGTTCGTTGTACTTTCCACCGAAACTCAGTCGCAGAACGGGATGGATGACAGACCAGTCCCAGTGCTCATGGATGTCCAGCCCTTCGAACAGCGACTCTCGCCCCTCGAACAGCGCCTTGATCGTGTCCACCAGCAGGCTCTTGCCGAACCGGCGGGGCCTGGACAGGAAGTAATAGCGACCATCGTCAGTCAGTTGTCGAATCAGCGGGGTTTTGTCGACGTAATAGAACCCCTCGCTTCGGATCGTCTCGAAGTCTTGAATACCGATAGGCAGGCGCTTGCGGTTCATGGATCGCTCAGCGTCCAATCCGCTTCAGGCGTGTCATTCCGATTCCGTGTTTCCTGCGTCGATCGGATTGCTCACGGAGCCGAGAACGGCCGCACCATTCTTTCCGCACTTGCCGGTTTGATCGGTGGTCACCGTGATACCGACCCATTTCCCACAGTCAACCTTCCCGAGAATGTCCGCACCGCCGCGGACGACCGCGCTTCCGTAGACCTCGCCGTAAGCGAGAACGTCCGTGTCAAAGCCGATCACCTTCGCGTTTCCGTAAACCTTCGGACCTGCTCCATCTACCGAGGCACCATCCAGAATCCGGGCGTTCCCGGAGATTGTGGCTCCGTCCCAGACCGAGCTTTTTACTATCCGCGCGTTCCCGGAGACCACAGCACGATGAACCAATGAGTCCCTGACGACGACATTGCCGGAAACGCTGGCGTAGACAACCACACTATGTCCTTTGACAACCACGTTACCGGAAAGCATTCCCCCGCATATCACCGAATTGCTTCCAACATAAACCGAATCCTCGACCTGTGCATCTGCAAAAAGCAGACCTCCGCCGTTAGGGTGAGGCACCCCCGCGGATATCGGTTCGCCGTTGCAGTTGACCGCATGGTATGGCCTCGCCATCGACGCCGTCGCGGCCATCAACAGCGCGGCCGACACTGCAAGCAACAAGAGAGTTGATAGTTTCGTTGGTAGTAGTCTCATTTCGGGGTTCTCTGCTCGTCTTGAGTTTCTTGTTGGAAACGATACCGAATTTCAGCGATGATGGCGATCGATCGGAACCGATGCCGCAGTGTCCGTACTGTGGCATGAACATTTGCTCCACGGGACATTCGCGTCGAGTCGGGCGAAGCGGGCCCGGACAGCTCGGCGTCCGGGGGCCGATGCATTCGAGGCAGGCCCGGCATGTCGTCCCGACTCCGCATCCAGGGAGAGGAAATGAGCGCTATCTCGGGAGGGACCGCCCCGCTGACCCGCCAGTCGATGGCTTTCGTCCTCGCCGGAGGACGGGGCAGCCGTTTGCAGGAGCTGACGGAGAAACGGGCGAAGCCGGCGGTGTTCTTCGGCGGCAAGAGCCGGATCATCGACTTTGCGCTCTCGAACGCCGTGAATTCCGGCATCCGGCGCATCGGCGTGGCCACCCAGTACAAGGCCCACAGCCTGATCCGCCATCTGCAACTCGGCTGGAGCTTCTTCCAGGCCGAGCGCAACGAGATGCTCGATGTGCTGCCCGCCTCTCAGCGGGTCGACGAAGGACACTGGTACCTCGGCACCGCCGATGCCGTCACCCAGAACATCGACATCATCAAGAGCTACCGAGCGCGTTTCATCGTCATTCTGGCCGGCGACCATATCTACAAGATGGACTACGGCGTCATGCTGGCGCAGCACGTCGACTCCGGCGCCGACGTGACGGTCGGCTGCGTCGAGGTGCCCCGGACGGAAGCGAGCGGTTTCGGCGTGATGCACGTGAACGAGGAGGACCACATCATCCGGTTCTTCGAGAAGCCGGCCGACCCGCCCGGCATTCCGGGCGACCCCGACCACGCCTTGGCCTCCATGGGCATCTACGTCTTCGAGACCGGTTTCCTGATCGACCAGCTCCGCCGGGATGCGGCGGATCCGGATTCTGATCACGACTTCGGCAAGAACCTCATCCCTCACCTCGTCGAGCACGGCAAGGCAGTGGCCCACCGGTTCTCCGATTCCTGCGTCATGACGGGCTCCGAGCCCCGCCCCTACTGGCGCGACGTCGGCACCGTCGATTCCTACTGGCGCGCCAACATCGACCTCACCGACTTCGAGCCCGAGCTCGACATCTACTCCCGCAACTGGCCCATCTGGACCTACGGTGAAGTAACGCCGCCGGCCAAGTTCATCCACGACGAGCAGGACCGGCGCGGCACGGCGGTGTCCTCCATGATCTCCGGCGGCTGCGTCGTCTCGGGGTCCAGCGTGCTGCGGAGCCTGCTCTTCACCGGCGTGCACTGCCACTCCTACAGTCACCTGGAAGGCGTGGTCGCCCTGCCCTACAGCGTCATCCACCGCAATGCGCGCCTGACCCGGGTGGTCCTGGACCGGGGGGTGCAAATCCCCGAAGGTCTGGTGGTGGGAGAAGATCCGGAGGAGGACGCGAAACGGTTCCGGGTGACCAACGGAGGCGTTACGCTGATCACGAAGGCGATGATCAACGCCCTGGACGGCTGAACCCTGGACGGCTGAACCCCGGACGGCTGAGCCCCGGGCCGCCGGACCATGAAGCGCCGGATCTCCCCGGAACCCGGGACGGCAGGCAAGCGCGACCGGCACGCCGAAATTGTGCGCGGGGCGGACAGAGCCATCATCGGAGTCCACGACCGCCCGATTCCATGGGTCCGAACCGGATGCCGAAGACTCCGACCGGAATCAACTCTTCTGTTCATCGACACCGCCCCTCCTGTCCGGAGGGGGGGAGTCCACGGAGCAGAAAATCAGTTCCGGTCAGGGTCCCGAGGGTACGGCAATGGGTCCGGGACCAGACTCCCGGGAGGTCATCACCTTTGCGATTGAAGCGAGTCTGCACGATTTCACGGGAACGCAGGCATCTTGCCCGCCCGAGACGAAGCCTCGCGCGATGAAAGTGCTGTCCGTCGCCTCCGAGTGCGTGCCCTTCGTCAAAACGGGCGGCCTCGCCGACGTGGCCGGCGCCCTGCCCGGCGCTCTGGCTCCGCTGGGCGTCGAGATGCGGGTCCTGATGCCGGGCTACCCGGCGGTGAAGGCGGCACTTCCCGAGGACGCCGAAGCCCGCCCCATCGGGCGGGGGCCGGGCGGGCGCGCGCGCGTGATCAGCGCCCGGGCCGCCGGCATCGACGTCATGGTGCTGGATTCACCCCGGTGGTTCGAACGACCCGGCAATCCCTACCTCGGCCCCGACGGCCGGGACTGGCCCGACAACCACCTGCGCTTCGGCGCCCTGTGCCGCGCCGCCGCGCGCATCGCCACCGCCGGGTTCGACGGCTGGCGGCCCGATGTGGTGCACCTGCACGACTGGCAGGCGGGCCTGACCGCGGCGTGGCTCAAACTCGGCCGCAAACCGGCGCCCCCGAGCCTTCTCACCATCCACAACATCGCCTTCCAGGGCCTCTTCCCGCCGGAGGCAACGGCGGCGCTGGAACTGCCCGAGAGCGGGTTTCATCCCGAAGGCTTCGAATTCTTCGGCCAGGTCGGCTTCCTCAAGGCCGGCCTCGTCTACGCGAACCGCATCTCGACGGTGAGCCCGACCTACGCCCGCGAGCTGACCCGCCCGGCGTTCGGTATGGGGCTGGAAGGGGTCATCGCGTCCCGGCGCGCCGAGGTGCACGGCATTCTGAACGGCATCGACCTCGACGTCTGGAACCCGGAGCGCGACCCGCACCTCACCGCGCATTTCTCGGCCCGGGCCCCGGCCCGCAAGGCCGGGAACCGCACCGCCCTTTGCCAACGGCTCGGGCTCCGAACCGCACCGGGCGAGCGGCTCGGGCTCCGAACTGCACTGGGCGAGCGGCTCGGGCCCCGAACCGCACTGGGCCAGGGGCTTGGATCCCGAACCGCACTCGGCCAGCGGCTCGGGCTTCACGCCGCCGGCGAGGGCCCCCTGTTCTGCGTCATCAGCCGGCTCGCCCGGCAGAAGGGCCTGGACCTGCTGCTGGAAGCCCTGCCCCGGCTGCTCGCGCGCGGTGCGAGCCTCGCCCTGCTCGGCTCCGGCGAGCCGGATCTGGAGCACGCATTCCAGACGGCGGCGGCAGATCACCCGGGGCGGGTCGGGGTGGTCATCGGTTACGACGAGCCCCTGTCGCATCTCATGCAGGCCGGCGCCGACGCCATCCTGGTCCCCTCGCGTTTCGAGCCCTGCGGACTCACCCAGCTCTACGGCCTGCGCTACGGCACCCTGCCGGTGGTCACCCGCACCGGCGGCCTCGCGGACACCGTGATCGACGCCAACGACGCGGCGCTCCGGGCCGGGGTCGCCACGGGCTTCCAGTGCGCCCCGGGGTCTGCCGCGTCTCTGGCCGACGCCATCGACCGGGCCTGCGACGCCTTCGCCGACCGGAAGCTCTGGTCGGCGATGGTGCGGCGGGCGATGCGCCATCCGGTGGGCTGGGGGCCTTCGGCCGCGGCCTACGCCGAGCTCTACTCCGAGCTGCTCGACTCTGCGGCATGACCTCGAAGACGAAGCGCGCGGTGGGCGCCGGCCGGCCGCATCCTCTCGGCGTCCATTGGGACGGCGAGGGGGCGAATGTCGCGGTGTTCTCCGAGAATGCGACCCGGATCGAGATCTGCCTCTTCTCCGCAGACGGCCGGCGCGAGACGGAGCGAGTGACCCTGCCGGAAAGAAGCGGACCCGTATGGCACGGCTATCTGCCGAACCTTGCGCCCGGAGCCCGGTACGGCCTGCGCGCCCACGGCCCCTACGCGCCCGAACACGGCCACCGTTTCAATCCTCACAAGCTGTTGCTCGACCCGTATGCCCGCGCCCTGCACGGGCGATTCATCCCCGGTGATGCAGGTCTCGGCTACGATCCCGCCTCGCCTGACGGCGACCTGTCGTTTTCGCGCGTTGACAGCGCTCCGACGATGCCGAAATGCGTGATGACCGCCCCCGCCCCGCCGGTGCCGGCCGACGAGCGACCCGACACCCCCTGGCCCGACACCGTGATCTACGAGGCCCACCCCAAGGGGCTCACCCGCCTGTGGCCGAAGCTGCCGAAAGCGCGGCGCGGCACCTGCGAGGCCCTCGCGGCGCCGCCGGTGCTGGAGCATCTGACCTCGCTGGGCGTCACGGCGCTGGAGCTCCAGCCGGTCCATGCCTTCGCCGACGAGCGTCGGCGGTTCGAAAGAGGGCTCGTCAACTATTGGGGCTACGACAGCATCGGCTTCTTCGCGCCCGAACCGCGCTACCTCGGGCCGGCCGGCCCCGCCGGCTTTCGCGAAGCGGTGCGCAGGCTCCACGCCGCGGGCATCGAAGTCATCCTGGACGTCGTCTACAACCACACCGCCGAAGGCGACCAGAGCGGACCGACCCTGTCGTTCCGCGGACTGGACAACGCCGCCTACTACCGCCTGCGCGACGGGCAGGCGCGCTACTACGTCGACGAGACCGGCTGCGGAAACACGCTCGATGTCGCGCACCCCTACGTGTTGCGCCTGGTCCTGGACAGCCTGCGCTGGTGGGTGGAGGCGATGGGGGTCGATGGCTTTCGCTTCGATCTCGCCACCGCCCTCGCCCGGGAAGCCCACGGCTTCGACCCCCGTGGCGGCTTCCTCGACGCCCTGCGCCAGGATCCGGTGCTGGCCCGGGTGAAGCTGATCGCGGAACCCTGGGATGTCGGCCCCGGCGGCTATCGCCTGGGCGAATTCCCTCCCGAATTCGCCGAGTGGAACGACCGCTTTCGCGACGGCGTGCGCCGCTTCTGGCGGGGCGACGCCCACGGCGCCCAGGAGATGGCGGAACGGCTGCTCGGCTCGGCCGGCACCTTCGATCACGACGGACGCCGGAGCTGGGCGTCGGTAAACTGCGTCGCCTGCCACGACGGCTTCACCCTGGCCGATGTCACCACCTACAGCCGCAAGCACAACGAAGCCAACGGCGAAGACAACCGGGACGGCCACGATGAGAACTGGAGCGACAACTGCGGCACGGAAGGCGAGACCGAAGACCCGGAGATCCTCCGGCGCCGAGCCCGACGGCAGCGCAACCTGCTCGCCAGCGTGTTCCTGGCGCAGGGCACGCCGATGCTGCGCGCCGGCGACGAGATCGCGGACAGCCAGCGGGGCAACAACAACGCCTGGTGCCAGGACAACGCAGTCGGCTGGATCGACTGGGCGCGCGCCGACACGGCCCTGCTCGGCTTCACCCGACGGCTGATCGCATTGCGCCGGGCCCACCCCTGCCTGCGGCAGAGCCGATTCCTGCACGGACGCGAACGCACCGGGGACGGGGCGCCGGACGTCGAATGGCTCGGGCTCGACGGCACCCCCGTCGACTGGGAAGACCCGGAACTCAACGGTTTCTGCCTGCTGCTCGCAGCGCCCGTCGGGGCGTCGGACCCCACCCCCGACCGCAGTCGAATCCATCAGGGTGACCACGGCCACCAGGGCGGGGGCCGGATTGATCGGGATGACCACAACGACCGAAGGAGCGACGGGGACCGGATGGCGCTCGTGATCAACCGTTCGGCCGAAGCGGTCTCCATCCGCCTGCCCGCACTCGGCGACGACCGCACCTGGCTCCGCGTCCTGGACACCGCCCGGCCGGAGGCGCCGGAGACCGTGTGCGGTGACTTCCGACCGGACATCGAGCCCGAGTCGATCGTCGCCTTCATCGCCTCTGTGGTCGGGTCCAGGCCGTGAGTGCCAGGATTCGAGATCTCGGTGCCCTCCCGGACGTCGCGCAGGCCATGGGGGTCCAGCTTCATTGGCGCAACCCGGCGGGCGTGGAACCGACCACCGGCCCCGGCACCCAATGGGCTCTGCCGGCCACCGTGGAGGCGCCGGCGGAAAGCGAGACCGACGAAGCCGGAGCCGGGCCGTGAGTACCGGGGGACGGGGCGACGATGCCCTCGGGGATCTCGCCGCGGCCATGGGGGTCCTGCCTCGCTGGCGCGATCTTGAGGGAACGGAGCGGGTCGCCGGCCCCGAGACGCAACGGGCGCTGCTCGCCGCCATGGGGGTGTCGGCGGCCGGCGAAGCCGAAATCCGCGAAGCGCTCGAAACGCTCCGCACGCGCGAAGCCGCCCGGCGTATCCCCGAAGAAATCGTGGTGACCGCGGGCACCGGCGACGCCCGTATCCCTCTCGAACACCCCGCGGACTGGCGCATCGCGCTCGAATCGGGCGACACGCTCGAAGGGCGCGACGCGCGGGAGATCGCGCTCGCGTTGCCGGCCGGTCTTCATCGCCTGTCCGTCGGAGATGATGTATGCCTCGTGATCGCCGCCCCCGAGCGGGCACCGGCGGTGGGGGACGTGGCGGGGCGCAGCCGGGCCTGGGGGCTCTCCGCCGCCCTCTACGGTCTGCGCTCGCAGCGCAATCTGGGGGTCGGGGACTATCGCGATCTGGCCGAGGCGGCGGTGCAGGTGGCGCGCCTCGGCGCCGACTTCATCGGCATCAACCCGGTCCATGCCCACGGGACCGCGAGTGACGGTTTCAGCCCCTATTCCCCCACCTGCCGTACCGCGCTCGAACCGGGACACATCGCCCCGGACGCAGTGCCCGGATTCGCGCCCTGGGCCGAGATCCATCGACGACTGAAGACGAACGCCGCGGGTCCGGAGGCCGCACAGGCCGGCGATCTCCTCGACTACGAGGCGCACGGGCAACGCCAGCATGCGATTCTCGAAGCCCTCTTCCGCACCACCATCGAGGCGGACGGGCCGGCCACGGCCGACCTCGCCGCCTGGCGGCAGGGGCCGGGCCGAGGGCTGGAGTGGTTCGCGGTGTTCGAGGCGATCGCCTGCGACCATGGCCCGGACTGGCGCACCTGGCCCGCGGCGCTTCGGACCGCCGACGGACCGGAGGTGCATCGCTTTGCGGCGGCGCATGCAGGGTCGGTGCGCTACCACGCCTGGCTGCAACGGCTCGCCGACCGGCAGCTCGCGGCGGCCCGGGCCGCCGCGACCGACGCCGGGATGGCGTTTGGTCTCTACCTCGATCTGGCGGCGGGGGTGCGCCCCGGCGGGGCCGACACCTGGGCCTCTCCGGCCTGCTTCGCCGATGGCGTATCGCTCGGCGCGCCGCCCGACGCCTTCAGCCCCGACGGCCAGAACTGGAGCCTGGCGCCGTTCAATCCCGCGGGCCTGCGCGCCGCGGGCTACGCACCCTTCGTCCGGATGCTGCGGGCCGCCATGACCCACGCCGGCATCGTCCGCATCGATCATGTGCTGGGTTTCGACCGCAGCTTCTGGGTTCCGGAGGGCGGCGCCCCCGGCGGCTACGTGCGCTACCCGCTCGACTCCCTGCTCGGGATCGTGCGCATCGAGGCGGCGCGGGCCGGCTGCATCGTTGTCGGCGAGGATCTGGGCTCCGTTCCCCCGGGCCTGCGCCGACGGCTTGCCGACGCCGGACTGCTGGGTTGTGCGGTCATGCAGTTCGAGACCGACGAGCACGGGTTCCGGCCGCCCCGACACTACCGTTCCGCCAGCCTCGTCTCAGCCGGCACCCACGACACGCCGACCCTGAAGGGCTGGTGGTCCGGCCGGGACATCGAGCTGCGCCACCGCCTCGGTCGGACCACGGAGAAGGAACGCACCGCGGCGCTCGCCGCCCGGGCGACGGTGCGTGGGGATCTCGGCCGCCTGCTGGTGAAGGAAGGACACGCCGCGGCGGACCTCGATCCCGACGCAACGCCCCCGGAGGCCGACGACGCGCCCGTCGTCGCGATCCACGCTCTCCTCGCCGACGCCGACTCCGCGCTGCTCGCAGTTCAGCTCGACGACGCCCTGGGCCTCGTCGAGCAGCAGAACCTGCCCGGCACCGTCGACGAACACCCCAACTGGCGACGCCGCTATCCGGTGGCGGTGGAAGCGCTTGCCGACGATCCGGGTCTTGCCGCCATCGCGCGCGTCATGGGCGCACCTCGTGGGCGCGCGCGGGAACGGTATCCGTGATGCGGCCGGGAGTTCATGCGGAGGCATGGAAATGATCCGGGGAGATGATCCAGGGAGATGATCCGGACAGACGATCCGGGAAGATGAGCCGATGAACGTGAGAACCATCCCCACCACGCCGATCGAAGGGCAGAAGCCCGGCACTTCGGGTCTGCGCAAGAAGACCGCGGTATTCATGGAAACGGGGTACCTGGAAAACTTCGTGCAGTCCGTGTTCGACGCGGTGGGCGGACTCGACGGCAAGACGCTGACGGTGGGCGGCGACGGGCGCTACTTCAACGAGCGCGCCATCCAGACCATTCTCGCGATGGCCGCCGCCAACGGGGCGGCCCGGGTGCTGGTAGGCCGCGGCGGGCTGCTCTCGACCCCCGCCGCCTCGGCGGTGATCCGTGCGCGCGGGACCGACGGCGGCCTCATTCTCTCGGCCAGCCACAACCCGGGGGGCGCCGACGGCGACTTCGGCATCAAGTACAACATTCCGAACGGCGGCCCGGCGCCGGAGTCCATCACCGACGCGATCTACCGGCGCAGCCTGGAAATCGGCGAGTACCGAATCCTGGACGCCGAAGAGGTCGACCTCTCGACCACGGGCGCGCAGTCCCTGGGCGCCACCACCGTGGAGGTCATCGACCCGGTGGCCATTCACGCCGGGATCCTGCGCGCCCGGTTCGATTTCGACGCCATCCGCGCCCTCTTCGCCTCGGGCTTTGCGATGCGCTTCGACGCCATGCACGCGGTGACCGGCCCCTACGCAAAGGCCATCCTGGAGGACGAACTGGGAGCACCCCCCGGCACCGTCCTCAACGGCGAGCCCCGCCCCGACTTCGGCGGCGGCCACCCCGACCCCAACCCGGTGCACGCCCGAACGCTGGTGGATCTGATGATGGGCCCGGAGGCGCCAGACTTCGCCGCCGCGTCCGACGGCGACGGGGACCGCAACCTGATCCTCGGCCGCGGCATCTACGTCACCCCGTCCGACTCCCTGGCGGTGCTGGCCGCCAACGCCACCCTGGCGCCGGGCTACGCCGGCGGCCTCGCCGGTATCGCGCGGTCGATGCCGACGAGCCGCGCCGCCGACCGGGTCGCCGCGAAGCTGGGTATCGATGCCTTCGAAACGCCCACGGGCTGGAAGTTCTTCGGCACCCTCCTGGACGCGGGCCTCGCGACGCTGTGCGGCGAGGAGAGCGCGGGCACGGGTTCGAACCACGTGCGCGAGAAGGACGGTTTGTGGGCGGTGCTGCTGTGGCTCAACATTCTCGCCCGACGCCGCGAATCCGTGCGCGGGATTCTCGCCGCCCACTGGGCCGAGTATGGTCGCGACTACTATGCCCGCCACGACTACGAGGACGTGGACAAGGCGACGGCGGAAGGCTTGATGGAGGATCTTCGGCGACGGTTGCCGGAGCTGACCGGGCAGTCCTGCGGTGGGCTCACCGTCGCCGGCGCCGACGAATTCTCCTACCGCGACCCAGTGGATGGATCCGAGGCCGACGGCCAGGGTCTGCGCATCTTTTTCGAGGAGAATGCCCGGGCCGTGTTCCGGCTCTCGGGCACCGGCACCGTGGGGGCGACGCTGCGCGTCTACCTGGAGCGCTACGAGGACGGATCGGGAGCGCTGAACCTCGAAACGGACGAGGCACTGGCCCCGGTCATCGCCGCGGCGGCGGAGATTGCCAACTTCCGCACCCGGCTCGGACGTGACCAACCGGACGTACGAACCTGAGGATGTCGGGCCAGGGCCAAGACTCGGGCCAAGATTCCGGCCGGGGCTCCAGGAGCCATCCGTAGACCGCGCTCCCGGGGGCGCATTGGGCAGGACTTGAATTCATCTGCAAGGATGAGACGGGCTCGAGGACTCCAACCCACCGGGAATTCTCATTGCCGTCGGGCGACGAAATCGCAGGACAGCCAAGAGGGACAGATGCCAAGCGAGCCGATGATTCACGAGCTTTCGACGCCGCCCGACGCCGCGGCGCTGCGTCGATCCATCGAGTACCACCTGCGCTATACCGCCGGGAAGACCCCGGCCGCCGCGACCCTGACGGACTGGCGGCGGGCGGTCTCGCGGGCGATTCGCGATCTCGTGATCGCGCCGTGGTTCGAGACCACGCAACGGGTGTACGCGGAAGATCGGAAGAGGGTCTACTACCTGTCGATGGAGTTCCTGATCGGCCGGCTGCTCCAGGATGCGGTGGCCAACCTGGGGCTCGAAGAACGGCTGCGGACAATCGTCGAGGGCTTCGGCATCGACTACGGCACGCTGCTCGCCGACGAGCCCGATGCCGCCCTCGGCAACGGCGGTCTCGGCCGTCTCGCCGCCTGCTTCCTGGACTCCATGTCCACCGTGGGTCTTGCCGCCTATGGCTACGGTATTCGCTATGACCACGGACTGTTCCGGCAGTCCTTCGAGAACGGTTGGCAGGTGGAGGAAGCCGAGGACTGGCTGCGGCAAGTCCATCCCTGGGAATTCGAACGGCCGGAGGCCAGCCTTCCGGTGCACTTCGGCGGGTCCGTGCGCACCGACGGCGCCCGCACCACGTGGACACCGGCGGAAACCGTGCTGGCCGTCGGCTACGACACGCCGATTCCGGGCTGGCGCGGGCGCTGGGCCAACACGCTGCGCCTGTGGTCCGCGAAATCGGTTCGGGAATTCGAACTGGAACCCTTCAACCGGGGCGACTGGATGGCGGCGGCCGCCCCCTCGGTCCTGGCCGAGACCGTCAGCCGCGTGCTCTACCCCGACGACACCACCGAGCCGGGCCGGGAGCTGCGGCTGAAGCAGGAGTACTTCCTCACCGCCGCATCGCTCGCCGACATCCTGCGGCGCTACCAGGCTCAGCACGACGATATCGCGAAGTTGCCGCGCGCCATCGCGATCCAGCTCAACGACACCCACCCCGCCATCGCCTTCCCGGAGCTGATCCGCCTCCTCGTCGACAACCACGGACAGACGTTCGACGACGCTTTCGAGATCGCCCGCGCCTGCCTCCACTACACCAACCACACCCTGCTCCCGGAGGCGCTGGAACGCTGGCCGGTGCACCTGATGCACCGCGTCCTGCCCCGGCACATGGAGTTGATGGAGCGCATCGACGCGCATCACGCCGCCTCGGTGCGGCGGCCTGACGGAGTCCGGGTGATCGACGTCGGCGAGGTACGCATGGGAGATCTGGCCTTCATCGGCGCGCGCCGCGTGAACGGCGTCTCCGCGCTGCACACCGAGCTGATGAAGCAGACCGTGTTCAAGGACCTGCATGCGCTGCATCCCGAACGCATCGTCAACCAGACCAACGGGGTGACACCCCGGCGCTGGCTCTACGGCTGCAATCACCCGCTCCGCCACCTCCTGACGGAGGCCGTGGGGGAAGCCTGGGTGACCAATCTCGAACGCCTGGAGGCACTGGCGCCGCTGGCCGACGACCCCGCCTTCCGCACGCGCTTCGCCGAGGCCAAGCATCGCAACAAGCGTCGACTGGCCGACTGGCTGGAGCGCGGCACCGGCGTCATCGTGGACCCCGAGGCCATGTTCGACATCCAGATCAAGCGGATCCACGAGTACAAGCGCCAGCTCATGAACATCCTCCACGCCGCCGCGCGGTGGAACGCCATCCGCCGTAATCCGGGGGCAGCTCATGCGCCGCGGGTCAAGATCTTCGCCGGCAAGGCGGCGCCGAGCTACGCCATGGCCAAGGCGGTGATCAAGCTGATCAACGACATCGGCGCCACCATCAACGCGGACCCACTCATGGCCGGGCGCCTGCAAGTGGTCTATCCGCCCGACTACAACGTCTCCATGGCGGAGGTTCTGATCCCCGCCGCCGATCTCTCCGAGCAGATCTCCACCGCCGGCATGGAAGCCTCGGGCACCGGCAACATGAAGCTGGCCATGAACGGCGCCCTCACCGTCGGCACTCCGGACGGCGCCAACATCGAGATCGGCGAGGCGGTGGGGCAGGAGAACATCTTCACCTTCGGCCTGACCGCCGAGGAAGTGACCGCCCGCCGCGCCGCGGGCCATCGGCCCGAGCGCCACATCGCCGCCAGCCCGGCACTGGCCGAAGTGCTGGAGCAGATCGCGTCCGGGCGCTTCTCCCCCGACGATCCGGGCCGTCATGTCGCCCTGGTCGACAATCTGCGCCATCACGACTGGTTCATGGTGACCGCCGACTTTGCGGCCTACGTGAAGATCCAGCGCCGCATCGATACGGCCTGGGGGCAGCGGGACGACTGGACCCGGCGGGCGGTGCTCAACACCGCCCGGATGGGCCGGTTCTCCTCTGACCGCACCATCCGCGGCTATGCCCGCGACATCTGGGACGCCACGGCCGCGTTCTGACCACGCCATGGCCCGACCGCTCACCGACCCGAGCCAGGACGCCGCCCTTGCTCGCGGCGAGCACGGCGATCCCTTCGCCTATCTCGGCCCGCACCGCCTGACCGGAAAGAGCTGGGTGTTGCGCGTCTTCCGGCCCGGCGTGGATGCGGTCACCATGCTGCCCGAACCCCGGCGCCGCCGGCCGGTAACGCTCCAGGCCATCGATCGGGACGGGCTGTTCGCCGCCCGACTGAGACGCGAGCCGGGCGCCTATCGGCTGTCCGTGCGCAGAGAAGACCGCACCTGGGAGGAGGACGACCCCTTCCGCTTCGGCCCGGTGCTGGGCGAGATGGACGAGCACTTCCTCGGCGAGGGATCGCACCTGGAGCTCTGGAAGGTGCTCGGCGCCCATCCCCTGACCGCCGAGGGAGTCGCCGGCGTGCATTTCGCGGTGTGGGCGCCCAATGCGCGGCGGGTGTCGGTCGTTGGTGACTTCAACCACTGGGACGGGCGGCGCCACCCCATGCGCCGGCGCGGCTCGACCGGGGTGTGGGAGATCTTCCTGCCCGGGGTGTCGGAGGGCGCCCGCTACAAGTTCGAGATCCGGAACGCCGGCGGTGCCCTTCTGCCGCAGAAGGCCGATCCGATGGGCTTCGGGGCCGAGCGGCCACCGGCCACCGCGTCCGTGGTGCGGGATCTCGGCGGAAAGGACTGGGGAGACGACGCATGGCTGAGCCGACGCGAGACGGCAAACCGGCGTGATCGGCCCATCGCCGTCTACGAGGTCCACCTCGGCTCCTGGAAGCGGGCGGGCGACGGCGCCCGCCCCCTCGGCTACCGCGAGCTGGCCGAGGACCTGGTGCCCTACGTGCGCGACATGGGCTTCACCCACATCGAGATGATGCCGATCTCCGAGTACCCCTTCGACGGCTCCTGGGGCTATCAGCCCATCGGTCTCTACGCGCCGACCAGCCGCCACGGCGCCCTCGGCGAGTTCCGCGACTTCGTCGAGGCCTGCCACGCCGCGGAGCTCAGCCTCATTCTCGACTGGGTGCCCGGCCACTTCCCCACCGACGCGCACGGCCTGGGGCGATTCGACGGCACCGCGCTCTACGAGCACGCCGATCCGCGCGAGGGCTTTCACCGGGACTGGAACACGCTGATCTTCAACTACGGCCGTCACGAGGTGCGGAACTACCTGATCGCGAACGCCCTCTACTGGCTGAAGGAGCACCACGTCGACGGCCTGCGGGTCGATGCCGTCGCCTCGATGCTCTACCGGGACTACTCGCGCCCGGAGGGCGAATGGGTGCCGAACGTCGAAGGCGGACGCGAGAACCTGGAGGCGATCGCCTTCCTGAAGCGCCTGAACGAGGTGGTCTACGCCCGCTGCGAGGGCGTCGCCACCTTCGCCGAGGAATCGACCTCCTATCCCGGGATCTCCCGGCCCACCGACGCCGGCGGACTCGGATTCGGCTACAAGTGGAACATGGGCTGGATGAACGACACCCTGGACTATATGCGGCGCGAGCCCATCCACCGAAGACACCACCATCACCAGATGACCTTCGGCCTGCACTACGCCTTCTCGGAGAACTTCGTGCTGCCGCTGAGCCACGACGAGGTGGTGCACGGCAAGGGCTCGCTGCTCGCGAAGATGCCGGGCGACGAAGCGCAGCGCTTCGCCAACCTGCGCGCCTACCTCGCCTTCATGTGGGGTCATCCCGGGAAGAAGCTCCTGTTCATGGGCCAGGACTTCGCACAAGCCCGCGAATGGAACCACGACGCGAGCCTCGACTGGCACCTGCTCGGCAACCCGAGCCACACCGGCATGCAGAGGCTCGTTCGCGACCTCAACCGCCTCTACCGGACCACCCCGGCTCTCCACGAGCTGGACTGCGAGGCGGCGGGCTTCGAGTGGATCGAGGCCGACGCGGCCGAAGATTCCGTCTACGCCTGGCTGCGCCGAGGTCGCGGCGAGGCGGCACCGGTGGTCGTCGCGTGCAACTTCACGCCGGTGGAACGAGCGCCTCGGCGCCTCGGCGTGCCGGCGGCCGGACGCTGGGTCGAGCGCATCAACACCGATGCCGCCGAATACGGCGGCCAGGGTCGCAGCAACCTGGGCAGCGTCCGCAGCGATGCCATCGCGTCCCACGGCCGGCCGGATTCCGTGGAAATCCGCCTGCCCGGGCTCTCGACCGTGGTCTTCGAGCTGGAGCGGTAGCGCCGTGGCGCGGCGCCCGCAGTCAGCTCCGCGCGGGATTCACGCCGGACCTTCACCCGCACTTCTCCCGGTGCCGGGTGCCAAAACCGCAGACCCATGGAGAATCTCTGGCCGCAGCAGGAGCCAGTGAGAAATGAAGCTAGGTCCGCTATCCGGTTGCCGCTTCGTCCCCGGCACCGGCCTCCCCTGGAGAGGAATGTTCGCGGGAGCGGACAACCCGCCGTCTCGCCCGCCGGATCAAATCGTCTTCAGGTCATGTGGGTCGGGGCGCCGATGTTCGGAGTCGCGAGTCCCAGCCCCGCAAGCCGCTCCCACAGCGCGTGCAGGTCGTCGAGCGCGACGTCGGCGAACAGGAGGTTCCGGTTGTGGCTGGCTCGAATCAGCCCGAAGCTGTACCGATCCGCCAGATCGGCGACCTCCCGCATCTGTTCGGCCGTCATGTCTCCGGGCGGAACGTCCGGGGCCTTGAGCGAGACGAAGGCGGCCCGATAGCCGGAATGGCGGTGGGCGACGGTATTGAAGCGCACCCACCGGGCGAAGGCGGGGTCCGACGCCCTGGCCGCCTCGAAGCGCCCGACCTCGACGAGCGGCCGGTAGGGCGGTGGCCTGAAGTGCGAACGCAGCGCTTCGAGCTCCTCGGGATCGAAGGACGCGACATGCCTCCGGGTCACCCGCCATTCGGCCTCCACGCGCCAGCGAAACTCCTCGATCCCCAGCGCGTCGACCAGGATCTCGAGGCGCGCCTTGCACTTGTTGTCCCGGCGCCCTGCCGGGTTGCAGACGCGCATGATCGCCTGGAGGTAGGAGAGGAGGTGACGGTCGGGAAGGAACGTGCGCAGTACCTTGCCGATGACCGGCGTGCGTCCGAGCCCGCCGCCGACCCGGACCTCGAAGCCGCACTGCCCGTCGGCGTTCGCGATGAGCCGAAGGCCGATGTCGTGCGTCTCGATGACGGCATGAGCGCGCGGCGCTCCGGTCACCGCGATCCTGAACTTGCGGGGCGGGCAGGCGAACTCCGGCTGCAGGGTCGACCACTGGCGCAGCAGCTCGCAGTAGGGGCGGGGATCGGCGATCTCGTCCGGCGCGATGCCGGCCAGATGATCGCAGGTGATGTTGCATATGGTGATGTTGCCTGGGAAGTTGCCGCGGGTCTGAATGGCATGCATGTCCACCGAGGCGAGATCGGCGAGGAGGTCCGGCACCCGTTCCGGGGCGGGCCAGTCGAACCGGATGTTCTGGCGGGTAGTGAAATGGCCGAAGCCGCGGTCATAGCGCACGGCGACCGAGGCCAGCATCCGCAGTTGCGTCGACGACAGGAGGCCACCGGGGATCGCCACCCTGAGCATCGGGGCGAGCCGCTGGAGGTGGAGCCCGTTCGTCAGCCGCAGAGGCTTGAACTGCTCCTCGTCGAACTCTCCGGTGAGATAGCGCGAGGTCTGCTCGTGAAAGTCGGCCCCCCGCTCCTGCCCGCACTGCCGGTCGAAAGTGTCGCACTGGTACATGGTCGTGTGTCCCCGATTCCGAAATGAAAAAAGCCGCAGTCCGGAGTCCCGGACGGCGGCCTTCTGGTATCGGGTGACGACTGGATCAGGCGGGTATCAGCGCACGGTCCTCCCGGCAGAAAGCCCCCTCCGGGACTCCTGCGTACAGGTGCAACAACAGATGATGGGCGCAAACGGTTTCATCGGGATCGATAACGTCGGGCCTGAAGTCGACGCGGCGGAGTGTCCTCCGCGGAATTCGGGTTGTCAATCGCCTCGCTTCGGTATTCCGCCGCAACGTCACAAGGATTCCGGCCAGAATAATTTTCCGTTCAGCTTGCTTGCACCCCATGCCTGAAAGGGGATTGGAGTCGGTGAGGTGGAAAGTTGATTTCGGTCGGGGCATCAGGGCGGGAAGACGCATCAGACCGGAACCGACGGATAGCGATCGGAGCGGGTGCCCGGAATCGGCCGGTTGCGGCCGGCGTGGTACGTAAACACCGCGGAGAGCTTCACCTCGCCGGAGCAGTTCTTGCCCGCCGCGTGGAAGAGCCGACAGTGGAAGAAGAGCGCATCACCCGCTTCGAGTTCCACAATGGCCGCGGTATCGATGAGCGCGCGGTTCTCGTCGAGCTCCGGGCGCAGGAACAGGTGCCGATCGAAGCGTCCCCGGTCGAGGTGCAGCCGGTGACTGCCGGGAATCACCCGCAGGGCGCCGTTCTCCTCGCGTTCGGGGCCGAGCGCGAGCCACACCGAGACGAGTTCCGGGGCGTCGAACGACCAGTACCGGATGTCCTGATGCCACGCGGTCGAGCTGCTGAACCCGGGATGTTTGGTCATGATGCAGTTGTGGTGGCACTGGGACATTTCGACGCGGTCCTCGCGCAGGACGCTGCGCAGCGTCGAGCCGAGTTCCGGCGCGGTCGCCCACCGGCGGAAGACCGAGCCGCGGGAGTAGGCGTGCAGCAACCGCCGCGGGGTATTGCCGCCGGCCGCGTCCCGGCTCGCGGGCGAACCCGGATAGCCCACGTCCGTCTCGAATTCCGCGGGACCCTGCAACGGACGAAGGGCTCGCCGCACCGTGGCCCGCATCTCCTCGACGCCCGGACGATCGACGAGACCGCGGACGACCAGATAACCGTCGCGCTCGAACGTGTCCGGCGAAAGATCGTGCATCGCGTCGACCATGGAACGCCCCTCCTCGTTGCGCACGAACCGTGCCCGCACCGCCCGCGCAGTCTACGCCGATCGCGAACCTCGACAATCCCGCTGCGCGGCCGGCGACGTGCAACCGGGGGGCTCGATTCGGCCGACTACGCGTTGTACGCGGTCGACACCGTCTCGCCGCCCCGTCCTGTCCAGTCGGTGTGGAAGAACTCGCCGCGGGGGCGGTCGATCCGCTCGTAGGTGTGGGCGCCGAAGTAGTCGCGCTGGGCCTGGAGCAGGTTTGCGGGCAGACGGGCGCGGCGGTAGCCGTCGTACCAGGCCAGTGCGCTGGCGAACGCGGGTACCGGCACGCCCCGAAGCACGGCGGTGGCGACGACCCGGCGCCAGGCGTCCTGCGCGTTCGCCATCGCGTCGCGGAAGTACGGCGCCAGCAGCAGGTTCGCAAGATCGGGGGTCTCGTCGTAAGCGGCCTTGATGCGGTCGAGAAACGCGGCGCGGATGATGCATCCGCCGCGCCACATGAGCGCAATAGCGCCGAAATCGAACCGCCAGTCGTACTCGGCCGAGGCCATCGACAGGAGCTGGAAGCCCTGGGCGTAGGAGCAGATCTTCGATGCATAGAGAGCCTGGCGCACATCGTCTGCGAACGAGGCCACATCGGCGTCTTCGGCGCCGGGATCACGCCCCGCCATCGCTTCTCCGGCACAGGCACTCGGGGTCGCAGCGCGGGCGTTTGGAGCCTCGGTAAGGGCACTCGGGGCTACGGCGAGGGCGTCTGTCGCGAATGATGGAGCGCCACCTTCGGCCCCTCTCCCCGTTGCCGCTTCCGGCCCCGGCAGGACTTGCGAGGCCGCGACTCGCTCGTCCTTGAGCGCGGAGAGCGCCCGCGCGAACACCGCCTCGGTGATCGCGGTGACCGGTGCACCGAGCATCAGGGAGTCGATACCGGTCCACTTGCCGGTCCCCTTTTGCCCCGCCGCATCGAGAATCACATCGACCAGAGGGCGGCCCGTTGCGTCATCGACGCGCGCCAGGATCCCGGCCGTGATTTCGACGAGATAGCTCGACAGCGCCCCCTCGTTCCAGCGCGCGAAAATCTCGCTCATGGCGGCAGGCTCGATACCACCCACATCCATGAGCAGCGAGTACGCCTCCGCGATCATCTGCATGTCGCCGTACTCGATGCCGTTGTGCACCATCTTCACGTAGTGGCCGGCACCGTCGGGGCCGATCCAGTCGCAGCACGGGGTGCCGTCTTCCACCTTGGCGGCGATCGCCTTGAAGATCGGCTCCAGCATCGGCCATGCGTCCGCGTTGCCGCCTGGCATGATGCTCGGCCCGAGCAGAGCGCCTTCCTCGCCCCCGGAAACGCCGGTGCCAACGTAGAGGATTCCGGCCTCCCGCAGTGCGTGCGTGCGCCTCGTCGTGTCCCGGTAGTTCGAGTTGCCGCCGTCGATGAGCACGTCTCCCGGCTCGAGCAACGGGGTCAGGGTGTCGATCACTCGGTCCACCGCGCGGCCCGCCTGGACCATGAGCATCACCCGCCGCGGCTTCGCGAGCTTCGAGACCAGCTCCTGCGGCGACCAGGCGCCGACGATGGCCCAGCCGGCGGCGCGGCCGGCGAGGAACGCATCGACCTTCGACGTGGTCCGGTTGTACACCGCCACCGTGTACCCGCGGCTCGCGATGTTGAGCACCAGGTTCTCGCCCATGACCGCGAGCCCGATGACCCCGATGTCCGCGGCCTCCGCACAGTGTGGCGACAGATCTCCGCCACTCACAATGAGCCCCTCGGCACGACCTTATTCATATCAATGTCGATATCTGCATCACGCGTTCCGAATCGTCTCGTGGCGGTCGGTTTCCTCATGATCGGCGCGCCATCTGGTGTTCAAGCAGATGCTCGACTCCGACGAGTCCCGGATGCGGTCGGGTCACGACATGGACAGGGATCGCGCTCAGCCAGGAGTGGAAACGGCCCTTGGCGCGGAACCGTTCGAGGAATCGCCGGGCGTCGAAGCGCTCGCCCCAGCCCGGGACGATGCCGCCGGCGATGAACACGCCGGCGCGGGCGCCGAGGGTGAGGGCGAGGTCGCCCGCCACCGACCCGAGGAAGCCGGTGAAGACCGCGATGGTCTCCTGCGCGATCGGGTCACGGCCGGCGAAGGCATCCGCCGCGATCTCCGCCGCGGTCTTGTCGCGCTCGCACCGCTTGCCGTCGATCGCGGCGATTGCCTTCCAGGTGGCCTCGATTCCCGGTCCGGAGAGCGCGCGTTCGGCGGAGGCGTGCCCGAACCGCTCCGCAAGGGTGGTGACGATCGCCCATTCCCGCGCGTCGTGCGCGGCGAGCGTCCGGTGTCCGCCCTCCCCTTCGATACCGGCGAATCCTCCCGACGCGACCGGCACGAGCCCGGAAACGCCGAGGCCGGTTCCCGGCGCGAGCACCGCGCGGGCCGCATCGTCATCCGGGGTGCCTCCATCCGGACTGCCTTCAGTCGGACTGCCCGCGGCAATAGTTCGCAAATCCTCGCGGCCGAGCGACGGAAGCGCCCAGGCAATGGCCGCGACATCGTTGACGAGCAGGCAGCGCCGCACGTTGCAGTCACGCTCGATGGCACAGGCATCGAGCACCCAGTCGAGGTTCGTGACCTCTGCCCTTCCTCCGGTCACCGGGCCCGCCGCCGCGATCCCGATGGCATCGAGCTCTCCGTGTATCCCGGTCTGCGCGCGCCATTGATCGAGCGCGTCCTCGAAGCTCCGGGCACCGTCCGATTCGATGACCTGCACCGGAACCGGCTGCTCCCTCTCGTCCGTCAGCAGCCGGAACCGGATGTGGGTCCCCCCGAGGTCGACGGCGAGGAGACGCTTCATCGCACCGCGTAGAGTCGTTCGAGGAACGATTCGCGCCAGGCCATCACGTCGTCGCGACGCACGCCCTCCACCAGCGTCCGCCACCGCTCCTTGCGCTCCGCGAGCGGCATGTTGAGCGCCCTCTGAAGCGCGTCGGCGACACCCCCGACGTCGTAGGGATTGACGATGACGGCGCCGTCGGCGTGGCGTGCCGCCCCGGCGAAGCGCGACAGCACCAGCACCCCCGGGTCCCGCGGCGACTGGGCCGCAACGTACTCCTTCGCCACCAGGTTCATCCCGTCGCGCAGCGGAGTGACGAGCCCGATCCGCGCGATGCGGAACAGCCCGGCGAGGGCGCGGCGGCTGAAGCTCCGGTTGATGTAGCGCAGCGGCGTCCAGTCGAACTCGGAGTACTCGGAGTTGATGCGCCCCGACAGCGTCTCGAGCTCGTGGCGGATGTCGACGTAGTCCTGCACGTCGGAACGGGACCGCGGCGCGATCTGGATATAGCTCGCCCGCCCCCGGTTCTCGGGATAGTCGGCCAGCAGGCGCTCGAAGGCGCGAAAACGCTCCGGGAGTCCCTTGCTGTAGTCGAGACGGTCCACCCCCAGGATGGCCTGCCGATCGTTGAGCACCCGACGCATGCGGGCCGCGTGCTCGCCCGCCTCCCGGGTGGTCGCGTACCGCGCGAACGCCCCGGCGTCGATGCCGATCGGGAATGCGGCGACGACGACCTCCCGGCCGTATGCCTGCACCCGGTCGTGGCCGAGGATCCTGCCTCCCGCCTCCTTCACGACGTAGTCGAGGAAACAGTCCCGGTCGCCTTCGGTCTGGAAACCGATCACGTCGTAGGAGAAGAGCGCCCGGACAAGCACGTCGTGGGTGGGGAGCGCGGTGAGCACCTCCCGGGCTGGAAAGGGGATGTGGAGGAAGAATCCCATGGGACTGGTGCACCCCATCCGCCTCAGCTCCTCGCCGCAGGCCATGAGGTGATAGTCGTGGACCCAGACATGGTCCCCCGCCTTGAGCAGGGGCAGCAGCGCGTGCGCGAAGCGCTGGTTGACCTTGAGATAGCCCTGGTAGTGCTCGCGATCGAACGTCGCGAGGTCGAGGCGGTAGTGGAACAGCGGCCACAGGGTCGAGTTCGCGAAGCCGTTGTAGTAGTCCTCGTAGTCGTCGGAGGTCAGGTCGAGGGTCGCGACGGTCAGCGCGCTGTGGTGCTGGAGCTTCGGGGTCCTGCGCTCCCGTTCGGAAATCTCCCCGCTCCATCCGAACCACACGCCTCCGCTGCGGCGAAGCGCGTCGAGCAACGCCACCGCAAGTCCTCCGGCCCGGTCCGGATGCCTGACCGACGCCACCCGGTTGGAAACAACTACTAAGCGAGCCCGCGTAGCGGGCGGTGTCTGGCGAGCCCGCGTAGCGAGCGGCAGTTCCGGGCGAGCTCGCGTAGCGAGCGGCAGTTCCGGGCGAGCTCGCGTAGCGAGCGGGGCCGGTCGAGCCTGCGAAGCGGGCGGTGCCGGTCGAGTTCGCTTGGCGGACGGCACTTCCGGTTCAGCTCGCGCCGCAGACGGCGGTTCGGAGCGATCTTGCGAAGCGGCTGAAGTCCGACGTGTCGGTTGTCCGGACGAATCGCGCGCCTTCACCGCCGCGCCGGCGCTCGGGCCGGCACTGGAAGTCCGCCGTGCTGATTCCCCGGACGAATCGCGCTGGCTCATGCGTTGTCCTCCCACGACTCGCTCAGACGGGTCGCTGCGTTGATGATGCCGACGAGCGAGTAGGTCTGCGGATAGTTCCCCCAGAGTTCTCCGCTCGAAGGATCGATGTCCTCGGAGAGAAGGCCGAGCGGGTTCCGCGCATCGAGCATCGCATCGAAGATCTCGCGTGCCTCTTCCCGGCGCCCGAGCCGCGCCAGGGCGTCGATGTACCAGAACGTGCAGATGTTGAACGCATTGTGCGGCGTGCCGAAGTCGTCGGCGGTCGCGTACCGGAAGAGATGATTGCCACGGCGAAGTTCCTGCTCGATACGAACCACCGTGGACCGGAACCGGGCATCGCACGAGTCGATGAACCCGACTTCGGCCATCAGCAGCAGACTCGCGTCCAGCCCGTCGCCTTCGAAGCTCTCGGCGAAGGCGCCCAAATGGGGGTTCCAGGCTCGTTCCAGGATGGTCGCGCGTACCGTCGTCGCCCGCTCGCGCCACCGCGCGCACCGCTCGGCCAAGCCGAGATGGGCCGCGATCTTCGCGAGCCGATCACATGCGGCCCAGCACATCAGGCTCGAAGACGAGTGCACCCGGGCCATGGTGCGCAGCTCCCACATGCCGGCATCGGGCTGATCGTGCACGGCGAAGGCGCGCTCGCCGATTCTTTCGAGGCGCTCGAACTCGACGCGACCCGGGCGCGCCAGGAGCCGGGTGTCGAAGAACGCCTGGGAGGCCGCGAGCACCACGTTGCCGTAGACATCGTGCTGGATGTGCTCGAACGCCTGGTTCCCGGCCCGCACCGGTCCCATGCCGCGATAGCCCGCAAGCGACGTGACGGTGCGCTCGGTCAGGCGGCGTTCGAGACCGATCCCGAACACCGGTTGCAGGTGCCCGTCGGAGTTCTCCACCTCGTTGCCGCTGATGAGGTTGTTCAGGTAGCGAAGATAATCCTCCATCGTCTCGACCTCGGCGAGACTGTTGAGCGCCCGCACCACGAAGAACGAATCCCTCAGCCAGCAATAGCGATAGTCCCAGTTCCGCTCGGTATCCGCGGCCTCCGGGATGCTCGTGGTCATCGCCGCGATGATCGCGCCGGTCTCCTCGAACGCGCAGAGCTTCAGGGTGATGGCGGCGCGGGAGACCGCTTCCTGCCATTCGAACGGCAGCGCCAGACGCCGGGTCCACCGCCGCCAGTAGGTTTCGGTCTTCTCCTCGAACTCGCGCGCGGTCGGCTCGACGCCGCCGGCGAGGGTCTCGTCGGGGCCGAGGAGCAGGCTCACCGGCTCTTCGAGCAGGAACGGCGTCTCGTCGAGCACGTAGGTGATCGGGGCGTTGGTGTTGAGCCGCAGCGCCTGGCGGGTGTGCGCGTAGCGAATGTGGTTGGAGCCGTAGGTGATGTCCGGGGCGCGGGCGCCGTAGTTGAAACGCGGGCGCACCCGAACGCGGATGCGCGGCGAGCCGCTGATGGCGCGGACCCTGCGAACCAGCGTGGTGGGCCGGAACGTGCGCCCGCGCGTTTGGAAGCGCGGGGCGAAGTCGGTCACGACGATGCGGTTCCCCGCGCCGTCCGCCATCCGTGTTTCCAGAATCGCGGTGTTCGGACGATAGCTCTGCGTGACCTCCACCGCGCCGAGAAGATCGATGGCGAAGAAGCCCGCCCCGGCGTCCACATCGGCCCCCGAGCCTGTCTCCGAGGGATCGGGCCGGGAACGATGGCGTCGGGGAGCGTCGTCGATCAGGCGGCAGAACACCGGGTCCGCGTCGAACCGCGGCAGGCAGCACCACACGATGCGCGCATTCTCGTCGACGAGAGCGCCGTAGGTGCAGTTGCCGATGACTCCGAGGTTCAGCGAGGCCATGGATCCTCCTCTGTGCGCTCAGCCGCATGCGCGAGTGCGCGCGATGCCCGCCAGCCAGTGGTGGAGCGAGGCGACATCGGGCACCCGGCAAGCGGCGGCGCTTTCGCCATCGCCGACCTTGACGCTGATGCCGCCATGGCGGTTCACGGCTGCGAACCCGTCCTCGTCGGTGATGTCGTCGCCCGCGAAGACCGGCGTGCGGCCGGCAAACGGAGGTGTCTCGAGAAAGCGATCGATGGCGGTGCCCTTGTCGGCATGGGCGGGCCTGATCTCCAGCACCATCTTCCCGTGCATCACCTGATGGCCGTTGTGCGGCGTCATCGCTCGGGCAACGAATTCGCGCAACTCCCGCTCGCGCTCCGGCGCACGCCGGAAGTGCAATGCCACCGAGGCGCCCTTGTCCTCGACGACCAGCCGCGCGTCTTCTCGAACGAGCGAATGAAACCGCGACCGCAGCTCGGCGAACTCCGGGTTGCGGGGCGCGGCCTCCTCGACCGTTTCGTCCGGCATCCGCAACTCGAGCCCGTGCAGACCGGCGGCGGGGAGCTTCAGCGGATCGAGCAGGGCGTCGAGCGCCGCGATCGGCCGACCACTCACGAGCGCCACCGCTCCGTCGAACGCCTCCATGCACGCGGAGAGAGTCGCCCGCAGCTTCAAGGGGACCACCACCGCATCCGGGGTCATCGCGAGTTCGACCAGAGTGCCGTCGAAGTCCAGAAAGAGCGCCCAGGGGTCATCGCCCGGGTGTGCGGGCGGCTCCGTGCCGCCGAAGGGCGGGGTTGGCGCTGGACTGGCCGAACGATTCACGGTTCTGAGCACAGGTCGGATGGTCCGGGGATGGTCAGGGGATAGTCCGATGCAATGCCATACGGCATGCCATTGTCCAACGATGACGCCACACCGACAAACACATTGGAATTTGGTGCCGGAATCTGGCGTCGGAATCCGGCGCCGGGATCGGGCGCCGGGATCTCGCGCCGGAAATGGCAGAATCGCGCGCATGCGCATTCTCCTCATCGAAGACGACCCGGAGACCGCCCGCTTCATTCGGAAGGGGCTGGAGGAGGCCGGCCACGTCCTGGATCAGGCCGGTGATGGAAAGCGGGGACTGCTGCTCGCACTCGATGCCGATCACGACGCTCTCGTCGTCGACCGAATGCTCCCCGGACTCGACGGCCTGTCGATCGTGCGGTCGCTGCGCGCGGCGGACCGCACCACCCCGGTGCTCGTCCTGAGCGCGCTCGGCGAGGTCGACGACCGGGTGGAGGGCCTGCGCGCGGGCGGCGACGACTATCTCGTCAAGCCGTTCGCACTCGCCGAGCTCTCGGCCCGGCTCGACGCGCTGGTGCGGCGGCGCGACGCGGCCGCCGCCACCGCCGCGCCGCCGACGCGGCTCGCGGTCGCGGATCTGGAGATGGATCTCCTGGCCCGTACCGTGAAACGCGCCGGGCGGGCCATCGACCTCAAACCCCGCGAGTTCCGGCTGCTGGAACACCTGATGCGCCACGCCGGACAGGTGGTCACCCGGACCATGCTGCTCGAAGCGGTGTGGGAGTACCACTTCGATCCCCAGACCAACGTCATCGACGTACACGTCAGCCGACTCCGCCGCAAGGTCGAACGGGACTTCGGCCCACCCCTCATTCACACCGTACGCGGCGCGGGCTACGTGATCCGCGCGCCATGACCGCCGCCGCGATCATCGCCTGCCGCGGCCCTTCCCGGCCATGATCCCGAGCGCCCGCAGCATCGCGTGGCGCATCGCTGCCGGGTACGCGGTGCTGTTCGGGGCATCGGTGCTCGCGCTCCTCGTCTTCATCTACGTCTCCACCGACGGTTTCATGACCCGGCAGATGGAGGCGGTGATCGAGGCCGAGGTCCAGGGGCTGGCGGAGCGCTACCGCATCGGCGGCGTGCGGGGTCTGCGCAACCTCCTGCGCGAACGGGTCGCGCGCAACCCCGCAAGTTCGTCGATCTACCTGCTCGCCGACCCCGGCTTCCGGGTGCTCGCGGGCAATCTGACCGACTGGCCCCGGGCGGCCCGGGGGGCGGACCCATGGGTCGAGTTCGAGCTGCGCACCACGGACGATGCCGACGGCGGCGCGGTGCACCGGGCAAGGGCGCGGCACTTCCAGCTCCGACGCGGATACCACCTCCTGGTCGGACGCAACCTTCGGGACTACGAAGCGATGCGTTCGGCCATCCTCCGCACCGTGGCCTGGGGCGTGGGCGTCGCCGGGCTCCTCGCCATCGCGATCGCGTGGTGGCTGCGCCGGAGCTTGGCCACGCGCATCGAATCCATCAACCGGACCGCACGCAGAATCATGGACGGAGAGCTCTCGGAGCGCATCGAAAGCCGTGGGAGCGGCGACGAATTCGACGATCTGGTCGCGAACCTGAACGCCATGCTCGCGCGCATCGAGACCCTGATGGACGATGTGCGCCGGGTCTCCGACAACGTCGCCCACGATCTCCGCACCCCGCTCGGCCGCCTGCGCACCCGCCTGGAGGAGCTTCGCGACGCGAGCCGCGAGAGCGGGTCGGCGTCGCTCGCGGAGGCTGCGCTGCACGATGCCGACCAGATGCTGACGACCTTCAACGCGCTGCTGCGCATCGCCCGCGTCGAGACCCGGCAGCGGCGGCACGCCTTCGAGCCGTTGGACCTCGCCACCGTCGGCGACGATGTCGCGGACCTCTACGCGCCGGTGGCGGAATCGCGCGGGATCACCTTCCGTCATTCCGGAATCGCCGCGCCGATCGAGGGCGATGCCGACCTGCTCTTCCAGTCACTCGCGAACCTGCTCGACAACGCCATGAAGTACACCCCGGCGGGTGGAGCGGCGACGCTGCACGTCACCTCCGACGACGGTTCCGTCACCGCGGTGGTCGCCGACTCCGGGCCGGGAGTGCCGCCCGAGGAGCGCGAAGCGGTGCTGCGTCGGTTCTACCGCGTCGAATCCGCCCGGAGCACCCCAAGCAACGGGCCAGGCAACGGGCCAGGCAGCGGGCCAGGCAGCGGACTGGGCTTGAGCCTCGTCGCCGCCGTCGCCCAGCTCCACGAGGCGGAGCTGACGCTGGAGGACAACGCACCGGGGCTCATGGTGCGGATGCGTTTCAGGCGGGCGGGCCAGTGAGAAATGCGGGTCAAGGCGTGTGTGAAGGAGACAAGCGTTCGGCCGCATTTCTCACAAACCCTTGAACCGGAGCCACCGATCCGAGACCGAACCTGGGTCCTGACCGAGAACTGGCGGATGCGGATTGGGCGGACTCCCCGGCCGGATCGACATGATCCGGCCGTGCGCGCGACGCGTCGAGACGGCCGGGCGCGTCTTCCATCGAGGACGAATGCATTGCATCGAGACGGGCCACATCCTCCTTGAGGACTGCTACATCCTCCTTGAGGACGACTACATCCGCCTTGAGAGCGGATATGTCCTTGCGGATTTCGACCAGCTCGACCTGGATGTCCCTGATCGCGTCGTAGAGCACCCCCATGCACCCGAGAAGCGCGACAAAAGCAGCCGCGACTGCCCACTTGAGGAGCCGAACCTCGCCGGAGAGCCGGCCGAGCTCGTAGACGTGATCGAAATCGAGCACGACGGGGGCAGAGGGCGCCTGGGCGGACATCCCTTCCGACATCGAGTTGCCACTCCGGGAAATCGACTATCCCGGATTCTACGCCGGTTCATCATCACGGCAATGCGCCCCGAGTCGCTTCTCTTGTAGGCCCGGGTCCCGTCGTGGCGAGCGTTCTCTCGCTCCGTGGGTAAACCGATCCGCGGGTTCGTTCTGTGCGTCAGGACCGCGGAACTCCGCGGATTTCGGCCATCTACGACCACCGGTCATCCGTACCAGCACGGCTTGGCGGAACGCTTGCTCATCGGGACGCGGCGGGCGGAGATGGCGCCCCGCCCGCCGCACTCCGTCTCGGGCCGTATCCTGCTATGGCCCGCGGGCCCGTGCTACGGCCGGCGGTGACCGTATCGAACGGGAGGTCCGCCGATCAGCCGCGGTCGAGCTCGATCGCGACGTAGCGCCGATGATCTCCGCGTTCGACGAGCAGCAGCACCGGCTTGCTTTCGGAGGCCGCCGACCGGACCGCGCCGGCAACGTCGCCGGGACCATTCACCGCAGCGCTGCCCGCCTGCACGATGACATCCCCGGGCCGCAGCCCGTTGCGTGCAGCCGGGCTGCCGGGAGCAACCTCGGCGATCGCGACCCCCGCTTTCCCGGGCTCGCCATGCGGCGCGAGCATCACGCCGAGCTTCACGTCCCCGCCGTCACCGGTCGCGGCCGAGGCGAGGAGTTCCTGCCCCTGCGTGGCAATGGTGGCGGCGAGCGTCTCCTTGCGACCGTCGCGCCAGATCTCGATCTCGACCTCGGTCCCCGAATCGACCGCCGCCACGATGCGGGGCAGATCTCTCATCGTGTCGAGCGACCGGCCATCGAACGAGAGAATGACATCGCCCGGACGCAGCCCGGCGGCCGCGGCCGGCCCATCGGCCAGGACCGATGCGACGAGCGCGCCCTTTGCACCATCAAGCCCCAGCGCCTCGGCCATGGTGGCGTCAATGGACTGAATCTGAACGCCGAGCCATCCGCGGTTTACCTTGCCGTCCGTGCGCAGCGACTCGATGACGGACTCGGCGACGTTTGCGGGAATCGCGAATCCGATGCCGACATTCCCGCCGGTGGGGCTGAATATCGCGGTGTTCACGCCAACCACCTGCCCGTTGCGGTCGAACAGGGGGCCGCCGGAATTGCCGCGGTTGATCGGAGCGTCGATCTGGAGGAAGTCGTCGTAGGGGCCCGAGCCGATGTCGCGCCCGCGACTCGAGACGATCCCCGCGGTGACGGTGCCCCCGAGCCCGAAGGGGTTGCCGACCGCAACCACCCAGTCGCCGACCCGCGTGCGGTCGGAGTCCCCGAACTCGACCGCCGGCAGCGACTCGCCGACATCCACCTCGAGGAGCGCGAGATCGGTCTTCGGGTCCACGCCCACGACCTGCGCTTCGAGCTTGCGGCCGTCCTGCAGGGTCACGGTCACCGAGTCCGCGTCTTTCACCACGTGGTGACTGGTGACGATGAGCCCGGAGGCGTCCACGATGAACCCGGAGCCGACGCCTTCGGCCCTGGGTGGGCGCGGAGTGGCGAATCCCGGCATCGACCAGAAGCGGCGGAAGATTTCCGGAAGTTCTTCACCGCCATCCCTCTGCCACCTCAGGTGCGATTGCGCGGCGGGTTGAATGGCGCGAACGACCTCGACATTGACGACCGCGGGCCGGACTTCGCTGACCAGATCCGCGAAACCGCCCTGCATCGCGTCCATCAAGGCGTGGCTTGAGGTGTGGCCCGAGAGGTGGCTTGAGGTGTGGCCCGTGCCCTGACCCGTAGTGTGGCTCATGGTGGAGCTCGGGGCGGCGTCCGCACCCGACGCCGCGTTGGCCGGGCTCCAGGGCGCGTTGACGACGACGGCACCGACGATCGCAGCCGATACCGCGGCCGCGACCAGAGTGCGCCCCGTCCGGGATTTCCGTGAAACGGCGGTGTTGCTGATCATGCATCTGCCCTCCTCTTTAGCAGTGCCGGAATCGCCAGGCGCGATTCGACGTGAGGGCAGGGTAGGACCGGACGGGTTGCCGCCCGGTGGACGGATCATTAACGTTTGTTCATGATGGCTTGCCGGGCGCTCGAAACTTGCTTGGTCCGAACCATAAGACCATACTGGTCACGATGAGCACAGTATCGATTTCCGAACTCAAGACGAATCTCTCGCGCTACCTCCGCGAGGTGCGACGCGGCGGCGAGGTGCAGGTTCTCGATCGCGGTGCGCCGGTCGCAAGACTGGTGCCCGCCGCGGCGACCGACAACGGGGGCGCTCGGGAGCGCCTGATCGGCGCCGGCCTGCTTCGACCGGGCGACGGTGCCACCGCGGCCGCCCTCGATCGACCGACGCTGACGCTGCCAGTGAGCATCTCGGAAGCGCTGATCGAGGATCGGACGGATCGGCTATGAGGTACTGGGATGCGTCCGCGCTCGTTCCCATCGTGATTACCGAACCGGATAGCGAGCGCGTTCGGACCTGGCTTTCAGAGGACCATCACATCGTCACGTGGGCATGGAGCCGCACCGAAATCATCAGTGCGATAGAACGACGTGCCCGCGACGGGTCACTGTCGAGGCCACAGCGTCGCGAAGCGCTCCAGCGATTCGACGCATTCGCCGGGGGCTGGGATGAAGTGACCGAATTGCTCGCCGTTCGCTCCCGGGCGAACGCGTTACTCGCAAGGCATCCGTTGCGAGCCGCCGATGCAGGTCAGCTCGGCGCGGCCCTGCTGATCCAGGAGCAGCTCGCGGAGGTGCTGACTTTCGTGTGCCTGGACCATCGGCTTTCGACGGCGGCGGAGCGGGAAAGCCTGCGGGTCATGCTGTAGATGCGGTGCCCGCATGGCGGTGAACCGACCAGAACCGACATGGAGAACCACCCGATGAACCTCCCCGAACCCTCATCCATCGATCGAATCGCCGTCATCGGCACCGGCACCATCGGAGCTTCCTGGGCCGCATACTTCCTTGCCCGGGGCCTGCATGTGCAGGCGTGGGATCCGGCACCCGCGGGGGAGGCGGCGCTGCGCGCATTCGTCGACGGCGCATGGCCCACCCTCGAAGGGATCGATGCTGTCGTCCCCGGCGCCGGCCCCGAGCGGCTCACCTTTCACGCCGATCCCGCCACCGCCATCGCCGGCGTCGGCTTCGTGCAGGAAAGCGCTCCGGAGAAGCTCGACGTGAAACGCGCGCTCTATGCAGATATCGACGCCGCGCTCCCGGACGACGTAGTGATGTCGAGCTCGACCTCGGGCCTCATCATGTCGGAGCTTCAGGCGGGGCTCCGGAAAGCGGCGCGCTTCGTGGTGGGGCATCCGTTCAACCCGCCGCACCTCATCCCGCTCGTCGAGGTCGTGGGCGGTGCTGACACGGAAGCGGCCGTGGTCGACTGGACCATCGATTTCTACAACGCACACGGGAAGAAGGCGATCCGGCTCAACCACGAGGCGCCCGGGCATCTCGTCAACCGGCTGCAGGTCGCGCTGTGGCGCGAGGCGATGGACGCGGTGCTCACCGGACTCGTGAGCGTGGAAGACGTCGACGACGCCATCAAGTACGGGCCGGGGTTGCGCCTGAGCGTCATGGGTCCGTTCGAGCTGTGCCACCTCGCGGGCGGCCCCGAGGGTTACTCCAACTTCATCGACCACTTCGGCGACGCACTCCAGTACTGGATGGACGACATGCGTGCCGTCGAGCTCACGCCGGAGGTACGTGGGAAGCTGAAGGCCCTCGTCGCCGACGCAATCGGCGAACGCGGATCCGCATCCATCGCGAGCGAACGCGACACACTCCTGCTGCCGGTGCTCCGCACCCTCGCCCGTACTCGGCGCGAACACGGGCTGTATTGACGTAATCGATCCGGATGCTGGGATCGGTCAGAATCGCCCGTCCCGCCTCATTTCGTCCAGGTCGCCTGTCCACCGCAGCTTGCCGCGCAAGCCACGGCTCTCTTCCTGCTTCTTCAGACGAACGAGCGCGGCCAGCCCCAGCTCGACGGCCTCACGCTTGGTCTTCGCTCCAGTGGCACGCATCGCGCCCTCGAGAAGGTCGTCGTCAATGACGATGTTCGTACGCATCGGTGGAATCCTTCGCAGAATGTGTATAAGAAGCGGAATATTTAGGGAATTATACCGAAGACTAGCCATGCGCCCGATTTCCGGCTCGGTGGGTGGGGCCGGGTGACCCCGCCAGTTCCTCCCAGCCGAGCTACTTCGCGCCCTTGATCCGCTTCTTCGGGTCGGGTGGCTTCACTGCGGAGAATATCGCCCGTGCGACCTCCTCCGGCGTGGAGTGCAGCTTGATCTGCTGAGTCACCGGGCGACCCCGCACCTTCGCCGTGGAAATCGTCAGGGCATGGCCTTGGACTTTCACCTTCCCCTTCCTCCGCGCAGTCTTCACGGCTTTTGCGATATATACCGCTTTCTCGGCCTTCTCGGCCTTCTCGGCCTTCTCGGCCTTCTCGGCCTTCTCGGCCTTCTCAGTCTTCACGGCAGGCCCTCCTCGGGCATCGCGCCCTACTGCCTCTACTGCGTAAGTTACTCTTTTTTCAAAGGAATTGCTAGATCTGGGGCCTGATTCAAGCTCCCCGACGCTACCTCTGATGCGGTGAGTATACCCCGAGGATAGTCACCGCACGGTGGACTGTAGTACCTTCAAGTCGCTTGCCGGAAGGAGCACTGATCATGACTGGCGACGGCCATGCCCTCTACGAACTCGGATGGGATGATGGCTACGAGGCCGTCAAGCAAGGCCGAATCACGGAAGACTTCCCGCATCACGACGAGTACCCGGACTACCGCCGAGGCTTCTGGGCGGGAATGAAGGCTGCGCGGGAGGAGGCTGCGGGAGAGAGTATTGGCTTGATGCAGCCCTGAATCTAGCCGTACCTTCCCTCAGACGCACAAAGGCCGGGATGGGAGTCCCGACCTAAGTACCTCGCCATCCCTTTTCCAGAGGACCGACGGCGAGAGCGTGTACACATGCAGGAGAGTATCAATCTGCATTGTACGCGGTCAATCGGCCATCGCATGCAGGAGGGTCGTCATGTCAAACGAACCACGCGACACCTATAAGTACCGTGTTTGGTACAGAGGGAAAGTTGTTCATCACGGTATCACGATCGACCTCAAGAGGCGTGAATCAGAGCATCAGCAGAAATGGCCCGGATGCCGTATCGATCAAGTTGGATATAAGGTAACGAGATCTGCTGCTCTTGAGTGGGAGAGGGAGAGAGGATACTAGTTTTCCTGCCCCTCACTACCTTCACTAGATGGCCCACACTCAAATCTTAGTCCGCATAGCCGTGCGACGATCGATAGCCATGCGTGCGCAGGCGTTGCGAGGAACTCGTAGATTCTGATGCGTGTCGTCACGGGCAGTTCCTTCAAATCTAAGCAGAGAAAGGAGAATACCTCATGTCTATAAACTTATCATGTCAAGCAAAATCACCCCCCCCCCCCCCCGCAAGGGAGCATTCTCGGGGAGGGCGCACGATGAAACTCGCGGGGATTACGCTCGCCGCCGCAGTAGTGGCAACGGTGATGGCCGAGCCGGTGGCGGCGCAGACTACGACGGGGACGATTACAGGCACCGTCGAGGACGGTTTTACCATTCCCATGACCGTAACGCTGAATGGCAATCGTGAATGGGAGATCACCTATAGCGCGGATTTCGCTACGAACATCGTAGATCAAGTGAGGGTTTGCGGCATCGATACCGTTAACGTTCCGGATAGTACCAAATGCCCCATAAATCCGCCGTATATCATGCGGTACGGGGTACTGAGCCAAGCGGCTTGCACCTCCCAGCCCCCTCAGTCAGCGATACGGGGTGTTAACGGGATGATCCCCCTTGATGCGTGGACGCAGACCCTTCGGACGAAACCGGAAACCTCGTACTGCATAGCCATGTATCCGGGCAACAGTGATCATCCGTACTTCAATGTTCCATTCGCGGTCGCTGCGTTCACAACCCCCGCCGATCCTAGTCCGCCGTCCACCCCTTGGGCACCGACGCCGGGGAGTAGCGGCTGTTTTGCCGAGACGAGCCCCTCTCTTGTTCAGTCATGCCTGAATTGCAAGTACGTACAAACGGATAGACGTTGGGACGGCAACGCCAACCAGTGCGTATCGGCCAGCAGCTAACGCACGCGGGGCGGTCCTCGGGCCGTGATACTGAAGGGGTCACTACGGTGGCCCCTTCGCTCGTCAGTCCTACGAGTCTACTGAAATCGGCCTTGCGCCCGAGGGAAGGCCATTCGGCTCGATCAAGTCCCCGTAGGTCAGTCGCCTGCTCGTCATCCCCTTAGCGAGCTGCTCCATCTGATCGCGAGTATCCAGCCCGCGTACGTTGTGCCGACCTTCGAACTCGGTTACGTAGCGGTTCAGGTGCTTCGGGCTCATCTTGTGGTAGATGCCGACGTACCCGCGCTTCATGAGCGCCCAGAATGACTCAATGCCGTTCACATGCACCATCTCGCGGACGTACTCACCCGTGCTGTGCTTCACCGTCTCATGCTTGAACGGGAGTCCCTCATAGCTGGAACTTTCATCCGTGTATACGGTCGCATCCGGGGCGGTGTGCTCGGTGACGAACCCTTGAAGGGTCGGCTTGTCCGTAGACTGGACGACCTTCGCCCGGACACGCTTCGTCGATCGATCTTTCACGCCAGCGACTGCCGTCTTGCCGACCGGGCCGCGACCTGCCCGGAGCTTCTTCTTGGCGTGCTTATTCTTCTCCTTCCCGCCGATGTAGGTCTCGTCTGCCTCGACCGGACCAGGCATCGGCCGATTCTCGCCTTCGAGGAACCCTTCCCGGATGCGCTGCATCATGAACCAGGCGGATGCCTGCGTGATCTTGAGATCCCGATGCAGACTCATGCTCGACGTGCCCTTGATGCCGGTGCACATCTGGTAGATGGCGATCGCCCAGTTCTTAAGGCCGAGCGAGGAGGACTGCATCACGGTACCCTTTTGCACCGAGAAGTGCTTGCGGCAGTCCTTACAGCGATATGGCATCGGCTTCCGGTTTTTCACGATAGAGTAGCGCTCAGAGCCGCAATCCGGGCAGAATCGTCGGCCACCCGGCCAGCGTTGCTCCTCGAACCAGCGCTCGGCTGCCTCATCGTCGGGGAACATGTCGAATAGCTCCGCGAGGGAGATGCCTTCTCGTTCACTGCGTCCGGGACCGCTCATGGCACTAGCCTCAATTGATTCGTGGCTAGTATAGTATCAGAAAATCGGGAGGGTGGCTAGTCTTCTCTGAATGGCAGAATGCGCCGCGCCTCTTCCAGCTTCCCAAGCCACGCGCAGGCAATAAGAGCACCTACTTTCTCCGGTGAAGACTCGTCAGGAAGGGAGACTCCTAGCTCAGCCAGCTTGTAGCGTAGTCTCTCTTGACGAATGCAGTCTGCAACGTCGGTATATGAAGTAGATTCCTTTTCGATCAGTCTCTTAGCGACGGATTCCAGTTCAGGGGCGAGCTTCCGGAACCGCACGGCAGGGCGAAGACCGTTCATCCACTCGTAATTCAGGATGACGACAGTTCCCACGCAGAGGATAATTGCCGCGACATACTCCGGGGGGCCGAGATAATCGAGAATACTCACGCGCTTTTCCCACAACCACGAGACCGCAACCCACCCCTTCCCTGCGAGCGCAATGAGAGTCCCGAAATGACGGATCTTCTCCATCCGCAGACTTTATCTACCTGACTCCTCCTCGTCACTGATCTCGGCTCGGTAGCCCGACCCCGCCCGCCGAGCCGAAAATCGGGCTCGCGGCTAGTCTCCGGTATAATTCCCAATATTTACACCAAAATGGAAGGGAGAAAAAGACGGACAGAGGAGTGCGCCAGCG